>NZ_JAQGJV010000085.1 GCF_028290435.1 Devosia sp. | reverse complement strand
GGGAATACCTTCGGCGCCCTTGAGGCGCTCTCTGCTTTCACTAACCTAACCCAGGTAACTCACGCCCAATGTTCGATTTCCTGCCCCAATGGATGCGCGATGGCCTCGGCGACGACGTGCTCTTCTGGCTGGGCTATCTGACCAATGGCAAGCACCTGACCTGGTACGCGAGCCTACAGTTCACCGTCTTCGCCGCCGTCTTTGGCAGCCTCCTGGCGGTGACGTTCGGGCTGATCGGCGCCACCCTCAAGAATTCCACCTTCCCCCCCGCGCGGCTGATCGGCACCATCTATGCCTCGATCGTACGCGGCGTGCCCGATGTACTGTTCTTCATCTTCTTCCCGCTGGCGTTCGAGCAGGGCGTCGAATGGGTCATGGCCACCCAGGTCTGTACTCCCGAAACTATTGCCGCCCAATCCGCCGCCTGGCCCCCCTGCAAGGCTGCCAACTGGCTGCTCAGCACGCCCGAATATCTGGTCATGGCCAGCGTCTCGCTCGGCATTGTCTACGGCGCCTTCGCCACCAACGTCATCCACGGCGCCCTGCGCGCCGTGCCCAAAGGCCAGCTCGAAGCCGCCCGCGCCTATGGGATGAGTGCCAGCCAGGTGCTGTGGCGCATCCATATCCGCCAGATGTGGGTTTATGCCCTGCCCGGCCTCTCCAATGTGTGGATGCTCATCATCAAGGCGACGTCCTTGCTATCGCTGCTGCAGATCGCCGATATCGTGCTCTGGGCCGATCGCCTCGGCGCGCCCAATTTCCTCAAGAGCGTGGGCCTGGTGCATGACGACTGGCGCTGGCGCTATTACCTGGTGCTGTTCGTGTTCTACATCCTGGTGACGCTGGTCTCCGAAAAGGGCTTCAACGTCCTGATGCGCTGGGCCGGTCGCGGCATTCTCGACGAGAGCCGCCGCTGATGGATATTTTTCTCAACGAACTGGCCGCCTTCGCGCCCGCCGCCCTGTTCAACATCTATTTCGCCGCCGCCTCGATCCCCGTCGGCTTCGTGCTGGCCGTGCTGTTCGCACTCGGCAAGGGCTCGCCCAATGCGTGGATTTCGCGGCTGTCGCGCGGCTATATCTACGCCTTCCGCGGCTCGCCGCTGTTCATCCAGTTCTTCATGTTCTATTCGCTGGCGCTATCGCTCAATATCAGCCTGTGGAAGCCTTGGGGCGTCTCCGGCTGGGTCCTGCACCCGCTGTTCATCGGCCCCATCGTGCTGATCCTCAACACCGCCGCCTATTCAGCTGAGATCTTCTATGGCGCCCTGCGCGCCGTGCCGCGCGGAGAAACCGAAGCCGCCCGCGCCTATGGCATGAGCCGCTGGCAACAGTTCCGCTCGGTCACCTGGCCCAACATGATCCGGCTGGCCTGGCCGGCCTACACCAATGAAGTGGTGTTCCTGTTCCACGCCACCGCCATCGTCTATTTCGCCCTGCCGGTGATCGATAACCAGATGGACCTCCTGGTCACCGCCAAGTCGCGCTTCGAAAAGGACTACAATACGTTCCTGCATTTCTCGGTGGCGGCGCTCTATTTCCTCGCCGTCTCGCTGGTGGTGTTTTTCCTCTTCGGCCTGGTCTACAAACGGCTGATGCGTCACATGCCGGTGCAGCCGCGCATGCGTTTCGCTCCCAAATGGATCAGGTAGACCCATCATGAAGATCATCGCCGATCTGTGCATCGTCCCGATGGGCGTCGGGCCATCGGTCTCGCGCTATATCCGCGAGGTGCGCGACATCATCGAGGCCTCAGGCCTCGTCCATGTCATGCATGCCAACGGCACCAATATCGAGGGCGAAATGGCCGCCGTCACCGCTGTGGTGGAAGCCTGTTGCGCCCGGCTGACCGAACTTGGCGTCGAGCGCGTGTTCTGCACCCTGGTGTTCTCGACCCGCACCGACAAGCCCCAGACCATGGCCGACAAACTCGCCGCCATCGCCGATTAGAGATCGCTATGACCTTCACGCAGCACCAGACCACCCTCATCGGCGACGCCCCCGGCACCGCCACCACGCTCTATAGCTACACCGCCGGCCCCGCCGACGCGGCCATCAAGGTGCACCTGCAAGCCGCGCTCCATGCCGACGAGCAGCCCGGCACCATGGCGCTGCATCACCTGCTCCCGATGCTGCGCGATGCCGATGCGGCCCACAAACTTCGGGCCCGCTTCGTCGTCTTCCCTTCGGTCAATCCGCTCGGCCTCGCCAATGGCTCGCTGCGCCACCATATCGGCCGTTACGACACCGGCACCGGCCTCAACTACAACCGCCGCTGGCCCGATCTCTATCCCGCCATCGCCGATGCAATTGCCGGCAAACTGACCAACCACGCCGCCAGCAACACCAAGCTTATCCGCGCCGCTGTCGCCGCCTTCATCGCCGCCCAGCGCCCCACTTCGGCGGCCCAGCAGCTTCGCCTGATCACGCTGCAATCGGCTCACGACGCCGATATCGTGCTCGACCTGCATTGCGACGACGATAGCCTCAAACACATCTTTACCTCGCCCGAACTGATGCCCGGCCTGCAGGATCTCGCCGACTGGTTCGGCTCCGAGGCCACCCTCACCGCCGAGGACAGCGGCGGCGGCTCGTTCGATGAAGTGCTGCCTTTGCTCTACCGCAAGGCGCAGGCTGCCAATCCCGGTTTCCCCATCTCCATGGCCTCGGAAACCGCGACCCTGGAATATCGCGGCCAGGCCGATGTGTTCGACGCCATAGGCCGTGCCGACGCGCAGGCTTTGTTCAATTTCTTGGCCGACCGCGGCCTGATCGCCGCCGATCCCGGCCCGCGACCAAAGCCTGCCCCAGCGCCAGTTCCCTTCGAAGCCACCGAAGTCCTCCGCGTCGATGCGCCCGGCCTGCTCGCCTATCACGTCGAGCTTGGTGATCGCGTCGCCAAGGGCCAGCCCGTCGCCGATCTCATTGCCATGGACGGCCCCGACGCCTTCCTCGCCCGCCGCCCCATCCTGGCCGGCACCGACGGCCTCATCCTCTCCCGCGCCTCGTCCAAGTACGTCAAGCGCGGCAGTTCCATCGCCAAGATCGTGGGGACGGAGCCGCTGCCGACGAGAGCCGGCGGGTATCTTCTAGAGGATTGAGCTCGGTGCCCCTTCACCTCTCCCTTGGGGGAGAGGTCGACCCTCTTGGGTCGGGTGAGGGGGCCTTTACTGGGTGAGGCGCTTGGGGAAGGCCCCCTCACCCTGCGCTGCGCGCCGACCTCTCCCCCAAAGGGAGAGGTGAGAAGCCTCACCCCGCCGCCCGCGTCAGCACCGCCTCAGCCTCCGCCTTCACCAACCTTGCCCGCGTCGGCACGGTCGTCAGCAAATACAGCGGCAGTTCGACCGCATCCAGCGGCCGGGCAAAGTAAAACCCCTGCAACTGGTGACAGGCGATCCCGCTGAGGAACTCCGCCTGCTCCTTGGTCTCGACGCCCTCGGCCGTAATCTTGAGCTTGAGCGTCTTGCCCAGCGACGCAATCGCCTTGAGGATATCGCGCGCCACCGGATCGGTGCTGGATGCCTCGACGAACGAACGATCGATCTTGATCTTGTCGAACGGGAATTTCAGCAAATAGCTGAGGCTCGAATAGCCGGTGCCGAAATCGTCCATGGCGATAGTGACGCCGAGCGCGCGGATTTCCGCCAGCTTGTCGGTCACTTCGTCGAGGTTCTCCATCAACAGCCCCTCGGTGATCTCGATCTCCAGCCGCGCCGGCGCGATGCCCGAGACCGCCAGCGCTTTCTTCACCACCAGCGCAATGTCCGACTGGCGAAAGTGCTTGGCCGACAGGTTGACCGCCACCGTCAGGTGATCGGGCCAGGTCGCGGCCGCCATGCACGCCTGCAGGATGGTCCAGTCGCCGATATCGACAATCAGGTTGGTTTGCTCGGCGATGGGAATGAACTCGGCCGGTTGCACCAGCCCGCGGATCGGGTGGTTCCAGCGCACCAGCGCCTCGAATCCGGTCGGCTGCGCATCCACGGCCGAGACCAGCGGCTGATAATGCAGCACCAGTTCGTCGTTCTTGACGGCGTCGCGCAGCTCGACTTCCAGCAGGCGCCGCTCGCGCGCCTCGCTGTCCATCTGGCTCTCGAAAAATCGGAACACGCTGCGCCCGTCTGCCTTGGCGCGATACAGCGCCAGATCGGCATGGCGCAAAATCTCGTCCGGTCGCGTGCCGTTCATCGGCGCCAGCGCAATGCCGATGCTGACCCCGATCGACACGAACTCGCCATCGATATCGTAGGGCTTCTTCACATCCTCGAGCAGCCGCGTCGCCACAATGGCGACATTCTCCGCCATTGCGTCATTGGGCAGGATGATGGCGAATTCGTCGCCGCCCAGCCGCGCCACCACATCGGTATCGCGCACCGAGCGCAGCACCCGCTTGGCCACCTGGATCAGCAGCTTGTCGCCGGTCATGTGACCGCGCGTATCATTGACCGATTTGAACTGGTCCAGGTCCAGATACAGCACCGAGAACGGCGCGCCATAGCGCTCCAGCCGCGCTACCGCCTGGTTCAGCAGTTCGGTGAACTTGGTGCGGTTGAGCAGCCCCGTCATCGGATCGTGATGCGCCAGCTTGGTGATGCGCCGCTCGGCGCTCTTGCGCTCGCTGACGTCCGAACCTGTGCCGATATAGCCCAGGTAAGCGCCATTATCATCAAAAGCCGGCTTGCCGGTCAGGTTCCACCAGCATTCGTGCCCGCCCGCCGTCACCCGCAATTCCACATCCTGGAAGGTCTGCCGGTCCGCCACGTCGAACTCGACCTGCGCCATCAGCGGATCGTCCGGCGGGGTGATGCAGGCCAGGAAATAGACGAAATCGGCGCCCAGCAAGGCCTCTTCGTTCACCCCGGTCGCCGCCGTGAAGCCGCCCGAAATCCTGTTAATCCGCCCGCTCTCGTCAAAGCCCCAGATCCAGTCCGACGTGCTCTGTTCGAATTCACGCAGCAGCAGCCCAATAATCTGGCGCTTTTCCTGCACCTGGGCTTCCGAGGCGCGATGATCAATGAACGAGCGCGCATGGCGGAACGCGATCACCATCATCAGGATCGAAAAACCCGCCAGCAGCGGTCCCTGCACCCACAGGTCGGCAGTGCTGTGCAGCCCGACCACGGACCAGAATGCCCCCACCAGCAGCGGCACGGTAAAGGCGATGAAGGCCTGCGGATAATTGACCATTGCCATCATTGAGATGCACATCAGCCCGCCGACGCCAATCGTGGCGGCGCTGCGCACCAGAGCGCTGTCGCCCACCGGCAGGATATTGAGCGTGGCGCCCCACAGCGCGCCCAGCACGATCGCGAAGCCCATGGCCTTGACGACCGCCCCGACCGGGAACCCCAAAGTCGTGGGCGCCGACGATCGCCGCGCCATCACCGTGGCCGTGCCATAGATCAGATTGAGCGCCAAAAGGCATGCCAGCAGTGGCGCAAATCGCGCCGTGCCCCAGGTCAGCGCCAGGAAGCTTACGCTGACCACCAGCGATCCCGCCAGTAGCGCCGGCGTCGCCTGGCCCACCGAGCGCAATTGCTGCCGCAACAGCCTGTTGCGGACCGGCGCTGCCAGATCATCGGCGCCGATCAGCCGATCGATCATTCCGTTGACCGACGAAATCAAGCCAAGCATGACTGACAGTCCCGGGACACTCATGGCAGTAACCATGCAGTAGGGCGCTTAATATTGCGTATGCACAATGATCAGGACTTGTTGGCAGGTCGGCGACAATCGTAGTTAATGCGCGTTAATCTCTCGCCGCTGCCGCGCCGCCTTGATAGCGGTGATCGCCGCCTTTATGCGAGCTGCGTCGAGCGGCTTCGTCACGACGCCATCCGCGCCCGCCGCCAGCGCTCTCCTGCGCTCAGACGCGATCGAGATCATGAACACCGGGATCGCGCCCGTCGCCGGATCTGATTTCAGCGCCCCCAGCACGTCCCAGCCATCGAAACCCGGCATCAGGATATCGAGTAAAATCGCCGTCGGCTTGATCGTACGCGCAATCTGCAGCGCCGATTGCGGCGCATCGGTGCAGATCGGCACATAGCCCTCCTTGAGCAGCAGCCGCTCCGCCACCTCGAGAAAATTGCGGTCATCGTCGACTACCAGCAACCGCTCGCGCCCATCGTCAATGACGACCGCATCCGCCATCACATTGGGCTCACTGGTTTCCGCGTCGATTTCGTCCAGAAACGCCTGCTCGTCGAGGCTCGGCCCGCGATGCAGCACCATCGGGACGCTCACCTGCTGGCCTTTGTCGACATTGAGCAGATGCGGCCAGGTCTTGCCCGCTTCGATCCTCGAAATATCCAGGATGTCGTTGACCATAACCAGCACATGCTGCCCGGCGGCGCTGATCTTTTCCAGATCGGCCACCGCCTCGCCCTTGCCCTCCAGCTCCGCCTTGTCCAAAAGCTGCCGCGAATAGCTCAACAGCCCATTGAGCGGAACGCGCATTTCACGGCTCATCTGGGCAAGGAATTCGGACTTGGCCGCATTGGAGCGCTCAGCGGCCGCCTTGGCCGCCCCGAGCTTGTCGATTGTCGTCCGCTGCCGCGCGATTTCCTCGACCAGCGCCCGCCGCCTGTCGAGCCGGGTCGCCGCATGAGCGACAGCGCCCGCAAGCCAGCTCATCAGCCGCCGAAATTTCGCCAATGCACCCATAGGCCCGTCTCGCCATTCGCTTGGCGCGACATTGGTCCCAGCCCTTTAAGAACGTGTTAAGGATTGGCTGGAGAGTGAAGCCACCTCGCCATGGCCTGTGGATTACGGGATGTGTCCGACACCCCCTAGACTCCCAACGTCCCATGCTCCAGCGCCGCCATCACGCCGCGCAGTTCCGCCAGCCCCTTCATCCGCCCGATCGTCGGATAACCCGGCTGAGAGCGCCGCCCCAGATCGTCCAGAATATCCTGCCCGTGGTCCGGCCGCATCGGAATGGTGTGATCGCTCCGCCCCGCCGCCTTGCGCTTCTTTTCCTCGCGCACGATGGCCGCCACCAGCGCCACCATATCGGTATCGCCGCCCAGATGCTCGGCCTCGTAGAACGAGCCCACCATATCGGCATTGTCGCGCTTGACGTTGCGCAGGTGCAGGAAATGCACCCTGTCGCCCAGCCGCTCCATCATGCCCGGCAGGTCATTGTCCGGCCGCGCGCCCAGCGAACCCGAACACAGCGTCATCCCATTGGCTGGGCTATCCACCGCGTCCAGCATGGTCTTGTAGTCCGCCTCGGTCGACATCACCCGCGGCAGGCCCAGCAGCGCGAACGGGGGATCATCCGGATGGCAGCACAGCCGCACGCCCAGGTCTTCCGCCGTCGGCACCACCGCCTCGAGGAAATCCACGAAATTGGCCCGCAGGCGCTCGGCCGAAATGCGGTCATATTCGCTCAAATGCTGCCGCACATCGTCCAGCGACATCGACTCGGTCGATCCCGGCAGCCCCATGGTCACATTGCGCGCCAGGGCCTTCTTGCCCGCCTCGTCCAGCGCCCCAAACCGCCGCCCGGCCTCGTCCGCAATCGCATTGGTGTAATCGGCGCCGGCGCCCGCCCGCTCAAGAATATGGATATCGAATGCGGCGAAATCGTTGATGTCAAAGCGCATGCATGAGCCGCCATTGGGCAGGCTCCAGCGCAGGTCGGTGCGGGTCCAGTCCAGCACCGGCATGAAATTGTAGCAGATCACCTCGACGCCGCTGTCGCGCAGGTTGCGCATCGAGGTCTTGTAATTCTCGATATGGGCGCGCCAGTCGCCCTTCTGCTTCTTCATGTCCTCTGTGACAGGCAGGCTTTCCACCACGTCCCAGGTCAGGCCCGATGCTGTGCCGTCCTTGCGCGTGCCGATTTCGCGATGCCGCTTGGCGATCTCCTCGGCGCTCCACACCACCCCATTAGGGACATGATGCAAGGCGCTGACTACGCCCACCGCGCCGACCTGCGTGATATCATCAATCGAGGTAATGTCAGCTGGCCCGAACCAACGCCATGTCTGCCGCAAAGCAAATCTCCGCACTTGTATGGTAGTGCTTTGCCACAGCCACCGCCGCTGATAAAGCGCTATTCGCCATTGGCCAATGCGATCAGCCTGTCCGCATGGCATGGCGTGCCCGCCTTGCACCAGCAGGCCAGGTTCCATCCCGCCAGTTCCGCCTTGATAATCGCCAGGTCCGGCGGTGGCCCCTGGGACAATTCCGGCTCCAGCGTCCCGCTCACCCAGCGCCCATAACGCGCCACTGCCTCGGCCTGCGCCGCGTCCTTGCCCACGCCCCGTTCCGCCATCACCTCCGCAATGGTGAATGGATTGCCCCACTTGCCCGGCCGCGCTACGCTCTGTGCCCGCAGGCCATTCAGCGCCAATGAACTGCCCTGCAGATCGAACCCGGCCTGTCTCGACAGAACCAGCCGCTGTGGTTTCATCGCAAATCCTTGTCGTAGACGAAGCGCGGCATCTCCCATTTGAAGAAGATGGCCAACACCCGCATGGTAAACCCAATCGCGCCCGCCACCACGATCATCACATCGGCATGCCCGCCCCACTGCAAGCCAAAGTAGTAGATCGCGCCCGTCACCGCCGAGCATGTCGCGTAAAGCTCGCCGCTGAACACCAGCGGCACGTCATTGCACAACACGTCGCGCAAAATCCCCCCGGTGATCCCGGTCAGCATGCCGGCGACAATGACGATAGCCGGGCTCACCCCCATTTCCATGCCCACATTGCAGCCGATGATCGAGAACACCACCAGCCCCAGCGCATCGAGCAGCAGGAACGGCCAGCGCAGCCGGTGTACGACCCGCGCTATCGCAATCGTCAGCAGCGCCGCCCCGCAGCTGAGCAGCAGCAGATAAGGGTTCGCCACCCAGCTCAGCGGATAATGCCCGAGGATAATGTCGCGCGCCGACCCGCCGCCCAGCGCCGTGACGCAGGCCAGCACGCACACCCCGAACCAGTCCATCTTGCGCCGCCCTGCCGCCAGCGCCGCCGTCATCGCCTCGACCGTAATGGCGATATAGAAAATCACGATCAGCATGCGCGCCCTCACCGTCGAAACCGGGTTGCCGCTCCTCCGTTATCGATGGAGAGTTCGAGCCCCAGTGGAGTTGGTCATGCGAAAACCCCAGAGCGTCAAGGCCCTTGAAACTCTCGGCCGCGTCCGCCTGTCGGAAAACTTCTTCATGCGCGATTTTCTCTATTCCGAAATCGCCGTCATCAACGGTTTCCTGAACCTTCCCGACGATCCGGACTTGGCCATCGCCGCCGGCAAAGTGCTCTGCGAAACCCTGCTCGAACCCCTGCAAGCGCGCTTCGGTCGGCTCTCGGTGCGTTCGGCCTACCGCTCCCCCGAGGTCAACCGCTTCGGCAACGAAAATGACCTGAACTGCTCGACCAACGAGAAGAACTATGCTGGCCACATCTGGGACCGCCGCGACGCCGCCGGCCGCATGGGCGCCACCGCCTGCGTGGTGGTCAACCGCTTCATCCCGTACTACGAACGCACCGGCGATTGGGAAGCCATGGCCTGGTGGGTCCACGACCATCTGCCCTATTCCGATATGGAATTCTTCCCCAAATTCGCGGCGTTCAACCTGCAATGGCGCGAAGAACCGGTGCGCGGGATTTACAGTTACATCCCGCCGAGACGAGGCAGGCTGACCGAGCCGGGAAAAGCAAATTGGGCCGGGCGCCATGAGGCGGCCTATGCGGCGTTGCTCGATGAGATTGGGTAGCTCCCCCTCATCCGGCCCTCCTTCTCCCGATGGGGAGAAGAAACGAGGCATCGAGCCCTCCGATTTCCTCTCCCCATCGGGGAGAGGGTGGCCGAGCGAAGCGGAGGCCGGGTGAGGGGGATTCACTCCACTCGCTCAGCGCATAGACAGGTTGTATTTCGGGTCAGGCCGAGCCGAAAATGGTGGTCATCGAGAACCGGACCGGAGCGTACGCTGGCACGTGAGGACCGGAAGCGCAGATGAGTGCCATTTGCAGGCCGGCATCACCCGAAAGACGATCGGTCTATAGAAAGTCCGCCCTAGCCGGCGTAAACACGTCCACCAGCCGCCCCGCCTCCAGCGCCTTCACCCCATGCACCAGCCCGCTGGGCACGATGAAACTCCCCCCGGTCCCCACCACCTGGGTTACCCCATCGATGGTGACCTCAAAGCTCCCCTCGGCCACATAGCTCACCTGAACATGCGGATGGCTGTGCAGCGCACCCACCGCGCCCGCATCGAACCCGAACTCCACCTGCATCAGCTCCGGCGTATGGATCAGCACCCGCCGCCGATTGCCCGGCGCCACTTCGATCCACTGAGCGTCATCCGCCTGCGCAAAAACCTTGTCCATGCTCATCTCGCCAACCAGCCCCCGTCCACCGGCACTACCGCGCCATGCATATATCCCGCCGCCCGCGACAGCAGGAACACCGCAGCGTCCCCAATATCGCTCGGCTCGCCCCAGCGTCCCGCCGGTATGCGCGCCAAAATCCCCGCCGACCGCTCGGCATCCGTCCGCAGGGCCGTGGTATTATTGCTCTCGATATAGCCCGGCGCGATGGCGTTCGCATTGATCCCACGCGCCGCCCATTCATTGGCCAGCAGCCGTGTAACACCCAAAACACCGTGCTTGGATGCCGTATAACTCGCCACCCGAATGCCGCCCTGAAAACTCAGCATCGACGCGATATTGACGATCTTCCCCGTCCGTCCCGCGTCCAGAACTTTGCGCCCAAACGCCTGGCACAAAAAGAACATAGCCTTGAGATTGACGTCCATCACATCATCCCAATCAGCCTCGGTAAAATCCACCGCATCGACGCGTTTGATGATCCCGGCATTGTTCACCAGCCCATCGATCGGCCCATGCGCGTCCCAGGCCAGCTCGAACATCTCCGGCGCGCCGCTCGACAGGTCCGCGCTCACCGGCACAAACTCCGCGCCGATCCCCGCCATCAGTCCCGCCGTCTCGTCCAGCGACGACCGCCCAACGCCAATCACAAGCCCACCGGCCCGACCGATCGACAGCGCAATCCCCTGCCCGATCCCGGTATTGGCGCCCGTCACCAACACCGTCTTGCCCTCGAGGCTGAACGCCGACAGGTCCATCAGCGCAGTTCTTCCATCGCCACCTTGTCAACGTCGGTATAGTCGACATTGTCGCCCGCCATCGCCCAGATGAACGTGTAGCTCGCCGTCCCCACCCCCGAATGGATCGACCACGATGGCGACAAAACCGCCTCCTCGTTCTTGACCATCAGGTGCCGCGTCTCGTCATATTCGCCCATCAGATGCACCACCCGCGCGTCCTCGGCGAGGTCGAAATACAGATACGCCTCGCTGCGCCGATCATGATAATGGCTCGGCATCGTGTTCCACACCGATCCCGCCGCCAGCGTCGTCATCCCCACCACCAATTGGCAGGTTTTCGCGCCCTCGGGATGGATGAACTGGAAAATCGAGCGCTCATTGCTCGTCGCCTGGCTCCCCAGATCGAGCCGCTTGGCATCCTCGATTTTGATGAGCTTCGTCGGATGGCTCGCATGGGCCGGCGCGCTGATGAGATAAAACTTGGCCGGCTCACCCGCATCATCCGACGCAAAATTCACCGCCTTGGCGCCCATGCCCACATAGAGCATATCCCGCGCCGCCAGCTTGTGGCTCGCACCATCGACGCTGATGCTCCCGGCCCCGCCAATATTGACCGCAATCAGCTCGCGCCGGTCAAGAAAATTGGCCGTCCCCGTCGGCTTGATCGCCTCCAGCGCCAGCGCCGCACCACCCGGCGTCGCCCCGCCAATCGCCAGCCGGTCATAGTGCGAATAGGTCCAGTTGACCCCGCCCAGCGTGAACAATTCCTCGATCAGAAAGTGCTCGCGCAGCTCATCGGTATTCATCGTCGCGGCGCTGACCGGGTCGATGGCAAAGCGGATTTCAAAATCTGTGGTCATTGCGGAGCTCCTCAGCGCGTGCCCCGCCCTTCTACCCCGCGATAATCTGGTATGGAAGATGCGGGGCCGAGAAAAGCCGCCCTTCTACACCTCTCCCTCTGGGGGAGAGGTCGGCGCGCAGCGACGGGTGAGGGGGCCTTCCCCTCACACCTCACCCAGTAAAGGCCCCCTCACCCGACCCAAGAGGGTCGACCTCTCCTCCGAAGGGAGAGGTGAAGACCATCAAATATGGATCGCGCCGTCCTCGAGCGACAACGCCGCCTCACGCACCGCTTCCGACAGCGTCGGATGCGCATGCGTCGTCCGCGACAAATCCTCGGCCGAACCCGAAAACTCCATCAGCACCACCAGTTCGTGGATCATCTCGCCGGCATTCTTGCCCACGATATGCGCCCCCAGCACCCGGTCGGTCTCCACATCCGCCAAAATCTTGACGAACCCCTGCGTCGCCAGCATCGCCTTGGCGCGGCCATTGGCAGTGAAGGGGAACTTGCCGATCTTGTAATTGATGCCCTCGGCCTTGAGTTCGTCCTCGGTCTTGCCGACAGTGGCGATTTCCGGATTGGTGTAAACCACCGCCGGCATTGCCGCGTAATTCACATGCCCGGCCTGGCCGTTGAGGATCTCGGCCACCGCAATGCCCTCGTCCTCGGCCTTGTGCGCCAGCATCGGCCCGGCGATCACATCGCCAATGGCATAGATGCCATCCACCGAAGTCTTGAACTGCGCATCGACGCGCACCCGGCCGCGCTCGTCCAGCGCCACGCCGACGATATCCAGCCCCAGCCCGTCCGTGAACGGCTTGCGCCCGATCGCCACCAGCGCCACGTCGGCATCCAGCAATTCCATGTCGCCGCCCTTGGCCGGCTCGATCCGAACCTTGAGCGAGCCATCATCCTGCTTATCGATGCCCGCAACCTTGCTCGACAGCTTGAATTCCATGCCCTGCTTTTGCAGCATGCGCTGGAACTGCCGCGCTACTTCGCTGTCCATGCCCGGCAAAATCCGGTCGAGGAATTCCACCACGGTCACCTGCGATCCCAGCCGCGCCCAGACCGAGCCCAGCTCCAGCCCGATCACGCCCGCGCCGATCACCAGTAGGCGCTTCGGCACCTTGTCCAGGTTCAGCGCGCCGGTCGAAGTCACGATCTGCTTTTCGTCGATCTCGATGCCCGGCAGGTTGGCCGAAACCGACCCCGACGCGATGACGATATTCTTAGTTTCGATTTCCGTGCGTGCGCCATTCTCGGGTGTCACGAATACGTTGCCCGGCGCCGCAATGGTGCCGATGCCGCGGAACGTGGTGATCTTGTTCTTCTTGAACAAATAATCCACCCCGCCCACATTGGCGGCCACCGTGTCGATCTTGTGGTTCATCATCTGCGGCAGGTTCAGCACCGGCGCCGGAATATCGATGCCCAGCGCCTTGAAGCCGTGGCCGGCTTCCTCAAACATTTCGCTGGCATGCAGCAGCGCCTTGGAGGGAATGCAGCCGATATTCAGGCACGTGCCCCCCAGCGTGCTCCACTTCTCCACCACCGCAACCTTCATCCCCAGTTGGGCCGCGCGGATTGCCGCGACATAGCCGCCCGGACCCGAGCCGATGATGGTGAGATCGAACGCGTCTGCCATGATGGAAAGCCCCAAACTGCCTAGTGCTGCTGTGCCACTGCTACGCGAATGGCAAGTAAGATGAATGTAATGCCGGTGACACGATTAAACCACCGGCCAAGACGGAAAAAGCCCTGTCTGACACTAGCGGTCGTAAAGAAGATCGACACCAGTGCAAACCAGGCAAAAAGCATCATGCTCATGCACAGCACATAGAACACCTTGATGTCGCCGCCGGTATGCGCCGAGACCAGTGTGGTGAACAGCGCCAGGAAAAACAGCACCGCCTTGGGGTTGAGCAGATTGGTCAAAAATCCCAGCCCGAACGCCGCCCAGTCGCTGCGCCGCGCCTCGCTCTCGTCGCCGATGACTGGCGGCGTCGGCGGCGGACTGCGCAGTGCCGCGATCGCCAGCCACACCAGATAAGCGGCCCCCGCCCACTTCAGAATGTTGAACAGCAACAGCGACTGCCCCACGATCACGCCGACGCCCAGCAGCGTGTAACTGCCATGCACGAGGATCGAGGTCGCGATCCCCGCCGAGGTGAACAAGGCCGCCCGCCGGTCCTGCGCGATCGACTGCCGCAACACCATGGCGAAATCTGCGCCCGGAATGACCGCATTGATGGCGAATGCCAGCATCAGCCCGGCAAACTCAAACCATGGAAAATTCATCGCACCACCGCGCAGCTATGACAGTCCATACCTATACGGGGCGTCGCTGGGGCGAAAGCCGAAATCATTGGGCTAGGCTGAGTCGGGTTTGCCGTGGTTCTTGCGAGCCCGGATCGGCTCCCCTCCCCCTTGAGGGGAGGGGTTGGGGGTGGGGGGAATTCTCCACGAACTGGATTTCGCCCGTCCCGGCGCCACACTTGCGGAAAGTTCCCCCCACCCTAACCCTCCCCTCAAGGGGGAGGGGACCAGATCCGGGTTCTCCATCGGCTATGCCAAGCTGATTCCCAACGCTAGCGTCTACTTTGCACAGCCCGCAAACGTAAACACGTCGCCCGGGTCCGCATCGTTAAACTCGCGTCGATAGCTCGAATACCACATCGCCGAGGTCAGTTGCGGCAGCAGAATCTGCAGCGGCGCCGGCGCCCGGTCGTTGCTCGCCAGCACGCTGATGCCATTGACCATCTCGGTATAGACCACCGCCTCCCACAGCCGGCAGGTCTGCGCCTTCTTGGCCTTGGGATCGCAGGGCCCTTCCAGCGCGCCCCAGGATTGCGCATAGCCGTTCGGTTGCCACACGTCGCCGCGCAGCACCACGCCGGATTTTGGCATGGCCATGGTGAAGGCAGCGGTCTGGTTGACCATCGCCGAAACCGGCACGTCGTGAAATTCTATTGTCCAGTCGCTGCCCGGCTGGTCGTATCGCGCATTCACCAATGCGCATTCCGCCCCCAATGCCGGCGCGACCAGTCCCGCCGCCGCCAACAACGCCCCCAACAGCCGCATCGTCGCCCTCCACGTAACGATCAGCTTATCGAATCGGCGCCGTCCGCCAAGTCATGCTTTCACTGCGAGGCGATTTCCTGCGCCTTTTTTAGTGGGCCCGACAACTGTTTATCGATATCCATCGCCCCACCCTCGACCTCGGCCAGGAAGTTGCGGCAGAACCCTTCCTTGTCGCCTGCCTGGTTATAGGCGGCCATGATCTGCGCACCGCCATAGGTTTCGCTGGCTTCGAGTTGCCCCGGCGTGCCGCCGCCCAGGCGCTCGATCACCCGGTCGGCCAGATCGAGAAATCCGACATTGCGCAGATACCAGTTATCGTTGGCTTGCTCATAGGCGGTGTCGAGCCCCGTGGTTTCGTAGCAATGCGACGTCATCGCCGAAACGATGGCAGCCGAGGCGTGAAACGCCATCAACTCGCCGACCAGCTTGGCGTCGCCGTCCTGCCCCTTGGCCACCCCCGCCGTCAGCACCAGCATCGCCGCGCACGCAACCGCTCTCAAACCCGTCAACCACACCACTCCGGAACACTCAACCCGCGCCTTAGCACGTTCTAAGGGGCTGATACCGGCAAAACCTTGCCCGCTGATTGCTGTACACGGGCCTGGCGATCACTTTTGCAAGAGATAATGGGTCTGAGTGCCAATCAAAGATCGATAGTCATTCAGCTCAGGCCGAGTCGAAAATGCTGGTTCGCGAGAACCGGACCGGAGCGTACGTTGGTACGTGAGGACGGGAAGCGCAGAGAACTAGGATTTGCAGACCGGCATCAGCTGGATGGCCTTTGCTCTAGGGCGCAATTCCCCGCCCGCCCGTCACGTTGATCACGGACCCGGTCGTATAACTGGCCTCGTCCGACAGCAGCCAAAGGATCGCCCGTGCCACTTCCTCCGCCGTGCCCGGCCGCGGGATTGGCAGCGATGGCCCCATCCGATGCGCCCGGTCGGGATCGCCCCCGGCCGCATGAATGTCGGTGTCGATCACCCCTGGCCGCACCCCATTGACCCGGATGCCGTCGCCCGCCACCTCCAGCGCCAGCCCGACGGTAAAACTGTCGATGGCGCCCTTGGCCGCCGCGTAATCCACATAGGTATTGGGCGCGCCCAGCTTGGCGGCCGCCGATGTCACGTTGACGATCGCCCCGCCCTGCCCGCCGAACTTGGTCGACATCCGTCGCACCGCGCGCCCCGCGCAGAGGAT
This sequence comes from Devosia sp., assembly GCF_028290435.1. Classification (GTDB taxonomy): domain Bacteria; phylum Pseudomonadota; class Alphaproteobacteria; order Rhizobiales; family Devosiaceae; genus Devosia. Next base: position 60,860 of record NZ_JAQGJV010000085.1, on the reverse strand, counting down.
CGAGCCAAATGTATTGACCGCGAAAATCCGCTGCAGCCGAGCCAAGTCGAGGTCTTCCACGCGTATACTGGGCTCGATCGTCCCCGCATTGTTGACCAGCCCAACCAGTCGCCCCATCCGATCAGCCGCCGCGAAAATGTGGTCGATATCGGCCTCCAGCGTCACATCGCCCCGCACCGCCAGCGCCTCGCCGCCCTGGCGATGGATCTTTGCGCAAACCGCCTCCGCCGCCGCGACATTGCCCGCGTAATTGACGATGACGCCATAACCCCGCTCGGCCGCCAACAGCGCCGTCGCCGCTCCAATCCCGCGCGATGCGCCGGTAATGATGAGAACCTTGTCAGACATCGCCAAATCTCCCTGAATGTGTACAGTCTAGGACGTAATGTTGATGGGCGCACCCCTCGCCGCCACCGCCGGCGTCGAGATGCGGGCGCCCTCGTCACCGCAAAAGGACCAGCGTTCCGATGCCACAATCCACCACCCGCCTGAGCTGTGCCTGTGGCCAGTTCCACCTTGAGCTCATCGGCGAGCCGATCATCAATGCGGAATGTCATTGCACAAGCTGCCGAGAGGCCGGCGCCCGGCTCGCTTCCGTACCACCAGCCTTTCCGCTCCAGCAACGCAATGGCGGCACCCACTACCTGCTCTACAGAAAGGATCGCGTTCGTTTTCCGGACGGCACCCAAAACCTCGCCCAGTTTCACCTGACGCCAACCTCGCCCACACGGCGCGTCCTGGCCAGGTGCTGCAACACACCGGTCTTCACCGAATTCAAGAACGGCCATTGGCTGAGCCTCTATGCCGGCCTCTGGGCCGGACAGCCCCTGCCCCCACTGGACCTGCGCACCCAGACCACCAACCTGCCGCCCGGCACTCAACTCACCGGCGATATCCCGGCCGGCGCCATGGCAGCCGCCGGATTCTACGCCAAGCTTCTTGGCTCCTGGATCGCAATGGGCTTTAGGGTGCCAAGCATCGCCGTCAGCGGTGATATCAAAGCCTGATTTCCGCGCCCAAAGGGCACCCCCACCCCCTGTCCCCTTCCCACAAGGGAGAGGGAGACCCTCCCAGTCTGTCTTCGCGACTACTCCACCGAGCTAGCGGTTCATCGTCTCCCTCCCCCTCGTGGGGAGGGGTCAGGGGTGGGGGGACGTTTAGCCCGCATCCTCGCCATGACCCACAAACAAAAGGGCCCGCCTTCCGGCGAGCCCTCAAACTCAAACCTCTCAGACCGCTTATAGGTCCAAGACAAGCCGCTCCGGCGCTTCCAGGCTTTCCTTCACCCGCACGAGGAACGTCACGGCTTCCTTGCCGTCGACCACGCGGTGATCGTAGCTCAGCGCCAGGTACATCATCGGCCGCACCACGACCTGGCCATTCACGGCAATCGGCCGCTCCTGGATTTTGTGCATGCCCAGAATGCCCGACTGCGGCGCGTTCAAAATCGGCGTCGACATCAGCGAGCCGTACACGCCACCATTGGAGATGGTGAACGTGCCGCCCTGCATGTCGGCCATCGACAACTGACCGTCGCGCGCCTTCTTGCCCAAGCCGTTGATCGACTTTTCGATCTCGGCGATCGACATCGAGTCAGCATTGCGCACCACCGGCACGACGAGGCCCTTTTCGGTGCCCACGGCCACGCCGATGTGGGCGTAGTTCTTGTAGATCAGGTCGTCGCCATCGATCTCGGCATTGATCGAGGGAATTTCCTTGAGCGCATGCACCACAGCCTTGGTGAAAAAGCCCATGAAGCCGAGCTTGACGCCATGCTTCTTCTCGAACAACTCCTTGTAGGAATTGCGCAAATCCATCACCGGCTTCATGTCCACTTCGTTGAAAGTGGTCAGCATGGCGGCGGTGTTCTGGGCGTCCTTCAGGCGGCGCGCAATGGTCTGGCGCAGGCGGGTCATCTTGACCCGCTCTTCGCGCGAGGCGTCGTCGGCGGCTACCGGCGCACGCGGCGCGGCGGGAGCCTTCGGAGCCTCGACAGCAGGCGCCGCCGGTGTGCTTGCAGGCGCGGCCTGTGCAACCGCAGGCGCGGCCGCCTGGGCCACGGAAGCGGCTGGCGGGGTGATCGGGCGGCTCAGCGCTGCCAGCACGTCTTCCTTGAGCACCTGTCCACGCTTGCCCGAACCTTCGATTTCCGAGCCGTTGAGCTCGTTCTCATTGATGAGCTTCTGCGCCGAGGGAGCCGGCGGCATCATGGTGCCATTGACCGGCGCTGCGCTGGGCGCAGCCGGCTTGATCGGCTCGGGGCCCGCAGCATTGGCTGCCGGAACGGCCGCCTTGGCCTCAACCGGCTTGGGCGTCACCACCGCACCGGCGCCGCCGATGGCGCCCAGCAGCGCACCGACGTCAACCGTATCGCCCGGATTGGCCGCGATGGCTTCCAGCACGCCGGCCGCAGGAGCAGGCACTTCGATGGTGACCTTGTCGGTCTCCAGCTCGACCAGTGGCTCATCGGCAGCAACGGTGTCGCCCACCTTCTTGAACCATTGCCCGATCGTGGCTTCGGTAACGCTCTCGCCCAGGGTCGGCACCCGGATTTCGGTCGACATAATTGGCAGGTCCTTTGTTTATGTCTCAGGCGTCCCTGAGCGGGACGCCGCAAATTAGCTGGTAACGCTGACGCTTTAAAGCGCTATCGGCATTTGTTAGCTGGCGTAAGCCTCGTCCAAGAACGCTTGGAGCTGGGCAAGATGCGTGCGCATCAGGCCCGTCGCCGTCGAGGCCGAAGCCGGCCGGCCGACATAGCGCACGCGCTGGCCATTGCGGCCCATCTGGTCGAACACCCATTCCACATAGGGCTGGATGAACGCCCAGGCGCCCATGTTCTTCGGCTCTTCCTGGCACCAGACGATTTCGGCATTGGGGAAGCGGTTCAATTCGTCCAGCAGTGCCTTGGCCGGGAACGGATAGAGCTGTTCCAGCCGCAGCAGATAGACATCGTTGATGCCCTTCTTTTCGCGGTCTTCCAACAGGTCATAGTAGACCTTGCCCGTGCACACCACGACGCGGCGGATCTTGTCGTCGCTGGCCAGCCGCACCGTCGTCTTGGGTGCGCCCGGTGCTTCGGCATCGTCCCACAACAGGCGATGGAAGCACGAATCCGGCCCCAGCTCGTTGAGGCCCGACGTGGCGCGCTTGTGGCGCAGCAGGCTCTTCGGCGTCATCAGGATCAGCGGCTTGCGGAAGTCGCGGGTCACCTGGCGGCGCAAGGCGTGGAAATAGTTCGCCGGCGTCGTGCAGTTGGCAACCTGCATATTGTCTTCCGCGCACAGCTGCAGGAAGCGCTCGGGACGCGCAGACGAATGCTCCGGCCCCTGCCCCTCATAGCCATGCGGCAACAGCATCACGAGGCCGCTCATGCGGAACCACTTACGCTCGCCCGAGGAGATGAACTGGTCGATCACCACCTGAGCGCCGTTGACGAAATCGCCGAACTGGGCTTCCCAGATCGTCAGCGCCTTCGGTTCAGCCAGCGAGTAGCCATACTCAAAGCCCAGCACTGCCTCTTCCGAGAGCATCGAATTGATGACCTCATAGCGGCTCTGGTCCTCGCTCAGATTGTTGAGCGGCGTATAGGTGTGGTCGTCCACCTGGTCGTTCAGCACCGAATGGCGCTGGCTGAAGGTGCCACGTTCCACGTCCTGGCCGCTAAGGCGCACCGGGTGCCCCTCGGTAACCAGCGTGCCGAATGCCAGCGCTTCCGCCGTTGCCCAATCGATCCCCTCGCCCGCCTCGATCGCGGCAAGACGATTGTCCATGAACCGCTTGACGGTTTTGTGGACGTTGAAATCGGCTGGCACATAGCTCAGCTTGGCGCCAAGCTTGGCCAGCGTATCGATGGCCACGCCGGTATCGCCGCGACGCGGGCCGTCCTGCTCGGCGGGCCGGAGGTCCCTCCAGGCACCATCCAGCCAATCGGCCTTGTTGGGGCGATAGTCCTGCCCGGCTTGGAATTCGCCTTCCAGATGCGCGCGCCAGCCGGCCTTTTGCTCTTCGAGCTGTTCGGCCGTCAGAAGGCCCTCGCCGATCAGCTTCTCCGAATAGATCTCGAGCGTCGTCTTGTGCGCCCGGATCTTGGAATACATCATCGGCTGGGTGAACGAAGGCTCGTCGCCCTCATTGTGCCCGAAGCGGCGATAGCAGAACATGTCGATCACCACCGGGCGACCGAACTTCTGCCGGAACTCGATTGCCACCTTGGCGGCGAACACTACCGCTTCCGGATCGTCCCCGTTCACATGCAGCACCGGCGCTTCGATCATCTTGGCCACATCGGTCGGATATGGGGACGAACGCGAATACAGCGGGCTGGTGGTGAAGCCGATCTGGTTGTTGATGACGAAATGGATCGAGCCACCCGTGCGGTGCCCCTTGAGGCCGCTCAGCCCCAGGCATTCGGCGATCACGCCCTGCCCGGCAAAGGCCGCATCGCCATGCAGCAACAACGGCAGCACCATGGTGCGGTCCGGCTTGCCGTCGGTGGCGATGTTGATCAGCTTGCCGTCAGGCGCAATATGCTGGTCCTGCTTGGCGCGCGACTTGCCCAGCACCACCGGATCGACAATCTCCAAATGGCTGGGGTTGGCGGTCAGCGACAGATGCACTTTATTGCCATCGAACTCACGGTCCGACGAAGCGCCCAGGTGATACTTGACGTCGCCCGAACCTTCCACGTCCTCGGGATAGTAAGCGCCACCCTTGAACTCATGGAACAGCGCCCGGTGCGGCTTGTGCATCACCTGCGTCAACACGTTCAGACGACCGCGATGCGCCATGCCCAGGACGATGTCCTTGATGCCCATGGCGCCGCCGCGCTTGATGATCTGCTCCAGCGCCGGGATCAGCGATTCCGAACCATCGAGGCCAAACCGCTTGGTGCCGGTGAACTTGACGTCGAGGAACTTCTCAAAGCCCTCAGCCTCGATCAGCTTGCTGAGGATTGCCTTCTTGCCCTCGGGCGTGAAGGTGATTTCCTTCTCCGGCCCCTCGATGCGCTCCTGAATCCACTGCTTGGCTTCGGGATCGGAGATATGCATGAATTCGATGCCGACCGTGCCGCAATAGGTGCGTTCCAGGATCGCCAGCATTTCGGGGATCGTGGCGTATTCCAGCCCCAGATAGTTATCGATGAAAATCTTACGGCCGAAATCGGCCTCGGTGAAGCCGTAGCTGCGCGGATCGAGTTCCGGCGCCGGCTCGTCGGCCTTGAGCTTGAGCGGGTCGAGATCGGCATGCAGATGCCCGCGCATGCGATAGGCACGGATCATCATGATGGCGCGGATCGAATCGCGCGTGGCCTGCAGGATATCGGCCGTTGTCGCTACGGGAGCGCCAGTGGCCTCGGCCTTCTTGGCCATGACCTTTTCGGTCTTGATGGCGATTTCGCCCCAGTTACCGTCGAGCGCACTGACCAGTTCGCCATTGGCGCTCTGCGGCCAATCCTTGCGGCCCCAGCTCGGGCCGTCGGCGCTCTTCTTGGCGTCGCTGCCGGTATCATCCAGCTTGCCGAAGAAGCTCGCCCAGGTCGGATCGACGCTGGACGGATCAGCCTTGAAGCTGGAATAGAGTTGCTCAATGTAGTCGGCGTTCCCACCATAGAGGAACGAGGTCAGCAAGAACGTGTCGTTCTTTTCCTGTCGTGTCATCGCTTTTTGTCGCGAGGCCCACGCCCCGCCATCCTTCTGAACGGGCTGGAGAAAGATCCAGCCGCATGCGGTCCTTAAATTAGGTCGGATACTGACCGCTTATCCTTAGTATCCTGTTAAATGAAGCGCTCCCTGAGCAGGAACGCGGCTCATTAGTCTCGTCGAACCCAGGGTGGAGCTACCACTGTTCTGTGTCCGACATGCGACCGGTCCGGTCACAATTCGATGAGGGGAAGCCCCCTCACCCAACTCCTCCGGCAGGAGGAGGAAACCCACTTGGCTGCCTTAGCCTTTCAGAACTTCGGCAAGAGTCTTGCCGATCCGTGCCGGCGACTTCGAGACCTTGATACCGGCCGCTTCCATCGCCGCGATCTTGTCTTCGGCCCCGCCCTTACCGCCCGAAATTACGGCGCCAGCATGACCCATCGTGCGCCCTGCGGGTGCCGTCAGGCCCGCGATGAAACCGGCCATCGGCTTCTTGCGGCCTTTCTTGGCCTCGTCGATCAGGAACTGCGCGGCATCTTCCTCGGCCGAACCGCCGATTTCGCCGATCATGATGATCGATTTGGTCGCTTCGTCGGCCAGGAACATTTCAAGGATATCGATGAACTCCGTGCCCTTGACCGGGTCGCCGCCGATACCGACAGCGGTGGTCTGGCCAAGGCCTTCATTGGTGGTCTGGAACACTGCTTCATAGGTAAGCGTGCCCGAGCGGGAAACAATGCCCACCGAACCCTTGGAGAAGATCGAACCCGGCATGATGCCGATCTTGCATTCCTCGGGCGTCAGCACGCCCGGGCAGTTCGGCCCAAGCAGCCGCGACTTGGAACCAGCCAGCCGCGCCTTGACCCGCACCATGTCGAGCACCGGAATGCCCTCGGTGATGCACACGATCAGCGGAATTTCCGCCTCGATAGCCTCGATGATGGCTGCCGCCGCGCCGGGAGGCGGCACGTACACGACCGATGCCGTCGCGCCAGTGCGCTCCTTGCCCTCGGCAACCGATGCGAACACCGGCAGCGATGCCGAAGCATCGACGCCGCTGGTCCAGGTCTCGCCGGCCTTCTTGGGGTTCACCCCGCCCACCATCTGGGTGCCGTAATAGGCCAGCGCCTGTTCGGTGTGGAACGTGCCGGTCTTGCCGGTGAGGCCCTGAACGAGAACCTTGGTGTCTTTATTGACGAGAATTGACATGGGTTTGGTCTCTTTTACAGGGCTTAGGCGGCGGACTTGACGGCGGCGACGATCTTTTGTGCCGCGTCATCCAGGTCGTCGGCCGAAATCACGTTCAGGCCCGACTTATTGAGGATTTCCTTGCCTTCCTTGACGCGTGTGCCTTCCAGCCGCACCACCAGCGGCACCGTCAGGCCGACTTCCTTGACCGCGGCGATCACGCCCTCGGCAATGACGTCGCAGCGCATGATGCCGCCAAAGATATTGACCAGGATGCCCTTCACTGCCGGATCGGCGGTGATGATCTTGAACGCCGCCGTCACCTTCTCCTTGGTGGCGCCGCCACCAACGTCGAGGAAGTTCGCCGGCTCGGCGCCATAGAGCTTGATGATGTCCATGGTGGACATGGCAAGGCCCGCGCCATTGACCATGCAGCCGATATTGCCATCGAGCGCCACATAGGCCAGGTCGAACTTGGAGGCTTCGATTTCCTTGGCGTCTTCTTCGCTGAGGTCGCGCAGTTCGGCGAGTTCCGGATGGCGGAACGCCGCATTGTTGTCGAAGCTCACCTTGGCGTCGAGTACGCGCAGGTGCCCGTCGGTCAAAACGATCAGCGGGTTGACTTCGAGCAGGCTCATGTCGGTCTCGACAAAGGCCTTGTAGAGGATCGGGAACAGCTTGGCCGCATCGGCCTTGGCGTCGCCGTCGAGCTTGAGCGCGGCGACGATGTCGGCCACGTCCTTGTCGGTCACGCCCGCCAGCGGATCGATATCCACCGCGATGATCTTTTCGGGCGTGTCATGCGCCACCGCCTCGATATCCATGCCGCCTTCGGTCGAGACGACGAACGACACACGGCTCGAGGTGCGGTCGACCAGCAGCGAGCAATAGAGTTCGCGCGCAATATCGGCGCCGTCTTCGATATAGAGCCGGTTGACCTGCTTGCCGGCCGGGCCGGTCTGCTTGGTCACCAGCGTATTGCCGAGCATTTCCTTGGAGAACGCGACAACATCGTCGATCGTCCGGGCCAGGCGCACGCCGCCCTTGGCATCGGGGCCCAGTTCCTTGAACTTGCCCTTGCCGCGCCCGCCCGCATGGATCTGGCTCTTGACCACATAAAGCGGCCCCGGCAACGACTTGGCCGCCGCAGCAGCCTCGTCTGCGGAGAAAATCGCGACGCCCTCAGCCACCGGCGCGCCATAAGTCTTCAGCAGCGCCTTGGCCTGGTGTTCGTGGATATTCATTGTCTTGGCCCTTTGTGGGGCACCACCTGATGGTGCTCTGGGAGCCGTCCGCTGAGGCGGATGGCGTGGATTTCGAGAACCGGAGCGCAGCGTACGTTCAGTACGTGAGCACCGGAAGCGCAGAAAGCCGCGCTAGACGTCCAGCGGCGGCTTTCAGAGTGCCGTCAGGGATTATTTCAGCTTCGGCGCGATTGCCTTGCACGCCTCGATCAGCCCTTCGACAGCCCCAACGGACTTGTCGAACGCCTTCTGTTCAGCACTGTTCAGTGAAATTTCGATGACTTTCTCAGCGCCACCGGCCCCGATCACCACCGGCACGCCCACATAGGTGCCTTTGACGCCATACTGGCCGTCCAGATAGGCCGCAGCCGGCAGCACCCGCTTCTTGTCCTTGAGGTAGCTTTCAGCCATGGCGATTGCCGAAGTCGCCGGTGCATAAAAGGCCGAGCCGGTCTTGAGCAGGCCGACGATTTCGGCGCCGCCATCACGGGTACGCTGGACGATGGCGTCGAGCTTTTCCTTGCTCATCCAGCCCATCTTGACGATGTCGGTCAGCGGAATGCCCGCGACGGTCGAATAGCGGACCAGCGGCACCATGGTGTCGCCATGGCCGCCCATCACGAAGGCGTTGATGTCTTCGACCGAAACCTTGAGTTCATCGGCGATGAAATGCACGAAGCGCGAAGAGTCCAGCACGCCCGCCATGCCGATCACCATGTTGGTGGGCAGGCCCGAGAACTTCTGCAGCGCCCACACCATGGCATCGAGCGGGTTGGTGATGCAGATCACGAAAGCCTTGGGCGCATACTTGGCGATACCCGCGCCAACCTGCTCCATCACCTTGAGATTGATTTCCAGCAGGTCGTCGCGGCTCATGCCCGGCTTGCGCGGCACGCCGGCGGTGACGATGACGACATCGGCGCCCTTGAGGTCTTCATATTTGGAGGTGCCGGTGACCTTGGCATCATAGCCTTCGACCGGTGCGGACTGGGAAATATCCAGCGCCTTGCCCTGCGGCACGCCGTCGACAATGTCGAACAGCACGATATCGCCCAGATCTTTCATGGCCGCCAGATGGGCCAGAGTTCCACCGATCTGCCCAGAACCGATGAGAGCGATCTTTTTGCGCGCCATAAGCCTCAATCTCCGACTGCGTTGATTTGGCGCACCTCTTAACCCTGTACCCATTTCAGGGCAAGTGAACCCTTCGTCTTAAAAGGCTTTGCGGCCATGCCCATGGGTCAAGGCCCTATGCCGTTTCGGCAGCCCCCGCATCGCGCAAACCCTGGGCGAGATAGTCTTCAGACTGCATTTCGATCAGGCGCGACACGGTGCGCTGAAACTCGAACGCCGTCTTGTCGTCGCTCGCCAACTGCTCCAGTGGCACGGCGAAGCTCGCGCCCAGCTTCACCCCGCGATCATCGAGATTGTCGATGAGCAGGATAAATCGCTTGGCCCAGTCGCTGCGCGTCCGGTCCATCTGCGGCACGTCGTCGATGATGATCGAATCGAACGCATGCGCAATTTTGACGAAATCGCGCGATCCCAGTGGCTTTCCGCACAGATCGGCAAATCCGAACCGCGCCGCCCCCATTGCCGCCAACGGCACAGCGATCTGCCGCCCCGTGCTCTCTACGCTGGTCGGCTGGCCCACCTCGCCGCCAGTAACCCGCAGCCACAGCTTGTCCATCGCCGCCCGCGCCGTCGGCCCGGTCCCGAAATAATAGACATCCTGCCCAGCAAATTTCAGCCGCCGATAATCGCGCGCCGCCGGCAGCTCCGCCACCGTGGTGCGCTCTTTCAGCAGCTTGATGAACGGGACAAACAACTCCCGGTTGAGCCCATCCTTGTAGAGCCCATCCGGCGCCACATTGCTTGTCGCCACCAGCGTCACACCGGCCGCGAACAGCTTGTCGAACAGCCGATACAGCAGCATCGCATTGGTAATGTCGTGAACGTGGAATTCGTCGAGGCACAACAACCGCAGCCGCGACTTCAGGATCGACTTGACCACCGCCTCGACCGGATCGCCATCGTCGCCCTTGGCTTTCGCCTTCTTGCGAAATGCCGCGATGCCGGCATGGATTTCATCCATGAATTCGTGAAAGTGCACCCGCCGCTTTTGGGTGATCGACACATTGGCAAAGAACAGGTCCATCAGCATGGTCTTGCCGCGCCCGACCTCGCCGAACAGGTAGAGCCCCTTGACCGGCTCCGGCTTGTCGATCAGCCGAGCAAGAAATCCAGCATGCTTGCTGTTTTGGAGCCCCTCGGCCACCCCATCGAGCAACCGCGCCGCCTCCCGCTGCGCCCCATCCCCCACAAACGCCCCCCGCTCCACCAGCGCCACATAAGCAGCACTGACTGGACCTTCAGAAGCGGAGGTTTGTGAAATGGTCACTACGATTTTCGGATGTTGGATTTGGCTCAGGCCGAGTCGAAAACGGCGGTTCGCGAGAACCGGAGCGCAGCGTACCGCTGTACGTGAGCACCGGAAGCGCAGTGAACCGCCGTTTGCAGACCGGCCTCAGTCAAATCCTAGCGCTGCATGGTGATGGCTTGACCGCCGCCGAGAACACCAATGTAACGGCCGCCGCTTGGCGTCAGCGAACCGGCGATATTGCCGTTCACATCATAGAGTTGCAGCTGCGCGCCGACCTGCTGCCACCCGGCAACCGCGGCCAGGCTCGGCAGGGCACAGCCCGGAGCCGAGGCGCGATAATAGTTTGAGCCTTCCTTGAGCGTCAGCGGCAGATTCAGGCGGCACTGGCTGGTTCCCGCCAACGCAGTCCACACGCCTTCAGGGCCGGAACTAACCATGCCCGGCTGGGCGATCGGCGCCAGCTGGCCATTGACCATCGCCGTCTGCGTCCCGCCCTGGATAGGCGGCAGCGTACTGAACCCGCCTGCCGGCTGCGCCGCAACGCCGCCTAATACGGGCTGTCCGGACAGGCCCGGCGCCGGAGCCCCGGTCGCGCCAATGGCCGGCAGGCTGCCCTGCGCCACGGTCGAACCCTGCACGGGGCGCAGTTGCGACGGCGCCTGAATGGTATTGAGACCAGCCGTATTGGAGGCCGTCGAGCATCCGACCACAGTCATTGCCATCATCGCCAAGCCAACTGCTGACAACGATCCGCGCATCCAAACCATCATCGGCTTGCTCCTGCCCAAGGCTTAATAAAGGTTAACATTTAGCCGGCTTATAGCCAAACCACACTACATGTTCAATCGCCGAACCTATCGAACTCAGCAATGCCTGTGAATCTGGCTTATTTTGGGGTCAATGCCCGCAAAACCCTATGGTTCCAGCATTTCGCGCAACAGGTCGTCCGCCAGCACCCGCGCGTCCGCCGCTTCCTCCTCCGGGACCTGCACCGGCACGCCCTTCGGACCGAAAACTCCCGGTAGTCCCGGCAGGCCACCCTCGCCCCCCTCCAGCGGATGAAATCCATGCGCCCTAAGCGCCACCACCAGCACCCGCGCCATTGACGGGTCCTCGACCTGGGCGATGATTTCAAAGCTCATGAATTGCCTCCGTTTGGACTATTCGATCCTGAACGGCACGCGTTCTTGCCGCAACCCCTCACGCGCGCATCGCTTGCATTCCTCCCGCTTGCATGCTGCATTCCCCGCCAAGCCGTTTCACCGCAAGGTGATTTGCCGCTCGGCACGCGCGATTTAGGGTATGCGGCGACACGCTCGTCAAAGGGAACGGAATGGGCGCCTATATCCTTCGCCGCCTGCTGCTGATGATCCCGACCGTCTTCGGCATCATGGCGATTTCCTTTCTCGTCGTGCAATTCGCTCCCGGCGGCCCGGTCGAACAGGCCATCGCCAATATGAGCGGCGCCCAGAACTCGATGACCCAGCGCGTCACCGGCGGCGATACCGGCGATTTTACCAACGCCGCCCCCCAGCAAGCCAACGCCGCCAATGTCTCCACCTATCGCGGCTCGCGCGGCCTCTCGCCCGAACTCATCGCCCGCATCGAAAAGCAGTTCGGCTTCGACAAGCCACCGCTCGAACGCTTCGGCATGATGCTGTGGAACTATCTCCGCTTCGATTTTGGCGACAGCTACTATCGCGACATTTCGGTGGTCGACCTGATCAAGGAGAAGATGCCGGTCTCCATCTCGCTCGGCCTGTGGATGACGCTGATTTCCTACGGCATTTCCATCCCGCTCGGTATCAAGAAGGCCATCACCGAGGGCTCGCGCTTCGATGTCTGGACCTCAACCGTCATCATCGTCGGCTATGCCATCCCGGGCTTTCTCATCGCCATCGCCCTGATTGTGGTCTTTGCCGGCGGCAGTTTCTGGTCGCTGTTTCCGTTGCGAGGGCTGACCTCGACGGGCTTTGACAGCTTCCCCTGGTATCGTCAGGTCATCGACTATTTCTGGCATCTGGTGCTGCCCATTATCGCCATGGCGCTCGGCGCTTTCGCCACCACCACCATGCTCACCAAGAACTCGTTTCTCGACGAGATCGGCAAGCAATACGTAACCACCGCCCGCGCCAAGGGCCTCACCGAAAACCAGGTGCTCTACCGCCACGTTTTCCGCAACGCCATGATGCTGATCATTGCCAGCTTTCCCGGCGCTTTCGTCGGCGCCTTCTTCGGTGGCTCGCTGCTGATCGAAACCATTTTCTCGCTCGATGGCCTGGGCCGCCTGGGCTTCGAAGCCATAACCAGTCGCGATTATCCCGTGGTCTTCGCCACGCTTTACGTCTTCTCGCTGCTCGGCCTCGTCATCGGGCTCATCTCGGATCTCGCTTATATGTGGGTTGATCCGCGCATCGATTTCGAAAGCCGCCAGGTATGAGCGAGATCGCCGCCGAGGCCGCCGCCACCGCTCCACCGCGCGCCGATTGGCTCTCGCCAATGAACCGGCGCCGCCTCGACGCCTTCCGCCGCAACCGGCGCGGTCACTGGTCGCTGTGGATTTTCCTCGTCCTCTTCGTCATCACTCTGGGCTCCGATTTCATCGCCAACGACCGGCCGATCCTGATCAGTTACAAGGGCGAACTGCTGTCCCCCGCCTTCGTCGACTACCCCGAGTCCAAGTTCGGTGGTTTCCTCGCCTTCACAGATTACAGCGACGAGTTCATCGCCGACGAGATCGCCGCCAATGGCTGGACGCTGTGGCCGCCCATCCGCTTCAGCTACAATACCGTGGACAGCTTCACCCCCCAGTCCGGCGCCGTCTCCCCGAGCTGGATGATGAGCCGCGACGCTCGCTGCGCCGGCTATCCGCTGCTCGCCGCCGATCCGGGTTGCAATTGGGGCACCTATCACTGGCTGGGCACCGACGATCGCGGCCGCGACGTGCTGTCCCGGCTGATCTATGGCTTCCGCATCTCCATCCTGTTCGGTCTTGTCCTCACCGTCCTGTCCTCGATCATCGGCGTTGCCGCCGGGGCCGTGCAGGGTTATTTCGGTGGTTGGACCGACCTGCTGTTCCAGCGCTTCATCGAAATCTGGACCTCGGTTCCCGCGCTCTACCTGTTGCTGATCATCTCCAGCGTCATCGCCCCCAGCTTCTGGGTGCTGTTGGGTATTCTGCTGCTGTTCTCCTGGGTGTCGCTGGTCGGCATTGTGCGCGCCGAATTCCTGCGCGGCCGCAATTTCGAATATATTAATGCCGCCCGCGCGCTGGGCGTTTCCAACCTCACCATCATGTGGCGCCACCTGCTGCCCAACGCCATGGTCGCCACACTGACCTTCGTGCCCTTCATCCTCTCGGGCTCAGTCGCCACGCTGACCTCGCTCGATTTCCTCGGTTTCGGCCTGCCCGTCGGCTCGCCGTCGCTGGGCGAATTGCTGGCGCAGGGCAAGAATAACCTCCAGGCCCCCTGGCTCGGCCTTACCGGCTTCTTCACCATCGCCATCATGATGACGCTCTTGGTCTTCATCGGCGAAGGCGTGCGAGATGCGTTTGATCCACGGAAGACGCCAGCGTGACCACCCCCCTCCTCTCAATCCGCGACCTGACCATCGCCTTCGGCCCCAACACTGCGGCCAAGTCTGTATCCTTCGATATCGCCCCCGGCGAAACTGTCGCCCTGGTGGGTGAAAGCGGCTCGGGCAAGTCCGTAACCGCGCTGTCCATCCTCAAGCTGCTGCCGCCATCTGCGGCGCTCTCCGGCCAGGTCAACTTCAAGGGCCAGAACCTCCTCGCCGTCTCCGCTGCCGAATTGCGCGCCGTGCGCGGCAACGATATTTCGATGATCTTCCAGGAGCCGATGACTTCGCTCAACCCGGTCCACACCATCGGCCGGCAGGTGGCGGAAGTCCTCGCCATCCACAAGGGCCTGCGCGCCAATGCGGCCCGCGCCCGCACCATCGAACTGCTCGAACAGGTCGGCATTCCCGATCCCGCCAGCCGCCTCGCGTCCTATCCACATCAGCTTTCGGGCGGTCAGCGCCAGCGCGTCATGATCGCCATGGCGCTCGCCAACGAGCCCGACCTGCTGGTGGCCGACGAGCCCACCACCGCGCTCGACGTCACCGTGCAGGCCCAGATCCTGCTCTTGCTCAAGGAACTTCAGCAGCGCCTCGGCATGGCCATGCTGTTCATCACCCACGATCTGGGCATCGTTCGGCGCATCGCCGACCGCGTCTGCGTCATGACCCAGGGCGAAATCGTCGAGACCGGCCCCGTCGCCCAAGTCTTCGACACCCCGCAGCACGCCTATACCAAGCGCCTGCTCGCCGCCCAACCCAAGGGCCAGCCGCCTCTGGCCAATCCCGAAGCGCCACTCATTGTACAAGCCACCGACATCCGCGTCTGGTTCCCCGTCAAGGCCGGCCTGCTGCGGCGCACCGTCGGCCACATCAAGGCCGTCGACGGTGTCGATGTCACCATCCGCCAGGGCGAGACGCTCGGCGTCGTCGGCGAAAGCGGCTCGGGCAAATCCACACTGGGGGCAGCACTGCTGAGGTTAATTTCCTCTAAAGGCCGCATCGTCGTGCTCGGCAATGAAATCCAGCAAAAATCCTGGCGAGCCATGCGCCCGCTCCGCGGCGATATGCAGATCGTCTTCCAGGACCCCTACGGTTCGCTCAGCCCCCGCCTGTCGGTCGCCGGCATCATCGGCGAAGGTCTCGAAGTCCATGCCCCCCAGATCGGCAAGGCCGAACGTGACGACCGCGTCATCCACGCCCTGGAGGAAGTCGGCCTGCCGCCCGAAATCCGCTTCCGTTATCCCCACGAATTCTCCGGCGGCCAGCGCCAGCGCATCGCCATCGCCCGCGCCATGGTGCTGTCGCCCAAATTCGTGGTGCTGGACGAGCCCACCTCCGCGCTCGATGTGTCGATCCAGGCCAATGTGGTCGACCTGCTGCGCGAGCTGCAGCAGAAGCACGGCCTGACCTATATGTTCATCTCCCACGACCTCAAGGTCATCCGCGCGCTCGCCAATACGCTGATCGTCATGCGCAACGGCCGCATCGTCGAACAAGGCCCAGCCGCCGACATCTTCGCCGCGCCGCAGGAGGACTATACCAAAGCCCTCATGGCCGCCGCCTTCGATGTCGCGGTGATCTGACGCGAACACTTGAGCGCGTTGCCCCTATACATCCCCTCCATTCCCCCTAAACTGCCGTCACAAAACTGCCATCCGCCCGGGAGCGCCCCATGAAATTCGCAGCCCTCGCCATCGCCGCTGTTCTGCTGCTCGCCCCGGCCCTCCCTGCCTTTGCCCAACAGGACAAACCCGACACCTGGCTGCATGCCAGCTCCGCCATCGGCGAGCCGAAATATCCCGAAGGCTTCACCCATTTCGACTACGTCAATGTCGATGCGCCCAAGGGCGGCGTCGTGCGCATGGGCGCGCTGGGGGGCTTTGATACCTTCAATCCCGTCCTGCCCAAGGGCGAAGTCGCCAGTGGCCTGGGTCTCATCTACGAAACCCTGATGACCCCCTCGCAGGACGAAGTGCTGACCGATTATGGCCTGCTGGCTGAAGCGCTGAAGTTTCCGGCCGATTATTCCTCGGTCACCTTCCGCATGAATCCCAAGGCCAAATGGAACGACGGCGAACCGGTCACCGTCGCCGACGTGATCTGGTCGTTCAACACCTCCAAGGAGTTGAGCCCGCAAATCGCCCAGTATTACGCCAATGTCACTGGCGTCACCGAAACCGCCCCCGGCGAGGTCACCTTCACCTTCGATCAGACCGGCAACCGTGAGCTGCCCAAAATTCTCGGTCAGTTGATGATCCTGCCCCAGCATTGGTGGGAAGGCACCGACGCCAAGGGCAACAAGCGCAATATCGGCGCCTCGACCTTGGAGCCGCCGTTGGGCTCGGGCCCCTATGCGCTGGCCAGCTTCGAAGCCGGCAAGACCATCAGCTACAAGCGCGTCGACACCTATTGGGGCAAGGATAACCCCACCCAGGTCGGCCAGAACAATTTCGACGAATACCGCATCGAGTTTTTCCTCGACCAGACCGTGGAATTCGAGGCTTTCAAGGGCGACCAGTTCGACTGGTGGCAGGAGCCATCCGCCCGCGGCTGGGCGACAGGCTACGATTTCCCCGCCGCCAAGGACGGTCGCATCGTCCGGGAATTGTTTCCCCAGGCCTTCAACGGCTCAGGCATCCTGTTCGGTTTCGTGCCCAATCTGCGCGAACCCAAGTTCCAGGATGTTCGCGTCCGCGAAGCGCTTAATTATGCCTTCGATTTCGAAGAGCTGCAAAAGACTCTGTTCTTCAATCAGTACCAGCGCATCGACAGCTATTTCTTCGGCCTGCCATTTGCCTCCTCGGGCCTGCCCGAGGGCAAGGAATTGGAGATCCTCAATTCGGTGAAGGACAATATCCCGCCCGAAGTTTTCACTACGCCCTACACCAATCCGATCAGTGGCGACGCCCAGAAGCTGCGCGCCAATCTGCGTACTGCCTTGGGCCTGCTGACCGAAGCCGGCTATCGCCTCGACGGCAACCGCCTGGTCGATGCCGGCGGCACCCAGTTGAGCTTTGAAATCCTGCTCGACGGCCCGACCATCGAGCCGGTGGCGACCAACCTCACCACCAACCTGGCACAGATCGGCATCAACGCTACTATTCGGGTCGTCGACGGCCCACAATATATCAACCGCCTGCGCAGCTTCGATTTCGACATGGTCTACGAGCGCTGGGCGCAAACATCGTCCCCTGGCAATGAGCAGCGGTTTTTCTGGGGCTCGGCCTCCGCCAAGGAGGAAGGTTCGCAGAACTATGCTGGCATTGCCGATCCCGGCGTCGATGCCCTGATCGACAAGGTCATCTACGCCACCGATCGCGACACGCTCGAGGCCGCCACCAAGGCCTTGGACCGCGTACTGCTGGCGCACCACTACGTCGTTCCCACATACACTCTGCGCAACGCCCGCATCGCTCGCTGGGATCGCTTCAGCCACCCCGACCCCCTCCCCGAATTTGGCATCGGTTTCCCCAGCACCTGGTGGTACGACGACGCCAAGGCGGCGAAGGTGGGTGGCGGGCAGTAACCCGCCGTCACGACATCGCGAGCCTGTAACCGGAACTGCCGCACGCACGAACTTCTCATGGCGACCACCAAGGGTTGCCTGAGGAGCACGAGCCATGCGGCACATCCACACCATTGCGCTTTCCCTGCTGGCTGCGTCGGCCGGCATGGGCCTGTCCTCCCCTGCCCAAGCCGCCGGCAAAGCGCCAGTCGTGGTAGAACTGTTCACCAGCCAGGGCTGCTCCTCCTGCCCGCCCGCCAATGCCAATCTGATCACACTCAGCCAGCGTCCCGACGTGCTGGCCTTGAGCTTCGCCGTCACCTATTGGGATCGCCTGGGTTGGAAGGACACGTTCGGCAAACCCGAATTTACCCAGCGTCAGGTCACCTACGAACCGGCTTTGGAGCAGTTCGGCCCCTATACGCCACAGATGGTGGTCAACGGCACCACCACAGCCGTCGGCAACCACATCGCCGACGTTGAACGCCTCATCGATACCGCCCCGGCATTGACCGGCCCGACAATCGAGCTGGCCGATAGTCATGTCGATATCGCTGCGGGCACAGCCCCCACCTCAGGCGCCGATGTCTGGCTGGTCCGTTACGATCCACAGATTCACGAGGTGCCGATCGGCCGCGGGGAAAACACCGGCCGTACCTTGCCCCACACCCATGTGGTCTATGACCTGCAAAACCTGGGCACGTGGAGCGGCGCACCGCTCGCCCTCGGCCTCAGCGCTCCGGCCACCGGCCTCAAGACCGCAATCCTGGTGCAGCGCCCCAATGGCGGACCGATCCTGTCGGCCACGACGAACTAGTAATCGCTCTCGTAGAACACGCCGAGGCTGGAATTACCGTCCTGCCCGGCGGCGCCCTGCACCTTGAGGTCCTTGGTCACGTCGAGATTGATCGTCACCTTGCTCTGCCCGTTGGCGCCCGCCTGCACGCCCAGATAGACATTGTCCTGGATATAGGTCCCAGCCTGTACCGCCACATTGCCTTTGTCATCGGTGACGACATCCAGGTCGTCCAGCCCAGCCGCGCCGCGCAGGCTATCGAGCAGCGAGGGATTCGAGCTGCCCCCGACCAGTTCCGCCGCGGCGCCCGCCAATTTCGCCAGTTGCAGCGGCGACAGTTCGCCCATGCCACGCTTGAAGATCAGCCGGCTCAACACCTCGTCCTGCGGCAGCATCGGGGTTGATGTGAAGCTTACATTGATATCCGAAACCCGGCCGGACACAGTGACGAACACCGTAATGCCCTCCCCTTCGGTGCGCGCCACCAGGTTCAATTCCGGATCGAGATCGCCCACCAGCGTCACCGTGCCGCTTTCGAAGGTGATCCGCTGGCCCAGGATCGCCAGCCGCCCGCGATTGAGCGAAAAGGCGCCCACCGGCTGGATATCGCCGATCGGCCCGGTCAGCCGCACCGAGCCGCCCACTTCGGCGTCCAGCCCCCGGCCGCGAATAAAAATCTGGTTCGGTGCATTGACGGTGATATCGAGCAACACCCCGCCCGGCCGCGTTTGCGGCACCGGCGCTCCGGCGGCATCCACCCGCGCCCGCGCCAATGTCTGCTCGACTTGCGGCGGCGCATCGACATGCTTGACGTCGATCATCGCTGCGCCGCCGCCGAGGCTTTCTGGCACGGTAATGTCGGCTTTTTCCACCAGTACATTGCCGCTCAGCAGCGGATTACCGGTCAGGTTGCCGGTCAGCGCCAAGTTGCCCTGCACCGTCGCCACGAACATATTGCCATCGGCGTAACGTGCTGAATTCAATGCCAGTTTGACGTTGGCGGGAAAGCCGTCAGTGAGCCCTATGGAGCCGGAAGCGGCGACAGAGCCGCCGGTCGCCAGGCCGGCAGTGAGGCTTTCGATCACTAGGCTATTGCCGTTAAGGCTGGCCGACCCACTGATGCCCTGCAGCCGTAAATTCAGTTCCGGATCGATATAGCCGGCATTGCTGGTGGATACCCGACCGCCGAATTTCGGCGACGCGATGCTGCCGGAAACTTGCGCATCCAGACTTACCGATCCGCTCAACTGGCCACCGCGATCAGCCACGAAACGCTGCGCCAATGCTAGCGGAGCGTCACCCTTGAGCGTCACATTCAGCCCGTTGCCGCCTAGCGGCACCTTGCCGGAACCCGACACGGTCAACCCACCATTGCCATTGGCCGACAGGCTGGCCAGCGACACGGTGTTGTTGGCAAAAGTCCCATTGGCGCTGACGCTCATTGGCGCGATGCCAAAGTCCTTGATCGCCGCCGCATTGATTCCAGCGCCCCGCGCTTCAAAGGCCACGCGCGGATCGCTGCCTGTGCCACTGATCGTCGCCCGCCCGTCCAGCGTGCCCGCTAGCCCCAGGCTGGGCACCACCGCGTTGGCAATAGACAGCGGCAATTGGCTGATATCCAGCGCGATATTGAGCGCCTCGCCGGCCGACCCGCTGGCCGTGACGCTGCCCGAACCAACATCGAACCGCACCGCATCCAGCGATACCGTCGAGCCCGCGACGGTCAGCACCGTCGCCTTCGCTAGCCGTGCAGAAAGTTGCCCCTGTTGCAGGCTGGCGCGATCCAGTGCCAGGCGATAGCCCTCGGCAATCGGCGCCAGCGATCCGGCCAGATCGAGCTTGGTGCCTGCCGTCAATGCGGCCTGGGCGTCGAAGGTCGTCGTATCGCCGTTCTGGCTGGCCTTGGCCGCGAGGGTCGTGACGTCCACCCCTGCTGCCGCGATATCGGTGCCATTGATGGTGCCGGTCACGGCCGGCACGCCAAACAGGTCGGCGATCGTCGCGTTGAAGTCAGCCGAGCCGACACGAATGTCATTAGCCACGAGGCCCTTCACATCGCCCTGTGCTGCGGCGCTTTGCTTGCCGTCAGTTGGCGCCAACGTCACGCTGGCATTGAGCGCGCCTTGCGCCTTGATCAGCGCCAAAGCCGCCGCCACCGACACGTCGGGCGATGCAGCTTCCAGCCGCCCGGTCAGCAATCCGGCCGCATCGCGCGAGACGTCGCCGGTGACCCGCGTGCCAGCCGCCTGGAAATCCAAACCCGTCAGCGCCTGCCGCGTGCCATCCATCGCGATACCGGCCACAAGACTGGTCCGGAACCCGTCGAGCATACCGTCGCCGGTGATATTGCCGGTCAGCCCGCTCTTGTCCGAGCGCCCGGCAAAAGTCAGCGTACCCTGGCGGAAGTCGCGCCCGGCCAATTGCCCTGCCGCGAGGCCGGCGTTCAGGTTCAGATCCAGAACCCCGTCCTGGCCCTTGGCCGTGCCCAACACCTTGACCGCGCCCTTGCCCTGATCGCTCAGCAGCGCCAGGTCGGCGAGATCGAGATTGAAGGTGAAATCGGCCACCGCGCTGGAATAGCTGCCATCGGCCAGCAATTGCACCTGTTGATTGCCCAGCTTGAAATTCTGCGCTGTCAGCCCCGTTTCGGTACGCGCCACGCGACCTGATAGCGCCACGGTGCCGGCCAGAATACCGTCAGCCACATCGTCGTCGATATTAAGATTGTTTCCGGTTCCGTCCAGCGTCAGGTCGAACCCGCCCGTCAGCGGGCTCAGTGTGCCGTTGGCCTTAAGCGACAATCCGCCATCCAGTTCGCGCCCAGCAAGCCCCGAAAACGGCGCAATGCTGCTCGTCTCGATCGCCACATCACCCTTGAACTCTGGGCCATCCAACACGCCCGCCAACCCCGCCGTCAGCGCCTTGCCGACGAGGCGGAACTGCGCCAACTGCACCGGCTCACCCGCATTCCACAGCCCGGCAATGCCCAGACCGATACTATCGCCCAGCGCCGCCTTGACCTCGTCCGCAGCCTCGATGCCCGCAATGGTGCCGTCGCCATTGAAGGTCAGCCGTCGCGTCGCCGGATCGTTCAGATTGGCGGCGACACCACCCAGCGTCAGCGCCATGGTTTGCGCCGCGAAATCCCCGGTGGTCAGGCCCTTGACGTCGAGCGTCGAGCTCCAGTTCTCCGAATTATCCTGCCCGAAATTGATCGCCACCTGCGCGCCGTTGACGCTGACCGGGGCGCCGGGCACCGGCAACAGCACCGGCGTTCCCGCAGGGTCGGCAACCACCGCATTAAGCGTCAACTGCCGCAGGAAATTGTCCGGCGTGGTTTCTGCCGCGCCCTCGAGCAGCAATTGCCCGCCGCTCAGCTTCAGCCCGGAAATCGAAAGCCCGCCGCCCGTGCGCACCAGCGCATTGGCGGTCAGTGCCGACTCCGCGCCGAAGAACGGCTGGTATTGCGGCGCCATCAGGCTGGATACCGGTCCGCGCAGATCGGCCGCGATGGCAAAGCCGTCCGCCGTCTGGTTTACCGTAGCGCCGCCGCCCAGCGCCGTCTGCCCATTGGCCTTGAGCGTCAGTGTGGTCTGCAGGTTCGCCACCGGGCCCTTGCCTGCAATTGCCAGTTCGACAGCCGGCTTGCCTTCGATATTGAGCAGGTTGGCCATCACCCCATTGGGCGGCTCGGTCAGCGTCACGCCGACATCCACCACATTGTCGGCTTTGGTATAATTGGCCATCAGCGCCAGCGTGCCACCCGGCCCGTCCAGCCGCACGATATCGAGCTTGGAGGTCAGGTTGCCCCCCTCCAGGGTCAGCGCGCCATTGAGTGAAATCGCCGAGCCAAGCCCGAACACACCGTCGCCGAACGTCACCTTTGGGATCGACAATTGTTCCAGGATCACCGCCACCGGGAATTCCGGAATGGTCAGCGTGCCCGCCTCGGCCGGCGGCAGATCGACGCCCTCGGCCGGCTTGGCATTGCGCAGATAATCGATCGAGTCCGCCGTCAGCGACTTGACCTCGAGCCTCCCAAGGAACAGTGCCGCCTGGTTCCAGGTCAGCCGCGCATTATTGACCCGCAGCCACACCCCTTCGGCGTCCGAAATGGTGATTTCGCGGATGGCGATATCCGAGCCCAGCGCACCTTCGATATTGGAGAGCCGGATTTGCCGCTCCGGCGTCGAGAGCCGGTCCTGCACGAAGCTGGTGAGCCAGTCCTTCTGCTCGTCCGGGCTCATCGTGATCACGTCCTGCGCGACGATGACCGCCGGCACGGCGACAGCCAGACCCAGCACGACGAGTACGAGAACAACCAGCCGCCGCGGCAGCGATAGGAGACGGGACATCAAAACGACTGTCCTATGCCAACGTAAATTGCATAGTCCGGGTCACCCGCCCGCTTGTTGAGCGGTATGGCGATATCAGCCCGCAAGGGTCCAAGCCCGGTGTAGTAGCGCACGCCGATACCGGCGCCGAGCTTAAGGTCTTCCAAGCCCGGAAAACGGTCCGCCGCCACATAGCCACCGTCGATAAAGCCAACGACGCCGATATCCTTGGTCACCTTGGCCCGCGCTTCGAGCGAGCCTTCAAGTAGATAGCGCCCGCCGGTGACATTGCCGTTGCCGTCATCGACGCCGATGGATTTGAAACCATAGCCGCGCACCGAACCGCCGCCACCGGCGAAGAATAGCTTGTCCGGCGGGATTTCCGACAATTCCGGCCCAATCAGCGCCCCGGCTTTCAGCCGGCCAGCCAGCACAAATTGATTGTCCTCGCCAAAGCCGAAATAGGTCCGCCCTTCCAGCACCAGGCGAGCCGCGGGATTGCCGTAGTTGAACTCGTAAAACGGCTCGATATTGGCCGAGGCGAAAATGCCGCTGGTCGGATCGACCGCGTCGTCGCGCCCGTCATAGGTAATGCCGCCGTAAAGCCCGGCCAGCGAGAAATCGCGTGTGCCGAACACGTCGTCGAACCGGCTGCGCTCATATTCGACGCCGCCCTCGAAGCTGATCTGGTCGGTCAGCGTATGGTTCAGCCCCAGCCGCCCGTTGATCGAGGTCTCGGTGTATGTCGGATAGAGTGTCCGCTCTGCCGAAATCGAGGCAACGAGGTCGGTGTCCGGCGTGAACACGCCCGGCTTGGTGAAGGTGCCACCGAACTGATAGTCGAATTGCTCGGTATCGATTGGGAAAGCGATGCTGGCGATCTTGGCATCCAGCCGCAGCCGCTCGGCATGCCCGAACAGGTTCCGCCACAGGTGAAAGCCTTCGATGCCCAAGCCATCGATAGTGGAATAGGTCGCGCCCACGCCAAACCGCCGGCCTGGCAATTCCTGCACGATCAGGTTATATGGCAACAGCCCATTCGAGCCGATCGCATCAGCCGCCTGCAGTCGCGCCGCGCTGAACACTTCGAGCCGATCCAGCCGCTTTTGCGCCAGCGTGATATCGTCGGGATCGTATTCCTGGCCCGGCACGATGCCGGTTTCCCAGCGCACGAAATCGGCGTCCATATTCTCGGTGCCACTGACCACGATATCGCCGAACGCCGCCTTGGCGCCCGGATTGACCGTAATGGTCACGTCGACGGTCGAACTCGCATGGTCGGCGACCACTTCCCGATTGGCGATTTCAGCCTTGGCATAGCCCTGCTGCCGCCACGCCTCGAGCGCCAATTGCTCGGCCTTGAGCACCACGCTGGAGCGCGCGATCTCGCCACTGCCATAGCCCACGCTGGACACTGGCTCGACAAAATCGTTAGGATCACTGGTCGCGGGCGCCTGATTGACCACCTGCACCCGGTTGAACTTGAACAGCGGCCCCGGCGTCACCACGATGGCCACCGCGACCGGATCGGGCAGGTTCACATCCGGCGCCAGGCTCGAGGCTTCCACCCCGCCGACGCGAATGCTGATGCTGCCGCCGTAATAGCCTTCATTATAGAGCGCCGCCAAAATGCGCCGGTAGTCGCCGCGCGCCTTGGCCAGCAATCCAGCCGCGCCCGATGCCGGCTCCCCCGCATCCGCCACCAGCGCCGAGGCATTGCGCACCGTGGCTTCCGCCGAGCCAATCTGGGTCACCGACACATCGACCGTATAGGACTGCGGATCGGCGATGACCGCATCCGCGTCCTTGTCGGACTGGTCTTCGAACAGCTTGATGCCAAAAATTTCGAATGCAGCAGCCTGCGGCGTCCAAGCGACGCTCGCCAGCGACAGGACGATGCCAAGCGCCCCCAAACTCAATACTATCCGCGCCAGCTTCAGTGGACCGTTCCCGTCGCTCGTTCCGCCCTACCCGCCATCGGCGAGGACTGCCACCCTGACTCCGAGAGCCAGAAGATTCAGTTAAACTTGACTCTAATCGATCGCATTGACGCCATGCGCGCCTAGAACGCGTTCAAGTTCATGGCAAGTTTAGGGCTAGCCCGCGGCAATGACCACCCTTGCTGGTCACAAAGTTTCGGTGTCGGGGCGGGATCGTTGCCGATGGGGAACACTTCTGGCGGTACGGCGCTCACTCCCGCGCCAGTGCCTCCACCGGGTCCAGCCGCGCCGCCGAGCGGGCCGGCATGAACCCGAATATCACCCCGATCAGGCTGGACGACACGAATGCCAGGATGATCGTCTGCGCCGAATAGGTGACCTTGGCGCCCGCCATTAGCGAGGTCAGCGCCGCACCGAGGCCAAACGACAGCGCCACGCCAAGCGCCCCGCCGACGAAACACACCAGCACCGCCTCGATCAGAAACTGCCGCAGGATATCGCCGCGCCGCGCGCCCACCGCCATGCGGATGCCGATCTCCTTGGTCCGCTCGCTGACGCTAACCAGCATGATGTTCATCACCCCGATCCCGCCCACCACCAGGGAGATCACCGCAATGGTGGAAATCAGCAGCGTCAGCGTCTGCGCCGTGGATTCGATTGTGTCGCGAATGGTGGCGGTATTTTGCAGGAAGAAATCGGTCTTGCCGTCATGCAGCCGCGTCAGCAGCGCCGTGATTTCGTCCTCGGCCTGGGACATGTCGGCATCGTCGCTCACCCGCACCGCGATCGAACTCAGATAGTTTTGCCCCAGGATGCGGTCCATCGCCGTCGTATAGGGCAGGTAGACATTGGCGCTGTTATTGCCCGGCCCGAACCCGGTCACCGCCTCCACAACGCCGATCACCCGCACCGGCACCTTATCGAGCAGGATCACCTGCCCGATTGGGTCTTCGCCGTTGACGAAGAAGGCCGAGGCCGCGTTCTGGTCGATCACCGCCTCCTGCGTCCGCTGCTTCACGCTCGGCGCAGTGAACGGCACGCCTTCCGTAAACGTGCGTCCATTCACGCGGAAATAGCTGTCGCCCACACCGGAGATCGAGGCATTCGAGGACGTATTGCGGAACAGCACAGTGGCATTGGATGTCACCTGCGGGCTGACGCTATCGGCATAGCTTTGCGTAGCGATCGCATCGGCGTCCGAGGGCAGCAGCGTCTGGATGCGCGCACTGCGCCGGTCACCGAACCCGGTGCCGGGATAAATGTTGATCGTATTGGTGCCGAGCGAGGAAATATTGCTCAGCACCGTCTCCTGGCTGCCCTGGCCCAGCGCCACCACGCTCACCACCGAAGCAATCCCGATAATGATGCCCAGCATGGTGAGAAACGTGCGCAGCTTGTGCGCCACCATGGCCCGCATCGCCATGCGCAGCGCCTCGCCGGCCCGTGAAAATCCCTCGCGCCAGCGCGCCACCTTGCGCATAGGCTCCTCGGCCCGCACCGCCCCAAAGCTCTCGACATTGCGCCGATCGGCAATGATCGCCCCATCGGAAATCTCGATCACCCGCTCCGCCTGCGCGGCGATCAGTGGATCATGGGTGACGATGATGATGGTGTGGCCGTCCTTATGCAGTTCGGCCAGCAGCGCCATGAGTTCCTTGCCGCTCTTGGAGTCCAGCGCCCCAGTCGGCTCGTCGGCCAGGATTACCTCGCCGCCATTCATCAGCGCCCGCGCCACGCTGACACGCTGCTGCTGCCCACCCGACAGCGCGCCCGGCCGATGGCTCAGCCGATCGCCCAGCCCCAACCGCGTCAATAACGAAATCGCTCGCTTGCGCCGCGCCGCGGGCTGCGCTCCCGCATAAATCGCCGGCATTTCCACATTCTCGACCGCATCGAGATCGGTGAGCAGTTGATAGCGCTGGAAGATGAAGCCAAAATGCTCACGCCGCAGTTCCGCCAGAGCGTCCGGCCCGAGCTTGCCCACCTCGCGGCCGCCGAATTTGTACGTGCCAGCGCTCGGCCGATCGAGACACCCCAATATATTCATCAGCGTGGACTTACCCGAGCCCGATTGGCCCATGATGGCCACCATCTCGCCCGCGACAATATCGAGGTCGATGTCCTTGAGCACGGTGACGCTTTCCGCCCCGGTCTGGAACCGCCGGCTCAGGCCTCTTATCGCGATGATCGGCTCGGCCATCAGGGCCGCCCGCCGAACACACCGCCGCCCGGTCCGCCAAATCCGCGCTGCCCGCCACCCGTCGGCCGCGCCGCGGCGGTCGTGGTGCCGCTCTGCACCACCTGGTCGCCTTCGCTCAGCCCGTCGGTGATCTCGGCGCTCACATTATTGTCCAGCCCCACAGTCACCGGCTGCGGCTTGGTGGTCTGCGTCTTGGGATCATAGACCAGCACCATCAACTTGCCGTCGCGATCCTTGCGCAGCACGCCGGAGGGCACCACCAGCACCTTCTCGGCCTCGTCGAGCACGATGGTCACCTGCGCGGTCATCGAAATGCGCAGCCGGTGATCCAGGTTCGGCACATCGAACAGCCCGTTGTAATAGATGGCGGCGTCAGTCGTGGT
Organism: Devosia sp.; assembly: GCF_028290435.1. Classification (GTDB taxonomy): domain Bacteria; phylum Pseudomonadota; class Alphaproteobacteria; order Rhizobiales; family Devosiaceae; genus Devosia. The sequence goes on along the minus strand of NZ_JAQGJV010000085.1, from coordinate 33,660 downwards.
GGTATCGGAATTAATCGAGGTCGGCGCCGGCTCCACTGCGCGCAGCTTGGCGTCGATCTGCACGTCGGGCTCGCCCAATATGGTGAAATACACCCGCTGTCCGGGCGTCACGCGCACCACGTCGGCCTCGGAAATCTCCGCCTTGATCACCATTGTGTCGAGGTTGGCGATCTTGACGATGGTGGGGATCTGCTGCGACGCGGTCACGGTCTGCCCTTCATCCACCAGCAGCGCCACGATGGTCCCGTCGTTCGGCGCCACGATCTTGGTGCGGCTGAGGTTGAGCTGCGCACTTTCCACCTGCAGCGTCGACTGCGCGATCTGCGCATCCAGCCCGTCGATCTGCGCTTCCGCCGATTCCACCGCCGCCTGCGCGGTCTCGAAATCGGTCTGGGCGATGAGGCTCTGCTGGAACATCTGCGTGGCGCGCGTCAGCGCCGCCTTGACCTGCGCCAGGTTGGCCACTTGCGCGCGCTTCTGCGCCTGGATGCCCGCCAATGCCGCCTCCGCGGCCTTGACGGCGTTTTCCTGGTTCAGCGAGTCGATCTGCGCGATCAGGTCGCCCTTCTTGACGTTCTGCCCCAGCACCACATTGACGCTGTCGATCCGGCCCGACACCTCGGCGCCGACGCTGACCAGCGAGGCCGGCTGCAGCACGCCCGACGCGAGCACCGTTTTTTCGATATCGCCCCGCTTCACCTCGATCGTATTGGGCACGCTGGCCGCCTCGGGCTTGCCGAATTGCCACCATGCGGCGGCCCCAAGGCCACCCAGGATCACCACGGCTATCAGCAGGCGAACAACGATCTTCAAATCTGGACTCTCCCATTCGTCTGGCAATATAGGGACGATCCGGCAATCCGTAACGTTAGGACTTGGAAAGCTTCATTGCCATTCGGCAAGCTTCCCCGGGGACAGACACCCTCACCGTCTTGGCTTCGCCGATCCACCCTCTCCCGAGGGGGAGAGGAATAAGAGCCCACGCCCTTCCTATTCTTCTCCCCGACGGGGAGAAGGTGGGCGCGTGGCGCCGGATGAAGGTGCCTGCCCCACCGAGCTTGACTAGCTCCCGACGCCAGCCCAGTTTGCCGCCAACCCTCCCACCCGGACACGTCCCATGTATCCCACGCTCGATCCCGCCGGCTTCACCGTCTTCATCACCGGCGCCACCTCTGGCTTCGGCGCCGCGGCCGCGCGCCGCTATATCGCCGCCGGTGCCCGCGTCATCGCCTCCGGCCGCCGCGGCGATCGCCTCGCCGATCTCAAGGCGGAGCTCGGCGAACGCTGCCACACCATCGAACTCGATGTCCGTGACCGCCCAGCCCTCGAAGCCGCCATCGCCGGCCTGCCTGCCCCGTTCGGCGCGGTCAATATCGTGCTCGCCAATGCGGGCCTGGCGCTCGGCCTGCAGCCCGCCGCCGAAGCCAATCTCGATGATTGGGAAACCATGGTCGATACCAATATCCGCGGCTTGATGGTCACCATCCGCGCCTTGCTGCCCGGCATCATCGCTCGCGGCGGCGGCCACATCGTCACCCTGGGTTCGGTGGCCGGCGAATATGCCTATCCGGGCGGCAGCGTCTACGGCGCCACCAAAGCCTTCGTGAAGCAGTTTGCCATGAACCTGCGCAGCGACCTGCAGGGCAAGAATGTCCGCGTCACCAATATCGAGCCCGGCCTGACCGAAACCGAATTCTCGCTGGTCCGCTTCAAGGGCGACGACACCAAGGCGGCCGCCCCCTATGCGGGCACAATGCCGATGAACGGCGACGATATCGCCGAGACCATTTTCTGGGCCACCACCCTGCCGGCCCATGTCAACGTCAACCGCATCGAACTGATGGCCACCACCCAGGCCTGGGGGCCATTTGCCATCCACCGCGAGGGGTGAGAGGTCCTCTTTGCCTCTCCCCACCTGAAGAAGTGAAGACCGCCCTTAACAATGCGCTAACCATTCTGTTGCACCAGCAAAAAATCCCCCCTCATATGCGGGGATGAAACCCGCTGCCGCCTCGCCCGGTCTCCTGCTCGTCGCCGTCGCGCTGCTCTGCGTGGTGCTGACATGGGTGACCTTTGCGGCGGCCACCAGCATGCCCCGCATGGGCCTAACACTGCTCGCGTCCCCCGATGGCACCGTCGTCACTGTCGCTGGCGTCGACCTGAACGCGCGGATCGACAATCCGGGCATCGTCCCGGGCGCCCGGCTGCGAGCCATCGGCACGGTGCCCGCCCCCGGCAGCGCCCCCGCCAAGCCGATCCTGATGCAGGCCGATGACGTCCGCCCCGAGCCCGATAGCCTCGAAACCTATGCCGCGCTCGACGCCTTCTATGCCCGCCAATCCATGCTGACGGCCATCGTGGCCCAACCCCGGGTAATGCTCTATCTCGTCAACCCGTTGACCGGGGCAGATTACACCGTCGTCGCCTATCCCAAGGGCAGTCCGTGGTGGACACTGCCCAGCGGCTTCTGGGTGCAGTTTCTCACCGGCGTCGCCGGCACGCTGATCGCCGGTTGGGTCTGGGCGCTGCGGCCGCGCGCGCTGGGGCCGATCATGTTCGCGCTGACCGCTATTGGCCTGATCGGCGCCACCGCCACGTCCGCCATATATGCCAATCGCGAACTGGCCATCAACGGCGACTGGTTCGCCACGATGGTCACGATCAATCACGCCGGCTCGCTGATGTTCGGCCTCGCCATCATCGGTCTGTTCCTGTGTTATCCGCGCCGGCTGGTACATCCACGCTGGCTGCTGGCTTTGCCGCTGGCACTGCTGGTCGCCATGGGGCTTGATCTGGCCGAGATCGGCGCCGGCCCGACCCAGCTCTACCTGTGGGTCGCGCTGGAAACGCTGGCCATTTTCATCACCATCGCCGCGCAATGGTGGTCGACCCGCAGGCATCCGTCGGATCGCGCCGCGCTGGGCTGGATCGGCTTGTCGGTGATCGCCGGCGCCGGCAGCTATACCCTGCTGGGCGCCGCGCCTGTGCTGCTGCACCTGCCCTTCGGCGTGCCGCAGAGCCACGTTACCGGCGTGCTCGTCGTCATCTATGTCGGCCTCGCCCTCGGCCTGCTGCGCTACCGTCTGTTCGAGCTGGGCCGCTGGGCCTATCGCATCCTGTTCTACACAGTGGGCGCGCTGCTGCTGCTTACTTTTGACGCCGTGCTGGTGATTACGCTCGATCTCGACAGCGCTCCCGCTTTCGGTTTGGCGCTGGTGACCGTTGGTTTCCTCTACCTGCCCCTGCGCGACTGGCTCTGGCAGCGCCTGACCCGCAGTCGCCAGATCGAGGATCACCAGCTTTTCGCCGCCGCCATCGACGTGGCCTTCGCGCCCTCCCGCCAGGATAGCGCCATCCGCTGGCGCGATCTGCTGGTGCGCCTGTTCGACCCGCTGGAACTGGCCGAAGCCGATGCCGGGACCGCCCAACCGAGCCTTACCAGCGATGGACTAATCCTGTTCCTGCCCGCAATCGCCGGCGCCCCTGCGCTTCGTCTGGCCTATCCGTTCGCCGGCCGCGGCCTGTTCGCGCCCGAGCATCTGCAGCTTGCCAATCAGCTCGTCACCCTCACCGAGCACGCCGAAGCCGGGCGAGCCGCCTATACGCGCGGCGTCGGCGAGGAGCGCCGCCGCATGGCCCGCGACCTGCACGACGATGTCGGCGCCCGCTTGCTGACGGGCCTGCACACCGCCGATGCCGCCACCCGTCCCATATTGCAGGCCGCGCTCTCGGATATTCGGGCCATCGTTTCGGGCCTGTCTGGCGATGAAGCGAGCCTTGACCGCGTCCTCGCAGAAACCCGCCACGAAACCGCGCGGCGCCTGGAAGCCGCCGGCATCGCACTGGATTGGCCGGTCAACGACATCCCCGCCGACACCATCCAGCTCGACTATCGCCTGCACAAGGCGCTGACCTCCTCGGTGCGCGAAATCGTCTCCAACGTCATCCGCCACGCCGAGGCGAGCACGCTGGCCGTCAGTCTCGACCTCGACGGCGACCGCCTCGCCCTCCACTTTGCCGACAATGGCATCGGCCTTGCCACCCCCGCTTTGGCCGGCGAAAGCCAGGGTTTTGGCCTGCGCAACCTGCGCCACCGCATCGAGGATGTCGGCGGCCGCTTTGCGCTCGCCAATACCGGCAAGGGCACCGCTATCGGCATCGACATCCCACTGCGCGTCACAATCCCCACCCCGGATCGGGGGCTGTCAGCCCTGCCCGAAGCGCTAGGGTCCACCCCATGAACACTTCACCCCAAACCGGTCTGTGCCTCTTGGTAGAAGACCAGCCACACACGCGCGACTGGATGCTCGGCGTCCTCGCGAGCGCCTTTCCCGGCTTGCGCGTCGCCACTGCCGGCACGCTGAAGGCCGCTCACCACTGGCTCGATGCCAATGGCACGGAGCTCACGCTGGCGGTCGTCGATATCGGCCTGCCCGACGGCTCAGGCATCGACATCGTGCGCCGCCTCGCCGCCGAGCTTCCCGATGCCCTGCCCATCGTCGCCACCATTTACGACGACGACGCCCATCTGTTCGAGGCTATCGCCGCCGGTGCCCGCGGCTACGTGCTCAAGGACGAGGAGGCCAGCCTGCTGGTTGGCTATTTCAAGCGCATCGAAAGCGGCGAGCCGCCGCTCTCCCCTTCCATCGCCCACCGTATGCTGGCCCATTTCCGTGGCCCGACTTTGGCCCGCCCCGATACCTCCGGCCTCAGTCCGCGCGAGACCGAAGTGTTAACCCTGCTGGCACGCGGCATGACCGTATCGGAGGCCGCCACCCGACTCGGCCTTCAACCCCAGACCGTGGCGTCCTATGTTAAGGTGATCTATCAGAAGCTCAATATTTCGAGCCGCGCGGAGGCCACCCGCGAGGCGCTGAAACGGGGACTTGCCTGAGGCTCTAGGAGTTTTGTAATGCGTATCCTGTGGACTGTACTTATAGTCGCCGCCCTGGCGGTCGTCATCTTCCTGCCCAAGGATTTCACCCTGTCCGAAGTCCCTCGCCTGGTTGCCCAGGGCGGTGTCGCCGCTACAGCCCCAAAAACCTGATCGTATCGGGATCGACCGGGGCCCCCTCGGCCTCGCGCCGCGCCACCTCCGCCCATTCCCGGTCGCCCGGCGCCATCACGACGCCGTCAGCTCGTGCCGGGGCGCCGCGCAGACTCTCCAGATAGCGCGTCATCATCATCCCGAACATCTCGCGCCCGACGAACTTGTCAGGGTCCACGATCATCACGAAATGCCCCATGTTCCGATGGCTGGAAATATCCCCGCCGCCGAACATCGGGATGAAATCGGTATCCAGCGTCGTGCCCGTCAGCAGCGCCGAAAACAGCGTTGCCACCCCGGCCAGCCCCGCGCCCTTATAGCCATAGCCCTGCCCGCCCAGCGGCAGCAGCATCTCCACCGCATGCGGATCGGTCACCATCTGCCCCGCCGCATCCGCCGCCACGCCCTCGGGCAGGTCCACCCCCATCGAGCGATGCAGCAACACCCGGTTCATCGGGATCGAGGACGTCGCCATGTCGAGAAACCACGGCTTCTGTCCCGGCACCGGCGCGGCGAAAGCCAGCGGATTGGTGCCATGAAACCGCGCCGCGCCATCATGCAGCGCCACCATGGAATCGGTATTGGTGGTCGCGAACGCCACGAACCCCGCCTCGGCTCCGGCTAGTGCATAAGCACCCGCCGCCCCCAGATGCGACGAATGCGCAACGCCCACCCCGGCGACGCCATTCACCCGCGCCAGCTCGCACCCGACCTCGACTGCCTTGTACGCCGCGTAATGCCCCAGCCCGTCATCGCCATCCACCATGGCACTGCCTGGCGCGCGAATATCCACCTTTAGCTCGGGGCTTTTGTTCAGCCGCCCGCCCGCCAGCATGTTGCAATAATGCTCGACCAGCCTGATGCCGTGGCTGTCGACGCCGACCCGCGAGGCATGCAGCATCGCGCGCGTCGCCGCCTGGAGCGATGCCTCGCTGGCGCCCGCCTCCCGCAAGGCCGCCGCTACCCGCACTTCCAGTTCCGCCAACGGAAACCGCGCGCCCTCACCAACCGCCATCTCATCCTCCAAGTTTATACTGGCAACGCCGCGCGACCCGTTTATTGTGACATCACACCTGCCACGAGATAATGCCCATGACCACCCCATCCCCCATCGACGCTGTCACCCGCGACCTCTGGCAGGTCATCGCCGCCGTCGATGAGACACCGGTCGGCGTGGTCAGCACCACGCTGCTGCTCGACCAGCGCCTCGCTTTCTCCCGCGACAGCGACGGGAGCCCAGTCGTTTGGCTGCGCACCACCGAAGAACACGGGGACGAAATCGATCTCGCCACCGTGACCGTCCGCCTGCCGGTCATCAGCGGCTACGGCTATATCTGGACCAGCTTCGGCAACCCGCCCGATCACCTGTTTCCCATTCCCGAATATGCCGAACCGGACCGCGTCAACATGAGCTGCGGCTCCATCGGCGTCGGTTCCTCCGCCCCGCGCATCGTCGAAAACTTCCTCGACATGGGCCACTTCCCCTATGTGCACACCGACATCCTGGGTGCCGAGCCCCATACCGAGGTCAAGGAATACGACGTTGAAGTCTCCGAGGAACGCGACGAGGTTTTGGCCACCCGCTGCCGCTTCTTCCAGCCGCGCGCGGCGCTCAGCGCCACCGAGGGCATCGAGGTCGAATATATCTACCGTGTGCCGCACCCGTTCTGCTCGGTGCTTTATAAATCCTGCCCCGAGGACGTCACGCGCCAAGACGTCATCGCCATTTTCCTGCAGCCCATGACCGCTGAAACCACCCGCGCGCACCTTCTGCAATCGATGATCGACAGCACCTCCACCATCACCGACCTGCGTCGCTTCCAGCAGACCATTTTCGGTCAGGACAAACCGATCCTCGAAAACCAGTACCCCAAGCGCTTGCCTTTGGACCCGCGCGCCGAAACCCCCATTCGCGCCGATAAATCCGCCATCGCTTATCGGAGATGGCTGAGCCAGAAAGGCATCACCTACGGCACAATCCCGATGGCGAGCTGAGGATTGAGGGCAAGCCAACCAGAAATGGCACGATCGCACCTCGTCCACCGACCTTCCCGCGGACTTGATCCGCGGGCCACTCGCCACAGGCGTTGCATGCCGATAGAGACCCGCGGATCAAGTCCGAGGGAAGCGCCGGTGGGAGTGATATTCCCTCAAGCCGCCCCGTACGCCAGGGTAGCTGTCCTAAACTCCAATGATCGTGGCGCGATCCGACCGACCGCGGATCAATGACAATGACGCTCTCTACCACCGACACCACCTGGTACCCCGTCGCCTCCAGCACCGACCTCCCCCTGCGCCACGTCTTCCACGGACAGCTTCTCGGCCGCGAACTCGCGATCTGGCGCGCCGACGACGGCAACGTGAATGTCTGGGAAAACCGCTGCCTGCACCGCGGGGTGCGCCTCTCCATCGGCATCAACGAGGGCGGCGAGCTCAAATGCCAGTATCACGGCTGGCGCTACGCCAACCGCTCCGCCGGCTGCACCTACATCCCCGCCCACCCCGCCGACGCCCCCGCCCGCCGCATCACCAACACCACCTATCCGGCGGTGGAGGCCTTCGGTCTGGTCTGGTCCGCCAATAATGGCGCGGCCGAGTTCGCGCCTTTTGACGGTTCCGCATCTGCCGAGTGGCTGGCCCTTCGCCCGATGCCGATAAACGCGACCACCGAGGATGTACTGAAGGCATTGGAAGGTTATGCGGTCACGGCCGAAAAGGGCATTCTCGGCGTAGCGACGGTTACCGAACGCCTTCCCGGCTTGGCGGTAAAAGTCACGGTGGAGCTCAAAGAAGGCCACCGCTCCATCGTCTTTTTTGTCCAGCCTGTGGACTCCAATCGCTGTGTCGTGCGTGGTCTGCTGGACCACACCTTCCCCGATATCAACGCGCAATTGCGCAGCCATAACGAAGGTCTTGTCCAGCTCCGCGACCGCCTGGAACGCTTGGCGGAAAAAAAGCCAATTCCCGAGCCACTGACCCCGAGCTTCGAAAAAGTCTCGGTCGAACTCTCCACCATGCCCGAAATCACCATCGGCAGCGCCCTCACCCTGCGCGCCATGGTCAAGCGCAAATGGGCCACCGCCACCGGCATCACCGCATTCGAGCTAACCGCACTCGACGGCAATCATCTGCCCACCTTCCAGCCCGGCGCCCATATCGACGTGCACTTGCCCAATGGCCTAAGCCGGCAATATTCCATCACCAACGGCCCGGGCGAACTCCTGAGCTACACCATCGGCGTCAAGCGCGACCTCGCCTCCAAGGGCGGCTCCGAAGTGCTGATCGACACTGTCCGCGAAGGCGACGTGCTGGCCATTTCCGAGCCGCGCAACAATTTCCCGTTGCGCCGCGATACCATCCGCACCGTGTTGATCGCCGGGGGCATCGGCATCACGCCCATCCTCTCGATGGCGCGCTTCCTTGCCAAGTCCAACCTGCCCTACGAGCTACACTACATCGTCCGCTCCGAAGACCAGATCGCCTTCCGGGACCAGATCGACGCGCTCGGCGCCAACGTCACCCTCCATATCGGCCTGCCCCGCGCCGCCATTGCCGAAACCATCACCAAAACCCTCGGCGCCCACAGCTTCGCCCAGCACGTCTATATCTGCGGCCCCGGCTCGCTGCTTGAAACCGTCCGCACCACCGCCGCCGATCTCGGTTGGCCTGACGAGGCCGTGCATTACGAATATTTCCGCAACGACCGCGTCATCGACGACAGCTCGGCCTTCGAAGTCGAACTCGCCCGCTCCGCCATGACGCTGCACATCCCCTCGGGCAAGACCGTCCTCGAGGTCATGCGCGAGGCCGGCCTGCAAGTGTCATCCTCCTGCGAACAAGGCGCCTGCGGCACCTGCCTGACCGGGGTCATGGAAGGCACCCCCGACCATCAGGACGTCTATCTCAACGCCAGCGAAAAGCGCGCCAACAACTGCATGATGACCTGCGTCTCCCGCTCGCTCACCCCGCGTCTCGTGCTGGATATCTGACCCATGGCCATCACCCTTTACGATTTCGAGCTCTCCGGCAATTGCTACAAGCTGCGCCTGCTGATGAGCATTCTGGGCGTCCGCTACGACATCATCCCGGTCGATTTCTACCCCGGCCGCCAGCACAAATCCGACTGGTTCCTCAAGCTGAACCCGCTCGGCCAACTTCCGGTGCTGGTCGACGATGGCTTGGTACTGCGCGATAGCGGCGCGATCCTGGCCTATCTGGCGCGCAAATACGATCCGAGCGGGCTGTGGTTCCCAACCGAGCCGGTCCAGCTTGCTGAAGTTCTTCAATGGCACGCCTTTGCCGATGACATCACCGCCACGGCGTCGGCTGCCCGACTGGCGCTCGGCATGTTCTACGATTTCGATCTGCCCAAAGTGCAGGCCGGCGCCCATCGCCTGTTCCGGCTGATGGATGAGCATTTGTGGTTTGGCGAACGCGAGGGCCGCGCGTGGCTCTGCGCCGCCCCACATCCCACCACCGCCGATATCGCCTGCTTCCCCTATGTGATGCTCAGCGAAGAAGGCAACATCTCGCGCATGGATTATCCCGCCATCCGTCGCTGGAGCGATCGCGTGCGCCGCATTCCCGGCTTCACCGTCATGTCGGGCATTTTCCCGGCCGGCCGCGCGGCCGCGGAGTAGTCGGAGCTAGCGATGGAGAACTTTGTCGTCATTTCCGGTTGCTCGGGCGGCGGCAAGTCCACGCTGCTCGCCGAGCTCGCCCGGCGCGGCCACACCGTGGTCGAGGAACCGGGGCGCCGCATTGTGCAGCAGGAACTGCAAAGCGGCGGCATGGCCCTGCCCTGGCTCGATGCTGAGGCCTTCATCCGCCGCGCCGTCGCGATGGCCCTCGCCGACCGCGCCGCCGTCGCCGCCCATACCGGCCTCGTCTTCTTCGATCGCGGCCTGATCGACGCGGCCGCCGGCGTCGAGCGCCTCACCGGCGAGCCGGCACTGGCGCCCCTGCGTGAGGCTCACCGCTACCACCGCCGGGTTTTCCTCACCCCGCCCTGGCCCGAAATCTACGTCACCGATCCGGAACGCCGCCACGGTCTGGCCGAAGCCGGGGCCGAATACGCCAACCTGCTCCAAGTCTATCCCGCACTCGGCTATGAGCTGATCATCCTGCCCAAGATCAGCGTCAACGAGCGCGCCGATTTCGTTGAGCGGATACTAGCGGAGTAGTCTAGTCAGGCCGCTTCCACCCGCTTGGCCAACTGCTCGATGACCGTGCCCCAGCCGTCGTAAAATCCCATTTCCGCGTGCATATTGCGGTCGGCATTGTCCTTATGCATCACCTGGGCGAGATATTCCGTGCCCTCGGGATGATCGGCCATCGTGATGATCGCCGTCATGAACGGCTGCGCGGCCGGGCGCCAGCCACCCAGCAGCGCATTAGTGAAAACGATCCGCTCACCTTCGACGACATCGAGGAAGCAGGCGCTCAAATGCGGCGCAAAGTCACCGCCATTTTCGCTCATCAACGTCTGGAATGCCCCGCCGGCGCGCAGGTCCATATCTACCACCTTGCATTTGGCCGGTTCAGGTATCCACCACTGTTCGAAGCTGCGTGGTTCGGCCCAGGCGCTCCACACCCGCGCGCGGGGCGCCTTGATGACGCGCGAGATCGTCAGGTCGGTATCGGGATTGAGCATGAAATTCATTTTTGTGTCTCCTTGTCTTGCGTCTTGAGCACGAATTGTTCCAGCCGGTCGGTGCGCCCTTCCCACAGGGCGCGCTGCTCGCTCAACCAGGTCTCGATCGCGGCAAAGCGCTGCTTGTCGATGGCGCAGGTGCGCACGCGGCCTTCCTTGCGGGTCTGGATCAGCCCGCTGCCCTCCAGAAAATGGATATGCTTCATGAACGACGGAAGCGCCATGTCGAACGGTTTTGCCAGATCGCTGATACTGGCCGGCCCGCGTCCCAGTCGCCCCAGCACCGCCCGACGCGTCGGGTCGGCCAAAGCCTGGAAAATGCCATCGAGCTGTTCTGATTGCTGAGCCATAAGGCTAAGTATCATCAGGAAACACTTAGTGCAAGAGCTAAGTGTTTCGACGCAAGAAAGGCCGCGACGCGGATGCGGCGCGGCCAGTTGCACAGGAGACGTGGGATTATTGGATCGGCGCGAAGGTCACATGGGCGACCGGACCGTTGACGTCCCAGTTCCATTCCTTCGGCGCGTCAGCATCGCCGCGGATGCCTGTGTGGTAGGTGATGACGCCATTCTCAGGATCGCGCTCATTGCCGCCGCCCAAGGCGCCCAGAAAACCCTTTTTCTCGCTGTTCTTTTCCGAGCCGGCATCGTAGCCGCGCACGTCGATGGTCATCGGCGCGGTCAAGCTGAAGCCGTCGACCCCGGTAAAGCCGGAAAAACCGTCATTGGTATTGCCGAGCATCCAGACGCCGTCGATCAGCGGATGCTTTTCATCGACATGAACGTAAAGTACGCGCGTCTGGCCGGGCAGCGTGTGGATCGCCAACTGCGCATCGCCAATGGTGGAGTCCTTATTCATTGCGGCCATGACGCTATACATGCCGATATTGCCGCCTTCGGCCACCGGCACAAGCGGATCGCTGGCCTTGTCGCCCAGCTTGAACAACGGCGCCGCGTCGCCGGTGTGGCTCTCCACCACCGATGGCGAGAAGGGCTGACCGGTCAACACGTTCTCGATGGTGATCATGATGGTCTTGCCGCCCTCGCTCATCATCGGCGATCCCATGGCGGCCGTGTCGTTGGCCATCATCATGTCGTTCATCGGATCAGCCGCCATCATGGCGTCCTGGGCAAGGGCCGGCGCGGCAAATGCCGCCAGCGTCAACATTGAATAGGCAATAGCAGTCCTGTGGCTCAAACGGAGCGTCATGGCGAATTCCTCACGATGTGTTTTGCTGAACTTCTGAGACTGGGCGATCAATTGCCGCCCGTGACCATGAGTTCGCCAAGAGCACGCCGAAGGTTACGCGCAGCCGTAAATCGACTTCACGTTACTGCGACTGACTATCCGGCGGATACTGATGCACCCCGCCCCGAAAATCGCTCACTTCATAGCGCCCATCCGGCAGTGCCTCGATACTGCTCGCCCCGATATCGGCCTTCCCATATCCACCCGGAATATCGAGGATATAGGTCGGCTGGCACAGACCCGAAATCGTCCCGCGCAGTGCCGCGACCAGCTTCTGGCCTTCCTCGATGCTCAGCCGGAAATGGCTCGTCCCAGGCGCCAGGTCCGGGTGGTTCAGATAATACGGCTTCACCCGGTTTTCGACGAACGCCCGCATCAGCGCCGCCAGCGTTTCGACATCGTCGTTGACGCCGCGCAACAGCACCGACTGGCTCAGCATCACGATGCCCGCATCCACCAGCCGCGCGCAGGCACCCCGCGCCGCCTCGTCCATTTCGCGCGGATGATTGGCGTGCAGGGCAATATAAACCTGCTTGCCACACGCCTTGAGCGCCGCGATCAGCTCGGCATCGCAGCGCTCGGGCTCCACCACCGGCACGCGGGTATGGAACCGCACGATCTTTACATGCGGGATCTGCGCCAGCCGCTCCATCATCGCGCGCAACCGGCGCGGCGACAGCACCAGTGGATCGCCGCCGGTCAGGATCACTTCCCAGATTTCGGTATGGCTTTGGATATAGCCAAACGCCGCCTCCATAGCCTCGGGCGCCAGCGTCCCCAGCCCCTGCGGTCCCACCATTTCGCGGCGGAAGCAAAACCGGCAATACACCGGGCACACATGCACCGCCTTGAGCAGCACCCGGTCCGGGTAGCGATGCACGATCCCCTCGACCGGCGAATGCGCCAGATCGCCTATCGGATCGGCTCGCTCGTCCGGCGTCGTTAGCAGCTCGCGCGGATCGGGCACGAACTGCCGCGCGATCGGATCGTTTGGATCGTCCCGGTCGATCAAAGCTTCCATTGTCGGCGAAATCGACAGCGCATAGCGCTCCGTAACCGCCGCAACGCCATCGCGCTCGGTCACATCGATCAGCCCGGCCTCGACAAGATCATCGGTGCTCTTGATAGCGCGATGCAATGTCATGCCCCCGCCTCCACTACCGGCGCCCACATCACCCAATCGATCTTCGGCGCACCCGTCGCCAGCATCACCACGCGGTCGAACCCCATCGCGATCCCGCTCGCCTCGGGCATGATCGCCAGCGCTGCGAGGAAGTCCTCATCGATCGGATAGGCCTCGGCATAGAGCCGCCGCTTCTCCTCCATCTCGAGGCCAAACCGGCGCCGCTGTTCGTCCGCATTGGTCAACTCGCCAAACCCGTTGGCCAACTCAACCCCGCAGGCATAGACCTCAAACCGCTCCGCCACCCGCCCGTCGCGCTCCGATTTCCGCGCCAATGCCGCCTCGGCAGACGGATATTCATCCAGGATCGTCACTCGCCCCAAACCCAGATTTGGCTCGACCTTTTCGGTCAAAACCAGGCTGAACAGATAGGACCATGTGTACTCATCGGGCACACTTATCCCGCGCTCGCGCATCTGCGCCGCCAGCGCTTCCGCGTCGGTCGATCCGTCCGTATCCATGCTCGCCAGCAGGTCAATGCCCGCATACCGCTCAAAGGCCTGCACCACGCTCAACCGCTCCGGCTCGGCAAACGGATCGCATTCGCGGTCGCGATGGCGCAGCACACTTGTCCCCGCGCCCGCCGCCGCCAGCCGCAGCATGGCGGCGCAATCGTCCATCACCGCCTCATAGCCCTCGCCTACCCGATACCATTCCAGCATGGTGAATTCGGGACTATGCAGCGGGCCGCGCTCCCGGTTGCGCCAGACATGGCCCAGGCTGGCGATCCGCTGCTCGCCAGCCGCCAGCAGCTTTTTCATCGTGAACTCGGGCGAGGTATGCAGATACAGAGTCTCCGCCGCCCCATCATTGCCAATGGCAGTCGTTGAAAACGCATGCAGATGCGTCTCGTTGCCGGGCGAGCGCTGCAGCCCCGGCGGGTCCACCATCAAAAAATCCTGATCCACCAGATAGCCTCTGATGGCGGTCTCGATGCGGTTGCGCGCCAACAGGATCGGCCGCCGGTCGGCGTGAACCGCAGGCGTCCACCATGGCGATTGCGCGATTGTGGCCAACAGCTTTGCTCTTTCGTGCTCGGGACTGGCAGTTTCGGCGGAATTGAGGTATCGGGGCACCCAACCACCAATTAGTGCGCCCGGATCGTCTCTGTTGCCGCTCCTTTAGGCCGCCGCCACCGCTTGAACAAGGAAGAATAATGGTCAAGGTCATCGCCTCCTCGCTGCGCAAGGGCAATGTCGTCGAACAGGACGGCAAGCTGCACATCGTGCTGACCGCCGAGAATGTGCATCCCGGCAAGGGCAATTCCATCACCAACGTCAACATGCGCCGCATCCAGGATGGCGTGAAGGTCGTCGGCCGTTGGCGCACTGTCGAGATGGTGGAAAAGGCCGACGTCGACGAGCGCGAATACGATTACCTGTATGGCGACGGCGAAGGCTTCCACTTCATGAACCCGGAAAACTTCGACCAGATCACCGTGACCGAAGACGTCATCGGCGACGACAAGGCCTATCTCACCGATGGCATGAAGGTATACCTCAAGACCTTCGAAGGCGTCGCCATCGCGCTCGCTTTGCCCCAGCGCGTCACTGCCGAAATCGTCGAGACCGAGCCGGTAGTCAAGGGCCAGACGGCATCGTCGTCCTACAAGCCCGCTTTGCTCAGCAATGGCCTGCGCGTCATGGTCCCGCCCCATATCGGCGCCGGCACTCGCATCGTGATCCTGACCGAAGACAATTCCTACGTCGAGCGCGCCAAGGACTGACTGAGGCTTTGCTTGCGCAAAGCAAAAACGCGCCAGTGGCGCGTTTTTAGCATGTCAGGCCCGGAGAGCTACGCTCGCAGGGCCCAGACGCCCCACAGGCACAAGCTACGATTCCTTGTCGATTTCCTCGGCAACATCCAGCCAATTGGCGACGGCGCGTCCCGGTGGCGCGCCTTCGGCCAGCCATTGGTCATAGGCCATCTGGCGCATATGCATGTCCTTGGCGCGCAGCCAATAATGAAAGCTGCGCCCCTCGGGGCGGCCATCTTGTTCCCATAAAAAATATGCCGTCCGCCTGATAGCTTCGGCCACTGCCGTATTCTTGCGCATTATGTCTGCCGCATGACTGGAAAATTGGCGCGGAGACAGGCTCCGCGCCAAGTGAACTTACGCTGCCTTGCGGTTGGCGACGGAGGTCGCAACCTGCGACAGCTTCTTGTCGGTGGCGACTTCTTCCTTGAGTGTCGCGTCGAGCAATGCCGCGGCATCGGTCAGGCCAAGCTGGATCGCCCAGGTCTTGAGCGTGCCATAACGGGCGATTTCATAGTGCTCGACCGCCTGTGCGGACGAAACCAGGCCGGCGTCCAGCGCCACGGTGCCCTTGAAGTCCTCCATGATGGATTTGCCTTCTTCCAGAATGCCCAGGATGGCATCGCAGGTCTTGCCGCGCGCGGGCTTGCCGATCAGCTCGAACACCTGCTCCAGCCGGTCGATGTGGCCCTGGGTTTCTTCGGCATGCTGCTCAAAGCCGGCCTTGAGCTCCGGCGCCGTGGCCGCCTTGGCCAGTTTTGGCAGGGTCTTCACGATCTGCTTTTCGGCGTAATAAATGTCCTTGAGGGTATCGAGAAAAAGATCGTCCAGCGTTTTTTCTTCGGCCATGTTTTTTCACTCCGGTGCTGATGGGGTGACGCTGGTCAGTGAACGAAGATCATCGAGCGAAGTTCCGACGACGGCAGTGACTTCTAGCGTACAGTCGCCGCGCGTCGCGCTGGCGATTGCGCGGCCACCATTTCGGCGGTATCCCGCATTAGCGGTGATTGCGCCGCCTAGCAGGACCCCGCGTGACCACATTCTCCCCCATCCAGGACATGGACCTGACCGAAGCCAACACCTTTGGTCTCTCCGCCAGCTCCCGTTTCGGCGCAATCATCACCAGCCCGGGCGAATTGACCGCGGCCTATGAGCATGCCCGCGCCAATAGCTTGCCGGTGCATGTGCTGGGCGGTGGCAGCAATGTCATCCTGTCGCCCCGGTTTGATGGGCTGACCTTATTGATGGCGATCAAAGGCAAAACGCTGATTGGCCAGGATGGCAAAAACAATATCGTCGAGGCCGCGGCCGGTGAAACCTGGCACGACTTCGTCGTCTGGACGCTGGACAACGACCTGCCCGGCCTCGAGAACCTGGCGCTGATCCCCGGCACGGTCGGCGCCTCACCGGTGCAGAATATCGGCGCCTACGGGCTGGAACTGGCCGACCGTTTCGACAGCCTCACCGCGTTCGATACACAAACCCACGCCTTCCGCACCTTCAGCGCGGCCGACTGCCGCTTCGCCTATCGCCAGAGCGTCTTCAAGGCCGAGCCGGGCCGCTATATCGTCACCAGCGTCCGCTTCGCCTTGCCGGTGCAATGGACGCCGATCCTCAACTATGCCGGGCTCAATACGCTGCCGGTCGATGCCGCCCCGCGCGCGGTCATGGACCAGGTCATCGCCTTGCGCCAAAGCAAGCTGCCCGACCCCAAAAAAATCGGCAATGTCGGCTCGTTCTTCCACAATCCCGTGGTGACGACCGATATCCATGCCGCGGTCCGCGCCGCCAATCCCACCGCCCCCGCCTACCCGCAGCCCGATGGTAGCATGAAACTGTCCGCCGGCTGGCTCATCGAGCAATGCGGCCTCAAGGGCGCGCGCGAAGGGCAGGTCGGCGTATCGGACCGCCACGCTTTGGTGTTGGTCAACCACGGCGGCGGCACCCGCGCTGAAATCGAGGCCCTGGCCGCGCGGATTAAGGCAGCCGTCTTCGAGCGTTTCGGCATCGGGCTGACTGCCGAGCCGGTCTTCTATTAATCGCCCAGTTCCAGCACGATCCGGCTCTTGAAGTCGCCTTCCCACCACATCGGGAAGTTCGTGCCCCATTTATTGTTATGCACGTTGAATCGTACGCCCTGCGACAGGTCGGGCGGCTCGATTGCGAACGGCATAAACGGGCTGGCCGCGGGCGCCACCAGGGCCGTATCGAGCGGCGTTGCGGTGACAGAAACCCCGCCAGCCCGGCTCCGCACGGCGCTCACGCCTTGCAATTGCCCACCGCCCTTGCGTGCGATCCGCGCCCCATCTTGCCACAGCCCCAGCTTGTGATACTCCCACGCGTCGCTGCCCTGCGGCGTCAGGGTGATGAAACTGGCCTCCGGCATGCGATTGGCCGGCTTGTCGCGCAGCACCCAGTTCAGTTCGATCCGCCGGGCGTCGAGGGCCCGGACCGTCATTTCCACCTGTCGCGGTGCGCCGAGCGTGTCATAGGCTTCTAGCGGCAGCGTACCAATCGCGGTGACACCCACTACGCCCGCGAAGCGCGGCGCAAATACCGCATTCCGAGCGGTAGCGGCGTGTTCCAGTCCCGGCTTGTCATGATCCAGAACGGCCCATTCGAGCCGATGCTGCAGATAGCTATCGAGATGCTTTTGCAACTCGGCACTGTCATAGCTCTCATAGCGATAACCGATTAACGTGCCGTCGCGCCCGGTGAGGCCAACACCATCAGGGCGGGTGATCGAGACCACATCGCCGGTCGTGGCGTCCAGACCCACCACCCAGCCATCCACCCGCAGTTCGCCCACCTGCTGTCGAGGCTCCGATGGCTCCGGCCCCACGTCCAGCTCGATCAGCGCCCGCTGCGCCTCGCCTCGATCTTCGTGACCAAGCCCAGCTACCGCCGCATCGATATAGTGCCGCTGCTCGGCCCATGACGCTTCGGTATAGGCAAAGCGATAATCAGTCCGCCGCGCCGCTTCGAATGCCGGCCGGTCCCACGCGGTCTCGTCGCGCAGATAGGTCTTGATATCGACGCCGCAGGTGTGTTCGGCCACCATCGCCAGCCCGCGCCCGAAGGCCAGCCGTTCCGGCGTCAGATCGCCGGCAGCGTAGCCATCGTAGAGGCGTTGCAACTGCCGGAATTTTGTGATCTTGACCGGATCGCTGCCCGTGCCGTGGATCCAGCTATCGCCGATCTCGATATCGACCACGGGAAACTCATCCCGCCGCGCCCACATCGCCGCGCCAAACGCATCCAGCGTCGACGCCTGGATCGTCACGCCCGGATGGGCATGCGCCAGCGCTCGATAGGCCTCCACCGTCTGCCCGACGCTTTGCGGCCCGATATTGTCGTTGGTATGCGCAAAGCTCAGCCCGATCTCCGGATCCGCCGGAAAATCGGTTTCGCCATAGGACGCCTGATACATCACCACGACCTCGTCGCCATTCGGCGCGCGCCAGCGGAAAATGGGCGGGACATCCGGCACCGGGCTCGCCGTATTCACGCCCAGGTGCAGGAATCGGATCCCCGCTTCGGCCAGTAGCGGCACCATGCCCAGCGTATGGCCTGGCACGTCGGTCATCTTGGCGGCGATTGTGGTCCGGCCGAAGCGGCGATCCAATTCCTGCCCATAGCTCAGCCCGGCGCGAAACAGCGCGGGCGACATCAGCTCGGTATGGGTCGTATAGGGCAATCCATGCCAGACGATCAGTCCGCGCTCGATGGCCCGCTCCAGCCGCGCCACCTTAGCGGCGTCCTGGCTGTTGAGATGGTCCCAGATCAGCCAGGCGCCTGTGGTCCACACAAAGGCTGGGGCGGCCGGGTTCTCGGCATAAAAATGCTCGGCGGTGTTCAGCGCCTGGGGAATAAACTGCTCATGATATTGCCGCCGCACTTTTTCCGCATGGTCGGTAAACCCGATATCGAGATGGGTCTTGAACACCAGATGGATGGTTTTGTCGGTCATGCCCGCCTCGAATTTCATATCGCAGCCTCGCTCTATCGCGATTCTGGTGGCGCCGTCGCAACGTTGCAATAAATTCGAAACCGATCCGCCAGCCGCGCATTACCCCATTTTCAGTAATTTGGTCTTGCTCGCGCCATCGCGGACCATTAGCCAACGCTGCAGCACACTCCGAAGGATGTAGGCGTGACTGAACCGAAACGCCTGCATTCGCTCGACGCCGCCCGCGGTATCGCCGCGCTGGCCGTGGTGGTCTGGCACTGGCAGCACATGTACCTGATCGGCGGCGGCAAGCTTACCGACCGCACAATCCAGCCCTTCTACGACCTGCTGTTTCCGCTTTACCAATACGGCTGGCTGGCGGTGGAGTTCTTCTTCACGCTATCGGGTTTCGTGTTCTTCTGGCTCTATGGACAGGCCATCAGCCAAAAATCGCTGGGCCTGGGGAAATTC
The DNA here is from genome assembly GCF_028290435.1 of Devosia sp. Taxonomy (GTDB): domain Bacteria; phylum Pseudomonadota; class Alphaproteobacteria; order Rhizobiales; family Devosiaceae; genus Devosia. Next base: position 14,353 of record NZ_JAQGJV010000085.1, on the reverse strand, counting down.
TGGCTGGCAAGGGTCTCGCGTCTCTATCCGCTGCATTTCATCACCCTGATCGTGATCGCCGTGCTGCAGGTCAACCTGATGGCCAATGGCCATGACAGCTTCGTCTATGGCGGCACGACCTGGCCCAATTTCATCCTCAACCTGCTGTTTTTGCAATATTTTATCCCGGGCTGGACCTTCAACGGCCCCGAATGGTCGGTTGGCGTCGAGATTCTGCTTTACGTGCTGTTCTGCTTCTATTGCCGGCTGTTCAAACCGCACTGGATTGTGCCCCTGCTTGGCGCCGTGATCATCGGCCTCTGGGTCATGCAGACCCAGTGGGCACTCGGCCGCGGCATTATCGGCTTCTTCGCGGGAGGCGTGGTTTATGAAGCGTGGCGCCGGCTAGGCGACCGGCAGTGGATGCCCCCGCTCGTCACGCCGATCTTCGGCCTCACCGTAGTCTTGTGGCTCTATGCCTTTGTCGAAGCAAAGTACCACCCATTGAGCAGTTGGCTGAACAGTTTTGGCATTATCGGCTGGTGGTGGGTCGAGATGGGCTTCCGCCTCGGCCTCGTGCCGCTGACCGTTTTCGCGCTAGCCCTGCACGAAAGCCACGGCGCAAAGTTCTGGCAAAAACTCTCGCCCATCGGCGACCTCACCTATGCACTCTACCTGTGGCATTTCCCGCTGCAGCTCGCCATCGCCTCGGCGGTGATGATGGGGGGCCTGCCGCTGGCGCCGATCCAGAGCCCGTCGGGCTTCCTCGCGTTCTTCGCCGTGCTGATCGCCATCTCGATCGCCAGCTATCGCTGGATCGAGCGCCCGGCGCAAACCTGGATTCGCGACCGATTTTCGCCGCGCCGCGCCGAGGTGGAAAAGCCGGCTTAGGCTTTGCCACTCAGGCGGCTATCCAGCAAATCGCCGCTGGCGCGCAGGATCGGATAGGCCACGCTGGCGAATAGCGAGTTGATGGTCTTGAGCGCCCGCAGGGTCTCCAGATGAATATTGCTGGTCTCGATGCTGTCGGCGCCGCCGTTTTGCAGCCGGCGCAAATGCTGACCGTGGCTGGCGCGCTCGGCCCAGCCCATGGCTTCCTTCTCCGACAGCAGCTTGCGGGCGGATTCGCGATCCTGCGATACCAGTACGTTGAGGGCCAACTGCATGTTGGCCATCACCCGGTGGTGCAGTTCGTTGAGCTCGCGCCAGCCTTCCGCCGAAAATGACAGCTTCTGGTCGCGCCGCCGTTCCGCCAGCCGCAACAGCGTCTTGGAGATGGCGTCGCCGACATATTCCAGATTAATGGCAAAGCTCGACAGGTCATGCGCACGCCGCACTTCGTCCGGGTCTTCGCCGAACTGAATCTTGGCCAGATAGAGCTTGATCTCCTGCTGGGCCTGATCCACGGCATTTTCCATCTGCCGCGCCTGGCGAATTTTCTCGCGGTCGCCGGTTTCGTAGAGCTCCATCAGCGGCGCCAGCATGCGCTCGATGATTTCGGCCATGCGCAGCAATTCGCGCGTCGCGCTGGCCAGCGCCAGATCGGGCTGGCTGACCACGTTCTGGTCGAGCGCACTGGTTGCCTCGGCCAGCGGATTGGCCATTTCCTCGGCCGTCAGCTTCGGCTTGATCAGCTTTGCCATCAACGTCGCCACCGCATCGGTCAGCGGCAGACCAATCAGCAGGACGACGAAGTTGAACCCCAGATGCAGATTGATCACCTGCCGCGCCACGTCCCCGCCCAGCCAGGACAAGTCCGGATTGAGCAGGTGATAGACCAGCAACACGGCGAGCGAGCCCATCCCGCGGAACAGCAATTGCCCATAGGCAATCCGGCGCGCCTCGGTGGTGCCGCTGCCGGTCAAGCCCATTCCCGCCAGCGTACCGCCCAGGTTAGCGCCCAGGATCAGCGACACGCCAAGCTCGATCGGCATCACGCCCTGCGCCGCCAGCGTCACGATCAGCAGCGACGATGCCACACTGGAATGCACCAGCCAGGTGAACGCCGCCCCGATCAGGAACGCCGTGATGAAGTCGCCGCTGAGATAGCTCACAATCATCGGCAATTCGGCATTGCCGCGTAGCGGCGCGGTCGCCTCGCCGATCATCTGCAGCGAAATCAGGATCAGGGCGATGCCGATCAGGATACGCCCGAACTGCCGCTGCTCGCGCGCCGTGCCCTTGAAAAACAGGCCGCCACCGGCCAGCAACAGCAGCGGCGCCAGCCAGGTGAGATCGACCGAAAGGATCAGCACAACGACCGAGGAGCCGAAATAGGCCCCCAGCATCAGCGCCAGCCCCGTCGCCACGCTCATGATGCCAATGCCCGCAAATCCCGCGGCCAGCACGGCCACCGCGGTCGAACTCTGCAACAGCAGCGCGATGGCGGCACCGATCCCCGCTGCCTTGATCTTGCTGCCCCGGCTTTCGCGCAACGCGCGCCGCAGGGCCGGTTCCTGGCTTCGCTCGACACCGGTTCGGACCATTCGGACCGCCCATAGAAGCAATGTCGCAGCGCCAGCAAGATGCAAGATCAGCAGATAGATATTCATCCCAGAATTAGTCCTCGGTTCACGGCAGCGCTACGCAATCGGGGCCGGCAATGTCGGCGAGGAATGCGAATTGGGCGGCAAGACCGGCAGCGCCGGCGATAATGGGCCCGCCTTCACTAAGCGACGCAGCAAGTGGCGGCATTGCGACCATGGCCCCCGCTTCGCGCGCGATCAAGGCCCCAGCCATCATGTCCCAGCCGTTGAGGTGCTGCTCGTAGTATAAATCGGCGATACCGTCGGCCACCCGTACCAGCCCGATCGCTGCTGCGCCCATACGGCGATAGTCTATGCCCAGACCGTAGAGCCGCTGCGAGACGCCCTGATACACCGCGAAATCGGTGCGGCGGGAATGGCCGAGAATGACCAGCGCCTGCGCCGGATCAGTTACGGACGACGCGCGGATAGCCTGCCCGTCCTTGAACGCACCCTGGCCTTTGACCGCCGAATAGACCTTGTCCAGCGCCGCGTCATAGATCACGCCGATGCGGATTTCCCCGTCCGCCACATAGGCCATCGACACGCCCCAATGGCGGAAGCCGCGGATGTAATTGGTGGTGCCGTCGATCGGATCGACCACCCAGAAGCCGATTCCAGTTGGCGTCCCGCCGCCTTCTTCACCCATGAAGCCGTCATCGGGAAATAGCCGCGCCAGCGTGGTGCGGATGGTCTCCTCGGCCTGCCGGTCGGCAATGGTGACGAAGTCCTGCAGGCCCTTGTTCTCGACATTGAGCGCGCCGCTATCGCGAAATGCCGATGCGGCGCGTCCCACCTGGCGCGCCAGATCGATGGCGGCAGTGACGCGCGCGGTCAGGCCCGGGGCTTTGGCTTCGGCCTCAATCACGCGGTCTTCCTCTTGATCAGGGAAACGGGGGTAAACTCCACCCGGGCAGTCATCGTCGGGTCGGCCATGCGGCTGGTCAGCAGGTCGATGGCCTGCTCGGCCTGGATGTCGCAGGGCTGCAAGATCGTCGTCAGCTCATAGGCACCCCACCCGGCCTGCGGGATGTTGTCGTGCCCGATAATGCGCAGTGGAGGTGCGCCGCGCGATTTGCGCGCTCGGGCGAGGCCGTCAATTACCCCGCAGGCCAGGTAGTCGTTGATGCAGAACAGAGCATCGATATTGGTGCCGGCCAGCTGCCCGGCACCGTCGAAGCCGTGCGCATAATCATTGCGCGCTATGGGCAGCACATCAGCGGTCACGCCCATCGCCTTGCAACGGGCGAGGAACGCCTCCATACGCCGCCGCGCCGTATAGGACACGCCAGCCGCGCCCATCACCGCCGGACGCCGCGCGCCGCCATCGATCAACTGCATCGCGGCGATCTGCCCAGCGGCCTTGTCGTCGGAGACCACCCTGTCCACCAGCGGAATGTCGTCGCCCTTGTTGATGAGCACGATGGGCACGCCATTGTCGGCGAACTCCTCGCAGAGCGAGGTTGGTGGCGCATCCGAAGTCACCAGCACGCCGGACACTGCATAATGCAGCAATTGCGCGATAACTTCGGCCTGATCCTCGGTATCGGTCGGTAGCAGCACCGGCCGGAAATTTCGCGCCAGCAGCGCCCGCGAAATCTGCTCGATCTGCAGATTGCGGAATGGGTTATCCAGCCCTGCCGCCACCACGCCGACGAAATCCGAGCGCTGGTTGGTGAGGCTCCGCGCCAGGTAATTGACGCGATAGCCCAGATGCTTGGCCGCCTCATGCACCTTGGCACGCGTTTCAGCCGAGACACTGGCATTGGGCGTAAACGTGCGCGACACCGCTGCACGCGACACCCCGGCGCGCCGCGCCACATCGAACGAAGTCACCTTGCGCGAACGGTTTTCGGTGTCGCTCATGATGCCTTGGCCTGGTTCTGGAACAGATCGGGCAGATCGGTGCAAATGCCCAACACGGGCAGCATGACGATATCGGCGATGATATCGGGCCGTTCCTCATGCCATAGCACGATGCCGCGGCCGTCAGCGCGCGCCCTGGCGATCAGCGCCGCATCGACCAGGTCCTGCGGCCGCGCCCCAGCCTTTTCCCAGCATAAATGGATGATATCGGCCCCCGCCCGGTCGGCCAGCGCATGCGGATCGTGTCCGACGCGCACCAGCACCGATAGTGGATAATCGCATCCGCTATCGCGCAGCTCGCGCACCTGCGCCACATCGAAAGAGCCCAAACAGGCAAAGCGCTGCTCATTGGCCAGCAATTCCTGCCAGACCAACTGGCCCGTGCCCACCGCCTTCAGTTCCACATAGAGCCCGCAATGCGTCTGCCGCCCCAGCGCCGCGACTTCGGCGAAGCTCGGCACGTCCGGCACGGCAGCGCGCAACTCGACAAAACTAAGCTTGGAGATATGCAGGTCCTGCCCGAACACGCGTTGCAGGTGATCGTCGTGGCTGACGACGCAAATGCCGTCGGCGGTGAGCTGGGTATCCAGCTCCCACATGCGCGCACCCATATCGGCGGCGAGTCGAAACGACGCCAGCGTATTTTCTCGGCGATGGCCGCTCGCGCCGCGGTGGCCAATGGTCATCGGCAATTCGGCCGCGGTCACCGGCCAGCCATAACGCAGCGCCAGCTCATGCACATAGGCCGGAATCATATCCGCGCTCCGTTTTCGCCGAATACCATCACCTTGGCGCCGCTGGCGCTCCAGGCGACCTCATTGCCCACCGCGATATCGCCGCGCACCGGTTGGATCGAGCGCAGCACGCTGCCATCGGCCAGCCGCACGTCATAGAGGTTTTCGCGACCCTGCGTTTCCACAAACGAGACCTTGCCCGGAATGGCGATATCCCCGAGCGGTCCGAAATCTTCGGGGCGAATGCCCAGCGTCAGCTTGCTGCCGTCGGCGGGGCTTAGTGTGCCGACTGGCAGCGGCAGGCGAATGTCGGAATTGTCCAGCGCAAAGCCGCCATCCCGCGCCGTGCCGCGCAGAAACGCTATTGGCGGATTGCCGAGGAACCCGGCAACGAAGGCCGTGCGCGGATTGTGATACATCTCCGTCGGCGTCGCCAATTGCACGATCTCGCCCGCATTCATGATAGCGATGCGGTCGCACATGCTCATCGCCTCGACCTGGTCGTGGGTGACGAGGATTGCGGTAATCCCCGTCTCCAACTGGATGCGGCGGATTTCCGAGCGCATTTCCAGCCGCAGTTTGGCATCGAGGTTCGCCAGCGGCTCATCGAGCAACAGCACATCGGGCTTGCGCACCAGCGCTCGCGCCAAGGCCACTCGCTGCTGCTGCCCGCCGGACAGTTCCGCCGGCCGCCGTCCGAGCAGATTTTCAATATGCACGAGCGCCGCGATCGCATCGACCTCGCGCTTGATCTGGTCGGGCGCAACCTTCTTGACCTGCAGCGGAAAGGCGATGTTCTCCGCCACCGTCATATGCGGATAAAGCGCATAGGACTGGAACACGACCCCAACGCTGCGCGCCTGGCTGGGCAGATCGGTGACGTCGCGGTCGCCGAACAGGATGCGCCCGCCGGTCACCTTGTGGATGCCGCAGATGGCGAACAGCGTCGTGGACTTGCCGCAGCCTGAGGGGCCCAGCAAGGCCAGCATTTCGCCATCAGCGACTTCCAGCGTCAGGTCCTCGATGACCTTGGTGGTCCCGAAGCTTTTGGAGAATTTATCGAGCAGAATCCGCATCAGCCCTTCGAGCCCCCGCCATAGATGTTCATGAGGTGCTTCTGGAAAAACAGGAACAAGATCAGCACCGGGATGATGTAAAAAACGCCGACCGCCTTGAACAAGGACAGGTCGAAATTGTTGTCGTCGGCAATCAGGCTTGCGAGATAAACGCTCAGCACCTGCGCCTTGGCGCCGGGCGCCAGCACCTGCGGCAAGATATATTCGCTCCAGCTGGAGAGGAACGCGAACAGCCCCAGCGCCATCAGCGCCGGCCGCACCTGCGGCAGCACCAGCCGGCGGAACACGGTGAACCGCGAAGCGCCATCGGCAATCCCCGCCATTTCGATTTCCCACGGCACGGTGTCGTAAAAGCCTTTCATCAGCCAGATGCCGAGCGGCATTTCCAGCGCTGCTTTGACGAGGATCACCCCGTAGAGCGAATTGTAGAGCCCCACCATTTGCAGCACGAGGAAGATCGCCACGATCAGCGTCACCGACGGAAACGCATGCAGCACCATGACCCCGGCGAGGAAGAATCCCCGCCCCGGAACGTTGAGGCGCGAGAGCACATAGCCGGCGGTCGAGGACACCAGCAGCACGATGATCGTCACCGTGGTGGCGAAAACCAGCGTATTGAGCGCCACCGGCCAGATGCTGGGCCGATTGCCCCGCGCCTGCCACAGGAAGTCCCAGTGCCGGAAGGTGATGGCATTAGGAATGAGCGAGCCGGGGGCGGAGTCGGTGATCGTATCGATGAAGAAGTAGAGATACATCACGATCAGCGGCAGGCTGACGATGGCCAGCGCCAGGATCACCGGCCAGCTTTTGAAGTTCGCCGAAACTTGGGTTTGCGTGGCCATGATTATTGCTCGATCAGCGGTTTGGCGACCAGCGCGTTGTAATTGAACACCCGCAGGTAGATCAGCGACAGCGTGACCCCGATCACCACCAGCACCAGCGACAGCGCAGTGCCATAGCCATATTCGAGATTGCCCGCATAGTTGTTGAGCGCGGTGTGATAGGTCATCAGCGACCACACTTCGGTGGCGCCACCCGGCCCACCTTCGGTCGACAGCAGGATCAGATCGAACGAAGCCAGCAGTGACAGCGTCTGGTAACAGGTGACGAACAGGATCGGCCAGCGCATCTGCGGCAGGATGATGTAACGGATCTGCTGCCAGCGGCTCGCGCCATCCACTTCGCTGGCGTAAAACTGCGATTTCGGAATGGCCCGCAGCGCCGACGAAAACACCGGCATGCCCATCGACGCGCCCACAAAGCCGTTGATCAGGATGACGAACACCCAAGCATTGGTCGAGCTATCCAGCATCCAGTTTTTCGGCGCCACACCGAATTGGCCGAGGAACATCGAGATGAACCCCGTATCCCAGGCCAGCCACTTCCACATCAGCACGTAGATGACCGGCGGCGTGATGCGCGGCAAAAGCCAGATCGAACGGAAAATACCGCCCGTCGTTTCAGGCATGTAATAGGTGGTGATGGCCAGAAACATCGCATAGCCGGTATTGAACAGCACCAGCACTATGGCGACGTAAAACACCGTGTTGATCAGCGTCCGCAAGGTATCGGGCGTCGAGACCATGCGGCGGAAATTGTCGGTGGTCCAAGTCCAGCCCGAATAGCTCGACGCCGCCACCGCATCGCGTTCCGCCGGCGTCACCTCAACGCCCAGCGCATCGAGCCCGGCCAGAAGATCGCCCTCGCTCTCATAGCGGGTATCGAGCAGCGAACGGTTGAACTGCTCGGAAATCTGCTTGACCTCGCGCGTGCTGGGCCGCGCACTCAGCCCCTTGATCATCCGCTCGGCTTCGCGCCGTGTGGGAAACACCTCGCCCAGATGGGTGCGCATTTCGGTGATCGTCGATGCATCGACGCCTGCAGCATCCAGCGCCACGAGGCCGCGTTCGTCGATCACGTAGCTCGGCTGGCTCAGCCGTTCGGCAAGCTCGGGGAAACCGTACTTATCGCCAAGCCGCTGGAGCGAACTGGGACCGATTTGATAGGCGCCGCCGGTAATGCCGGTCGCCGTGCTCATATTGGTGAAGGAGAACACCGCCGTCAGCGCCACCGGGACGAGAAAAAACAATACCACCAGCACAATGGCCGGGGTCAGCAACATCAGGCCGAGCGATCTGGAACTGTTCATCAAGGCCTCCTGCTGCCGGAAAAGGCCGGCGGGATTGCTCCCGCCGGATGGGTGACGGCGCTAGCGAATGATGATCGCGTCGCCGAGGCCGCTTTTGAGCGTGGTTTCGACATCGGCGATGGCCTGATCGACCGTCTTGGTGCCGGTCCACGATGCCTGCAGGCCCGCCCACATCGCATCCCAATAGACGCCGAAATTGGCGTTGTTCGGCATGGCGGTGGCGTAGGGCAGCAGGCGCTGGCTGGCCTCGGAGGCCCAGCGGTTGTCGCTATAGAGCGCCAGCGTCGTCTCTTCCTCGGAAATGCCGAGATGGGCCGACTTGATGGCGTGCAGCACGTTGATCTGCGGCTCGGACGCGATGGTGATCAGGTCGGCGGCGATCTGGATCAGATCCTTGTCCTTGTTGTCCGTCAGCAGATACACCAGCGGATGGGTCAGCGTATTGGCCTTGCCCTCGGCATCGCCGGCCGGGATCAGCGAGAACTGCACATTGCCGAAGAAGTCCTTCATGCCTTCCTGGTTGACGTAGCGGGCATAATGCCAGGTGCCGCCATGCCAGATGCCAGCCTTGCCGGCGCCGATATCGGCCCACCAGGTGGCGTCGTCCATGCCGATATGGTTCTTCTTGGTGACGCCGGCCGCGACCGCATCGACGAAGAACTGGTAAAACTTGGTCATCGCGGCCTTGTCGAAGACCAGCTTGCCATTCTCTTCCAGCGTGCCGCCGAAGCTGCGGTAGAACTGCCAGTAATCCGGGCCATTGGACGGGCGCGGATAGAAGCCGTAGCCGGGTTGCACAACGCCAGCATCCTGCATTTTCTTGGCGTCTTCCAGCACATTGGCCAGCGTATAAGTGCCATCCTGGATCTTCTGCGGCAGGGCATCGAGATCGGCATCGGTGTAGCCGATGGCGAGCATCGAAGGCCGCCAGAAGAAGAAGGGCCGGGACTCGGCATCCTGCGGAATGCCATAGACGCTGCCGCTATAGGAGGCGATCTGCATCAGGTTCGGATAGATGGCGCTCAGCGGCCAGGCGTCGAGATCGACATAGTCCTCGACCGGCACGATCAGCCCGGACTGCGCCCAGGGGGCAATGTCTTCATGGCCGGATACCACGATATTGGGCGGATTGCCGGCTTCGGCCGACAGGGTCAGCGCCTGCTTGAAATCGGGCCAGCCCGGATAGGTGGTCTTTTCGACCGTGATGTTGAGCTCTTCGCCGCGAATGGCGGCTTCACGCTCCAGAATGTCGGCGGCGATATCGATCGCATCGACACGATAGACGTCGTTTGGCCCGGTGCCGCCAGCCCAGACGCTGATCGTCACGTCCTTGGCCAGAGCCGGACCAGCGAGCGCTGCCGTCACGGCAACAAGCGCGGTCGCCCGCATCAAACCTCTTAGAATTGTCATCCATCTTCTCCCGTTGAGCCGTCAGGTGGCTGGTCCCAGAACAGCCACCCATCACCCGATGTCGGCCGCGAAACTCCTCTGGCGCAAGTCCAGCTTGGGTGCTGTAGGGGCCGTTCATAACGGCCTCATGACATTTTGCGCACGTGTACAAAGAATGTCCGACTAACGCGGAATTGAACCTTTGCACACGTGTACACTGACACGAGCAATCGGGGCGGTCAATTGCCTGGTCGCAGACATTCAATCAGGGATGGGCGCAGGAATGCGGCCGGCCCATTGGACCGGTCGCAGCACGATCAGGCCTTGGCGAGCGCCTGTTCGATATCGGCGATGATGTCGTCGATATGCTCGATACCCACAGAAATGCGCACCAGGTCTTCCGATACGCCGGCCCGCGCCAACTCCTCGGGGTTGAGCTGGCGATGCGTGGTGGACGCCGGATGGCAGGCCAGCGACTTGGCATCGCCGATATTGACCAGCCGCAGGATCATGTTGAGGCCGTCGATGAACTTGCCGCCCGCCTCCTGGCCGCCTTTGATGCCGAAGCTGACAATGCCCGAGGCCTGCCCCTTGGTGATCCGCTTGGCCACCGCATGATACTTGCTGTCCGGCAGCGCGGCGTAATTGACCCAGCTCACCTTGGGATGGGCTTTGAGATATTGCGCCACCTTGAGGGCATTTTCGTTATGCCGCTCCATGCGCAGGCCCAGCGTTTCCAGCCCCATCAGGAACAGGAACGCGCTATGCGGCGACAAAGCCGCGCCGGTATTGCGCAGCGGCACCACGCGGCAGCGCCCGATATAGGCCGCCGGCCCCAGCGCCGCAGTATAGACCACGCCGTGATAGGACGGATCGGGCTCGTTGAGCACGGCGAAGCGCTCCTTGTTGGCGACCCAATCGAACTTGCCGCTATCCACGATAATGCCGCCGATGGAATTGCCGTGCCCGCCGATATATTTGGTCAGCGCATGCACCACGATATCGGCGCCGAAATCGATGGGACGGCACAGATAGGGCGTCGCCACCGTGTTGTCGACGATCAGCGGCACGCCATGCTTGTGCGCGATCTGCGCCAGCCGCTCGATGTCCACCACATTGCCGGCCGGATTGCCGATGGATTCGCAGAACACCGCCTTAGTCTTGCCGTCGATCAGCGCGTCGATGGCGTCGAAATCATCGGCCGCGGCCATGCGCACTTCGATGCCCTGGCGGGGAAAGCTGTGCATGAACAGGTTATAGGTCCCACCATAGAGCTGGCTGATCGACACGATATTGTCGCCGACACCCGCAATCGCCTGGATCGAATAGGTGATCGCCGCCATGCCCGAGGCAACCACCAGCCCGCCAATGCCACCCTCCATTTCGGCGACGCGCTGTTCCAGCACCGCAGTCGTGGGGTTCATGATGCGGGTATAGATATTGCCCGGCACCGCCAAGTTGAACAGGTCGGCGCCATGCCTGGTGTCATCGAACGTGTAGGACGTGGTCTGGTAGATCGGCACCGCCGCGGCTTTGGTGGTGGCCTCGGCCGTATAGCCATGGTGCAGCGCCAGGGTTTCAAGTTTCATTGGTCTCTCCTCTGTCCGGCCCTTGCCCAGCCGGTTCCACAAGCACAATAGCCCCTATCGGCCAGCCACCAAGCGCCGTGGCGACAATGTCCGTTCGAATGCGATGCCGATTTGAGCAAGACTTTCGCCTTGGCGGGGGCAGATCGGCTGGTTGAAAGGGACTGGGCGGGTTAGGGTCGCGCTACATTCCAGGGCGCGAGACCCATGACAGCTTCGATCTATCCCAGCGATTTCTACGTCAACCGCCGCGCCGCCACCGCCCATGCGGCCACCCGAATTCTGTCGGCTTTACCCGCTACCCTGCCCCGCCGTTCTGTCGCCGATATCGGCTGCGGCACCGGCACCTGGCTTGCCGCTGCACTGGCCGACGGCGCCACATCAGCCTTCGGTATTGAAGGCAATTGGGTCACCCCCGATCAGCTCGACGATCCGCGCATCGACTTCGCCCCACAGGATCTGGAGCAGCGCTTCACCGGTCCGCGCGTCGATCTGGCAATGTCGCTCGAAGTCGCCGAACACCTGACGCCCGACCGCGCCGGAAGCTTCGTCGCCGACCTCGTGGCACTAGCGCCCGCCCTGCTGTTTAGCGCGGCCATCCCCGGCCAGGGCGGCGTCAATCATCTCAACGAGCAATGGCAAAGCTATTGGGCGGCGCACTTCGCAGCACACGGCTATCTAGCGTTCGATGTGGTCCGTCCGTCCATCTGGACCGACGAGGCAATCCCCGCCTGGTACAAGCAGAATGTCGTGTTGTATCTGGACGAGACAACCGCCGCACAGTTAGCGTTGACGCCGACGCCGCCAGCCATGCTCGACCGCGTCCACCCGCTATTCTGGGAACGCGCCAATCGCGAACTAAAATATGCAGGAGCATTGCCGGAGTCGGAATATCTGAAGGCTAATCCCGCGCCGCCCACAGCAGGCCACGCCTGAGGATCTCGCGTACCGGCGGCAGCGCCAATTCATCGGCGACGTGCCCGAGCGACGAATAGAATACACGCCCCTGCCCGTGCATCGTGGTGAACACCACCGGCATCACCACATCCCTGCGCCAGGGATGGAATTCCCCCGAAAACGTCGTGGTCGCCAGCACTTCAATGGCCGGATCGTAGTTCAGATAATACTGCTCCGACGTGTGCTCGAAACTCTCGATCCCCGCCATGATCGGATGATCGCCGCGCGTTACGTCCACCCGATAGGTGATGATATTGCCCGGATGCGACACCCAATAGCAGCTCGCCGCATAGCGGAACGGCGTGCTGTCGCGGAAACTGGTCGCCAGGCCCATGTGGAAACCGGCAAGGCCCGTGCCCGCCTGGATCGCGGCAATCAGCCGGCCCATTTTCTCCGGCTCCAGCACCCCCGCCGTCAGCACCGGCACGACCAGCGCATTATCCCCGACATCCTCGGCGCCCAGCGCGTCGTAATCCGGCGTCACCGTGACGGCAAAACCCTCCGCCTCCAGCAACTCGCGCACCACATTGGCGCTGCGCTCAGGCGTATGCAGCTCCATGCCGCCCCAGACCACGAGCGCCTTTCGCTGGACGGTCACAGCCCCAATCCGACCGCGCGGGTGCGATGCACGCCCTTGGGCACGAACGGGAAGGCATCCGCCATGCCCAGCAAATCGGCCGCCAGATGCACCACCGACAACCACATCTCGGTGCCCTGCAGGCTCTTCACCTGCCCATCGGCAAAGGCAAAACCCTCACCGTGCACCCAGCGATCCGCCGCGCGCTGGATGATTGCATGGGCGATGGCTTCGGCTTCCGCCCGGCGATAATCGGTTTGCTGCAGGCACAGCCGCAGCGGATGAATGGTGTCGAGCAGGTTGCACGCCGTGTAGGTCGGCCCGGAAAATCCGCCATAATTGCGATAGTTCAGCAGCGTCGAATTGATCGCCGCCTCCGCCTGCGGCACCGGCAGGCCGAACTGCGCATAGGTGCCTCGGGTCAGCCGGTAAAAGCCATTGACCGGCTGCAACAGGCCCTCGGCCTCTGTGGTCGAACCCCACAATCCCGTCGCCCGATCCTGCTTCAGCGCCAACCAGCCGAACAGCGTTTCGCGCGTCCGCCCGGTCGAAAAATAGCGCGCGTTGAAATACAGCGCCGTGCCGATCGCATCGACAGCGGCCCCCGCGCCCCAGGCGCGTTCGCGCCAGGTCAGCCCATCCAGCCAATCGCAGAACGCGTTGGCGTCGATGTCCTCGACCGCACCGATCCGTTGACGCGGCTGGCTGCCCAGGCATTCCAGCGCATAACCGACTGCCAAGACATTGTAGAGCGCCAAGCCATTGTCGCGCACCGCTTGCCCCGACGCCACTGGCTGGAACGGATCGGGGAACAGTCCGGTCACCGCGTCCTGCACATCCTGCAATTGCGCAATCGCTGCGGGAACATCGAGCCCGTCCGGCGGCGCGTCGAACGAGGTGGCAATTTCTATCGCATCGCAGAGATGCCGGATGCTCTGCTTGGCCTGCCCGCTTGCCTCGAACGACAGATTCGAGCCATCCCGCCGATGCCGCGCCAGAATGTCCTGCCACTGGCTTTTCGCCATATCGCCCAGCCGCTTGAGCGCAGCTCCGCTATCCGCCTGCATCTGCTTTCCGGCCGCCGGCTCACCCCGCCGCCGAAGCACTTTAGCAGGGACGCCGGCGACGATTGCCATCGGCGGCACGTCCTTGCTGACCACCGCCCCCGCCGCAATCACCGTGCCCTTGCCGACGGTCACGCCATCGAGGATAACCGCATTGGCGCCGACCCAGACATCGTCCTCGATGACGATGCCGACGCTGTAGTGTTTCTGCGCGTGGATGGGCGTGTTGGGGTCATCGAAGCCGTGGTTGAACCCGACAATCGAGGCATGCGAGGCGATGCGGACGCCATCGCCGCACCGCACCTTGCCGGAGATGCAGGCATAGGGGTTCACGGTGGAATTGGCACCGAATTCGATGTCGCCGCGCACCAGCGCATGGCCGGCAATCCAGCTATTTTCACCCAGCACCAGGCGGCTGGTGAAGATCGCGGCGTCGGACGCCACATAGGCC
>NZ_JAQGJV010000068.1 GCF_028290435.1 Devosia sp. | reverse complement strand
AGTGGCCGCCGTGGCCGGGCGCGGTTCCGGCGGGGGCGACGACATCGGCATCGGTCACGATCTGGCCGGGAGGGTTGAAGCTGAAGGTGAAGCTGATCTTGTCGCCCGGTTTCACCGCCGGATCGACGCCGAACAGCATCGCATGCTTTCCGCCGGGCTTGAACTCCACCACTCCCTCGTCGGGAAATTCGGTCGTCGCGATCGGGCGCATCCGCATCACGCCCCGGTCCATCTGGCTGTCGTGCAGCTCGATCCGATCGACCTGGGGGCTGCTGACGCTCGTCAGCGCCATCGGGCTGCTGTTGCTGCGCAATGTGAAGTAAGCAGCGCCGGGCACGCCGGCTGCGGCGGGAAGACGGACCCAGGCGTGTTCGACCGTCACCTTGACCGTCTCGGGCGGGCGCTTGCACGCTGGGAGCAGGCAGACGGCAGCGATAGCCGCGGCCGCGACGAAAGGGCGGGCAATGGTGTCGTTCACTCGTCCGCCCTTAGGCGCGGCGACTTCTTGTAGCAACGCAAACGGCACCTATATCGCATGCGAAACACTCGCGCGCCTTGTTTGCAGGGCGCGGGTCTTGTTATTTTTGAGGGGCATAAGAGGGTCATATGGCAAAAGTAATTGGAATCGATCTCGGCACGACCAACAGCTGCGTCGCCGTGATGGAAGGCGGCAAGCCCAAGGTCGTCGAAAATGCCGAAGGCGCGCGCACGACGCCGTCGATCGTCGCATTCGCCAAGGACGGGGAGCGCCTGATCGGCCAGCCGGCCAAGCGCCAGGCGGTCACCAACCCCGACAACACGATTTTCGCGGTGAAGAGACTGATCGGCCGCCGCTTCGATGATCCGGTGACCAAGAAGGACACCGAGCTGGTTCCGTACAAGATCGTCCGTGGCCCCAACGGCGATGCGTGGGTGCACGCCGGCGGCCAGGATTATTCGCCGTCGCAGATCTCCGCGTTCATCCTCCAGAAGATGAAGGAAACCGCCGAGGCCTATCTCGGCGAGACGGTCAGCCAGGCGGTGATCACCGTCCCGGCTTATTTCAACGACGCCCAGCGCCAGGCAACGAAGGATGCCGGCCAGATCGCCGGCCTCGAGGTGCTGCGCATCATCAACGAGCCGACCGCGGCCGCGCTCGCTTACGGGCTCGACAAGCAGGACGGCAAGACGATCGCGGTCTACGACCTCGGCGGCGGCACCTTCGACGTCTCGATCCTGGAGATCGGCGACGGCGTCTTCGAGGTCAAGGCGACCAATGGCGACACCTTCCTCGGCGGCGAGGACTTCGACCTGCGCATCGTCGACTACCTGGCGGACGAGTTCAAACGCGAGAACGCCATCGACCTGCGCAAGGACAAGCTGGCCCTGCAGCGCCTGCGCGAGGAAGCCGAGAAGGCCAAGAAGGAGCTCAGCTCCGTCCCGCAATATGAAGTGAACCTGCCCTTCATCTCGATGAACGCGTCCGGTCCGCTGCACCTGAACATCAAGGTTTCCCGCGCCAAGCTGGAAGCCCTGGTGGAAGACCTGATCAACAAGACCATCGGCCCCTGCGAACAGGCGCTGAAGGATGCCGGGCTGAAGAAGACCGACATCGACGAAGTGGTTCTGGTGGGCGGCATGACCCGCATGCCCAAGGTCGTCGAGGCGGTGAAGGAATTCTTCGGCCGCGAACCGCACAAGGGCGTCAACCCCGATGAAGTGGTCGCCCTCGGCGCCGCCATCCAGGGCGGCGTGCTGCAAGGCGACGTCAAGGACGTGCTGCTGCTGGACGTGACCCCCCTGACCCTGGGCATCGAGACCCTGGGCGGCGTGTTCACCCCCCTGATCGAGCGCAACACCACCATCCCCACCAAGCGCAGCCAGACCTTCTCCACCGCCGACGACAACCAGAACGCCGTCACCATCCGGGTCTTCCAGGGTGAGCGGCCGATGGCCCAGGACAACAAGATCCTGGGGCAGTTCGACCTGGTCGGCATTCCGCCGGCCCCGCGCGGCGTGCCGCAGGTGGAGGTGACCTTCGACATCGACGCCAACGG
This sequence comes from Devosia sp., assembly GCF_028290435.1. Classification (GTDB taxonomy): domain Bacteria; phylum Pseudomonadota; class Alphaproteobacteria; order Rhizobiales; family Devosiaceae; genus Devosia. The sequence goes on along the minus strand of NZ_JAQGJV010000068.1, from coordinate 14,497 downwards.
CATCGTCAACGTCGGCGCCAAGGACAAGGCCACCAACAAGGAACAGTCGATCCGCATCCAGGCCAACGGCGGCCTGTCGGATGCCGACATCGAGCAGATGGTCCGCGACGCCGAAAGCCACAAGGCCGACGACGAGAAGCGCAAGGCCGTGGTCGAAGCCAAGAACCACGCCGACAGCCTGCTGCACTCCTCCGAGAAGGCCCTGGCCGAACACGGCGACAAGGTGCCGGCTGAAGACAAGGCCGCCATCGAAGCCGCCATCGCCGACCTGAAGGGCGTGATCGACGGTGAAGACTCCGAGGCCATCACCGCCAAGACCCAGGCGTTGGCCGAGGCTTCGATGAAGCTGGGCGAGGCCATGTACAAGGCTAGCCAGGCTGAAGCCGAGGCGCAGGCCGCCGGCGATGCGGAAGACGACGATGATGACGTGGTCGACGCCGACTTCGAAGAGGTCAAGGACGACGACAACAAGAAGTCCGCATAAGCGCCATATTGGATTGAATGACGAAGCCCGGGAGCGATCCCGGGCTTTTTTGTTGACCGCCGCCGAGCGGTTAACAAGGGCATAATGGCGACGTTAAAATTGCGAGGATTGCGAGCACGGAGAGCTTACGGGCGCCTGATATCAAGAACGGGCTTCGGGGGACGCGCCATGGCAATTCTGGTTCTGCTGACATCAACGATCGTTTTGACCTTCATGCCGGGATGGCGGTCCTATCTCATGGGGATGGCGATCGCGGCCGGGCTGCTGGCGTGGGCTTACTGGCCGGTGCCGGTGGAGTTGAATTACGATACCGCCCTGCACGATTACATGGTGGCAATGGCGGCGCCGTTCTGTTGGCTGGCCTTCGTGATTGCCATGGTGGGGAAGATCGCGTGGCTGGGTGGGGTGGTGCCGGGAGCGTCCGCGCTCAATGCGGAAGCGTCGACGTAAGTCTGGGCGCTTCTGGTGTACCGACCTTCTGTCTGAGGGCATCCGTCCCCCCACCCCTGACCGCTCCGCACGGGGGAGGGAGACGATAGAGCCGCAAACCCGGTGGGTTCGCTTCGGGAGGGTTCTGGCCAGTCGTGGGGTGGGGGCAGGTCTGGCCGACGGTCCGTGTTCACCTTGACTTCCCCCCGATTCGCGTATTCCGCCTTTGCATTAGCTAATCGTTACAAACTGTCCTATGGTGGGGAATGAACATTCCAGACCCCAAAACCTTCACCGATCCCGAAAAACTGCGCAAGCTGATGGCCAATGCCGTCCGCCTTGGCTATCCCGATCTCGTTTTCAACTGCCAGCTGCGCATCGCCGAGCTGGTCGGCAATACCCACGAAAAGGGTATTGAGCGCGAATTCTGGACCGCCCTGAGCGCGGCCGAGGAATTCAACACCGCCGCCAAGGGCAAGACCAGTAAGCTCACCAAAATCCGCGCCAAGCACAAGCGCGTCGGCGCCCAGAAGGTTCTGGCGGATGCCGCCATGGAGCCAGAAATGTCGGACGGCTTTGCCACGCTGGTCGAGCATGGCCGCGCGGACCTGTCGAGCGAAGCCATCGTGATGCGCAATGAAGAGCTGTTCAGCGTCGACGCGGTCAATGCCGTGCGCAAGAAGCTGATGGAGCACAATATCAGTGCCGAGGCGCTGGAAGCGGCGTAATCGAGTTCGAGCAAAAGGCTCGCAGTTTCACGTGAATCACAGACAAACCCGGGTCTTCGCCCGGGTTTTTTGTTGCCTGGCGCAGAGCGCGCAAGACTGACAAATCCAGAAATAGGCCAGATCGCGCCCCAATGTGGGCCCATTGTGGGGTTCGAAAGGGATGTCGCTGGGGGGCGGCACTAACGCGCAGCGAGGCCACCATGAGCGACATTGCCAGCAATCCCCAATCAGGCGGCATCGGCCGACTGGCCGAACTGATCCACGGCAATCCGATGGACCGCCTCGATACCGATATGAAACTGGTGATCGAGGCGCTAGCGGAACTGGGTGCGCGCCCGCTGGAGCAGAGCAGTCCTCAGGCGGCGCGGCGCCAGCCCAAGCTGATCGACGCCATCAGTTCCATCATGGCGCGGCAAGGGCGGGCGCCCAGCGAGGATGGCGTCAGCACACAGGACATTACCTATAAGGGCGCCGAGGACGAGTTGGCGGCGCGGATTTACCGGCCGGTGGGACTGTTGAGCCGGCTCAATCCGATGATCGCCTACTTCCATGGTGGAGGTTTCGTCACCGGGGACCTGGACATGCACGATGCCACGGCGCGGGCCTTGGCGCGGCGGACCGGAGCCATCGTGGTGTCGCTCGACTATCGGCTGGGCCCTGAGCATAAATTTCCGGCGGCGCATGAGGATGCTTATGCGGCGTGGCGCTGGCTGGTGGGCGCGGCGCGCGAACTGGGCGGCGATCCGCGGCGGATCGCGGTGGCGGGCGAGGATGCCGGGGCGAACCTGGCGCTCAACGTGGCGCTGATGGCGCGGGATGCCCATTTCACCCAGCCGCTGGCGCAATTGCTGATCCATCCGATTGCCGGCAGCGACATGAGCCGGCCCTCTTATGGCGAGACGCTGCGGGCGCGGCCGATCGGTATGCCGGGCATGCAGTGGCGGATGCGGCATGAGCTGGAGGATCGCGAGCAAATGAGCGATCCGCGCATTGACCTGGCATCACGCGAGGATTTGGCGGGCGTGGCGCCGGCGACCATAATCCTTGCGGAAATCGACCCGTTGCGCTCCGAGGGCGAGGCGCTGGCCGAAGCGCTGGAGGCGGCGGGCATCAATGTCACCTGCACCGTGCATGAAGGCGTGACGCAGGGCTTTTTCGGGCTGGGGCTGATCGTCACCAAGGCACTGTTCGCCCAATCGGAAGCCGCCGAAGCGCTGAACCAGGCGTTTGGGCGCGGCCGGCGGGGCTGAGTTTCCGAACTCCAGTTGATGGCGCGGCCCTTGCTTGATATGGAGCGGGCGCTACTCATTTGGTCTGGCAAGCCTTGCTTCCCCTTGCGGGAGGCGGGCTTGATTGCCATCTAGGGGTTAGTTTCAGGTCTCTTCTAGTGAGGCGCTGGGTTTGGCGCGGTCCATAGCGATCGCGACGAGCCGGCGCCGGCATGGCTTTCGGAGAAAAATTCTTGGCCAAACGTGATTTCTATGAGGTGCTCGGCGTTGCCAAGGACGCCGACGATGCGGCGCTCAAGAGCGCCTATCGCAAGCTTGCGATGCAGTATCACCCCGATCGTAATCACGGCGATAACGAAGCGGAAGGCAAGTTCAAGGAGTTGAGCGAAGCCTATGAGACGCTGAAAGACGGCCAGAAGCGCGCGGCCTATGACCGGTTCGGGCACGCTGCCTTTGAGAATGGCGGGCGTGGTGCTGCCGGGGCCGCGGGCTTCGGGCCCGAATTCACCTCCTCGATGTCAGATATTTTCGACGATATTTTTGGCGACTTCATGGGCGGACGCCGCGGCCAGGGCGGCGGCGGGGCGGCCAAGCTGCGCGGCAGCGACCTGCGCTACAATCTCGAAATTTCGCTGGAAGAAAGCTTTGCCGGGCAGACCGTCGAGATCGACGTACCCACCTTGGTGTCCTGCACCACATGCGATGGCAATGGCGCCAAGCCGGGCACCGGCACGCATACCTGCCGGCAGTGCAATGGCCATGGCAAGGTGCGCGCAGCGCAGGGATTTTTCACCATCGAGCGGACCTGCCCGGTCTGCCAGGGCCGTGGCCAGATGATGGACCAGCCCTGCACCGATTGCGGCGGCCAGGGCCGGCGCCAGGAAAACCGGAAGCTCTCGGTCGATATTCCCAAGGGGATCGAGGACGGCACGCGCATCAGGCTGGCCAATGAGGGCGAGGCGGGGCTGCGGGGCGGACCGCCGGGTGATTTGTATATCTTCATCTCGTTGCGCCCGCACGATCTGTTCCAGCGCGATGGGGCTGATCTCTATGCCCGCGTGCCGATCGCCATGGCGACGGCTGCTTTGGGCGGGGAATTCGAAGTGCCGACGCTCGATGCAATGCGCGCCAAGGTCAAGGTTGCGGCGGGCACGCAGCCGGGGCAGCGCGTGCGGCTCAAGGGCAAGGGCATGCCGGTACTGCGCAGCAAGGACACCGGGGATTTGTATGTGCAGCTCGATATCGAGACGCCGCAGAATTTGTCGCGAAAGCAGCGTGAGCTGCTGGAGGAGTTCCAGCGGCTGACGACGGAAGAGACCAATCCGACCTCGGATGGGTTTTTTGCGAAATTGAAGACGATGTTTGGGGCTTAGGAGCGGAACGCTTTCCACCTCTCCCTTTGGGGGAGAGGTGGGCGCGCAGCGACGGGTGAGGGGGCCTTCCCCTCACACCTCACCCAGTAAAGGCCCCCTCACCCGACCCAAGAGGGTCGACCTCTCCCCCAAAGGGAGAGGTGAAGAAGCATCAGCCCGGCTGGACGAAGCTCGGGTCCATCCACATGATTTCCCAGATGTGACCGTCGAGATCGGAAAACGCGCGGCTCATCATGAAGCCGTAGTCGTCGCCGGGGCGTGCTTGCGTGGCACCGGCGGCGATGGCTTTGTCGAACAGCGCGATGACCGCATCCTTGCTGTCGCGGCTGAGCGCGATCAGCACTTCGCTGCTGGTATGGGCATCGGCGATGGTCTTGGGCGTGAACTGGGCGAATTTTTCATGCGTCAGCAGCATGGCGAAGATGTTCTCGTCGATCACCATGGCGGCGGCGGTCTCGTCGGTGAACTGCGCGTTAAAGGCGAAACCCAGTGCGCCGAAGAAGGTTTTGGACGCCTCGAGATTGCGGACCGGCAGGTTGACAAAGATGTTGGTGGCCATCGGGGTCTCTTCTATTTTACTAAGGCATTTGCTTAACTGATTACCTCCCGGCTGGCAAGGGGCCACTCGCCCTTGCGGCGCAGCGCGGCGGCGGGCAGTGTTACCTCCTCATCAGGATCACGCTTCATGACCACCGCGCTTACGCTCTCCGGCTCGACCCGCAAGGGATCGCTGAACCAGATGTTGCAACGCCATATCGGCACGCAATTGGAGGCGGCGGGGGTGAAGGTCACGGCCATCACTCTGGCCGATTACGACCTGCCGGTCTTCAACGAGGACCTAGAGGCCGAGCATGTGCCCGAGGCGGCGGCCCGGCTGGCGGAGCTGTTCACCAGCCATGACATCGTGTTTTGGGCCAGCCCCGAATATAATGGCGGGCTGACGCCGCTGACGGTCAATACGCTGGCCTGGCTGAGCCGGCAGCGGCCCAGCCCGTTCCGCCATCCGGTATTCGGCATTGGCGGGGTGAGTACCGGCAAATATGGCACCATTTTTGGGCTGAGCCATCTGCGCGACAGCCTGAGCAAGATCGGGGCGCTGGTGGTGCCGACGCTGCTGGGCATCGGGCCAGCCGACGAGGCGTTCGATGCGGACGGCGCGCCGGTGGAGCCGGCGATCATCCGCAAGGTCGAGGCCCTGGTGCATGAACTGACCCATTTCAGCCGGGGCTGAGGTTTATGCGCTCGCTGTATCTGAGCCATCCGCAGGTCAAGGTCGATCCCGAGGTGCCGGTGCCGCAATGGGGCTTGTCAGAGGTCGGGCGCGCCCGCGCGGAAGCGTTTGCGGCGCGGGAGCTGATCGCCGAGGGCGCAATCGTCTTTGCCAGCGATGAGCGAAAGGCGGTGGAACTGGCCGATATCGTCACGGCAAGTTGGGGCGGCGCGGTGATTACCGATCCGGCGATGGGCGAAAACGACCGCTCCGCGACGGGCTTTTTGCCGCCCGAAAAGTTCGAGGAGACCGCCAACCGGTTCTTTGCCGCGCCAATGGAGAGCGTCGATGGCTGGGAGCGGGCGATCGATGCGCAGCGGCGAATCATCGAGGCGGTCGCCGGGGCGATGGCTCGCGTGCGACCCGGACAGACGGCGGTATTCTGTGGGCATGGCGGCGTGGGTACGCTGCTCAAATGCTATCTGGGCGGGTGGGCCATTGCCCGTTCGGAAGACCAGAGCCGGCTGGCCGATCCGGGCGGCGGCAATGGCTATGTGTTCGACCTTATGGCGCGAAAACTCTATTGCGACTGGACGCCGATGGAAGACCTTACCGCCGAGCTGATCGAAGGCGTCTAGTTGCCTCGGACAGCGTGTTGTGCGAGTGAAACGCGATCCACAGGGAGAATCAAGCCATGAGCGGACAACTGATCGTTGGCCTCGACGTTTCCACGCGCGCCGAAGCTGAGAAGATCATCACGGCGCTGGGCGACGATGTGCAGTTCTACAAGATTGGCTATCAATGCTTTTACGGCGCGGATGGGTTCGCGCTGGGCAAGGAATTGATCGCGGCAGGCAAATCTGTGTTCTTCGATCTCAAGCTGCTGGATATCGACAACACGGTGGAAAAAGGCGTGGCGGCGATCGCCGCGACCGGGGCGGCGATGCTGACCGTGCATGCCTATCCGCAATGCATGCGCGCGGCGATGCGCGGCGCGGCGGGATCGGACCTGATGGTGTTGGGTGTTTCGGTGCTGACCTCGATGGATGACAAGGACGTGGCCGAGGCCGGCTTTGCGCGCGACACGGCGGGGCTGGTGGCGCTCCGGGCGCAACAGGCGCGCGACGCGGGCATTGGGGGGCTGGTAGCCTCGCCGCATGAGGCGGAAATGGTGCGCACTATTGTGGGGCCGAAGCTGGCAATCGTCACGCCGGGCATCCGGCCGGCGGGCGCCGATCATGGCGATCAGAAGCGAGTGATGGGTCCGGCGGAAGCGCTGGCGGCGGGGGCGACGCATCTGGTGGTGGCGCGGCCGATTATCCAGGCTGCCGATCCCGCAGCGGCGGCACGGGCGATTTTGGCGGAGATGGCGGGTGGGGTGCGGGTGGCTTAGGGCCTGCGTGACCGTCCTGGAGGGTAGACACCCTCATCCGGCGCTGCGCCCCGACGGGAGAAGACAATCACAGATGCCATTCCAACCACGGTAGCTTCCCGCGGACTTGATCCGCGGCCCTTTTGCCGCTTGTGTCGTGTTGAGAGTGGCCCGCGGATCAAGTCCGCGGGAAGGCGAGACGGTGCGCGTCAGCGCGCGAGTCAGATAAAGCCCACCTCGCGAGAATGCCCCTAATACGTGTTCTTCAGCGGCTGGGTAAAAATCAACTGGTTGCCGTCGGGGTCGCGGTAGATGGCGGTTTTGACGTAGTCGCCGATGCGCTTGCTGACGGGGGTGATGCCCAAGGGCTCGAGCGTCGCCACGTGCGCGGCCAGGTCATCGACGATCAGCGTCACCGAAGAGGCGCCGGCGCGGTCGGCATCGGTGAACACATGCACCCAGCCGCCGGTGGAGAACTTCCATTCGGCCACGTCGGCCATGGGGCGCGCGTCGGCGCTGCGGCCGAACATCTGTTCGTACCAGGGCAGGGCGGTCGCCAAATTGTCGACGGCGACACCGGCCAGGGCATTGGTGATGGTCATAGGCAGTCCTTCATGCGGCAACACGACGCCGAGTCTAGCATGTGGCGAAGCTTCTTCTTACCCGCAAGTGTGGCTTGGTGTTGGCAAAGCGCGCTGCTATAGCCGGAGCCGAATATTGCTAATCTGGAGACTTCGCCATGGCCGATCTCAAGGTGGTTATTGCCGGTGCTGGCGGGCGCATGGGCGCGGCCAATATTCGCGCCGTGGTCGCGCTGTCGGGCCTGGCCGTGCATGGCGCGGTGGCGGGGAGCGGATTGAGCCTGCATGCCGCAGTCGACCGGCCGGGTACGCCGGCCATCGGGCAGGATGCCGGGCTGTTCGCCGGGATCGGCGCACTGGGCGTGACAATCACCGACAATCTGGATGCGGCGCTGGTTGGGGCTGACGCGGTGATCGATTTTACCGCGCCGGCCGCGAGCGTGGCACTGGCACAAAAGGCCGCCAAGCTTGGGCTGGTGCATGTAATCGGCACGACGGGCTGTTCGGAAGGCGACGACGTGGCGATTGCCGAGGCTGGTAAGGCCGGCGCGACAATCGTCAAGTCAGGGAATTTCTCGATGGGGGTCAATGTGCTGGCGAGCCTGGTGAAACAGGCAGCGGCCGTGCTGGCGCAGTACGATATCGAAATCCTTGAAATGCATCATGCCAAGAAGGTCGACGCGCCATCGGGCACGGCACTGCTGCTGGGCCACGCGGCGGCTGAGGGACGACAGATTAATCTGGCGAGCCATTCCGTGCGCGTGCGTGACGGTCATACCGGACCACGCGAAGAGGGCACGATCGGTTTTGCGACGCTGCGTGGCGGCACGGTGGTGGGCGATCACAGCGTGATCTTTGCCGGGCCATCGGAGCGGATCGAACTGAACCACCGCGCCGAGGATCGGGCGATTTTTGCCCATGGCGCGGCGCGGGCCGCGCTGTGGGCCAGGGATCAACAGCCGGGGCTCTATTCCATGGCCGACGTGCTGGGGCTCTGAGCGATGCGCGCGCCGACACACTGGATCGGCGTGGCGGCGCGGGGCCATGTGGTGGTTGGCGTCGCCGAGGGGTTCGTGATGTTTGCGCATGGCAAGCATAGCGCGGTAAAGCAGGTGCAGCCGGGCGACTGGTTCGTCTATTATTCGCCGACGCAAACGCTGGGCAAGGCTGATGCCGTTCGGCGCTTCACGGCCATCGGGCAGGTGCTGGACGGCGAGCCCGTGCAGATGCAAATGGGTGTTGATGACACCGGTTGGCGGCGGTCGGCGCGGTTTCTGACGGCGCAGGAGGCCGATATCTATTTGCTGCTGCCGCAGCTTTCCTTCGTGACCAATCCAAGCCATTGGGGCATGTATTTTCGTAAATCGCTGTTCAGGGTGGAGGCCGGCGATTTTGCGCCGATCGCCGAAGCCATGGGCGTGGGCGACCTCATCAACTGACGGAGACTTTTAGCATGACCGGCACCCTGATCCTCGTGCGCCACGGGGAAAGCGACTGGAACCTCAAGAATCTGTTCACCGGCTGGCGCAATCCGGACCTGACAGAGAAGGGGACCGGCGAGGCGCGGGCGACCGGCGTCAAGCTGCGCGAAAAGGGCTATGTGCCGGACATCTATTTCACCTCCAACCTGCGCCGGGCGCAGCACACGCTGGACTTGATGCTCGAAGAAATGGGAATCAGCGAGGTGACCATCACCCGTTCGCTCAAGCTCAACGAGCGCGATTATGGCGACCTGACGGGCCTCAACAAGGACGATGCGCGGGCCAAGTGGGGCGAGGAGCAGGTGCTGATCTGGCGCCGCTCGTTCGACGTGCCACCGCCGGGTGGCGAGAGCCTGAAGGACACCGCGGCGCGCACGCTGCCCTATTATGAGAGCACGATCGTGCCGCTGCTTAAGGCGGGCAAGACCGTGCTGGTGGCGGCGCATGGCAATTCGCTGCGGTCGATCGTGATGGCGGTGGAGGGGCTGACGCCTGAGCAGATCCTCAAGCGGGAACTGGCGACCGGGGAGCCGGTGGTTTACCAGATTGGCGCAGATGGGCAGTTGGAAGCGCGGGTGGAGATTTAAGTCCATCCAAAACACTCGACAGGGCAGACACCCTCACCCGGTCTCCACTTTGCTCGGCCACCCTCTCCCCGACGGGGAGAAGGTGGCGCAGTGCCGGAAGAGGGTATCCGCTGGCTAAGGCTGCGCAGTCACTTCGAAGTGTTCCACGTGAATCCTTAATGCGCCGCCGAAATAACTCCGGCTTCCCAACCCAAAATCGCGCGCTTACGGGGGACACCCCAGTGGTAGCCGGTGAGGGCGCCCGAGGTTCCCACCACCCGGTGGCAGGGGACGACGAAGGAGATCGGGTTCTTGCCCACCGCGGCGCCGACGGCGCGGGAGGCTGTCGGGCGGCCGATATCGTGGGCGACCTTGGCATAGGTGGTGGCGCAGCCGACGGGAATCTTGAGCAGGGTTTCCCAGACACTGACTTCGAAATCGGTGCCGATTAGAACCACCCGCACCGGGCGATCGGCGGACCATTGGGCGGGATCGAAGGCCTGCGCGATCATCGGGGCGACGCGCGCGTCGTCGCGAGTGAAGCGGGCATTGGGCCAGCGCTGGGCGAGGTCCTGGAAGGCTTCTTCAATCGTCGTTTGGTCGTCGGCGAAGCCGAGGCCGGACATGCCGTATTCGGTTGCGGTGACCACCGCCATGCCGAAGGGCGAGGGCGCGGCGCCCCAGATCATGTCGAGCCCGGCGCCGCCGGCGCGGAAAATGCCCGGCGGCATGGCTTCATAGGTCACAAACAGATCATGCAAGCGCGAGGTGGAGGAGAGGCCGACCTCGTAGGTGGTGTCGAGCACGCTCTGGCGGTCGCGCAGCAGGAACTTTGCATGGTCGAGCGCCACTGCCTGGGCAAAACTCTTGGGGCTGAGGCCGCACCAGCGGCGGAACAGATCGGTGAGTTGCCGCTCGCTCAGGCCCATGGCACGGGCAAAGCGGGGCAGGTCGAGCAGATCGGGGCCGTTCTCGCTGAGGTAGCGGATGGCGGCCTGGATGGTCTCGTAATCGGTTTGGGGCGTGGCCGTGATCATCTGGTTCATCTGAACACCCATGGGCTTGTCATGGGAGATATCTAGGCGCCCGGGTGGGGAAATGCGACCCGGTTTTGACGGCACAGCGCCTAGCCGCGGGCCTTGCGCAGGGCGGTGCCGAAAGCCTTGGCGAGGCTGGATTTATCGTCCTGGGTAAGGAAGGCGCCGATCTCGGTTTCGCCCTTGTTGGTGCGCAGCCGCAGCGCGGTGGTGCGCTCATTGAAATCGCGCTCGATCACCAGGCGCACGGAATTTGGGTTGAACTGCGTCTTGGCGATGGCGCCCTTGGTGTCGGTGGCGATCAGTTCGAGCCGGTCGGACCACAGCGTCAACTGCTGGCGGCGCTTCTCGCGCCGCATGGCGGTGCGCAGCGCAAAGGCAATAGCGATAACGTCGAGGCCCATGAAGCCGATGACCGGCCAGGCGCCAAGGGAAAAGAAAATCACGCCGGGCAGCGCGGCGAGCGCCACCACCAGGACAATAACAATGCGCAGGCCGCGCGGGGTGAGCGAGCGGTGCGGGGTCAGTTCGGCCGCGAACAGCGGCGCAGTGGTAGTTGCTTGCATGGGCATTTGGTTCTCTTGTTGAGTATAGCCGCAGAATCACCGGAGAGAAAATGGCCAAGGGCAAAAAAGTGAAGGGGCTTCCCGCGGCCGATGTAGAGGCGATTTTCGCCGCTTTCGAACGCGATAATCCTGAGCCCAAGGGGGAGCTGGACTACAGCAACGCCTTCACGCTGCTGGTCGCGGTGGTGTTATCGGCGCAGGCAACTGACGTGGGCGTGAACAAGGCCACGAAGAAACTGTTCGAATTGGCCCCCAGCCCGGCGGCGATGGTGGCGCTGGGGCCGGAGCGTATCGAAGAGCTGGTCAAGACCATCGGGCTCTATCGTACCAAGGCCAAGAACGTGTTCGCGCTCAGCCAATTGCTGATCGAGCGGCACAATGGCGAAGTGCCGGACCGGCGCGAGGCGCTGGAGGCGCTGCCGGGGGTGGGGCGCAAGACCGCCAATGTGGTGCTCAATATTTTCTTCAAGCAGCCGACCATCGCGGTGGATACGCATCTGTTCCGGGTGGGCAACCGGACGGGGCTGGCACCTGGGGAGAACCCGTTGCAGGTGGAGCTGGCGCTGCTCAAGGCGGTGCCGGAGCACTATCTGCTGCATGCACATCACTGGCTGATCCTACACGGGCGCTATGTGTGCAAGGCGCGCAAGCCGGAATGCTGGCGCTGCATTATTCGGGAGTGGTGCCGGTTCGAGCCGAAGACGCCGGCGCCGAAGGAAGCCTAGAGTCTTTCTGGTCGCGTTTCCGAACCGGAAAACCGCGTCGCACTTTTCCTGCAAACGCTCTAATACCCCCGCGCCATCGCTGCGGCGAAAATCGGGATCAGCACCAGGATGATCACCTCGGCATTGAGGAAGCGGCGGCTGATGGCGATATCGCGGGCCGGCGGCACGAAGCCGGAATCAGCCTTGAGCGCCTTTCCCCATTTGCCCAGCGCCCGCGTGGGCTGGATCGACAGCAGGCCGACGATGAGGAAGGCCAGCATCTTGCCCCAGAACATGTCGCTGGCGACGTAGAATTCCCAGCCCTTGCCGCCGAAGACCACGCGCAGCACGCCGATGACGATAACCACGATGGCGGCGACGCCGTAGAGTTTATCCACGCTGGCGAGCTGGCCGAGGCGCGAACCCGACAGGCCGGGGCGCAGCAGCACGAACTCGGCGGCGATGATCCCCACCAGGGTGAAGACGGCGAGGTGGTGGAGAATGGCAAAGGTCAGGTCGAGATCGAGCATTTGTGTCTCCGGTCGGCTTGCGTCGGGCTGGCGTCATGTTAACAGTGACCACATAAATATGGAAAGATGTGAGCAGTGTCAACTTCGCCGGTTTCGGGCCGATATCATCATGGCGACCTACGGCGGGCCCTGCTGGAAGCCGCCATGGACATGCTGGAGGCCGAGGGCGCAGCGGGGCTTGGTCTGCGTGAGCTGGCGCGCCTGGTGGGGGTGTCGGCGGCGGCGCCGTATCGGCATTTCGACAGCAAGACCTCGCTGCTGGAGACGCTGGCCATTACCGGCTATCAGCGGTTCAGCACGATGATGGGTGAAGCCGAACGCGACAGCCCCCCGGAGCGTCGCATCGCCATGATGGGGCAGGCCTATGTGAATTTCGCGCTGGCCAACCCAAACCTGTTCCGCCTGATGTTCTCGCCAGAGCTCAAGCGCGACAACCGGCCGGGGCTGCGCATGGCGGCCGATGCGGCCTTCGATACGCTGCGTGCCGTCACCGCGGCGCTGCCGGAGGGTGACAAGAGAATTGCGGCGCTCAAGGCCTGGGCACAGGTGCATGGGCTGGCGGTGCTGCTGCTGGATGGGCAGATCGCGCGGCGCGATGGCGAGGATATCGAGGCGATGATTGCGGCGGTGCTGGCTGACAAAACCGGCTCGCTCGGCGCATAATCGTTGCGCGGCACGGGGCGTTCCGTTACATCGGCCCGGTCCCAATTCCATTCTGAGCGAGCCCCAATGGCCCAGTCCCGCTTCGACGTCCTGACCATCGGTAATGCGATCGTCGATATCATCGCACCGGCCAAAACAGGGTTCATCGAGGCGGAAGGCATGAGCAAGGGTATCATGCATCTGATCGACGCCGACCGGGCGCTCGACCTTTATGCGCGGATGCCGACCGACAAGCAGCAGATTTCAGGCGGCAGCGCGGCCAATACGGCGGCGGGCGTGGCCTCGCTGGGCGGGCGCGCGGCGTTCGTCGGCAAGGTGGCGGACGATGCGCTGGGCGATTTCTTCCAGCAGGATTTCCACGCCATCGGCGTGCACTACGCCACCACGCGGCTGATCAATGGCGCGCCGACCGCACGCTCGATGATCTTCGTGTCTGAGGACGATGGCGAGCGCACCATGAACACCTATCTGGGCGCCTGCCAGCAGCTCACCGAGCACGACATCATCGAGGACGAAATCGGCGGCGCCGAAATCACCTATATGGAGGGCTTTTTGTGGGACCCACAGGAGGCCAAGAAGGCTTTCGTGCTGGCGGCCCATTATGCGCACAAGAACGAGCGCGCCGCCGCGTTTACGCTGAGCGACCCGTTCTGCGTCGACCGCTATCGCGACGAGTTTTTGGACCTGATGCGCTCCAAGACCATGGACCACGTCTATGCCAATGTGCATGAGCTGAAGTCGCTGTATCAGACGGAGGACCTCGGCGAGGCCGTGCGGCAGATCGCCAAGGATTGCGAACTGGCGGCGATCACCATGGGAGCCGATGGCGCCATGGTGATCTGCGATGGCGAAGTGACCTCGGTGCCGGCGTTCCCGATCGACAAGGTGGTGGATGCGACCGGGGCAGGGGATTTGTTTGCCGCAGGGTTTTTGCTGGGTATGGCGCGTGGGCAGACGCTGGAGTCGGCGCTCAAGACCGGGTGTCTGTCGGCGAGCGAAGTGATCTCGCATGTCGGGGCCCGGCCGCAGGTTAGCCTGGTCGGGCTGGCGCGGGAGCATGGGCTGGCGCAGGCGTTGGACGGGTAGGGTTCGATATCGCACCGCTGCTAACGGCGCTATCGTCCCCTCCCCCTTGAGGGAGGGCCAGGGTGGGGGTGGGCCTCAACGGGAGTGGCGTCGGGGCAGGTTAGCACCCAGACTGCGGGGCGTTCCCCCCACCCCAGACCCCTCCCCTCAAGGGGGAGGGGGACGACTGAATGTTCAGCGCAAAGCGGCTTTCGTCTGCTCGAACGACGCGGCGCTATCGCCGATCGGCCGGTATTCCAGGCCGGCAAAACCCTCATACCCATTATCCGCCAGCCAGTTCACCGCGCCGGCGAGATCAAGTCCGCCCGTGCCGGGCTGGTTGCGGCCGGGATGGTCGGCGATGTGCAGGTGCACGATGCGCTCGATATGGCCGGCCATCACCTGTTGGGGTACTTCGTCCATCACCATGGAATGGTAGAGGTCGTAGGTCAGCCCGATCTCGGGACGGTTGACGGCGT
>NZ_JAQGJV010000036.1 GCF_028290435.1 Devosia sp. | reverse complement strand
AACATCACGTCGGAGAGGTCGAAATCGACTTCCAGATAATGGTCGTTGAAGGTGGCGTTCTGTTCCGGGTCCAGCACTTCCAGCAGCGCCGAAGACGGGTCGCCCCGATAATCCGCGCCCAGCTTGTCGATCTCGTCCAGCAGGAACAGCGGATTGCTGCTCTTGGCCTTTTTCATGGACTGGATGATCTTGCCCGGCATGGAGCCGATGTAAGTCCTGCGATGGCCGCGGATTTCCGCTTCGTCGCGCATGCCGCCCAGCGACATGCGGACATATTCACGTCCGGTGGCCTTGGCGATCGACTTGGCCAGCGAAGTCTTGCCGACACCCGGGGGGCCGACGAGGCACAGGATCGGGCCCTTGAGCTTACCGACGCGGCCCTGCACGGCCAGATATTCCAGGATGCGTTCCTTGACCTTCTCGAGGCCATAGTGATCCTCGTCCAGAACCTTTTCGGCCAGGACCAGGTCGCGCTTGACCTTGCTCTTCTTGCCCCATGGGAGCCCGAGCAGCACATCGAGATAGTTGCGGACAACCGTGGCTTCTGCCGACATCGGGCTCATGGTCTTGAGCTTCTTGATCTCGGCATCTGCCTTTGCGCGAGCTTCCTTGCTCAGCTTGGTCTTGGCGATACGGTCTTCCAGCTCCGTGATCTCGTTGGAGCCTTCCTCGCCGTCGCCCAGTTCGCGCTGGATCGCCTTCATCTGCTCGTTGAGATAGTACTCGCGCTGGGTCTTTTCCATCTGCCGCTTGACGCGGCTGCGGATGCGCTTTTCCACCTGCAACACGCCGATCTCGCCTTCCATCAGGCCGAGAATCTTCTGGAAGCGCTCGGCGACCGAAACGGTCGAGAGCAGGTCTTCCTTCTCGTTGATCTTGATGACGAGGTGGCTGGCAATGGTATCGGCCAGTTTGGAATGGTTTTCGATCTGCCCGACGGCAGCCACGACCTCGGCGGAAATCTTCTTGTTGAGCTTCACATAGCTCTCAAATTCCGTGGTGGCCGAGCGCGACAGCGCCTCGACTTCGGTGGCGTCGTCAACCGGCTCTTCGAGCACGGTGGCTTCGGCCTCGAAATAATCGACGGTCTGCAGATAGCGATCGATGGTGGCGCGGCCCAGCCCTTCCACCAGCACCTTGACGGTGCCGTCGGGCAGCTTGAGCAGTTGCAGCACGGTGGCGATAGTGCCGGTCGCGTAGATCTGGTCCGGCGCCGGGTCGTCATCCTGCGCATTCTTCTGCGTCACAACGAGAATATGCTTGTCGTCGCGCATGACTTCCTCAAGCGCCTTCACCGATTTTTCACGACCGACGAAGAGCGGCACGATCATGCCTGGAAACACGACGATGTCGCGCAGCGGGAGCACTGGGTAAACCCGATCGCGGCTGGCGTCGCCGCCGCTGGGATTGAATTCCGACATCTCTAATCCTTTCCGGGGCACGCAGGGAGGAAGGATCGTAAAGCGCGCCCGTTACAGACAGCCCTAATTTTTAGGCTGGGCTGATTCTGATTAATAAATAGGTTGGCCCACGCGTCCGGCAAGTCAACCTTTGCAGAAATATGACGGTTAACTCCGCTTCGCGCAGCACCAATGCCCTGAGCGCATTGCAAATGTCATCAACCGCGTTTCCTATGCCACAGGAACAAGGACGTAACCATGACCGATAGGCGCAGTGTAGGTCCCGGCAACAGCTTTCTCATGCGTTTCCAGCGGCATGCAACCACGTTTCACCGCGTTCGCGCTGTCAGCTTTTCGGCTTAGTCCATACACGCAGGGTTCACACCATGGCATCCGCCCATAGAATTGCGCTTCTCGGTGTCGCCACCGCCGCCGGCGCCTCCATCCGCGGCGCCGGGATGGGTCCGGAGGCCCTGCGCGTGGCGGGCCTCGCCGAAGCCCTGCTCGACCTCGGCCATGCCGTTACCGACCACGGCGACCTGCGCCGCCCCCATCCGTCGCCCGATGCCGAGCCCGCGAGTTGGCGCCTGCCCGAGGAGCGGCAGGCCAATGTGCTCGATCTCTCCGCCCGCGCCAGCGACCGCGCCGTTGAACTGCTGGCCGACGGTCAGTTCCCGATCTTCCTTGGCGGCGACCACTCCATCGCCATGGGCACAGTCTCGGGCGTTGCGCGCCACTGCGCCGCTATCCGCAAGCCCATCTTCGTGCTCTGGATCGACGCTCATGGCGATTACAACACGCCGGTGACCTCGCCCACCGGCAACCTGCACGGCATGTCCCTGGCCCTGCTCTGCAACGAGCCCGAATTCGACGGCCCCTTCGCCGGCGACTGGCGCGGCACTGTCGATCCGAAGAACGTCGCCATCTTCGGCGCCCGCTCCATTGATCGCGAAGAGCGCCGCCTGCTCGAGCAGCGCGGCGTCCACGTCGTGGATATGCGCAAGATCGACGAACTCGGCGCCGTCGCCACCATGCGGACAATCATCGAGCGTGTCCGCAAGGCCAACGGCCACCTCCACGTCAGCCTCGACGTCGACGCCATGGACCCCTCCATCGCCCCCGGCGTCGGCACCACCGTGGCGGGTGGCCTGACCTATCGCGAGGCCCACCTCGCGATGGAAATGCTGCACGATTGCGGCCTTGTCGGTTCGCTCGACATCGTAGAACTCAACCCCTTCCTCGACGAGGCGGGCAAAAGCGCCCTGCTCCTCGTCGATCTCGTCGCCAGCCTCTTCGGCCGCTCCGTCATGAGCCCGCCCGGCGAAGGCCCAATGGCTTTCGTGACTGAGGATGAGGAAGGCTAACCCGCCACTCCCACGTACTGGGCCCGCGGACGAATCTCCTGTCCGCTCTGCACCTGCTCAAGCCCATGCGCCAGCCACCCGACGCACCGTGCCATGGCAAACAGCGTCAGCGGCGCATCCTCCGGCAACTCGAACGCCGCCGCCATGGCCGCCAGTGCGAAATCCACATTGGGGCGCTCTCCCGTAATCGCCTCGCCCGCCTCGCGCAGCCTCGCAAACGCGACAGGTAATTCGAATCGCGCCAGCAGCGCCTCGGCGCGCACGTCTCCATCGGGGTAAAGCTGGTGCCCCATGCCCAGCACATAGCGCCCCTCGCCCAGCCAATCCCGCAATGCCGCCTCAGCCGAACCGGGCGCATAGCCGATATCGTCAGCCAGTGCTGCAACCCCGCGCGACGCCAGGCCATGCCGTGGTCCGTTGAGCGTCGCGAGCCCCGCCAATGCCCCCGCCCACAGCGACGCGCCCGTCGAAACCGCGACCCTCGCGGCAAAGGTCGAAGCATTGAGTTCGTGGTCCGCCAGCAGCACCAGCGCGCGGCGGATGACATCGGCCGCCGCCGGGCGCCTCCATAGCCGCGCCAGCCGCAGATGCAGCATGTCCTCAGCCTGCGCCTCCCCGGTCAGCGCCTGCGCCAAGGTTGCCAGAATTAGGCCGGCCTCCTGCGCCAGCCCAGCAGGCGGGCGAACCACAGGTATCGTCTCGGCCGCCCCTCTGGCCAGCATGACGAACGCGGCGGTCAATCCTCGCGAGCCAGCAAACGGCGCAACCGAAGGAAGCTCGCCTTGCGCCTGCCAAAGCAGAGCCGCGATATCCTCAAGGCTGGCGGTGTCGGCCAGCTCGCACGCATCCCGGCCGCGATACAGCAACCGCCCATGTGCCACGGTCGAGATGCTCGTCCGCAGCACCGGTTCGCCCCACTGCATCGCCTGCGCCGCCACCGCATCTTGCTTGCGGCGGCCGGCAGCGCGCTGCGCCAGACGCCGGACATCGTCGCCGCGATAGAGGCTCTTGCGGCTGTCGTCGGGGTCGCGCTTGGCCTTGATCCGCCCGCGGCTGACATTGGCATAGAGTGTCTGCGGCTGCGTGCCGAGCACTGCTAGGGCCTCGTGAGCGGTCAACCAGTCCACAACGATACATTGATCCTATTGGTCAAGATTGACGTCAATCATAGCAGTGCCGATCTTGAGCGCAACACAAGCCAAGGAGCCTCAAAAATGAACAGTGGATTGGAAGACGTCGTCGCCGCCGAGACGGTGCTGTCGGATGTCGATGGCACTGCCGGCCGCCTGATCATCCGCGGCGTGTCCCTCGATGATCTCGTGGCCCACAGCCGCTACGAGGACGTGCTGGAGCTGCTGCTGGACGGCTTCTTCCCCGCCATACCGTCTCTGCCGGAGGCGCTGGGTGCAGCCCGCCTTGCCGTGTTCAAGCACCTCGCCAGCGTTGACGCCGACCTGCTCGCGCTCTCGCCCATCGAAGCCATCCGCGCACTGATGGCCCGCCTGCCCGATGGGGACGATCTGGCGATTGCCCTGCAACTGGTGGCGGCACCCGCCGTGTTTACCCCCGGCATCGTCCGCCTGCGCGCTGGCCTCGTACCCATCGCGCCCAAGCCCTCCGCCAGCCATGCCGCCGACATCCTCGCAATGATGCTCGGCAAGACACCGACGCCACAGCAGACCGCCGCTCTCGACCGCTATCTCGTCACCGTCGCCGATCACGGCCTCAACGCGTCGACCTTCGCCGCCCGCGTCGTCGCCTCGACGCAGGCCGGCCTCGCCTCTGCGGTCCTGGCCGGTCTCAGTGCCCTCAAAGGCCCACTGCATGGCGGCGCGCCCGGCCCGGTCCTCGACATGCTCGACGCTGCCGACACGCCTGCCAATGCCGCCCCTTGGATCGACGCCGCTCTCGCGCGCGGCGAGCGCCTCATGGGCTTTGGCCACCGCGTCTACCGCGTCCGCGACCCCCGCGCCGATGCGCTCAAGGGCGCCGTAGAGCTTCTAGCCACCTCCGGCGCGATCGATCCCAACCGCCTCGCCCTTGCCGAAGCCGTTGAAGCCGCAGCCCTTGCCGCCCTCAAACGCAAAAAGCCCGACCGTCGCCTCGACACCAATGTCGAGTTTTACACAGCGCTCCTGCTGGAGTCGCTCGGCTTCCCCCGCGAAACCTTCACCTGCGTCTTCGCGATGGGTCGCACCGGCGGCTGGATCGCTCATGCCCGTGAGCAGGTGCTAGGTGGTAGGCTGATCCGCCCGCAGTCGCGCTATGTCGGCCCACGGCCGCAGCAGGCCGCCTAACCCAGCGTTATGGCAATGTGCAGCATCTCGAGATCGACCGTCCCCAGTTGCGCGCGAACCTTGGACTTCAACGGCAAAAGGTAGCTGCCGTCCTTGGGGAACAGCGAGGTGCGGAACGTCACACCGTTGATCTGCGCCTCGACTGGGATGACGCCCCAGCCATAGGACACCGAGCGTACACGCGCCGCGATTTTGGCCCCGATCTCCGCCGGGATGGCGGCGAAATAATACGGCGCTGGCCCTCGCCAGTAGATGACCTGCGCGTCAAACGTGAACTCGGCCACGATCTGCGCCAAAACAAAAGCGCCGGACCCAAGGGCCCGGCGCTTTCAATTCAACTCAGTCCAGACGCTCACGCCGTTGCGGGCGCTTCGTCCTTCTTGCGCTCGGAATAGATGTACAGCGGGCGCACATCCTTGCCGTTGACCACTTCCTCGGAGATGACAACCTCTTCGACGCCTTCCAGCGACGGCAGGTCGTACATCGTATCGAGCAGAATCGATTCCATGATCGAGCGCAGGCCACGTGCACCGG
The DNA here is from genome assembly GCF_028290435.1 of Devosia sp. Taxonomy (GTDB): domain Bacteria; phylum Pseudomonadota; class Alphaproteobacteria; order Rhizobiales; family Devosiaceae; genus Devosia. The sequence goes on along the minus strand of NZ_JAQGJV010000036.1, from coordinate 71,506 downwards.
TCTTGCGTTCGATGGCGCGCTTGGCGATGGCTTTCAGGGCGTCCTCGTGGAAGGTCAGTTCGACCTCTTCCATGTTGAACAGGCGCTGGTACTGACGCACCAGGGCGTTCTTGGGCGCCGTCAGGATTTCCATCAGCGCGGCTTCGTCGAGGTCTTCCAACGTTGCCAGAACAGGCAAGCGGCCGATGAATTCCGGGATCAGGCCGAAACGGACTAGATCCTCGGGGGCAACGTCAGCCAGCACCTGTCCGACGCGACGGTCGTTGGGGTCCTTGACCACGGCCGAGAAGCCGATGCCCGAGCCTTCGCCGCGGGCCGAGATGATCTTTTCCAGACCCGCAAAGGCGCCGCCGCAGATGAACAGGATATTGGTCGTGTCCACCTGCAGGAATTCCTGCTGCGGATGCTTGCGGCCGCCCTGCGGCGGAACGGAAGCGACGGTGCCTTCCATGATCTTGAGCAGGGCCTGCTGAACGCCTTCGCCCGAAACGTCGCGGGTGATTGACGGGTTGTCGGACTTGCGGGAGATCTTGTCGACTTCGTCGATATAGACGATGCCGCGCTGCGCCTTTTCCACGTTGTAGTCCGCAGACTGCAACAGCTTCAGGATGATGTTTTCGACGTCCTCGCCGACATAGCCGGCTTCGGTCAGCGTGGTGGCATCAGCCATGGTGAAAGGCACGTCGAGGATACGGGCCAGGGTCTGCGCGAGCAGGGTCTTGCCCGAACCGGTTGGGCCGATCAGCAGGATGTTCGACTTGGAAAGTTCAATATCCTGATTCTTGGCTGAATGGTGCAGGCGCTTGTAGTGGTTATGCACGGCCACGGAGAGTACGCGCTTGGCGCGGTACTGGCCGATAACGTAGTCGTCGAGCACCTTGCAGATGTCTGCGGGTGTCGGCACGCCATCGGAGGACTTGACCATGGAGGTCTTGTTCTCTTCGCGGATGATGTCCATGCACAGCTCGACGCATTCATCGCAGATGAACACGGTCGGGCCGGCGATCAGCTTGCGAACCTCATGCTGGGATTTCCCGCAGAACGAGCAATAAAGCGTGTTCTTGGAGGATTCGCCGTTCGTTGTCTCTTTGGACATCCTGTCACTCCCGGGAGGGTTACTCCCAAAATAAGCGTTATTGGATACGGTAACGCTCGAGGCCTAAAGAAAGTCTAAGCCGAACCGACCTTAGCGGTCGATCCGGCTCGGTGCAATTCCGTCAATGTCACAGTTCACGGCGCATATGAAACGCCGTTAACGCGAGCGGCTCAAACCGCATCGGGCACTGCGCGCTTGTCGAGCACGGTATCGATGAGGCCAAAGGTCTTGGCTTCTTCGGCCGACAGGAAGCGATCGCGCTCGAGAGCGGTCTCGATTTCCTCATACGTACGACCGGTGTGCTTCTCGTAAATCTGGTTCAGCCGGCGCTTGAGGCCTTCGACTTCCTTGGCATGGATCATAATATCAGTGACTTGACCCTGATAACCGCCAGAAGGCTGATGAACCATGACGCGCGAGTTCGGCAGCGAAGTGCGCATGCCATGCTCGCCGGCGGTCAGCAGGAGCGAACCCATCGAGGCCGCCTGCCCCATCACCATGGTGGCGACGGCCGGGCGGATGAACTGCATGGTATCGTAGATCGACAGGCCAGCCGTCACGACGCCACCAGGCGAATTGATATAGAGCGCGATTTCCTTCTTCGGATTTTCCGATTCGAGGAACAGCAGCTGCGCCACGATCAGGCTCGCCATGTTGTCTTCGACGACGCCGGTCACGAAAATGATTCGCTCACGCAGCAGGCGCGAATAGATATCGAAGGCGCGTTCGCCACGATTGGATTGCTCGACCACCATGGGAACGAGCGTATTCATGTAAAGATCGATTGGATCTTTCATATCTTGATGCCCCTTTGCTGTGCCGTCTCGAATGAGCCCGGGCCAGCCATCTCAGTTGCACAGGGTCCATACCGGAAACCGGACATCCAATACCCGGGACCATGCCTTGAAAAACGAATCAGCGCGACTGGCCGATCACAGACGATGCCGCATTAACGCGCGGTAAAGGCACAGATAGGCGGCAATGGGGCAAGGTTCAATAGAAGCCTGTGGCGATGTGCCGTGAAGGTGAATGCCGGGTTCGTCGCCCTCGCGTTCCGCAATCGCTAGTGGCCAGTCAGGGGACGCAGCGCTGCCGCGTCCCCGGACACTGGCTATAGCGCCTTGAACTCCGGGCGCCCCTGCCCGGTTTCGCTGTGGCGGTGGGTATCCATCAGCGGCCGGATCTCGAGGCGTCCATAGGGCGCGATCGGATCGTTTTCCAACAGGGAAAGAACTTCATCCATGTCCCTGGCTTCAAGCAGCAGGAAGCCGCCGACCACTTCCTTGGATTCTGCAAATGGCCCGTCCACCGTCGAAAGGGTCATGCGCTGGCGGCGGTCGATGGTCACGCCGGTGGCGGCATCAGCCAGCGGCGAGGCGATCAGCAGGTGCCCTGATTCTCGCAGCCTTTGATCATCCGCGATCGTCGCGTCATCGAGTTGCTGCTGTTCTTGTGGCGTCATGTCGTCAAAGGCGCCGGGAGCGAAATAGACGAGACAGAGGAATTTCATGTGAGTCTCCTATGGTTCACATGGCAGCGACGAGCCGCGCTGCTGGACCTCGACTATTTTTCTCGTTTTTTCGACACTGGCTGCCTAAGCCGCCGAAAAGTTCACGGCCACGCCGCGCTTCTTGAAATAGGACTGCATGAGCTTGCGGCCCTGGCGATTGTTCTGCGCCAGCTTGGCGGGATCGAATACGGCTTCCTTGACGCCTTCGCGCGCCAGCGCTGCCTTGAGCGCTACGATATGAGTGTCCAGCTCTTCGTTACTAGCGGCGAGGGATGCGTAGATATTCTCGACGGCCGCAGCCAGGGTCAGGTCGCTCACGATGTCAAACTCCGTGCAGTGGCGTCACAATGTTGCCTGCCGATAGGGCCGCACGGCCTGTCGGTCAATCCCCCACACGGTGTCGGACGCGTCAGCGGGCCAAGGTTCCCGCCGGCGGCACCGGCTGGCTGACACGGGACGCCTCTTTGGAAACGTCGAGCCCGCGTTCCTCAGCAAGTTCCCGTTCCGCCTTGCGCCAGAAGTCTTGGCTATGGGTGCTGGGCGAGCCCGCTCTTTCCCACAGGGCGTAGGCGCGTTCGCGAATTTTGTCGTCGTGAGGTTGAGTCATTTGCGCCTCCTGGCAGATCCGTGCTTGCCCGCCTAAACGCTGCATCCCGCGCTCCGGTTGCCGTTGGTGGGATAGCAGACCTTGATGTCCGCCTGCTGACAGCCCTTTCAAGCGCTGCCGGCACGCGCTAGCTTTGACCAAACGGTCAAACACGAGCCCATGATGCTGGATACGCCGCGCCCCTACGCCATCGATACCGCCACACGCCATGCCCACGCCGATCCGCGCGACCCGGCATTCTTCCAGAATCCCTATGCGTTCTATGATGCGTTGCACGGCAGCAGTGCGGCCTTCTATTGGGAGGAATACGGCCATTGGTGCTTTGCCGGCTTCAAGGACGTTAGCGCCCTGCTCCGCGACAAGCGTTTTGGCCGGCAAATCCTGCATGTCGCCACCCGCGAGGAACTCGGCCTGCCCGAGCCCAAGGCCCACACCGCTCATTTTGACCTCACCGAAAAATACTCGCTACTGACGCTGGAGCCGCCGGCTCACACCCGCCTGCGGACCCTGGTCAACCGCGCTTTCGTGTCCCGTCATGTCGAGCAGTTGCGCCCGCGCATCGTCCGCCTCGCCAACGAGATGATCGATGGCTTCGAGGGGCAGGACAGCGTCGATCTCATCAAATCATTCGCCGCGCCGATTCCGGCCATCGTCATCGCCGAAATGTTGGGCCTGCCGGCCGAGATGGCGCCGCAATTGCTCAACTGGTCCAACCGCATGGTGGCCATGTATATGTTCGGCGTCAGCGAGGAGACCGAGCACGACGCCAACCGCGCCTCCTACGATTTCATGGAATATCTGCGCGGCGTCATCGCTGAGCGCCGCAAGGCTCCGCGCGAGGATCTGCTCACCCACATGATCACGGCCGAGCACCAGGGCTCGGTGCTATCGGACGACGAGGTGATGTCTACCGCCATCCTGCTGCTCAATGCCGGCCATGAGGCGACGGTCCACACCACCGGCAACGGCGTTAAATCGATCCTGCAATCCGGGCTCGATCCTGCGAGCATCTTCGCCACCGAGGCGCAGACTGCCGCAACCGTCGAGGAGTGCCTGCGCTTCGACGCGCCGCTGCATATGTTCACGCGCTATGCGCTCGGCGACATCGAATACGAGGGCTTGCAGTTCAAAAAGGGCGACGTGATCGGGCTGATGCTCGGCGCCGCCAACCGCGACCCTAGCCGCTTCGCCAATGCCAATAGCTTCGATCCGTTCCGCACCGATGGCGCCAATGTCAGCTTCGGCGCCGGCATCCACTTCTGCATCGGCGCGCCCCTGGCCCGCATCGAGCTGCAAGTGGCGTTCGGCGAACTCTTCCGCCGCCTGCCGAACCTGCGACTAGCCGAGGAGCCACGGTACAACAATGTGTACCATTTCCACGGCTTGGAGCGGCTGATGGTGAGCTGGTAGCTCCTTCACCTCTCCCTTCGGGGGAGAGGTCGACCCTCTTGGGTCGGGTGAGGGGGCCTTTAGCGGGTGAGGTGCCTGCGGAAGGCCCCCTCACCCGTCGCTACGCGCCGACCTCTCCCGCGAAGGGAGAGGTGAAGATCAGCCCTAAAGCTCTGCCAGTACATCCGGCACCAGTTCCGGCAAATCCTCGCTCATCATCCCCGGCCCACCGAACTTGTTGGCCGCTTCGGCGTGTATCCATACCGCCGCGCAGGCAGCCTCCCAGCCGGACATCCCTTGCGCGAGCAGACCCGCCGCAATACCCGCCAGCACGTCACCAGAGCCCGCTGTCCCCAGATAGGCCGGCGCGTTGCCGTTGATCGCCGCACGCCCGTCCGGCGCGGCGATCACCGTGTCGCTGCCCTTGAGAATAATGATGGCGCCGGAATAGGCTGCCGCGCTGCGCGCCTGCTCCAGCTTGCTGCCCGGCACGTCGCCGAACAGCCGCTTGAATTCCCCCTCGTGCGGCGTCAGCACCACCGGCCGCTCTGCGTTTCCCTTGATTGCCCCGAACAGGCTTTCGGCGTCATCCTTGAAGCTGGTGATCGCATCCGCATCAAGCACCGCCGCCGCGCCGGATGCCAGCACCGCCAGCACGTTTGCCCACGTCTCCTCACCGATTCCCGCCCCCGGCCCGAGCACCACGGCATTGATCCGCTTATCGCCCAGCAGTTCCGCCAGCGCCGCCGTGTCCTCTGCCGGCTTCAGCATGACCGCCGTCACATGCGCTGCCTGCACCATCAGCGCGTCGCTCTTGCCGGTCAGCGATACCAGCCCGGCGCCGCCCCGGAATGCGCCCAGCGCGGCCAATCGGGCCGCACCGGTCTGCAACGGGGGTCCCGATACGACCACGCAATGGCCTCGGTCAAACTTGTTGCCCTGGTTGCTCACCGCCGGAACGCGCCACAAATTTGGTGAATTGCGCCAGGTTGTTGCGCCAATCGGCTCAAGCACTGAATCCGTTATGCCGATGGCCGCCAGCACCATCTCACCGCACAGGTCGCGGCCCGGCTGCAGCAGATGCCCCGGCTTCTGGCGGAAGAAGGTCACCGTGGTATCGGCCTTGATGGCGGCCCCGCGTACGGCGCCCGAGGCCCCATCGACCCCGCTCGGCACGTCAATGCTGACCACCGGCTTACCGCTGGCGTTGATGGCCGCAATCAGTTCGGCCAGTTCGCCCTCAATGTCCCGGTCCAGCCCCGCCCCGAGCAGGGCGTCGATGACCAGATCGGTGTCCTTGAGGTCGGCCGCGCTTGGCTGCTCCGCCCTGCCCGTCCACTGCACCGCCATGGCCGCCGCGTCGCCTTTGAGCGCCTCGCGCGCGCCGAACAGGCGCAGCTGCACGGGCCAGCCCCTGTCCTTGAGCAGGCGCGCCACCACGAACCCGTCGCCGCCATTGTTGCCGGCGCCGCACAGCACCAGCACCGAACGCTGGTAATAGCGCTCAACGACGGCGTCGGCCACCGCCTTGCCCGCGGCCTCCATGAGCTTGATCGAGCGGGTGCCGGCCTGCACCGTCAGCCGGTCGGCTTCGGCCATCTGCGTGGGTGTCAGCAGGATATCAGTGGCAGCGTCGGTCATGACGGCGAACTCCGGACATATTCGTCTATTCAAACAAAAAAGCCGCCCATTTCTGGGCGGCTTTCAAAAATCAATCGGCCAGAAGCTTAATGATGGTGCTCTTCCGGAACATCATCTTCGTCTGCCTGGATGAGCTTGGCCAGTTCGGCGCGGGTCATGGTCTTGTCGGTCTGCTCGGCCAGCTCGGAGACAAAGTCGACGACCTTGTTCTCGAACACGGGCGCGCGCAGGCCGGCCAAGGCCTGGGGGTTCTTGCGGTAATAGTCGTAAACCTGCTGTTCCTGGCCCTGGAAGCGGCGCACTTCGGCGATCAGCGCCTGCTGGTGCTCTTCCTCGGTCACGTCGACATTGTTGACGTTGCCGATTTCAGCGACCACCAGGCCCAGGCGCACGCGGCGCTCGGCAATGGTGCGGTACTGTTCGCGGGCAGCTTCCTCGGTGGTTCCTTCGTCCTCGAAGGAGCGGCCATGAGCCTCGACTTCGTGCTTGACGCGGTTCCAGATCTGCTCGAACTCGGCTTCAACCAATTGGCCGGGAACGTCGAACTTGTGGCCTTCGTCGAGCGCATCGAGAATCTGGCGCTTGACGTGCTGGCGGCTCATCGAGGCCAGTGCCTGCTGCATCTGGCCCTTGACGGCTTCGCGCAGTGCCGCGACGTCATCGACGCCCAGCTTCTTGGCGAATTCGTCGTTCAACTCGCCGGCATTGGGGCCGTCGACATGCAGCACGGTGACGTCGAACACGGCCTTCTTGCCGGCCAGTTCTTCGCTCTGGTAATCCTTGGGGAAGGTCACCTTCACTTCGCGGCTTTCGCCCTTTTTCATGCCAACCAGTTGCTCTTCGAAGCCGGGGATGAATTCGCCCGACCCAACGGTCAGGTGCGCGTGATCGGAGGTGCCGCCATCGAATGGCTTGCCATCGACCTTGCCGACGAAGCTGAGGCCGAGACGGTCGCCGGTTTCGACGACGCCTTCGTCGCCCTTGTCTTCATAGCCGCGGTTCTGGGCGAACACGCGGTTCACTTCGGCGTCGATTTCTTCTTCGGTGACGTCAACCACTGGGCGGGTCAGCTTGACGCCCTTGAGTTCCATCAGCTTGACCGGCGGCAGCACTTCGTACTCGACGTCAAATGCCAGGTCGGCCTTGCCGTCCAGCACGTCGTTGATCTTGGCCTGGTCTTCAGGAAGGTCGACCTTGGGCTGAGCGGCAGCGCGCTCGGAGCGGCTGTCCAGCGTCTCGGAGACAGTCGCGTTGATCGCGTCCTGCATCACTTCGCTCATGGCGGAGCGGCCATAGACCTTCTTGAGGTGCGCGGTCGGCACTTTGCCCGGGCGGAAGCCCTTGATGGACGCCTGGCCCTTGAGCTCGACGAGCTTGGCATCGAGCCGGGTCACCAGATCCTTGGCGGGAATGGTGACGCTCAATTTACGCTTCAGGCCCTCGTTGAGGGTTTCGGTAACCTGCATTCGGTTCAATCCCGTATTGTTCGTGTCCTGAGGCCGGCGGTGTTTTTGGTGCGGGTGAGAGGACTCGAACCTCCACGCCTTGCGGCGCTGGAACCTAAATCCAGTGCGTCTACCAGTTCCGCCACACCCGCAAATGCCCGCTGGCCGGGTTGCGCGTGGGTCTAGCCTAAGTTTATGGGCCAGTCAAAGGCTGCGTTGCTATTTGCCGGGAATAGCGAATGCGGTGGCGATTAGCCCGTCTTCGATCACGAACATGATCGCGGTCTCGATAGGGTCTGGTCCCAGCCCGTGGATCAGTTCATGGTCGATGACCTTGTTTCCATAGGCGATGCGGTTCACCAGTTCCGCCCGCAGGCCCTCATGGGCAAAGCGCTCCTTGGCATAGAATGCCGCATAGGCCGCTTTTCCATCCAGCGTCGTGACCATGTCCGGCAGGCGGATGGCGCGGACCGTATCGGCGAAACACGCCATGAAACGCTCCAGATCGCGCGCATTATAGGCAGCGAACTGCTCTTCGACGATTTCCAATGGCGTCATGACGCGCTCTCCTGCTTACTAATTGGGCAAACTGCACATAATATGATCACCGGCATCGGGTCCAGCCCCCTGCTTGTGATCCTCATACCCTGTTAACTCTTTCCAGTCGCAGGGTTTTTTCGCCTATTTCACTGCTGGCACAGCCCGTGCATACGATTGGCGGTAACCGCGTTTACCCGCGAAGTGGAGGCTCAATTGAAAAAAATCGAGGCTATCGTAAAGCCATTCAAGCTCGACGAAGTCAAAGAGGCACTGCAGGAAGTGGGTCTACAGGGCATCACCGTCACCGAAGCCAAGGGCTTTGGTCGTCAAAAGGGCCATACCGAACTCTATCGCGGCGCCGAATATGTGGTCGACTTCCTGCCCAAGGTCAAAGTCGAGGTCGTGTGCCCCGATGATCTGGCGGAAAAGGCCATCGAGGCGATCCGCAATGCAGCGCAAACCGGTCGCATTGGCGATGGCAAGATCTTCGTCTATTCGATCGAGCAAGCCATCCGCATCCGTACCGGCGAATTCGGTGACGACGCGCTCTAGGGTCCTCCCCTCGAACACGCCGCGCCGCAATACCAACAAGAATCCGAACCTACAGGGGTAATCAATGACCACCGGAGCCGATATCCTCAAGCGCATCAAGGACGAGAACATCCTTTATGTGGATCTGCGTTTCACCGACATGCGCGGCAAGCTGCAGCACGTCACCTTCGATCAGACCATGGTCGATGAAGACCTGTTCGAGGAAGGCACCATGTTCGACGGTTCCTCGATCGCTGGCTGGAAGGCCATCAACGAGTCCGACATGGTGCTGATGCCCGATCCGGATTCGGCCTATATGGACCCCTTCTTCGGCGCTTCGACCCTCGCCATCAACTGCGACATTCTCGAGCCGCTGACCTATCAGCCCTATTCGCGCGACCCGCGCACCACGGCCAAGAAGGCCGAAGCCTACCTCAAGGAATTGGGTCTGGGCGATGCCGTCTATTTCGGACCTGAGCCGGAATTCTTCATTTTCGACGACGTCCGCTATTCCAACACCACCTACAAGGTCGGTTTCTCGGTCGACAGCTCGGAACTGCCGATCAACAACGACACCGACTACGAAGCCGGCAATAACGGCCACCATATCGCCCTCAAGAAGGGCTACTTCCCCGTGCCGCCGCTGGACACTGCGCAGGACATGCGCGGCGAAATGCTGGCAGCCATGGGCGCCATGGGCGTGCCGATCGAAAAGCACCACCACGAAGTGGCCTCGGCACAGCATGAACTGGGCATCAAGTACTGCCCGATGATCAAAGCTGCCGATAGCGTGCAGATCTACAAGTACGTGATCCAGCAGGTTGCCAATGCCTATGGCAAGACCGCAACCTTCATGCCCAAGCCCGTCTATGGCGACAACGGTTCGGGCATGCACGTGCACCAGTCGATCTGGAAAGACGGCAAGAACACCTTTGCGGGTGACCAGTATGCCGGCCTCAGCATGGATGCCCTCTACTACATCGGCGGCATCATCAAGCACGCCAAGGCCATCAACGCCTTCACCAACCCGACCACCAACTCCTACAAGCGCCAGGTTCCCGGCTTCGAAGCTCCTGTGCTGCTGGCCTATTCGGCCCGCAACCGTTCGGCGTCCTGCCGTATTCCGTTCGGCCAGTCGCCGAAGGCCAAGCGTGTCGAAGTCCGGTTCCCCGATCCGCTGGCAAACCCCTATCTCGGCTTTGCCGCCATGCTGATGGCCGGCCTCGATGGCATCAAGAACAAGATCCACCCCGGCGATCCGATGGACAAGGACCTCTACGACCTTCCCAAGGAAGAACTCCGTCAGATCCCGACCGTTTGCGGTTCGCTGCGCGAAGCCCTTGAGAGCCTGGACAAGGACCGCGAGTTCCTGACCGCCGGTGGCGTTTTCGAGAACGACCAGATCGACAGCTATATCGAGCTGAAGATGACGGAAGTGATCAAGTTCGAGCACACCCCGCACCCAGTCGAATACGAAATGTATTACTCGGCCTAAGGGTCGGTTGGATGAATTAGAAAAGGGCCCTTCGGGGCCCTTTTTTTCTGTCCTGAGCGATCAGTCAGGCCTCGATATCGCCCCAACCACCCGAGGGGGAGAGAGACGACTGATGCGTCCGTAATCCGCCATCAGCACCACCGCCGGTCTTATACTGCCTCTTTCAGCGCCTTTGCCGGGGGCGCCAGCGAGCGCTCTAGGTGTTTCAACTCGTGAATTTCGGTGAACTGCACCGCAAAGCCAACGTCGAGCCGGCGGATCACGCGCCCGATCAGACCGCCTACCGCCACCGGCGTGCCTCGGGCGGGAAGCACGGCGGCCGACACAGCGGCGCCGGATTGGGAAATGTCGATGACGAAGCACGGCACATGGCCGCCATCCGGCAGGGTCAGCAGGGTGCAGGGCTCCTGCGGCTGGATGCGCGGATATTCCCGCTTGTCGGGCTCGCGGCTGACCGCCTGGCGCTTGCGCCATTTGATCTGTGCGGCCAGCTTGGCGCGTTCGTTATCATCCAGCAGCAGCTCCATGGCGAAGCCAGTCGGCAATTGCCGCGTCGCCTTCGCTCTTATGATCCCGAAATCTTCGAAATAAGCCGCGACGGTCTCTCCCGGCTCAGCCCGCACCGGCGCCTCAACCACGGCCGCTTGCGGGGAAATGGAGCACAGCCGGCACGCATAGACCTCGACATCGGACGGATCGCTGATCTTGCGATCCGACAGGGTATAGCGCCCCGGTACCGCGCCGATAAAGCGAACGTCCTGGCGCCTGGCCAGTTTGGACATCAGGAATGGCTGATATGCTTCCAAAACACAGGCTCCCCTCGCCAGGTATGGTCATTACCCAAGCATACGGAGAAATCCTTAATGAGTTTGTTCGGGTCTATTAAGCTTACTGAGAGGTCTTATTATCGGCCTGTACGAAGTAACATTGGAATTTCCATCCTGTACAAACTGTACAGGACTAATTCGTCCAATGATTGTCGTCCAGCCGCTTCTAGCTGGCTTCCGCCGCCATCTGCGCGAAGAACGGCTCCGGCCCGTTGACCTCTTTCAACCGTCGCCCATCGATCACGAAAAACCTGCTCCCCAGCGCCCGCACGAAGCTGCGATCATGCGACACCAGGATGCAGGTCGCCTCATGGGCGAGGATTTCCTCCTCCAGCTTCTCCTGCCCGGCGATGTCGACATGGTTGGTCGGCTCGTCCAGCAGATAGAAGTTCGGCTGGCTCAGGCGTAGCGCCAGCAACCCCAGCCGTGCCCGCTGGCCGAAGGAGAGCTGGCTGATGGGCCGATCCTGCTTCTCCGGCGGAAAGCCCGCTGCAGCCAGCAGACTGAGGCTGCGCTGGTCGCCCTGGTCGAAGCGGGAGGTGATGAACTCGATGGGCGAGCCCTTCACCGGCAATTGCGACATGCCCTGATCGACATAGCCCGGCACCACCGACGGGCTGATGCGGATGCCCTCCTCCGCCTGCCCCAGCATGGCGCGGTGAATCAGGCCCATGAACTGCGACTTGCCCGTGCCATTGCGCCCCAGGATGACCAGCCGGTCGCCCTGGAAAATATGCAGCTTGTCGATGCGGAACAGTTTTACCCCGGTCGGCGTCGTCACGTCGCAGTTTTCGATGGCTACCAGCACCCGCGCATGGGTGCCGCTATTGCTCAGCCTGATTTCGCCCGAACGCTCCTTGTGCAGCGATAGCACGCTGCTCTCCAGCTTCTCCGCCCGGTCGCGCAACTGCTTGGATTTGACCACCAGCAGGTCGCTGCCAGAATTGATCCCGATATTGGTCAGCTTGGCCGCCTGCTTGCGCAAGCGTCCGACTTCCTTGAAGTCCTTTTCGCGCTTGGCCTCGGCGGCCACATCGACCTCGTCCAGCGCCACCCGCGCCTTGCTGTAGGGCAAGGCGAAATAGTGCGACTCGCCGGGCCGCAGGAACAGCGTCCGGTTGGTCGTCGCATCGAGGAACTGGCGGTCGTGGCTGGCAATCACCACCGGGATGTTCTTGGCGGCCTGATTGATCCAGTTTTCCAACTGGATCAGCTTGCCGAGGTCCAGATGATTGGTGGGCTCGTCGAGCAGCAGCGCATCGGGCTGCAATACCCAGGTGCGGGCAATCAGCCCGATCCGCTGCCAGCCGCCGCTCAGTTCGCGGATCAGCCGGTGCCGCATGGCGTCCGGCGTCTCGAACTCATCGAGCACCACATCGACGCGCCAGCTATCGCTGTCCCGGTCCGCCGGTGGCAGCGCCGCAAGGATCGCCTGATATAGCGTCAGCTCGAAGGTGTCAGCGGGCATGTCCTGCTCGACATAGCCAACCTGCAGGCCGCGCGAGCGCACGATGTCGCCGGAGGTCAGCTCCCCCAGCCCCGCCATGGCGCGCAGCAAGGTCGTCTTGCCATTGCCATTGCCGGCCACTAGGCCGACGCGGTCGCCATCGCCGACGACGATATTCAGGTTGGAAAACAGGGTATCGGTGGCCAGGAGGCCGGCATTGCGAAGGCTGATGGAGCCCATGATCGAAGTCTTTCTGGTGCGGCGCGATCCGTGATCGAGCGCCATGATCCCAAGCGTTGCTTATGCAACGCCACGACGGGCAAACCAGAAGGATGAGACTAGGATGAAGTCCGAACCAGTTCCGGTCAGCCCTGCAGCTTGAGCCACAGGGCGAGAACGGGGCCGTGCTGACGATGCGCGAAACAAACTCTCATGCGGCCCTCCCTTGGTGCTGGTATTTGGAATGGGCCAATCCATAACCGGCATGGCCAGCAAGATCAACGTAAAGACCGTTTGGAAATTCGCTCTGGCGAGTCAGATGCGGTGGTTTTCGAGAACCGGAGCGCCGCGTACGTTGTGTACGTGAGCACCGGAAGCGCAGAAAATCACAGCAGATGGCCGCCGGAGTAGAATTTACAGACGGTCTTTCAGCAGAAGTAGAAAACCATGGACGCCAGCATCACTGCAAACAGACGGTGAAATGACAAATGGGCAAGCCGGTACGCAATACTACTAAATCCGGCTTGCAGCCAATTGTCGGTCCACAATGAGCGTGACGGAGTTGCGTGATACATCAACCTGCTCCGTCGGGTGCTCGGATACGGCTACTCAAACACAGGCCGTATGCGTTTTTTATACCGAGATGCGCTTAATAAAGTGCTTTCAAGAAGCAAACGCTTGGTAAAGATCGCGCCCCATCTTGGGACCAACCTGTCTGCAAACTGGATTACTGGGCGCGGCGCAACGCGTCCCGATCCTCGATACGGCCAGTGCAATAGTTGAATTTTATCAGATAAACGGTGCCATCCAGCGTCGCGCGCACCTGAATCCGCTTTTCGTTGGGCACATTGAGCGAGATATGACTGTAGCCATATTCGGCAATGGTCTGCCGGATCTGGTTATCGGTCATGCACATCGGCAGCGGCGGATCGAACCGATCGCCCGGCCGGTCATCGAAACCGGGTCCGAAGCCAAAACCCGGCGATTGCGCCATGGCCGGCGCCGCCACCGCACCCAGCCCCAGCAGCGTCGTGATCACGATCGCTCGCACCGTGGTGTGAATCCTGTCGTTCGTCATTGTCCGTATCCTCGCACCGTGGTGGCTCAGTTGCCGAAATTGAACTGCAGGCCAAAACCGCCGCCTTGCACCCGGCGGATGCGCTGGACCCGGTCAACTTCACCACTGCATTTATCAACGCGCATCGAATAGAGCCAGTTGCCGTTCTGTCCAGCCACTTCAACACGATCCCGCGACAGATCGCTCCGGATTTCGACCCGCTCGTAGCCATTGGCCTCGATGCCGCGCCGGATTTCGCGATTGGTCATGCAGCGCTGGCCGATGCTATCGTGACGACGTGGGCCAAAGCCGTTGCCGCCACCGAAGGTCGTGGCCCTTTGCCCGCCGGGAACGTTGAGGTTGAAACTGAACGCCAGGCCCTGCTGCGCCTGCGCGGGTATTGTCCCGATAGCGCTGCCGCCCAAGGCGAGGACGACGATCGCGGCGCGGATGACGGACTTGAACTTGGCTGGCATCATGGTCATTTCGACTAACTCCCGTGGCCCCCAGCACGCACGATGTGCGCATCAGCCGGCTAAGATCGCACGCGCCGGTTGAACCACAGCGAAATTATCCGTTCATCCACTGTTCAGGTTGACGGCGATGGCGTGGCGGGGGCGCCGTTTCGCGCGAATATGGTAGAAGACAATCGGGCTGATTCGCCCGCCAGCATGGATGATCAATGTCGCAAGCCAACGACCTTTTCGGTTCCGCAGTCCCTCCCCCTGCCCCTAAGGCCAAGCCCGAAGTGCCCCGCACCGGGCCGACCACGGGCAGCTATTCGGCTGCCGATATCGAAGTCCTCGAAGGCCTCGAGCCCGTTCGTCGCCGCCCCGGCATGTATATCGGCGGCACCGACGTTAACGCGCTGCATCACCTGTTTGCCGAAGTCATCGACAATTCCATGGACGAGGCCATTGCCGGCCATGCCAGCCGCATCGAAGTCCACCTCGGCGAAGACGGCTACATCACCGTCGTCGACAACGGCCGCGGCATCCCCGTCGAGAACCACCCGAAATACCCCGGTCGCTCGACGCTCGAAATCGTCCACACCGTGCTCCATGCCGGCGGCAAGTTCGATTCCAAGGCCTATGAGACCTCTGGCGGCCTACACGGCGTCGGCATTTCGGTCGTCAACGCCCTCTCCGATGACATGATCGTCGAAGTCGCCCGCGAGCAGCAGCTTTACCGGCTGGCCTTCTCGCGCGGCAAACCGGTCGGCGACATCCAGCCGATGGGCCGCGTGAACAACCGCCGCGGCACCACGACACGCTTCCATCCCGATCCGCAAATCTTCGGCGATACCGCGAAATTCTCGGCCCTGCGCCTGTTCAAGATGACCCGCGCCAAGGCCTACCTGTTCGGCGGCGTCGAGCTGCGCTGGTCCTGCGACGAGGCCCTTGCCACAGACGAGTGCCCTGCCCGCGCCACCTTCCACTATCCCGATGGCCTGCGCGATTTCATGACCGCCCGCATCGAGGGCGAGACCCGCATCGTCGACGACATTTTCTCCGGTCAAAGCGGCAAGCCCGGCACCCATGGCGCCACCGAATGGGCCATCGCCTGGACCCTGGGCGATGGCGGCGTGTCCTCCTATTGCAACACCGTCCCAACTCCCGATGGCGGCACCCACGAAACCGGCCTGCGCACCGCGATCCTGCGCGGTCTCAAGAGCTATGCCGAGCTGACCAAGAACAAGGCCGCCGCGATCCTGACGGCCGAAGACGTGTTCGCCCATTGCAGCGCCATGCTCTCCGTCTTCGTGCGCGAACCCGAATTTGTCGGCCAGACCAAGGACAAGCTTGCGTCCGGCGAGGCCACCCGCATCGTCGATACGGCCCTGCGTGACGCGTTCGACCACTGGCTCGCCGCCTCCCCCAACCAGGCCGGCAAGCTGATGGATTGGGCGATCGAGCGCGCCGAGGAGCGCCTGCGCCGCAAGAAGGACAAGGAAATCGATCGCGCCAGCGCCACCCGCAAGCTGCGGCTGCCCGGCAAGCTGGCCGATTGCACTCAGGGCGCAGCCCAAGGCGCAGAACTGTTCATCGTCGAAGGTGACTCGGCCGGTGGCAGCGCCAAGCAGGCCCGCAGCCGCGCCAGCCAGGCTGTGCTGCCCTTGCGCGGCAAAATCCTCAACGTCGCCGGCGCCAGCCGCGAGAAGATGGCCGCCAGCCAGCTCATTTCCGACCTGATCCAGGCGCTCGGCTGCGGTACACGCGATCGTTATCGCGAGGACGATCTGCGCTACGACAAGATCATCATCATGACCGACGCCGATGTCGACGGCGCCCATATCGCCGCGCTGCTGATGACGTTCTTCTTCCAGGAAATGCCCAAGCTGATCGATGGCGGGCATCTGTTCCTGGCCCTGCCGCCGCTCTACCGCATCAGCCAGGGCCCCAAGACCCTCTACGCGCGCGACGACGCGCACAAGGACGAGCTGATGGAAACCGAGTTCACCGGCAAGAGCAAGGTCGACATCACCCGCTTCAAGGGCCTGGGCGAAATGCCGTTTGCGCATCTGCGGGAAACCACAATGTCGCCCAAGACGCGCACGCTGCTGCAGGTCAAGATCACCAGCGACGCCGAGGGCACCGCCTATAGTGTGGATCGCCTGATGGGCACCAAGCCCGAAGCACGCTTCGACTTCATCCAGGAGAACGCCGCCTTTGTGCACGATCTGGACGTTTAGGCCTTAACCGCAATTGCTTCAAATCCTTGAAGACCGTTGACAGACAAGGCCTTTGCGCTATGGTCCGCGCCGCTGGAGCATTTTCCGGCTTGACGGCATAACTGTTGTCCAGACCTTTGGACAGTGTCCGCCTTGGCTGAAGATGCCTCAGGGCCTTGCCGTCGATTTGCAGGTTCTGCACACCCGTCCGGTTGGCCAAGTTAGAGAGCGGATGCCTCGCGTTTCTTGTTCGTCCGCCTTCCTGACGCCGCCGCTGCTTCCGCAGCTGCTGTGCGCCTATCTCCCGGCCCCGTTTCGAATGTATCGAGCGGATCAGGCACCGGGTAACGCCATTAGTGGATCGACTGAATTTGACCGACGATTTTTCCTCGCTTGGCCTGTCCGCCAAAGTAACCGAAGCGGTTACTTCCGCTGGTTACACGACGCCCACCGAAATCCAGGCTCAGGCGATCCCGCATGTCCTGCAGAAGAAGGACGTCATCGGCATTGCCCAGACCGGCACCGGCAAGACGGCATCCTTCGTTTTGCCCATGCTGACGCTGCTGGAGAACGGCCGCGCTCGTGCCCGCATGCCGCGCACGCTCATTCTAGAGCCGACGCGCGAACTCGCCGCACAGGTCAGCGAGAATTTTGAGAAATACGGCAAGAACCACCGTCTTACGATGGCGCTGATCATCGGCGGCGTATCGTTTGAAGACCAGAACAAGAAGCTCGACCGTGGTGTCGACGTGCTGATCGCCACGCCGGGCCGGCTGCTCGACCAGATCGATCGCGGCAAGATCATGCTGAATGGCGTTGAAATCCTCGTCATCGACGAGGCCGACCGCATGCTCGACATGGGCTTCATCGACGACATCGAAAAGATCGTCAATCGCTTGCCGCCCCGCCGCCAGACCATGCTGTTCTCGGCCACCATGGATGCGCAGATCGAGCGGCTGACCAAGAAGTTCCTCAAAGACCCCGTGCATGTGCAGGTTTCCCGCGCTGCTTCGACCGCCGATACGATCGACCAGAAACTGGTCAAGGTTTCGTCCAATCCGGAGGAGAAGCGCGCGTCGTTGCGCGACCTGATCCGCGCCGCCGATGGCCTGACCAATGCCATCATCTTCTGCAATCGCAAGCGCGACGTGGCCACCCTTGCCCGCTCGCTGGAGCGCCACGGCTTCTCCGCCGCGGGCCTGCATGGCGATATGGACCAGAAGAGCCGCACCGAAACGCTCGATGCGTTCAAGAACAACCGCCTGACCCTGCTGGTCGCCAGCGACGTGGCCGCACGCGGGCTCGATATTCCCGCCGTCAGCCATGTGTTCAACTTCGACGTGCCCGTGCATGCCGAGGACTATGTCCACCGTATCGGCCGCACCGGCCGCGCCGGCCGCTCGGGTGTCGCCTACACGCTTGTGGCCCCAGCCGACGGCAAGCATCTCGACGCCATCGTCAAGCTGATCCAGCGTGACATTGCCTGGCTCGATACCGGTAAGGCTCCAAAAGTGTCCGAGACGACAGAAGACGGCGCGACCGAGGCCAAGCCGCGCGTCCCGCGCTCCCGCCGTGGCGGCGCCCGCACGCGCCCCGAGGCAGCGGCCCCAGCCGTGGAAGCAGCAGCCGAAGCCGCGCCAGCAGCAGCACCGCGTGAGCGGCCCGCTCGTGCGCCAAGAACCCGCCCCGTGCAGGAAGCACCGCGCGATTCTGCACCTGCTGCGACGCCTGCCGCTGCGGCGCCTTCGCCCCTGACGGCGCGCCAGCTTGCGGCGACCAAACCGCCGGCACGGCCCTCGCGCACGCGTCCGCCCCAGCCAGCCGCTGGTCAGTTGGACGATTCGGGTGTGGATTCCAGCTCACCTTTCGGCAACGATGGTCCTGTTCCGGCGTTTCTGCTCCGGCCCACTGGTGTAAAAGCGGATTAAACCAGCCCTTTTAGGCTAAGTCAGTTGAAAGGATGATGAGTATAGTTGTCATCCTGACCTTCGACGCGGTACTGAAACATGCGATGCTTGCGGCGAAGGCCGTTGCTGTGAGCGCCTGAGGCGCGGGGGAAACTGTGTCGGAACAGGAATTCAAACGCGCGCTTGGCTATGCCAATTCCGCTTTCGACCTGCTCAAGCGCAGCAGTATTCCGCCCTATCCGCAGTTTTACGAGCTGCTTTATACTTATGCCACCGGCGTCAATCCGACGTTGAATGATCGCATCAACGCCATCTTCCGCGCCGGCCAGTCGCCGACGCTCGATCTGGCGGAAACGCTCTACAACGAATTCCTGAAATCGGACGTCAACGACCGCATTTCCAACGTCTCGGAACGCATGCACGCGCGCATCGAAGCGGTGCATGACGCCATCGATTCCGCGATGACCACGGCCAACGCCTATTCAGGCTCGCTGCAGGCCGCCAGCGGCGACCTCGACCGCGAGATCACCGGTCCGGCCATGAAGACCCTGGCTGACCGCCTGCTCGCCGAAACCCGCCGCATGCAGGACACCAACCGTGCGCTGGAAATGCAGCTCGAAGCCTCGCGCGACGATATCGCCTCGCTGCAACGGGACCTCGACGATGTCCGGCGCGAATCCCTGCTCGATCCGTTGACCAAAATCGCCAACCGCAAGAGCTTTGACGAAGGCCTCGCCGCCGCCATGGCCGATGCCAGCACCAATGGGAACCCGCTCTGCCTGCTGCTGCTCGACATCGATTATTTCAAGAATTTCAACGACACCTATGGCCATCAGACCGGTGACCAGGTCCTGCGCCTCGTGGCGATGACGCTCAAGTCCAACATCAAGAGCAAGGACTTGGCCGCGCGTTATGGTGGCGAGGAATTCGTCGCCATCCTCCCCTCGACGGACCTGGAAGGCGCGATGATCGTGGCGGAGAACATCCGCAAGGCCATCGCCGCCAAGGAGTTGATGAAGCGCTCGACCAACGAAAAGCTGGGGCGCATCACCGCCTCGTTCGGCGTGGCGGTGTTCCATCCTTCGGACACGGCCAACTCCCTGATCGAACGCACCGACCGCTGCCTCTACGCCGCCAAACATGCCGGCCGCAACCGCGTCGTCAGCGAGATCGACCTGGCCAATATCCGCGCGGCTTAGGCGTTCGCGGAAGCACCTGCAGAGCCGATGAAGCTTATTGGGCGCATCCGTGTTTACCCCTCACTGTTCTTCCCTCGGACTTGATCCGGGGCCTCTGTCAGGATGGCATAAGCGGCCAATGGCCCGCGGATCAAGTCCGCGGGAAGGACGGTGATTGGGATAGATCAAGCATTTCGCGGCGGCGGTTGTCCGCCTTATTCCCCCGCCATCATACCCACGCCCAAACCCGCCAGCATCTCCCAGTAGTCGGGATAGGTCTTGCCGACACAGGCCGGGTCGAGGATGGTGATCCCGCCGATCCTGAGCCCTGCCAGCGCAAAGCTCATGGCGATGCGGTGATCGGCATAGGTCTCGATCCGTGCCGGCAGCGTCTGCCCCGCCAGGGCCGGATCGCTATTGACCACCAGATCGTCCCCCTCTTCGCGCGCCAGACCCGCTCGAATACGATTAAGCTCGGTCGACAGCGCCGAGATCCGATCGCATTCCTTGACCCGCAGATTGGCGATGCCGACGAAGCGCACCGGCGTATTATTGAATGCCGCCAGAACAGCGATGGTCGGCACCGCGTCCTGCATCTGCGAGCCGTCGATCACAGCCGGTAAGTTTGGAAACTGCGCGATCACCGCCTGAGCCAGCGCGTCCGGCTGTGTGAAGGCATCGGGAGCCACGCCGAGGTCGATATCGCCGCCAGTGAGTGCCGCAGCGCCCCACAGATAGGTCGCGGCCGAAGCATCGGGCTCAATGACGAAGTCGGCCGCCAAATATCCGGTCGGTAGGACGCGCCAAGTGCCGGCATCGATCTGCTCGACATTGGCGCCAAACGCTCGCATCGCCGCCAGCGTCAGGTCGACATAGCCGCGCGCGCCGATCTCTGTGCCGGTGAGTGCTACTTCGATTGGCCCCTCGCCCATCGGCGCCGCCATTAGCAGGGCCGAGACATACTGGCTGGACAGGCCGCTATCGATCTCGACGCGCCCCTGCCCGAAACTGCCTTTGCCGTGAATGGTGATCGGCGGACAGCCAGTCTCGGCCGTCGCATCGATGCCCAGCGAGCGCAGCGCGGTCACCAGCGGCGCAATCGGGCGTAACTGCATATGCGCGTCGCCATCGACGATGACGGTGCCGTCCACTGTCGCCACCGCTGCGGTCAGGAAGCGCGTCGCCGTGCCCGCATTGCCGAGGAACAGCGGCCCATCCGGCTGCGTCAGCTTGCCGTTACCGGTGACGACGAAACTCGTCGCGTCTGGTTCCTCGATGCTCACGCCCATCTGCCGCAGGGCGGCGGCCATCAGCACCGTGTCCTTGCTCTTGAGAGCGCCGGTCAGCCGGCTGGTGCCACTGGCCAGCGCTGCCAGCAGCAGCGCGCGATTGGTGATGGATTTGGAGCCGGGGGGCGAGACGCGCCCCACCAGGGGGTGGCCGGGCGGAATAAGGGTAAGGGCCGCGGGCAATGCGGTCATTGGACTACTCTAAGGCTGGAGCCGAAATTGCTCCTGCCTCCTAGGCCAAATGCGCGCCCGACGCAATCAGGCGGTGGCGCGCGCCTCGGCGATAGCCTTGAGATCGGCGGGCTTGAGCGTCACGCTCTCGCCACAGCCGCAGGCGCCGGTCTGGTTGGGGTTCTTGAACGTGAAAGTCGAGCTCATCTTGGCGACCTCGAAGTCCATCACCGTGCCAAGCAGGTACATGGTGGCCTTGGGGTCAACCCAGACGTCCACGCCCTTGTCGGTGACGTGGTCGTCGCCCTTCACCGGCTCGGCGACGTAGTCCATGGTGTATGACACGCCCGCGCAACCGGCATTCTTGATGCCGACGCGCAGGCCGATCACGGGCTTTTCCGAATCTTCGATGATCTCGGTGATGCGCTCGGCAGCGGCATCGGTCAGCGACATGATCTTGAAAGCCATCGGGTAACCTCGTCTATCGTCAATTCACGATATATAGCGCGTCCTGGTGGGAATTACCACCAGTTCAGCGCGACCTGGGCTTCCTCGCTCATGCGGCTGGCATCCCACGGCGGATCGAACACCATGTTGACCGTCACGTCCTGGATGCCTTCGACGGCACGGGCGGCGTTTTCCACCCAGCCGGGCATTTCGCCGGCCACCGGGCAGCCGGGCGCGGTCAGGGTCATGTCGATGACCAAGTTCCGATCATCATCCAGGTCGACCTTATAGATCAGCCCCAACTCATAGATATCGACCGGGATTTCCGGGTCATAGACGGTCTTGAGCGCGCCGATGAGGTCGCTGGTGATGCGCTCCACATCTGCCTCGGGCAGCGAGCCGGTATGGTTCGGCACGATGCGCGGCGGCTCCGGCAATGCCGGTGCAGGGGCGATCTTGGATTCGTCGATCTCGAATTCGTCGGTCATTTTAGTCCTCGCTTACGCGAAAAATTTCTGGGCGCGTTCGATGCCGTCCACCAGCGCGTCCACGTCGTCCTTGCCGTTATATAGGGCGAAGGAGGCGCGGCAGGTAGAGGTGACACCGAAACGTTTGAGCAGCGGCTGGGCGCAGTGCGTTCCCGCCCGCACGGCAATGCCGTAGCGGTCGAGAATGGTGGAGACGTCATGGGCGTGGGCGCCCTTAATTTCAAACGAGAAAATGCCGCCCTTGCCCGGCGCCGTGCCGATCAGGCGCAGCGAGTTGATGCGGCTGAGCCGCTCATGGGCGTAGTCGGCGACCTCGGCTTCATGCGCCGCGATCGCCTCGCGGCCGCGTTCATCCATATATTTCAGCGCCGCACCCAGCCCGATGGCCTGCACAATCGGCGGAGTGCCCGCCTCGAAGCGATGCGGCGGCTCGTTATAGGTCACGCTGTCCAGCGTCACTGTATCGATCATCTCGCCACCGCCCTGATAGGGCTGCATTTCCGCCAGCAGGTCATACTTGCCATAGAGCACGCCGATGCCGGTCGGCCCGTAGAGCTTGTGCCCGGTCATGATGTAAAAATCGGCGCCGAGGTCCTGCACGTCCACCTTGGTATGAACGGCGCCTTGCGATCCATCGACCAGCACAGGAATGCCCCGCGCATGCGCGATCTCAACAATCCGCTTGATCGGATTGACCGTGCCCAGAACGTTGGACATATGCGTCACCGCGACGATCTTGGTGCGATCGGTCAGCGCTGCCTCGAACGAGGCCATGTCGAGGCTACCATCGTCGGTCCCGTCGACCCAGCGGATCACCGCGCACTGGCGCTCGCCATGGAAGAGCCACGGCACGATATTGGAGTGGTGCTCCATGATCGTGGTGACGATCTCGTCGCCCTCGCCAATGCGCGGCCCAACGAATGACGACGACACCAGATTGATCGCCTCGGTCGCCGATCGGGTGAAGATGATTTCCTCGGGCCGTGCAGCGTTGATGAACTTCTGGACGGCATGCCGCCCGCCCTCATAGGCCTCCGTCGCCCGGTTGGCGAGCGTATGCAGGCCGCGGTGGACGTTGGCGTATTCGTGCCGGAAGGCATAATCCATCCGGTCCAGCACCTGCACCGGCTTCTGCGCCGACGCGCCGCTATCCAGATAAACCAGCCGATGGCCGTGGATTTGCTCGGCCAGGATCGGGAAATCGGCACGGACTTTTTCGAGGTCGAAGGTCATCACATACTTTCCGGGCAAGGCGCCCGCTTACTTCCCGAGAAGCCACCCATCGATCACGCCATGCAGCGCTTCGGCCAGGGCTTCGTCCGCGATCGGGTCAACCAGTTCCTCGAGGAACCCGCGCACCAGCATGGTTTCGGCCTCGGCTTTCGGAATGCCGCGGCTCATCAGGTAGAACATCGAGTCTTCATCCAGCTCGCCGCAGGTCGAGCCATGACCACAGACCACGTCATCGGCATAAATCTCGAGTTCCGGCTTCGACAGGATTTCCGCCTCGTCCGACAGCATCAGACCCTGCATCATCATCTTGGCATCGGTCTTCTGCGCGTCGCGCGACACCATGATGCGCCCCTGGAACACCGCCTTGGAGCGGCCCCGCGCGATCTGCTTGTACAGCTCCTGTGAGGTGGTGTTCGGCACGGCGTGGTTGATATCGATGGTGATATCGAGATGCTGGCCGTTATCCACCAGGTTCAGCCCGGTGAAGTAGGCATGCGCGCCCTCTCCGGCAAACCGCGCGAACACCTGCGAGCGGGCAAGCCCTGCCCCGGCGTGAATGGTCAGCGTGCGCAGCTTGGCGCCCTCGGCCAGCGTATATTCATTGGTGGCGAAATGCGTCGCGGACTTGCTGCTCAGGTCGACAGTGATATGCGTCAGCACCGCGTTCTTGCCGACAGTGACGTAGCTCGCGTGATTGGCGACATGTGCGGCGTCGGAGCCCGCATAGGTCTCCAGCACCACGGCCGACGCATTATCCGCCACGAAAATCCGCGCCGAACTGGCCGAATGTGCCGCAGCGCCTTCGGTGCGCCGGTCGATCTGCACCACAGGGTCAACCGTGCCGTCCAGCGTCAGGGTCAGCGTTTCTTTCGCCAGCGCCCCATTGAGATGAACCAACACGTCATCACGGTTGGTCAGCGCCGCGCCGTCGGCCTTGCCGATGATGACACCGGCCGGGGCCGTGCCGCTTTCCTGCACGCGCCCATTGGCGATCATCACCTGATGGGCGCCTGCAACGCGCAGCGCCGGGGCGCTGGCTTCATTGGCCGCCTGTGCCAGAGGCGGAACCGCCTTCAGCAGCATTTTGAGGTCGGTATAGTGATAGCTTTCGACGCGGCGTGTCGGCAGGCCGGCCATGGTCATGCGCTCGGCTTCCACCGTGGCGCCGAGGCCGGTCAGCTGTTCGATCAAGGTATTTTCTGCCGCGCTCAGGCGGACTGGCATGGTCTGCTTCATGGATCAGGCCGCCGCGTTGTCGAAGTCGGCGTAGCCCTTGGCTTCGAGCTGCAGCGCCAGATCCTTGTCGCCGCTCTCAACGATGCGGCCATCCGAGAACACATGCACCACATCGGGCACGATATGGTTCAGCAGGCGCTGGTAGTGCGTAATCACCAGCATCGAGCGATTGGCTGAGCGCAGCGCGTTGACGCCCTTGGCGACGACCTGGAGCGCATCGATATCGAGCCCGCTATCGGTCTCGTCGAGGATGCACATTTTGGGCTGCAACAGCGCCATCTGCAGCACTTCGGCGCGCTTCTTCTCGCCGCCCGAAAAACCCACATTGAGCGGGCGCTTCAGCATGTCATTGTCGACGTTGAGATCGACGCCGGCCTGCTTGACCGCGCGCATGAAGTCGGGCGTCAGCATTTCGGGCTCGCCGCGCTTCTTGCGCTGCGCATTCATCGCCGCCTTGAGGAAGGTCATGGTGGCGACGCCGGGGATTTCGATAGGGTACTGGAAGGCCAGGAACAGGCCGGCAGCAGCGCGCTCGTCGGGCTCCATGGCCAGCAGGTCCTGCCCGTCGAGCAGCACTTCGCCCTCGGTGATTTCGTAGTCTTCCTTGCCGGCCAGGACATAGCTCAGCGTCGACTTGCCCGAGCCGTTGCGGCCCATCACGGCATGCACCTGGCCGGGCGGAATGATCAGGTTCACGCCCTTGAGGATTTCGCGGTCTTCGATGCGCGCGTGCAGGTTACGGATTTCAAGGATTGGGGTGGTCATAGAAAATCTCCAGTGAATGAACGGGGCAATGGCGCTCTCAAGCGCCGGGCTCGCCGTCCCAATAATCGATATGGTTCTGGCCCTCGCGGCCACAATGTCGAATGCGGCTGCCGTCCGGGCGACGGCTGGTCACCTGGAACTTGCCGGAATCGGGGTATTCGCAGACTTCAGTCGCGGCCATGGTCGAAACGCCGAGATAGCGCAAAGTCACGCTGCCGGAGTTGATGATCTGGTGCGCCGTGTCCTTGCCGCCAGCGGGAGCGCCGAGCACGTCGCCGCCCTTGACCTCAAACGACTGCTCGCCAAAGCGATAGGTCGCTTCGCCCTCGAGGATGACGAACAGCTCGTCCTCGACATGGTGATTGTGGAACGGGCAGCCCGATTTGCCAGCTGGAACTTCGTTGTAGCTGATGCCGAGCCCCTTTAGCCCCAGCAGCTTGCCAAACGAAATATCCGCCGACTTATAGAGCGTGCCACGCTCCCACCCATCCAGCGACAGGTCGCCGAGAGAGATCACGGGCTTGGATTGCTCCGCCATTAGCCGACGCTGCCTTCCAGCGAGATCGAAATCAGCTTCTGCGTCTCCACCATGAATTCCATGGGCAGATGCTGCAGCACGTCGCGGACGAAGCCGTTGACGATCAGCGCCACGGCTTCCTCATCGGAAAGGCCGCGCTGCTGGCAATAGAACATCTGGTCGTCCGAGATCTTGGACGTCGTCGCCTCATGCTCGAACACCGCGGAAGCATTGCGGCTCTCGATATAGGGCACGGTATGGGCCCCGCAGGTGTCGCCGATCAGCAGGCTGTCGCACTGCGTGAAGTTGCGCGCGCCCTTAGCCTTGGCGTGAGCCGAAACCTGGCCGCGATAGGTGTTGTCCGAGAAGCCGGCAGCGATGCCCTTGGCGATGATGCGGCTGGACGTATTCTTGCCCAGATGGATCATCTTGGTGCCGCTATCGACCTGCTGGTAGCCGTTCGAGATGGCGATGGAGTAGAACTCGCCACGCGAATTATCGCCGCGCAGGATGCAGCTTGGATATTTCCAGGTGATGGCCGACCCGGTCTCGACCTGGGTCCAGGAAATCTTGGAATTGTCGCCACGGCAATCGCCGCGCTTGGTGACGAAATTGTAGATGCCGCCCTTGCCGTCCTTGTCGCCCGGATACCAGTTCTGGACCGTCGAGTATTTGATCTCGGCATTTTCCAGCGCCACCAGTTCGACCACGGCAGCGTGCAACTGACTTTCATCGCGCATCGGCGCGGTGCAACCCTCGAGATAGCTCACATAGCTGTCGGCTTCGGCGATGATCAGCGTGCGCTCGAACTGGCCGGTCTTCTTTTCGTTGATGCGGAAATAGGTCGACAGCTCCATCGGGCAGCGCACGCCCTTGGGGATGTAGACGAATGAGCCGTCGGTGAAGACGGCGCTGTTCAGCGTCGCATAGTAGTTGTCCGAGACCGGGACCACCGATGCCAGGTACTTCTGCACCAGTTCGCCATGCTCGCGGATGGCTTCGGAGATCGAGCAGAAGATGATGCCGACCTTGGCCAGTTCCTCGCGGAACGTGGTCACGACCGAGACCGAATCCATCACGGCGTCGACCGCCACATTGGGACGTTCGACACCGGCCAGGATTTCGCGTTCCTTCAGCGGAATGCCCAGCTTGTCGTACATGGCCAGCAGCGCCGGATCGACTTCATCCAGGCTCGTGGGCGCCGGCGTCGATTTGGGCGCGGCGTAGAAATACATGTCCTGGAAATCGAGCTGGGGGTAATGAACCTTGGCCCAGGTCGGCTCTTCCATGGTCAGCCAGCGGTTATAGGCTTCCAGCCGCCAGTCGAGCATCCACTGCGGCTCGTTCTTCTTGGCCGAAATGAAGCGCACGGTGTCTTCGCTCAGGCCCTTGGGGGCCATGTCGGATTCGATATCGGACGAGAAGCCGTATTTGTACTTGTCGACGTCGAGCGCCAGGACCGAAGAGACGGTCTCCCGGTCGATGTTTTCCTTGAGCGTCGGGATATCGTAGTCAGCCATCTGGCTTCTCCTAATTGCCCCTCGGCGCTTCAAGGGCGCCGCGAGCCGTCAATACTTGGCCCTCAGGCCGCTTTCCCCTGCCGGCCACGCTGCCGGTTGAGGATGGTTTCATAGCCGCGCAAGAACGCGGCAATATCGTCACGGGTGGAATTCCACCCCAGGCTGATGCGCAGCGCACACTCAGCCAGGTCGGTCGGCACGCCCATCGACGCCAGCACATGGCTGGCGCCGACCTTGCCCGATGAGCAGGCCGAGCCCGATGACACCGAAATGCCGTCCAGGTCCAGCCCCATCATGGCGACCGTGCTCTTGACCCCCGGCACCGCGAAATCGACCACATTGCCGATCCGCTCGACGCCCTCGCCGAAGATCACCACATCCGGCGCCAGCGCCCTAAGGCCGGCCTCCAGTTCGCCCGTCAACGTCTTCACGTCGGCCGAGCCATAGTGCCCGGCAAAACTCTCCGCCGCCGCGCCGAACGCCGCGATCAATGCCGCCGCTTCCGTACCACCGCGTCGGCCTTGTTCCTGGCCGCCGCCGGGGATCAGCCGCACGGTATCGGCATGCGACTTGACCAGCAGAGCACCGACGCCAGCCGGCGCGCCAATCTTGTGGCCACCTATGGCCATCATATCGGGTGCCGAGGCGGCGAATTCGAGAGGCAGTTTGCCGAAGGCCTGTGCTGCGTCGATGAACAGTGTATGCCGGGTCGGTCCGACCAGTGCATTGATCCGTTCGATCGGCTGAACGACGCCGGTTTCATTGTTCACCCAATGCAGCGCCACCAGCAGCGTCTGGTTTGCCGCATCGGCATCAGCAAGAAATCCAGCAAGCTTGTTCATATCCACGCGCCCATCGGCCAAAAGGCCGACCGTCAGGACCGGCAACCCCGTCGCCTCGGCGGCCTTCAAAACCGCCGTATGTTCACCCGCGCTGACCACCACCGCATCGCTGGCAAACGTCTTGGACCCGCCGACAATCGCCTGCGTGATCGCCTCAGTCGCCGAGCCGGTGAACACCACCTGCTTGCGCTCTGCCCCGGCCAGCTTGGCCACCTGCCCCCGCGCCGTCTCGATCAGGTTGCGCAGCGCCCGACCATGGCCATGTACCGAAGCCGGATTGCCAACCATGCTCAGCGCAGCGACCAGCGCGTCGCGGGCCTCCGGCAGCAGCGGAGACGCGGCATTATGATCGAGATAGATCGCCGGTCTGGTCATCATGGGCCCATGGCGCATGCGCGCCGTTCATAGCTTCCATGCCTGGGCTGGGGCGGTGTTGTGCCCTTGAGTCCAAACACTTCTTGAAATTTGACGCCCTCTTTCATTACAAGGGGCGCACTTCCCCGCCAGATGGCGGCCAAAACACGAGTTTCGAATAATTCTAAACTGGTTTTTCGACGCCTGTATTAGGCAGCGAGGCGCGCTTAGTCAAGCCGCAGCGCTTCCCGCAAAGGGTCGGCGAGCCATATCAACAGAGCCGTAATGGCCGGAAAAGTAGACCCATGCCAGAAGTGATTTTCAATGGCCCCGAGGGGCGTCTGGAAGGCCGTTACCAGCCCGGCAAGGAGCCAAACGCTCCGATAGCCATCGTGCTTCATCCCCACCCGCAATTCGGCGGGACGATGAACAACCAGATCGTCTACAATCTGTTCTACATGTTCGCCGAGCGCGGCTTTGCAGTGTTGCGCTTCAATTCGCGCGGTGTTGGCCGGTCTCAGGGCCTGTTCGATCACGGCATCGGCGAGTTGTCCGACGCCGCTTCCGCGCTCGATTGGCTGCAGACCATCAATCGCGAAAGCCGCGGCTGCTGGATCGCCGGCTTCTCGTTCGGCGCCTGGATCGGCATGCAGCTTTTGATGCGCCGGCCGGAAGTCGAGGGCTTCATCTCGGTGGCGCCGCCGGAAAACCTCTACGACTTCTCCTTCCTTGCCCCCTGTCCGTCCTCAGGCCTGATCATCCATGGCGACAAGGACCGCGTGGCCCCGCCATCGGCGGTGCAGAAGCTGGTCGACAAGCTCAAGCTGCAAAAGGGCATCAATATCGAGCAGCAGGTCGTCGAAGGGGCCAACCACTTCTTCGAGGGCAAGATCGACGATCTCACCGACCGCTCGGCTGAATATCTCGACCGCCGCCGGGCAGAGATCGCCGCCGGCGGCGGGCGCTGATCGAGCGCTTCGTCTGCGATCAGGAACCCAAACCACGGCTCATCCCACGCGGATGAGCCGATGAGCATTTTTCGTATTCGGGATCGCACCCCATGACCAAATACAAATCCGACTTTCTCCGCGTGCTCGACGAACGCGGCTTCATCCATCAGATTTCCGACCCCGAGGGGCTCGACGCCAAGGCATTGGCCGGACCGATCACCGGCTATGTCGGCTACGACGCGACGGCGACGTCGATCCACATCGGCAATCTGATCACCGTGACCATGCTCTACTGGCTGCAGGAAACCGGCCACAAGGCGATCAGCCTGATGGGCGGCGGCACCTCGATGGTGGGGGATCCCTCATTCCGTGATGACCAGCGCAAGCTGCTGACGGTTGAGCAGATCCAGACAAATATCGACAGCATCCAGCGCGTTTACGCCAACATCCTGAACTATGGCGGCTCCAACCCAGCCATCATGGTCAACAATGCCGATTGGTTGCTCAAGCTCAACTATGTCGAATTCCTGCGCGACGTGGGCCGCCACTTTTCGGTCAACCGCATGCTGGGCTTCGACTCGGTCAAGCTGCGGCTGGATCGCGACCAGTCGCTAAGCTTCCTCGAGTTTAACTACATGATCATGCAGGGCTATGACTTTGTCGAGCTCAACCGTCGCTATGGCACCGTGCTGCAGATGGGCGGCTCGGACCAGTGGGGCAATATCATCAATGGCGTCGATCTCAGCCATCGCATGGGCGGGCCGCAGCTCTACGCGCTGACCACGCCGCTGTTGACCAAATCCAGCGGCGAGAAGATGGGCAAATCGGCCAGTGGTGCCGTCTGGCTCAATGGCGACCTCTTCAGCCCCTATGATTTCTGGCAATATTTCCGCAATACCGAGGATGCCGACGTGGAGCGGTTCCTCAAGGTCTTTACTCGGTTGCCACTGTCCGAAATCGCCAGGCTGGCCGCCTTGGGTGGCTCGGAGCTGAACGAAGCCAAGAAGGTGCTGGCGACCGAGGTCACGGCAATCGTGCATGGCCGAGATGCTGCCATTCAAGCCGCATCGACCGCGGCGGCGACTTTCGAAACCGGATCGCTGGACCTGTCGCTGCCAACTGCCACGCTCAGCCATGCGGAACTGTCCAATGGCGTCGGCATCCTCGCGGCCCTAGTGCTGGCGGGTCTTGCGGGATCCAATGGCGAAGCGCGCCGCCACATCCAGTCCGGCGCCGTCCGCGTCAACGACGCCCTGATCGACGACGACAAACTGAGCCTCGGCGACAATGCGCTGCTCCCCGAAGGCGTGGTCAAGCTCTCCATCGGTAAGAAGCGCCACGCGCTGATCAAGCCGGTTTAGTCCGAGTCTATCTACCAATCTGGCCGATGCAGAAGGCGCGGTGGTTCATCCTCGCGCCTTTTTCAGCTTCGCCTATTCAACCCGAGGCTGTTCCTTCGCTCTGAACTCGAACAGCTCGCGGAACGCGCCAGGCACCAGTGCCGATAGCGGGTTGATCTTGAACTGGGGTTTGTCGAGCGGGCCCTTCACGGCGAAGGTTACGCCAAACAGGCCTTCGCCGTTCCGCCCGCCGAGCAACGGGCCGAACAGCGGAATCTTCTGGAAGGCACTGTTGAGCCCGAACAGCGGCACGTAGGTGCCGGTCAGGTCGTATTGGCGTTTATCGGTATAGACGAAACCGCGCATGGTGCCGCCGACGGTCGCGCCACTAAGGATGGCGTCGGTGACTTCGACGCGGTCAGAACGACGGACGAAGGTGACGACGCCGCCGTCAAAATCCAGCCGGTTCTGCTTGGCGATAACTTCGCGAGAGTCAGCGTGATTGCCCAGGATTTCGGCGACATTGGCCTCGTCGACAATGGAGAAATTGCGCAACTGGAGTTGCCCGACTTCGGCCTTTTGCTCGGTATTGGTGGTCAGCACCAGGCTGCCATCGCCACCGGCAAGTTGGGAATAGACCCCGAGCAGTCGCAGGATAGTGCCGGCGTCGCTGAAGGCTACGGTAAGGGTTCGTCCGTCCGGGGCGGGATTGGTGGTCACCGACACGGCGTTGTTGTCGCCGAATTGCGCCGTCATGTTGGCGCGGCGCATGTCGGTGCCGTGCAAAGTCATGTCGAGTGCCAGATTGAAGGCCGTGGTCGCGTAGTAGCCCAGGGCGCGATCCAGATTGATATTGAGCGCCAGCGTCTGCGTGAACTGCGTGGCCTGCACACCGCCGGAGCCCTCACCCAAGCCGAAGAAGCGTTTCAGCATCGGCTTGAGGTCGAGCTGTGCGCCGGTCAGATTGATTGCGTAACCGCCATCGATCGGCGCCAGCTTGAGCTGGGCGCTGTCGCCCTCACTGAGGGCGAACTGAGTGAACTCAGCCGATTGCAAACCTTTATCGGCATCGAATTTCAGTCCGCCAGCCAGATGCACCGTGCCGAAGGCCAAATCGATGTTGCTGAGCTCGGTGAGCTTGTCCTTCTGCCGGATCGTCGCGACGAGGCTCCCTGCCACCCCGGCGGCTTTGGTAATGCCAATGTCCTTGATCGTCAGCCCGGCATCCTTGAGGTCGATTGCCATCTGGATCGACCCGTCGGCCTTGGGTTCGGCGACGAAGCGCAATTTTCCCGTCAGGAACTCAGAAGCATCGAACCCCATTGCCGCGAGGTCCTTGGCTTCAATGGTTGATCCCAAGCGGAAGATTGGCGCTGTGGCCGGGGTGCCGGCGATTTCAACATCTGCGGCCATACCGTCGATATTGGCCGCGCCCGCGACGCGATAGCCGTCCTGCGAGGCGCTGAACGACAGCTGGCCATCGCCGATCTTGTGGTCCTGAATCGGCTGGCTGCTGGCGAAATCCTTCACCGCACCGTTGAGTACATAATCGAAACCCAGCGCCTTACCGCTCTTGGCATTGGGCAGCTTAACCGTGGCGACCAGACCGACCGCGACAGAGCCGGTGAGCGAGGCAAGATTGAGCGGCACCTTGAGGTTTGCGACCGCGTCCGGCTGCTGGCTTTTCGCCAGTGCCAGCAGCGCGGGGATCGAACCGCTCAAGTCGCCCGAAATCTCGGCGATACCTTGAGTAGGGTCTGAATTATCCATGACAAGGGCCGGATTGGTCACGGTCAGGATACCGTTTCCGGTGTCCACGGCGCCACCGCCGGCTGAAATGGTCACGTCGCTGTCGCGCACCTGCAGCTTGGTATCGCCATCGATAGCAATCGGCGCCATCTCAGCGGTCGGCTTGACCATGACACCGCTGCCGACCATGTCGATCGTCATGGAATCCTTGGGGATCGGCTTTTCCTCGCCGCCCATGGCCATGGTTCCAACCGGAAACTTGAACCGCAGGGTCGCATCCTCGACCGAGCCATCGCTGACGTTGGCGACGAACCAGTCGCGGCTTTCTCCCCCCATCAGATAAGGCCACAAGCGCTTGAGGTCGTCGGCGCTGACGCCTCCGCCCGCAATGGTCATGTCGAGGCCCAGCCCAGCCTGCAACATATCGATGCGGCCGGTGCTTTCGACGTGGCCTGCTCCCTTGGTGGCCAGCAAGCGATCGATGCCGAGGGCGCCATAAAGGGGCGCCGACCAGCCGGAAAACTCCACTGTATCGAATGGCTTGGTGGGCGCCGCCATGTCATTGGGATGGATGAAGACGTCGTGCATCGTGATCGACATGCCAATGGTCGGCCCGAAACTGGGGTCCAGCCCCATGGCGAAGATGCCTGAAATACGGGCCGAGCTCTGTCCGATCTGCAGGGCCGCATCGGCCAGCTTGAACTGCCCCTCAGCCGGAGACCAGGAGATGTCCATGATCGAGGTGGCGATGGGGAAATAGCTGTCCTGCAGACGCAGGTCGAGCCCGGTCATGTCCACCTTGAAGGCGCCATCCACTAGCTTCCCGGTCTTGGGCGCGAACGTCACGTCGATGGAGAGTGCCCCCGCGCCTCGGATGGCCGCCATGCTCTGCGCATCATCGATGAAGGGCAGGAAGGAGGCAAAATCAATATTGGTGATATCGGCCTCAAGGCGCGCGCCACCGGCATCGTCCACGGTGCGCGACAAGCTGCCGGCCATGGTCTTGCCGCCCAGCGTGGCGGAGAAAGTACCGCCGGTGCTGCGCCCGTCGACCGACGGCGCGATTTCGAGATTGATCTTTTCGAAGCGCCGGAAAAGTCCATAGACCGCATCGTTCATGTCGATGGTGCCGTCGCGGATCACCAGCTTGGAAAAGCGGCCCTGGGCGGCCTGGGCGACGATTTCGCTAATGCCCTGCTCGCTGGCCTCGAGGTTATAGATCAGCCAGTCATTGTCGGAGCGCAGGGCCATCGAGGGGGCTCCCCCGCCCTGTCCGCGCAGGTCGATGCCAGTCGAAGAGATGCCGACGGAGGGGAACGCGTCCTGCCCCTCCATCACCCGCACTATCGGCGGCCCGCCCTTGGGATCGTCGACCATCTCGAAACTGGTGACGCGCGGCCCGAACAGGTCCTGCACGATCTGGATGTGTGGCTTAACGATTGTGACGGTAGCGCCGGGCTGGCCGAACAGCGCGCGCACCGGTGAAAACCCGATTTCCAGCGCCGCCATTTCCACCCTGGCGCCGGTCTTGGTGTCGGTCAGCACCACAGGCGAGAAGTGGATCACCGGCCACACGCCACCTTCCAACGCCAGTGCCATTTCACCCAGTTGCAGCTTGCTGGTGGGGGGCATTGCCGATTGGGCGACGGCTTGCGCGGCATCGCTGCCAAAGGGTAGCCTTATCGGGGTGAACAGCAGTGTTATGTAAATCAGGATCAGCATGGTGGCTGGAATGCCGAGTGCCCAGACCAGTATTTTGGCGGCATGGCGCGCTGGCGGCCGCTTGCGCTGCGCAGAAGGTGGAGTCTGCGCTGCTGCGGGAGTGGTTGACGCGCTCACTTGCTTCCAGATCGGGCGATGGCCGGTATCTCCTGGCAACCCGAGAATCAACCGCACAGCGCGGTCTCTTGCCCAATGATACCGGCTGGAATATGGCACCGACACCCCGATTTCACGCGGGTGCTGTTTGTGAGGGGACAATAGCATGAGTATCGCACAGGAAGGTGACTTCGCTCCCGATTTCAGCCTCCCATTGGACGACGGGACTAGTTTCACACTCTCAGGTCATCGTGGCCATAGACTGGTACTGTATTTCTATCCCGAAGACGATTCTGGCGGTTGCGTGAACGAGAACCAGGAATTCTCGGCGCTCAGTGCACAGTTTGCTCAGCGCGGTGCGCTGCTGGTCGGCATTTCGCCCAATGACCTGGAGTCGCATCGCAAGTTTCGCGCCAAGTATGGGCTTGTCGTCCCTTTGGCGGCGGACCCTGACCGTGTGGCCATCGAAGCCTTTGGGCTCTGGCAGCTCAAGAAGCTCTATGGTCGCGAATTCATGGGCTTGATCCGCACCTCGTTCATCATCGATGCCGACGGCCGTATTGCCCGCACGATCCGCGCCACGCGCATCATAGGACACGCCCAGAAGATGCTCGAGGCGCTCGACGCTATGGATGCGCCAAAAGCCACCAAGAAAGGCAAAAAGGCTTAGAATTGGCGCTTTGTTAACCACACTTGCTCATACTTTGCTGACCATAGTTGTGGTCTCGCGGAGTGTGTTGCGTGCGTCATCAGCCCAGTTTTGCCCGCGGCGCCGCCCCCGCCAAGCCGCCGAAGTCTCCTGGCATCCGCCCTGCTCTGTTTTACGGCATGTTCGCGGTCTTGCTGACCGGCAATGCACTGACGGCGACCGCCTTCCTGCTCGCCCCCGATATTTCGCGGCTCTACAACGGCCAGACCGAGCAAGTCGTCGAGGCCTATGAGGATCGCGTGGCGCAGTTGCGTGTCGAGGTGGACCGGCTGCATTCGCGCAGTTTTGCCCAGACCGGCGACATCAACCTGCAATTGCAGGAGCTGTCGCAGCAGCAGGAAGTGCTGACCGAACAGCACCAACTGGTACAGGTGCTGGTCGACAAGGCGGGCGAACTGGGTATCGATACCGCCACCCTGCCCGCCGAAAAGCCGAGTGGCGATCTGGCCGACGCCGGCCCAGTGCTGCCAAGCGGCAATCCCGATATTGACGCCACCGCGCAAGCGCTGGACCGGATGATGGGTGAAACGCAGACCGCCATGACCGCGATCGCCGACGCCGCTACCCAGCGTACGCAAGGCATCGTCTCGGAGCTCTCGGGCATAGGCATCAACGTAGCATTGCCCGATGACGATGAAGGCGTGGGCGGCCCGCTGCTGCCGCCCCAGGCCGGTGAGCCCGATTCCCCTATGATTGAGGATGCCAATGCGGTCATGTCCGCGCTGGTGCGCTACAAAGCGGCCCGCGACAGCATTGCCTCAGCCCCGGTGCATATGCCCCTCACCGGTCAATACCGCCAGAGTTCGAGCTTCGGTAACCGGACCGACCCGTTCAGCGGCGGCCGCGCCTTCCATGCTGGCCTCGATTTCGCCGCTCCCAGCGGCTCGATCGTCTCCGCCGCCGCCGACGGCACGGTGACCTTTGTCGGCACCATGTCCGGCTATGGCAACGCGGTGGAAGTCACCCACGCCAATGGACTGGTGACACGGTACGGGCACCTGTCGGCGTTTCTGTCCGAAGTTGGCCAAGTGGTCCACACTGGCACGCCAATCGCCAAGGTCGGCTCCACCGGCCGCTCGACGGGCCCGCATCTGCACTTCGAAGTGCGCCGCAATGACGCTGCAATCGATCCGGCCAATTTCCTCAAGGCCGGCAAGCGCCTATCGGCTTTGCTGAGTTAGGCGACCTCTCGTCGCCAGCAGATCAGTGGCCCGTCTTCGGCGTCGATCCGTCCGCCCACGCGAATGAAGCCGTTTCTCTCCAGAACGCGCTGCGACGGCAGATTGTCCACGGCGGTATCGGCGACAACCGCGGCGACGCGCTTCTCGGATCGCGCCCAATCCAACAGCTCGGCGACAGCCGCTGCCGCGTGCCCACGCCCGCGACGCGTCTGTGCCAGCCCGTAGCCAATCTCTACAGTTCCAGGCGTTGGGAAGGCCTTGGTGATCGAGCAGAGACCGACGATTTCGCCATCGGCAACGATCAGCCAACTAGCCGGGCTGATTTCCTGCCGCACGCTCTGGGCCAGGCCCTGCAACATCTGCAGGACTTCCACCGCTTCGACGCCGCCATCGGGAACCTGCAAACCAAGTGGCGCGGCGCCCGCGATGAGCGCCGCGAAATGGTCGTCGGTGGCTTCAACCAGCACAGGCCAGCTACTCGCTGACCACGTCCGTCGCCACGCCAACGCGCTGTGCCAGCGCCGCCTGCATGAACTGGTCGACATCGCCGTCCAGCACCGCGGCCGGCTGGCTGCTTTCGATGCCGGTGCGCAGGTCCTTGACCATCTGGTAGGGCTGCAGCACGTAGGAACGGATCTGGTGGCCCCAGCCGATATCGGTCTTGCTGGCCGCTTGGGCGTTTGCCGCCTCTTCGCGCTTCTGCAATTCCGCCTCGTAGAGGCGCGATTTCAGCATGGCCATGGCCGTGGCACGGTTCTTGTGCTGGCTTCGCTCCTGCTGGCACGCCACGATGATGCCCGAGGGCACGTGCGTAATGCGGATTGCAGAGTCCGTCGTGTTGACGTGCTGCCCACCGGCGCCGGACGCGCGATAAGTATCGACCTTGAGGTCGGCATCGCGGATTTCGATGTCGATGGAATCGTCGACCACCGGATAGACCCAGCAACTGGAAAAGCTGGTATGGCGCCGCGCGGCCGAATCGTAGGGGCTGATGCGAACCAGGCGATGCACGCCGCTCTCGGTCTTGAGCCAGCCATAGGCATTGTGGCCCGAGACTTTGATGGTGGCCGATTTGATGCCGGCTTCTTCGCCGTCATGCATTTCGAGCACTTCGACCTTCATCTTCCGGCGTTCCGCCCAGCGCGTGTACATGCGCAGCAGCATATTGGCCCAGTCCTGGCTTTCGGTACCGCCGGCGCCGGAATGGATTTCGACATAGCAGTCATTGGCGTCGACTTCGCCCGAGAGCAGCGTTTCGATCTGCTGGCTGCGCGCCTGGTCGCGCAGTTCGAATAGCGCTTCCTCGGCCGCCTTGACGATTTCGGCGTCGCCGTCGGCCTCGCCCAGTTCGATCAGTTCGATATTGTCGTCGATGCCGGTTTCAAAGCTGCGCACGGCCTTGACGGCCATGTCGAGTTCGTCGCGCTCGCGCATGGCGGCGCGGGCCTTCTCGGCATCATTCCAGAAGTCAGGTGATTCAGTCTGCGCGTTCAGCGCGTCGAGGCGTAGCTGGGCTGTATCCCAGTCAAAGATGCCTCCTCAGCAGGGTCAACACCTGCTGGATTTCGGCCACGGTCTTTTCGATTTCCATCCGCATAGCAATAGGTCCTTCGTGCTTGCCCTCATGTAGACGAGGAGAGTGGCGGTATCAACCTTTGGGTGGATCGGAATGCGTATTGCCAGATCGTCGCAGGCGGGACACTTTGCAGTCTCCGAGTTGAGGACGGAGAGGGAAATGTTACGCACTATTGTTGTTGCTGTTATTGGGCTGACCGCAAGTATTGCTGTCGCGGACGACAGTGAAGTCTCGGTTGCCAAGGGCGCGCGGATTGCGATGATCGGTGGCTGCCACGACTGCCACACTGTCGGTTATGGCGAAGCTGGCGGTGTAATCGATCCAGCCACGGCGCTTAAAGGCAATCCCGTGGGCTACCAGGGGCCTTGGGGCACTACTTTTGCCCCCAATTTGCGCATCATCGCTGCCAAGTACAGCGAAGATGACTTTGTGAAATTTCTGACGACGTTCGAAGCCCGCCCGCCTATGCCCTGGTACAACGTGCACGCGCTGGACGAGTCCGAAATGCGTTCGCTGCACCAGTATATCGTCTCGCTCGGCGAGCCGGGCGATCCGGCGCCAGAATATGTGCCGCCCGGCACGGCGCCAAAGAGCCCGTTCCTCGTCTTTGCGCCGCCGACCATGCCGGCCCCATAGTGGCAAACGGCTCGGCCGTGCCTATTGAGTGCGGCCGAGCTTCTGGAATTTGCGGATCGCGGTATCGCGCTTGAGCCGCGACAGCCGGCTGAGGAAGAAAATGCCGTTCATCTGCTCGATTTCGTGCAGCGCACAGCGGGCGACAAAGCCTTCAAACCGGGTCGTGATCCGCTCACCATCAACGGTGTCGTAGGCGACATCGACCCAGACCGGCCGCTCGATCGGCGCTTCGATGCCAGGCATCGACACCGAGCCTTCGGGACCTGCTTGGCTGCTTTCGGCCGCAGCGATGATTTCCGGATTGAATAGCACCTGGTAATCCCGCTGTGCCGTTTCAGCGGCCACGCTGATGACAACCAGCGGCTCGATTTCTCCGATATGGGCCGCCGCCAGGCCATAGGCCTGCACCTCGCTGGCGGCTGCCACCAGGCGCTCGGCCGTGCCGCGCAAGGCGGCGTCGATCGAGCGAGGGAC
The DNA here is from genome assembly GCF_028290435.1 of Devosia sp. Classification (GTDB taxonomy): domain Bacteria; phylum Pseudomonadota; class Alphaproteobacteria; order Rhizobiales; family Devosiaceae; genus Devosia. The sequence continues at coordinate 32,651 of NZ_JAQGJV010000036.1, read as the reverse complement.
AGCCTTGGCCGTCAGCCGCGGATCGGGATAGCGGACGAATTCGGCCATGCTCTAGAAGCCGCCGCGGCCATTGACCATGTCGGCCGCGTCCACCGGACGTCCGCCATTGGCGGGATAGTTGTTGCCGACCGAGTAGCCGTTGCTGCGGGGGCCAGGACTGCTCACGGGGTAAGACCCGTCAGAATAGGCGCCGTCCTGGAAGGTGCCGTCAGGGCTCGTCGACGCCAGGTAGCCGCCGCCGTCGACGCCGATCACCGAGGTCGCCAGGTTTGGCCCCGTACCAGGCTTGAACGCCTCCAGCACGGCATGATCGCCATCCACCGCCTGCACGCCCGAGGCGGAATTGATCCAGTCCTCCGTCATGCCTGGCGGCACATTGAAGGGCGTAGCTGGCTGGCCCTTGAGAGCATTGCCGACGAATTCGGTAAACACCCGCACCGGATAGGTGCCGCCGGTGATGGAACTGCCCATCGAACGCGGCGTGTCGTAGCCGATATAGACGCCTACGGCCAATTCGGGCGTGAAGCCGACGAACCAGGCGTCCTTGTAGTCATTGGTGGTGCCGGTCTTGCCGGCGACGGGGCGGTTCAGCGACTTCGCGCCGGTGCCGGTGCCGCGCTGCACCACGCCTTCCATCATCGAGGTGATCTGGTAGGCGGTCATCGGGTCGAGCACCTGCTCGCGCGTGTCGGTAATGGTGGGCTCGCCCTGCCCCTCCCAACTGGTAGCGGTGCAACCGGTGCAGACGCGCTGGTCATGTTTGTAAACGGTCACGCCATAGCGATCCTGGATGCGATCGATCAGCGTAGGCACGATCTTGCGGCCGCCATTGGCAATCGTCGAATAGGCAGCGGTCATGCGCATATCGGTGGTTTCGCCAGCGCCAAGCGCCATGGCGAGCACCGGCTGCATGCTGTCGTAGACGCCGAACATCTTGGCGTATTTGGCCACCAGCGGCATGCCGATGTCCTTGGCCAGCCGCACGGTCATGACGTTACGGCTCAACTCGATGCCGCGACGCAGGGTCTGCGGACCGTAGAATTGCTGCGCATAGTTCTCCGGCCGCCAGATACTGCCGTCGCTGTTGCGGATTTCCACCGGGGCATCGAGCACCACCGAGGCTGGGGTGTAGCCGTTATCCAGTGCCGCCGAATAGACGATCGGCTTGAACGACGAGCCGGGCTGGCGCAGCGCCTGGGTCGCGCGATTGAACTCGGATTCGGCAAACGAGAAGCCGCCGACCATGGCCAGCACACGCCCGGTGCGCGGGTCCATTGCGACCAGCGCGCCCTCGATTTCGGGCACTTGCTGGAGCGTGTAGCTGCCAACCCTGCCATCGATCGGCGAGACGTAGACCACGTCGCCGACCTTGAGGATTTGCGACAGCGACTTGGAGACCCATTTGACGTCTCCGCCGTTCAGCGTGCCCACGGTGCGATCCGACAGGCTCTTGCCGTCGACATCGTCGCCCGGGCGCAGCCCGATCCTGGCCTCGTTGCCGTTCATTTCGAGCACGACAGCCAATTGCCATTCCGGCACGTCGCTCAGTGGTTTGATCTTGGCGACATCCAGCCCCCAGTCGTCGCCGATCTCGATGCTGGCAACCGGCTCACGGAAACCCTTGGTGTGGTCATAGGCAATCAGGCCGTCCTGCAGCGCCTGGCGGGCATATTCCTGCAGCTTGGGTTCCAGCGTGGTGCGCACCGACAGGCCGCCACCATAAAGCTGGTCCTCGCCATAAAGCTTGGCCAGTTCGCGGCGCACTTCCTCAGTGAAATACTCGGCCGAATAGTTCTGGCTGCCAGAAGCGCGCGGCACCACGTTGAGCGGTTCGCTCTTGGCGGCCTCGCCTTCGCCGACCGTGGCATAGCCATTTTCGACCATGCGGTCGATTACCCAGTTGCGGCGCTCGATGGCAGCCTGCGGGCGGCGGAATGGATGGTAATTGTTCGGCCCCTTAGGTAGCGCCGCGATATAGGCCACCTCGGCCAGGTCCAATTGGTACAGCGCCTTGTCGAAATAGTTTAGCGCTGCCGCGGCCACACCATAGGAGTTCAGGCCGAGAAAAATCTCATTGAGATAAAGCTCGAGAATTTTGTCCTTGGAGAACGTCGACTCAATGCGAACAGCAAGGATTGCTTCCTGGATCTTGCGGTCCCAGGTCTGCTCGCTCGACAGCAGGAAGTTCTTCGCGACCTGCTGGGTGATGGTCGAGCCGCCGCCCTGCACCGCAGCGTTGCCGTCCACGCGGGCCAGAACGTTGTCGCGCACGGCCCGTATGATGCCATCAACAGCAATACCGCCATGGCTATAAAAGTCCTTATCCTCGGCCGAGAGGAAGGCATGGATCAGCAGTGGCGGCACAGTTTCGATTGGCTGGAATAGCCGGCGCTCACGAGCATATTCGGCCAGCAGCGTGCCATCGGCGGCGTGCACGCGCGTCGTCACCGGCGGCTGGTAATCCTTGAGCACGGTATAATCGGGCAATTGCGCGGCCACGGTCGCAAGATAAACGCCGCTGACGCACAAGGCGGCCAGGGCCATGAACGTTGCGAAGCCAAACAGCCAGCCGACGATTCGAAGCATTAAACAATCTCTCCTGCGCGCCCATACGCGGCTGACGCAGCATCTGAATTCGCCTCGGCAGCGGCCGCAAACGCCCTGTCGAAATCACTAGAATCATAACAGAGCGTGGCGAAAAAGTAGATCACAGCGCCGTGGACATCACCCCTTGGCACTGCCGGTGACTTTATTGCCACAATCACTCTTGCGGCTTGAGGCTATCGAAGTAGAGCGAAATCCCGCGCGCCACGGCATCGGCGGTGCGATCCTGCCAGCCGTTTTCCAACAGGTTGGCCATGTCCTCGGCATTGGACAGAAAGCCAAGCTCGATCAGCACCGAGGGCACGTCGGGCGCCTGCAGTACCAGGAAATCGGCCTGACGCACCGGGAAGCGACGCAATTCGACGCTGGGCTCCAACTGGTGCACGATCGACTGCGCCGCCGTATACGACTGCACCCGCATTTCGCGCCGCATCAGTTCGACCAGGATATCGACAACCTCAGGGGCGGTTTGCGGCATGGTGTAGCCAGCGACCACGTCCGAGCGGTTCTCGCCATCGGCCAGCACCTTGTCGAGCACGTCGGTGGCGTTCTCGTCGCGCACATAGACGCTGGCGCCGCGAATCTCAGGCTGTTGGAAGCTGTCGGCATGGATCGAGACGAACAGGTCGGCCTTGTTAGTCCGCGCCAGCGCCACGCGGTCCTCGAGCTTGAGGTAGCTATCGTCCTCACGGGTCAGCGCCACGTCGAACCGGCCCGACGCGACCAGCAATTGCTGCAGCCGCAGGCCAAAGGCCAGTACGATGGCCTTTTCCTTGATGCCCGATGCGGTTTCCGCCCCGCTGTCGATGCCGCCATGGCCGGGGTCGATGACCACCAGGGGTTTGGTGGCAATCGGCAGTTCCGAGCCGCCTGCCGGCGTCGGGGTATCGGCAACCTTGGGCGCGACCACGCCGGAGGCCGCCGTCAGGTCGTTCTTCACATTTGTGGCGAACTGCTCGGGGGTGGCCGGGATGATGTCCACCACCAGCCGCGCGGGCTGGTCCTCGAACGGATCGAGCACATAGGCTTGCTGCACCTGCGAGGGTGAGGACAGCGTCAGCGTGGTGCGCACCCGATCAGCGCCGATCTGCTGCACCGCATAGCCCGACACGATGCCGGTGCCCGATGGCGTGCCTTGAGGAGCGGTGAGCGTGATCGCCCCTGCCCGCACATCGATCGCCAGCCGGTCCGGGCCGCTGAGCGAGGTCAGGGAAAATTGGGTCTGCGTGCCGAGGTCGATCACCAGCCGCGCCCGCTCGGGCGTCGCCGATACGCGCACATCCATGACGGTGGGGAGGGTCGTGGGCACGGTGGCGTCCTGGGCCCGGACGGGGCCGGACAGGACCAGCGCCAACATCACGGCAAGCGCCATCAATCGAGGAAAGTTGAACACGGGCCGCGCGATCCCTATCTGTAAGACGCGACGCAGTCGCATCGATATTCGGCGAATCTGCGGCGTTGGCGCAGTTACGCCAAGAATTAATGAGCCCGCAATTCGCCGGCAGTAGATACCGCACAGGATAGTCGATTTTGACTTTCCTGTTGCCAATCTGTTGCAACACCCCTACACGCTAGTGGATGAGGCGCAAGCTTCTTGCCAAACCAATTTAAGCGGCGAAGGCCGTTTTATCGGGGCAGGAAGTGGGCGGATGACGGGGTCGAAGAGTAACCCTCCATCCGGTTCAGAAGCGGCAATCCTGCGTCTCTAACAAGAATTTCGGTTCCTCGTGAACCGGACGGCTGCCACTGCGTGAGAGGCAATTGCAGCCCAATTGGAAGAGGTCAGATGGCCCGCAGGCGGACAAAACGCGACGCGATCGAGATTACTGATTGCCGTTTTGCCACGCTGCATTTTCCGGCCTTGACCCTTAATACCGGTGCGCCCGCCGTTATGGTTTCGCGCGCCACCCCCCTCAAACCATTCGCCTCGCACAGCGCCACTGCGCGGATTTCGGCCTCCCGGAATCCGGCTGTCGGCGCGCGAGCGCGCGGAGCAAATTTCTATGGCTACCAAGAGAATGCTGGTGGATGCCATCCACCCGGAAGAGACTCGGATTGTCGTCACTGCGGGTAACCGGCTCGAAGAATTCGATTTCGAGTCTGCCCAACGCCGCCAGTTGCGCGGCAATATCTACCTCGCCAAGGTTACGCGCGTAGAGCCGTCGCTGCAGGCCGCCTTCGTCGAATATGGTGGCAATCGCCACGGCTTCCTCGCCTTTTCCGAAATCCATCCGGACTACTATCAGATCCCGGTTGCCGACCGCGAAGCCCTGCTGCGCGATGAAGAGGCCGAGGACAATCACGACGACGACGAGCACATCTCGCTGCCGACCGGCGTGACCGAACCCGACGCCGAAACCGACACGCAGGACATGGAAGGCGCCAGCCATATCGAGCAGGCACCAGCCAATTCCGAGCCTGTCGAATCAATCGGTGGCGCGGACGCTCTCGAGGAAGTTCCCGAGCGTCGCCGCCAGAGCCAGAACCGCCGTCACTACAAGATTCAGGAAGTGATCAAGCGCCGCCAGGTCATGCTGGTGCAGGTGGTCAAGGAAGAGCGCGGCAATAAGGGCGCGGCTCTGACCACCTATCTGTCGCTGGCTGGCCGCTATTCGGTGCTGATGCCCAATACCGCCCGTGGCGGCGGCATTTCGCGCAAGATCACCAACGTGGCCGACCGCAAGCGCCTCAAGGAAATCACCAGTGATCTCGAAGTGCCCCAGGGCATGGGCGTGATCCTGCGCACGGCCGGTGCCTCGCGCACCAAGGCCGAAGTGAAGCGCGATTTCGAATATCTGATGCGCCTGTGGGAAAACGTGCGCTCGCTGACCCTCAAGAGCCAGGCGCCGTGCCTCGTCTATGAGGAAGGCTCGCTGATCAAGCGGACCATTCGCGATCTCTACAACAAGGAAATCGACGAAGTCTTCGTGGCGGGCGACGATGCCTATAACGAAGCCAAAGACTTCATGCGCATGATCATGCCGAGCCACGCCAAGAACGTGCAGCTCTACAAGGACGATCAGCCGCTGTTCTCCAAGTATGGCATCGAGACCCAGCTCGATTCGATGTTCTCGCCCACGGTCACCCTACCCTCGGGCGGCTATATCGTCATCAACCCGACCGAAGCCCTGGTTTCGATCGACGTGAACTCGGGCCGCTCCACCAAGGAGCACAATATCGAGGACACCGCGCTCCAGACCAACCTGGAAGCATCCGACGAAGTGGCGCGCCAGTTGCGCCTGCGTGACCTTGCCGGCCTGATCGTCATCGACTTCATCGACATGGTGGAGAACCGCAGCAATCGTGCCGTGGAACGCCGCCTCAAGGACGCGCTCAAGGATGATCGCGCCCGCATCCAGGTTGGCCGCATCAGCCATTTCGGCCTGATGGAAATGAGCCGCCAGCGCATCCGCTTTGGTGTCGTCGAAAGCTCGACCCACAAGTGCCCGATCTGCGACGGCACGGGTCTGGTGCGGTCCGTTGAGTCGCTGGCCCTGATGGTCATGCGCCACGTCGAAGATCATGTTCTGCGCCGCGCCGGCCAGTCGATCAATGTGCGCATTCCGATGGAAGTCGCGCTCTATATCCTCAACTTCAAGCGCGACACCCTGACGGCGCTGGAGGACAAGTACACGCTCTCCATCACCATCACCGCCGACGGCAAGATGACCGGCAACCAGTTCGCCATCGAAAAGGGCGAAGACCGCGTCATCTCCCACACCGTCAAGCGTGTGAGCGAACACGTCCGCGTCGACAGCGCTGTCATCGACGACAGCGCCGATGACGACTACGTGGAGGAAGACGAGGAAGAGCAGGACGATAAGCCCGTTGCTTCCAATGTCACTTCAACGCCCGAGACCGGCGAAGAGGAAGGTGGCGAGCCGTCGCGCCGTCGCCGTCGTCGTCGCCGTCGTGGGGGCGAACGTGGTGATGACAATGGTGGTCCGCGTCCGGCCCAGCAGCGTCCGCCGCAGTCAGTCCAGGCCACACCTGTCGAAGCTGAGGGCGATGAGTCCGAGGAAGAGGGCGACGAGGACGAAAGCTCCGCTCGTCCTACCGACGCCGATGCCGCCGAGACTGCAGCCGAGGGCGAGCGCAAGCGCCGCCGTCGCGGCCGTCGTGGTGGCCGTCGCAATCGTCGCGACGAGCTCGATGGCGCCGAGAAGGCCCCCTCGCCGGCTGGCGAAACCGGTCTTGCCCCCGATCAGGCCGAGGCTGTTGCCGAGGTGCTGCTGGCCCAGGATGCCATCGCCGCAGATGCACCAGAAGTCGCCGCTGAGCCGGTAGTCGCCGAAAAGCCAAAGCGTTCGCGCCGCAAAAAGGTTGAAGAGACGGCCGAGTCCGCCCCGGCGGAAGCGGCTCCGGTCGAAGCCGTACCGGCAGAAGCTGCTACCGCCGACGACGAAAAGCCCAAGCGCAAGCGAGCTCCCCGCAAGGCCAAGGTTGAAGCCAGCGACGCTGTAGCCGCCGAGACGGTGGCCGCACCAGTCGCCGAGGCCCCGGCCCCGGTTGAAGCGCCGTCACCCGTTGTGGTCGAAGCCGCAGCCCCGGTCGTCGAAGCTGAAAAGCCGAAGCGCGCCCGCAAGGAACTGCCGCCCGAAGGGATCGTCGTGTCCTCTACGGTGGCGAAACCGGAAACGGCCGCTGAAGAAACCGCTGAGCCCGACAAGAAGAAAAAGGGCGGATGGTGGCAGCGTCGGCTTGGCCTCGGCTAAGCCCGTCCCATAGCAATGAACTGAAAAGGCGGCTTCGGCCGCCTTTTCTATTGGCGCGACAGCCTGCTATCGTTCCTCATGTCCCGTACCGCCCGCCTCCTCGATCTGCTGCAATTGTTGCGCAACCGCACCCAGCCGGTCACCGGGCCGGACCTGGCGGCGGAGTTGGGCATTTCGATCCGCACGCTCTATCGCGACATTGTCACGCTGCAGGCCCAGGGTGCCGATGTCCGGGGTGAACCGGGCTTGGGCTATATCCTGCATCCCGGTTTCACGCTGCCGCCGCTGATGTTCACCACCGAGGAGATCGAGGCGATCGTGCTCGGCTCGCGCTGGGTAGCTGCTGGGCATGGCGATGCGCGATTGAGCCAATCGGCCAGCCAGGCGCTGAGCAAGATCACCGCCGTGCTGCCGCCCGAACTGCGCGAGCGCGCCGAGGCTACCAATCTACTGGTCGCCCGCAATCGCGACACCAGCGGCCCCGCCGATCCCGCAGAGATTCGCAGTGCCATCCGCAATGAGCAGAAACTGGCCATCACCTATCGCGCGCTGGACGGCTCGGCATCCAGGCGCGTGATTTGGCCGTTCCTGATCGGCTTTTTCGATCGTGTCCGCATCGTCGCCGGCTGGTGCGAGTTGCGGCAGGATTTTCGCAATTTCCGCGTCGATCACATCACCAGCATTCACGTTCTGGACGGTCGCTATCCCCGCCGCCGTGCCGTGATGCTCAAGGAATGGCGTGCGGCGCAGAACATCCCGCCGACCTGACCGCCACTGCCGGAAACTGACAGTCCCCTGGCCTATTCTGCTTGCACCAACCAAGGAGACCAGACCATGCGCACCCTCAATTACCTGCTGCTCGCCGTCGCCAATCCGGCCAAGAGCGCAGAGCTCTATACCAAGCTGCTCGGCGTCGAGCCGGTGGCAAACTCGCCGACCTTCGTGCTGTATGTGCTCCCAAATGGCGTCAAGATCGGCCTCTGGATCAAGGACGAGATCGAGCCAAAGGCCAAGCCGGCGGGCGGCGTCGAAATCTCGTTCACGGAGGACAGTAAGGAGGCCGTCCTCGCCACCTACGATGCCTGGAAGACACTCGCCAAGGTGGTGCAGGAGCCCACCCAGATGGATTTCGGCTTCACCTTCGTCGTCGAAGACCTCGACGGCCATCGCCTGCGCCCGTTCGTGCTGGGCGAGCAGCCGCGCTAGGCGAGGAGGGCGCCAGCAGCAGAGTAGACGTGGGCACATCCCCTTACCCATCCCCGCCCACCGTCCTTCCCGCGGACTTGATCCGCGGGCCACTATCAACACGGTACAATTGGCGAGAGACCCGCGGGTCAAGCCCGCGGGAAGGACCGTGCGTGGGGGTGGATTGATGGTGGTGGATCGATGGATGGGGAAGATTTGGGGGCCAGCGGCGACCAACCCTACTTCAAAAACGTCCCCATCCGCTCCAGCGCCAGCTCAATCGTCTGCCGCGTTCCGGCATACGAGAACCGCACAAAGCTCCTTCCGCCGGCGCGATCGAAATCGATCCCTGGCGCCGTGGCGACGCCAGCGTCTTCCAGCAGCGTCTGGCAGAACGACATCGAGTCGTTGGAGAATGGCGAAATCCCCGCATAGACGTAGAACGCCCCTTCTGACAGGTGCCCAACATCGAAGCCGATGGACTGCAACCCGTCGGAGAGCAGCGTCCGGTTGGCCGCGTAATGGGCTTTCTGCTCCTCGGAATAGTCGCGCTCGCCCAGTGCCGCCGTGGCGGCGATCTGGCTCAGCGTCGGCGCCGAGATGAACAGGTTCTGCTGCAAAATTTCGGCGCGGCGCAGCAGATGTTCGGGCATCACCATCCAGCCGATGCGCCAGCCGGTCATGCAGTAATATTTGGAAAAACTGTTGATGACGATGGCTTCGCGGGTCAGCTCGAGCGCGCTCACCGAAGCGCCGCGATAATCCAGCCCGTGATAAATTTCGTCGGAAATGAGTTGCACACCCAGCCGCTTGCAGGTGTCGATGATATCCTGCATGCCCGCCCGGTCGACCGCCGCACCGGTCGGGTTGGCCGGGCTTGCGAACAGCAGGCCGGCAAAAGGCTGCAGCTTGTATGCCGCCTCGATATCCGCCCCGCGCAATTGCCAGCCGGTCGCCGCCGACAACGGGATTTCGGCGATCTCGAAGCCCAGGCCCACCAGCGTGTTCACATAGGCCGGATAGCCGGGCCGCGTGATGGCGATCCGCGAGCCGGGCCGGAAGGCAGCATGGAACGCGATGATGAAGCCGGCCGACGATCCCATTGTCGCCAGGATCGTGTCGGGATCGACGATCACGCCATGCTGAGCCGAGTAGTATCCCGCCAGCGCCTCGCGGAGTTGGATCAGGCCCTTGGCATTGGTATAACCCTGCGCCTGGGGCAGCGCCTTGGCCACTGCCTCGATGACGCGCGGCGCGGGCGGCGAGCCGGGTTCACCCACTTCTAGATGGCAGACGACGCGGCCACCGGCTTCGAGCGCCTTGGCTCGATTCAAAATTTCTAATGCATGGAACGGCATTAGGCCATAGTTGCGTACATCGTCCAAGATATAGATTCCTTTTGCGTATGCATGGCATACCGCGAACGGTCTTTGCTCTCAACTACAATTGATACTGGAACGAAGCCGCTCTTCATCATCGCCTGCTATTGTGACACCAAGGCTGCTAGAGATTGCGGTCATACCGACTCATCCGGAGCCCTTCATGCCGCGCGTCACACTCGCCCTCGTAGCCCTTGCGGGCATTCTCGCTGGGGCATTGGGCTTTTCTGTCCTGCATCAGAACACACCCCAGACCGACACCGCCGCCGTACGCAGCATCGTCGAAGACATTTTGGCCACCCACAACACGCAACTGGCGTCCGCCGCGCCAATCAATCAGGCGCCGCACGCCGTAGCCAGCCTCGATCCCAAGGTGCTCAACCCGATGATCGAAAGCTATCTGATGAGCGATCCCACCATTCTGCAGCGCCTGTCCAGTGCGCTCGATAGCAAGATGCAGGTCGCGGCGCGTGAAAAATCCACCCAGGCCATCGCTACCATGAAGGACGCGATCTTCAACGATCCCGACCAGGTGGTGCTGGGCAATCCCAAGGGCGATGTGACGCTGGTCGAGTTGTTCGACTACAATTGCGGCTATTGCCGCAACGCCCTGCCCGATATGGCCTCGCTGCTGGCCGATGATCCGAACCTGCGCGTCGTGCTCAAGGAATTTCCGATCCTCTCCAACGAATCGATCGATGCGGCCCGCGTCGCCATCCTCGTCAACGAATCCGACGCCGATTACTGGACCTTCCACGAGGCGCTGTTCACCAGCCGCGGCCAGGTCGACAAGAAGGCGGCGCTCGCCGCCGCCGCCGATCTGGGCCTCAGCCCGGTCAATCTGGAGCTGCAAATGGGCGACCCACAGGTGTCCAAGGCGATCCAAACCTCCTACGACATCGCTAAGGCGCTCAACATCACGGGCACGCCGACCTATATCATCGGCAATGAGGTGATCCCCGGCGCCATCGGGCTGGATGAGCTCAAGGGCCGAATCGCCAATATGCGCGCCTGTGGGGAAACCGAATGCGCGAGCTAACCATGGTTTCAGCCCGGTTCTTTGCCTTTTCGGTGCATTTCGTATAGTCGAGCTTGCTCTGGCCTTAAGGGCTGGTGCAAAAGGCGAAAATCATGGCAAAGCGCGTTCTCGTCCTCAACGGCCCGAACCTCAACATGCTCGGTACCCGCGAGCCCGAAATTTATGGCGCCCAGACCCTGGGTGACATCGAGAAGCTTTGCCAATCCACCGGCCAATCCCTTGGCCTCAAAGTGGATTTTCGTCAGTCCAATCACGAGGGCGAGTTGGTGACCTGGATTCAGGACGCCCGCAAGACGGCCGATGCGATCGTCATCAACCCGGCCGCCTACTCGCATACCTCGGTCGCCATTCACGACGCCCTCAAGGCTGCCGGCCTGCCGGTGGCCGAAGTTCACCTCAGCAATATCCATCAGCGCGAGGCGTTCCGGCATCATTCCTATGTGTCGGCCGTCGCCTATGGCGTCATTTGCGGCTTTGGCGCACTTGGATATAGTCTGGCGCTACAAGCCCTCTCCGAAAAACTCAAATAACGATCGACGCGCAAGCGCGGGAGACCGACAAGAATGACCAAGGCATCTCAAGTGGATCAGGACCTGATCCGGGCCATCGCCGAACTGCTCAACAAGGAAAATCTCGCCGAAATCGAGATCGAGCAGGAGGATTTCCGGGTCCGGGTTACCCGCTCCTATGCCAATGAGGCTCCTGCCTATCCCCCGCAATATATGGTGCAGCCGCAATACGCGCCCGCGCCGCAATCGCTGACCCCCGCTGGCTCAGTTGCGCCGGCCGCGCCTGTCGCGGCCGAAGACCTCGCCTCCAATCCAGGCACCCTGACCTCCCCGATGGTCGGCACTGCCTACCGCTCGCCCGAGCCCGGCAAGCCGGCCTTCGTCGAAGTGGGTGCCAGGGTCACCGAGGGCCAGACCCTGCTCATCATCGAAGCGATGAAGACTATGAACCAGATCCCGGCGCATCGCTCCGGGACCGTCACGCGCATCCTGGTCGAGGACAGCCAGCCCGTCGAATATGGCGAACCGCTCGCCGTCATCGAATAGGGGTTGGGCATGTTCCAGAAGGTCCTCATCGCCAATCGCGGCGAAATCGCGCTGCGCATTTTACGTGCCTGTAAGGAGCTCGGCATCGCCACCGTGGCCGTGCATTCGACTGCCGACGCCAATGCCATGCATGTGCGCCTGGCCGATGAAAGCGTCTGCATCGGCCCGCCCGCGGCCAAGGACAGCTATCTCAATATCCCCTCGATCATGGCCGCCTGCGAGATCACCGGCGCCGATGCCGTGCATCCGGGCTATGGGTTCCTCAGCGAGAACGCTCGCTTCGCCAAGATTTTGACCGAGCACAACGTCACCTTCATCGGCCCCTCCGCCCATCACATCGAGATCATGGGCGACAAGATCACGGCCAAGAAGACCGCCGTCGAGCTTGGCATTCCCGTGGTGCCCGGTTCCGCCGGCGCCGTGGAATCCGACGAAGAGGCGATCAAGACCGCCAAGGAAATCGGCTATCCAGTGCTGATCAAGGCCACTGCCGGCGGTGGTGGCCGCGGCATGAAGGTCGCGCTCAACGAGTCCGAAGTTCTGGTGGCCTGGTCGACTGCGCGCTCCGAGGCCAAGGCGGCATTCGGCAATGACTCGGTCTATATGGAAAAATACCTCGGCAAGCCGCGCCACATCGAAGTCCAGGTCATGGGCGACGGCCAGGGCAATGCCGTGCATCTTGGCGTGCGCGACTGCTCCCTGCAGCGCCGCCACCAGAAGGTCTGGGAAGAAGCTGGCGGGCCGACCATCGCGCCCGAAGAACGCGACCGGATCGGCGAGATCTGTGCCGCCGCGATGCGCAAGCTCAGCTATTCGGGGGCCGGCACCGTCGAGTTTCTCTATGAGAACGGCGAGTTCTATTTCATCGAAATGAACACCCGCCTGCAGGTCGAGCACCCGGTCACCGAGCGCATCACCGGCATCGATATCGTCTACGAGCAGATCCGCGTCGCTTCGGGCGAAAAGCTGTCGATGACGCAGGAGCAGGTGCAGTTTTATGGCCATGCCATCGAAGTGCGCATCAACGCCGAGGACCCGCAGACTTTCGCACCCTCGCCCGGCACCATCACCTTCTACCACCCGGCTGGTGGCGTTGGCGTTCGCGTCGATTCGGCGGTCTATCAGGGCTACAAGATCCCGCCCTATTACGACTCGCTGATCGGCAAGCTGATCGTCTATGGCCGCACCCGCGACGAATGCCTGCATCGCCTGCGCCGCGCGGTCGACGAATTCGTCATCGACGGCATCAAGACCACGCTGCCGCTGTTCCAGCGCCTGATCCGCGAACCGGATATCCTGGCCGGCAATTACGACATCCACTGGCTGGAAAAGTACCTGGCCGAGAACAAGGTCTGAGCTTGGAGGGGGCGCACTGCGCCTCCTTTTTGTTTTCGATGGTTTAGCAACATGGCCAGACGCAACGACCCCTTCGATATCGAGCTCACTCCCGAACTGATCGTGCGGGCCTACCAGGCCGGCATCTTTCCTATGTCGGAAAGCGCCGACTCAACCGACGTGTTCTGGGTCAGCCCGGAGCAGCGCGGCGTTATCCCGCTTGACGGGCTGATCGTCTCCACCAGCCTGCGCAAGGCGATCCGCAAAAGCCCTTTCACGGTCCGTGTCGACACCGACTTCGAAGCCATCATCGAGGCCTGCGCGACGGTGGGCGAGGACCGCGACGAGACCTGGATCAACGCCACCATCCGCGCCGTCTATGGGGAACTGTTCCGTCGGGGCATCGCCCACACCGTCGAAGTCTGGGACGGAACCGAACTCGTCGGCGGCCTCTATGGCCTTGCCATCGACGGCGCCTTCTTCGGCGAGTCGATGTTCCACCGCGCCACCAATGCCAGCAAGATGGCGCTGGTGCATCTCGTGGATCGACTCAACGCCGGTGGCTTCACCCTGCTCGATACCCAGTTCATTACCGAGCATCTGGCGTCACTGGGCGGGATCGAAATTCCGCGCACGGATTACGAGGAGATGCTGGCCGAGGCACTCGAGCGCCAAGGTGATTGGACGGCTTGGGAGCGTCGTTAGCGATCCTCGGCTAGCCTCGCACGGACGAATTCTGCGCCACCCGCATAGCGCGCCGTTCCGGGGCGCTCAGGATCAAGCGCGCGCCAGAACGGGACGACCTCAGAACTCGCTTTGCCGGCCTGCATAGCGGCCACCGTCTCGGCCGCTATGGCCTTCATGTGCCGCTGGGTTGTCACCGGACAGCTCGAGGACGCATCGTGCTCACGGGCCATGTCCGCTCGAATGCCAATAAGGTCGATACGCTTGCCCGCCGGTATCGCAAGCAGCTTGGCCGCGATCATGTCCAACGAAGGATAGAGCATTTTCTCCGGCACACGCTCGCCGCGCACCGAATGCAGGCGGTCCCGCACAAAGGGAAATGCCGGATTGGTTGTGATGCTCATCATGTCCTCACTGGTCCGCCGATCGGAATGTCGCCGTCCTGGCGTTCGAGAGACATCCGCATTGATGTCTTTCATCCTCGCGCGGCCAGTAGCCGCCTTAGACACAGACGCACGGGCGTCGGGCAATCCGACGGCGGGACAAAAATTTATTGGACAGGGACTTCCGGCGTGGCCCGCGATCCGGGCGGCGGCACGGTCGAACTGGTCTTGCACTCGATCAACCAGACGTCATAGACCGCATGGTCGAGTGCGTTCAGCGCAGGGCTGTCGGCAAACATCCAGCCGGTGAAGATGCGCTTGGAGTTGCCCTGCAAGCTGCGCTGGTCGACTTCCAGAAAGGCCGAGACGCGCTGCGTTTCCGTCGGGGGGCGGCTATAGCAGGCGCGCGGCGTCACTTCGAGCGCGCCGAACAGCACTGTCTCGTCGATATAGACGTCGAATTTGGTGATGCGGCCGGTGATCTTGTCCAGACCGGCAAAGGTCGCGATCGGATTGGCGATTGGAGCGGCCAGAGCAGCCCCACCCATAAACACCGAAAGCGCCAGTGCCGCGATCGGCACCAGCGTCTTGCGAAGCTTTGGTGGAAGAAACTCTGTCAGGCGCAAGGCGCCACTGTCCTTATTCAGGCGACCAGGCCTTGTAGTCGCCGGTCACGCGCGGGCGTTCGCCCTTGCTCAGCATGCTGCCATCGGGACGATAGGCGGCGGCCGTTCCGGTCAGGTTCTGCTCGTGCGGCTTTTCCCAAGCGCGCGGCACATATTTGACATCGCTCGGCACTTCATCGGTGCGGAAGTGGATCCAGCCATGCCATTCGGCCGCGATCTTGGACGCATCGGCAACGCCATTATATGTGACGTAGCGGCGGTTTTCCTTGCGGTCTTGATAGTAGCTATTGCCCATCTCGTCGGTGCCGACCAGCTCGCCGCGGCGCCATATCCACAGCCGGGTGCCCCCGGTCTGCCCGTGCCACCAGCGGAAAATTTCGAGGAGGAAGTCTTTCATGTCGCGGGCCTGCTTACGTCCGGGAGGGGTCGGCTGAACAGGCTCTAGCATGAGCGGATGCCGCTTCGCCAGAGTTTGCTAAACACAAGAGCCGGATGGCGCTCATTTTCACAAAAAAGTCCGCTTGACACGAACTCGCCACATTCGCCCCCTGCCCGGCAGCGCCGAAAGAGCCTTGCAGCAAGCGGGTTTAGCCTGATTCCTGGCTCTCACGACTAAGCTGCATTGCCCTTATTAAGGCGCCATTAACCTTTGATGACACTTGTCGCTTATCCCCACTAATCCCATATGAGATACTAGATTTTGGGGTTATGTTGGGCCCTGGCACAACAAGTGGTGTGAAGGCTGTGGGAAAAAAGTGAAAATGTTGGCCTCGACTCTGGCCGCCGAGCTAGCCCAGAGTAAATCCAACGCCAGTACCCGAGTCCTCCCGACCGCACCCGGCCACCACACATTCTGACCCAAGAGATTTGCGAATGCGCATCGAACGCCGCTTTACGACCGCTGATCAAGACCGCTACAGCGCCCTCGGTTTCCGCTCCGCCACGAGCGAAATCCGCAATCCCGATGGCTCGGTGGTCTTCAAGCTGGAAAACATCGCCGTGCCGGCTCAGTGGAGCCAGGTGGCGGCCGATATCATCGCCCAGAAGTATTTCCGCAAAGCCGGCGTCGCCAAGGCGCTCAAGAAGGTGGAGGAGAATTCCGTCCCCTCCTGGCTGTGGCGCTCCGTCCCCGACGAAGCTGCGCTCGCCAAACTGCCGGAAGCCGAACGTTATGGTTCGGAGATGGACTCGCGCCAGGTGTTTGATCGCCTGGCCGGAACCTGGACCTATTGGGGCTGGAAGGGCGGCTATTTCGATAGCGAGGACGACGCCAAGGCGTTCTTCGACGAACTCTGCTTCATGCTCGCCAGCCAGCGCGTGGCGCCCAACAGCCCGCAATGGTTCAATACCGGCCTGCACTGGGCCTATGGCATCGACGGCCCCGGCCAGGGCCATTTCTATGTCGACCCCTTCACCCACAAGCTGGTCGCCTCCAAGAGCTCCTACGAGCATCCCCAGCCGCATGCCTGCTTCATCCAGTCGGTCAACGACGATCTGGTCAACGACAACGGCATCATGGACCTGTGGGTCCGCGAAGCCCGCCTGTTCAAATACGGTTCGGGCACCGGCACCAACTTTTCCAAACTGCGCGGCGGCGGCGAGAAGCTCTCGGGCGGCGGCCGTTCGTCGGGCCTGATGAGCTTCCTCAAGATCGGCGATCGCGCTGCCGGCGCCATCAAGTCGGGCGGCACCACGCGTCGCGCCGCCAAGATGGTGGTGATCGATATCGATCACCCCGATATCGAGGAATACATCAACTGGAAGGTCAAGGAAGAGCAGAAGGTCGCCGCGCTCGTCACCGGCTCCAAGGTCGTCTCCAAGCACCTCAAGCTGATCATGAAGGCCGCCGTGAACTGCGAAGGTTCGGGGGACGATTGCTTTGACGTGCAGAAGAACCCTGCCCTCAAGCGCGAAGTGCGCGCCGCCAAAAAGGCGCTGGTGCCGGAGAATTACATCTACCGCGTCATCCAGTTCGCCAAGCAGGGCTATACCGACCTCGATTTCCCCATCTACGACACCGATTGGGATAGCGAAGCCTACCTGACCGTCTCCGGCCAGAACTCCAACAATTCCGTCCGCGTCACCGATGATTTCCTCAAATCCGTCGAAACCGATGGCGACTGGAACCTGACCGCCCGCAAGGATGGCAAGGTCACCAAGACGCTGAAGGCCCGCGACCTGTGGGAACAGATCGGTTACGCCGCCTGGGCCTCGGCCGATCCCGGGATTCAGTATCACACCACCATCAACGAGTGGCACACCTCCCCCGAAGCCGGTCCGATCAATGCATCGAACCCCTGCTCGGAATACATGTTCCTCGACGATACCGCCTGCAATCTGGCCTCGGTCAATCTGCTGCCCTACCGCAATGCGGATTCGACCTTCGACACCGCCGCCTATGAGCACACCGTGCGTCTCTGGACCGTGGTCCTCGAAATCTCGGTGATGATGGCGCAGTTCCCGTCCAAGTCGATCGCCGAACGCTCGTTCGAATACCGCACGCTGGGCATCGGCTACGCCAATATCGGCGGTCTGCTGATGACCTCGGGCATCCCCTATGACTCCGTGGAAGGCCGCGCCATCGCCGGCGCCGTCACCGCCATCATGACCGGCGTGAGCTACGCCACGTCGGCCGAAATGGCCAAGGAGCTGGGCCCGTTCAAGGACTACAAGCGCAACGCCAAGCACATGCTGCGCGTCATCCGCAATCATCGCAATGCCGCCCACGGCAATGCCGGTGGCTATGAAGGCCTCTCCATCAATCCCGTGCCGCTCGATCACGCCTCGCTGACCGATGCGGCGCTGTCCGAACGCGCCAAGCTGGCTTGGGACAATGCGCTCGCTCTCGGCGAACAGCACGGCTACCGCAATGCCCAGGTTTCGGTGATCGCCCCGACCGGCACCATTGGCCTCGTCATGGATTGCGACACCACCGGCATCGAGCCCGATTTCGCACTGGTCAAGTTCAAGAAGCTCGCCGGTGGCGGTTACTTCAAGATCATCAACCGCGCCGTGCCGCCGGCCCTGCGCACTCTCGGTTACTCCGAGTCCCAGATCGCCGAGATGGAGGCCTATGCGGTCGGCCACGGCAATCTGAACCAGGCGCCCGGCGTCAATCCGGCCACCCTGCGCACCAAGGGTTTTACCGACGACAAGATCGCCGCACTGAACGCCGCGACCGAAAGCGCCTTCGATCTCAAGTTCATCTTCAACCAGTGGACGCTGGGCGTCGACTTCCTCGAGAGCCTGGGCGTCACCCAGGAGCAGATGAACGACTTCTCGTTCGAGCTGCTGCCGTTCCTCGGCTTCTCCAAGAAGGACATCGAGCTCGCCAATATCCACGTCTGCGGCGCCATGACCCTCGAGGGTGCTCCGCACCTCAAGGCCGAGCACCAGGCGGTGTTCGATTGCGCCACCCCCTGCGGCAAGATCGGCAAGCGTTCGCTCTCGGTCGACAGCCACATCCTGATGATGGCGGCTGCCCAGCCGTTCATCTCCGGCGCCATCTCCAAGACCATCAACATGCCCAATGATGCGACGGTCGAGGACGCCAAGGAAAGCTACATGACCAGCTGGAAGCTGGCGCTCAAGGCCAATGCGCTCTATCGCGACGGCTCCAAGCTCAGCCAGCCGCTCAATTCTTCCGTGCTCGCCGTCGAGGATGAGGACGAGGAAGACGCGATGGAAGAGCTGCTGATGCAGTCCCCCGCCGCCCGCGTGCCCCAGGTGGCCGAACGCATCGTCGAGCGCATCATCGAGCAGGTGCGTAGCCGCGAAAAAATGCCGGATCGCCGCAAGGGCTATACCCAGAAAGCCGTCGTCGGCGGCCACAAGGTCTATCTGCGCACTGGCGAATATGACGATGGCCGTCTCGGCGAAATCTTCATCGACATGCACAAGGAAGGCGCTGCCTTCCGCGCCATGATGAACAATTTTGCCATCGCCATCTCGCTGGGCCTGCAATATGGCGTGCCGCTGGACGAATATGTGGAGGCCTTCACCTTCACCCGTTTCGAGCCCGCCGGCATGGTCATGGGCAATGACCGGATCAAGAACGCGACCTCGATCATGGACTATGTGTTCCGCGAGCTGGCCGTGTCCTATCTCGACCGCGACGACCTGGCCCATGTGAACCCCGCCTCCCCGACTTCGCTGTCGGGCGGCGTGTCCGAAGAGCATGGCACCCGCTCGGCGCCGCAGGCCGCTCCCGCGCCGGTTCCCGCCGACAAGTTCGTCTCCCGCGGCATGACCCGCGGCCGCACCCAGAACGCGTCGCTGATGCTGGTCCCCACCGCCGAAGCGTCTGCCGGCTCGTCAATCTCGACCGTCACAGCTCTTCGCAGCGCCACGGCCCTCAAGATCGAGCCCTCAGCCGTGGTCCTCAACGCCGCCGAACTCAACCCCATCCCCTCCCCGCCGCCCTCGACCGACAAACACCAGCTCCGCGCCGAAGCCCAGATGAAGGGCTACACCGGGGACCAGTGCAGCAACTGCAACTCGATGCGCATGAAGGTCAGCGGGCACTGCATGGTTTGTGAAGATTGCGGAACCACGACTGGGTGCTCGTAGGTATGCCGACTTGATCTGTGTGTGACGGGGGACATACAATTTCCACTAACCGCGGAAGTTCTTCCATTCTTGGGGCCATAGCCATCCAGCGTCGACATCCGGGGCTCGCACCCTAAGACAAGTGATAAATCGGCGGCGGCGAGGTGAAAGCCTCGCCGCCGCTGTCTATTTCGCCCCTGGAAATCATCAAAAAAGTTTGGATTGGAAACACTGAAAAGATTTCGGTTTAAATGCGATGCCTCGCAATCGGCATTGCTTCCGATTTTCAAGCCCCTATGATTCACTATTAAGAGAAAGCCGAGCCCGTGCGCGCCTTGAGACCTGCCATGACAAACCATTGTTCTCATAGGACTTGCGCCGTGTGTGAGGCCACCCGACGCCTGAGGTTAGAATATGGTGCACTCTCACCAAGCACCGGACAATGGTCCCCTCGACGACAGCATAGTTCAGTCGCCTGTCTAGAGAATCTCGAGCGAAACATGTTAGGATTAGAACAAATGGTAAACTGTCGTGTTCACGCTGATGTTGCAGCTAGCGTATTTTGGGGACCGCAATGAAGGACAAGCCCAGCTTTTATGAGTTTTTCGCCGGTGGCGGGATGGCGCGAGCAGGCTTGGGCGGGGGATGGAAGTGCGCGTTCTCCAACGACTTCGACTTCAAGAAGGGTCTGACCTATCAAGACAATTGGGGGGTGCCGGGCGTTCTGAAGATTGGCGACATCCGCAAGGTCGAGACTACTGAGCTGCCCGGTGTCGCCGACCTTGCATGGGCATCGTTTCCTTGCCAGGATTTGTCGCTGGCTGGTGGCGGTGCCGGACTGCGCGGTGAGCGCTCGGGAACGTTCTATCCCTTCTGGGACATCGTCAAGCTGCTGATCAGCGAGAACCGTGCGCCCCGCGTCGTGGCTCTTGAAAATGTGACCGGCACTTTAACGTCCCATGGCGGTATGGACTTCGAAGCCATCTGCCAAACCTTCGCCGATAACGGCTATCGCTACGGCGCGCTAGTGATCGACGCGGCGCTGTTCGTTCCCCATTCGCGCCCTCGCTTGTTCATTGTGGGCGTGCGCGACAACGTCGAAGTCGACGACACGATGGTCTCGCCAGGTCCAATCGAGCCCTTCCATACGCGGGGCCTGCAAGCGGCCTACGATCGAGTAAACGACTCGGCCAAGTCCAAGTGGCTCTGGTGGAATATGCCCACGCCGCCCCACCGCACCACCGTGTTCGCCGACCTGGTTGAAGACAAGCCGGAGAGCGTGCAGTGGCATACCTCGATCGAGACAGCGAAGCTGCTGGGGCAGATGTCGTCCGTCAATAAAGCCAAGCTAGATGCCGCAAAGCGCGCCGGCCGTCGTATGGTCGGAGCGGTCTATAGGCGCACGCGCGTGGAAGAGGGCGTCAAGCATCAACGCGCTGAGATCCGGTTTGACGATCTTGCCGGGTGCCTCCGCACGCCAGCCGGTGGTTCATCCCGCCAGGTCATCGTTGTCGTCGATGGCGATCGCGTCCGCTCGCGCCTGATTTCGTCCCGCGAGACTGCCCGTTTAATGGGGCTCGACGACCATTACATCTTACCCAAGAACTACAACGAGGCCTACCACTTGACCGGCGACGGCGTAGCCGTGCCGGTGGTGAGGCACTTAGCCCAGCATTTGATCGAACCCTTGCTGCAGCGCCTGAGGGCCAAGGACGCCGCCGCTGCATGAGTGTCATTCCGTGCGAACAGAACGCTGGCCTGCGCGGCCAGATCGAGAAGTTCGCTGAAGTGTTGAAAACCCATGCCCATGAGCTGGGCGACCACGGACTGGATGATAAGGAATTCTACAACTCCGGCCTGTTCAGGGGCGCGATTGAACGCATCCGTGGTCAATTCATCGCTGACGTTCGGCCGAAGCGCGAGTTCGTACAACACATCCTCAACCACCTCGAGGATCAGAAGCTGATTTCGGGCTGGGAATTGAGTGAGGCCTCCGAGCGCAACGACTACTGGGTGCAGATGCCGGGTGGGAGGAACGCCGTAATAGGCCTGACGGGGGCCATGGACGGCCAGAATACTACGATCTTTCAACGCCCCCTCGATGCCGACGAGTTCGTCATCTGGAGCATGATGACCAATGCCGCCGGCGACCCCCGGCGCAACGCGTGGTCCGGCATCCACACCCGTCTCAGCGCGGAGATGATCTCTCGGGATCAGCGCGTTGACGGCGTGATTATCTGGGACATGGTCTGCGGCACGGTCGGCCGGCCGTGTCCCAAGATCATGGGCGAGATGGAGCCACGGCTGACCGATGTCGGCCCGTTCCGCGTACCGCCTGCGTGCTTATATTCGTTCCCGGGCATCATACCAGGCGGCGCGGTGACGATTGCGATCGCCCAGCAGCTAGAGGACGTGACGCTGTTGCAGGCGTTCCACACCTGCTTTCGCGGTAGGGATGACGAGGTCAACTTTGTGGACTTCGAGATCGAGGTAGTGGGAGGCGAAACCCGACGGAAGACTACCGTCACGCGCGGAGGTATAGTCCAGCTCGAATCGGAGATGACGCCGATACGTAGGGGGTAGTGCCGGGTGGCTACGGATTTCGACTTCAGGAAACGGGCCGTCCGAGGCCTCACCGCCCAAATTGGGGTCTACGTCCTATGCGACCTCGACGGGGTTCCAATCTATGTTGGGCAGTCCAAGGCGGGCATACGGTCGCGCGTCGCTCGTCACCTTACATCGGCTCGCTCCGACATAATTGCCAACCGGCAGATAGACGTCTGGGAGATTGCTTACGTTTGGACCTACCCCGAACCCGATAGGCTGCAGATAGGGCTTCTCGAGGCCAGGCTTTTCCACCATTTCAACCCGAAGTCGCAGTTGATGAACGGCACACAGCCCGCCTTCCTGGACGATGGTATCCCGGTTCCCACGCCCTTACAGAGGGTGCAGGTTATGTCCGATGCCGAGATCGTCTCGAAGAAGGATCCCACGCAACGTCTACCGCGGCAGGCAGACCACTACGCCCAGATCGTTGGGCATTTCGTCGCCGTCAAGAATTCGACACAGGTCGCCCGGGCGATGAACGCCCACTTCGAACGCTTGAGAAAGTATCACGCCGGGTTGCTCGGTATCGCTGAGCCGGACGAGGATGCTCCCGAAGAGTGATCCCTTTCGCAGCGACATCATGCGGGCGGTCAAGTCAAAGGACACGACGCCCGAGATGGTCGTGCGTCGGCTCATCCATGGCATGGGCTACCGATACCGTCTGCATGGCAAGGACCTGCCGGGCAAGCCGGATTTGGTGTTCGCCGGCCGGAGAAAGGTGATCTTCGTCAACGGATGCTTCTGGCATGGCCACAACTGCAAGCGGGGCGCCAGGCAGCCGAAGGCCAACGGCGATTACTGGAAGGCGAAGATTGCCCGAAATGTCCATCGCGATGCCGGCAACATCGTTGCCTTAGTTCGCGCGGGCTGGCGGGTGGTTACGATCTGGGAGTGTGAAACGAAGGTCGCCGATCGGCCAGCGCTGGCAGCCAAGCTGCGCGAGTTCCTAGACTAATGGTAGGCGACCGGGCCGTCCGAGTCCGGGGTGTCGCCCTCGATAACAACAATGCCGAGGTCTGGGTTCTGCTCAAGAAACACGTGACGACGGACTTCGGCAGAATGTCCGTCCCCCTGCTGTCCCACCACTCGCCTTGCGCCACATCGACGCAGCGCCCATCTGTCGTCTCTTGCTTGCTAATGTCGAATTCTACCTTGCCGGGCGGCGGATTTCACGCTGGCTCCGCTGCCGGTGCAGCGGGGACCGGCATTGCCGGCGCCGCTATCGCCGTTGCGACATGGTATTGCTTGCCGAATGCCGCATAGGTCTCCGACACCAGCCCGATCATGGCGAGGATGATCTGATCCCATTGGTCGTCGGTGGGCTGGGCGATCTTGGTGTCCCCACGAAAGTGCACCAGGCCATTTCTCATGTTGTAGACGTGGCGGGCGGCGATGTCTGCAGGAATGCTCGTCTCCTCCAGCTTCCCTCCAAATGCAGAAATGAGCTTCTTCGCAGTAGCCAACGGACAACCGCCAATCACCCTGATCAGCGCTTCCTCCTCGCGCGGACGCCAGGCCAGTCTCTTATCGAGTAGGTCGGCGAGCTCGGCGATCGAGCGGCTGCTGGACCAATCCTTGGTCAGGTCGAGCAGCCGCGGCACCGCATAGAGCTGTTCCACGCAACGGTACAGGTCGACGAAGAAACCGCCCCAATAGATGGAAAGAACGCCTTGCAGTACATTCTGATAGGGGATGTATTCGGACCCCGACGAAAACAGTTCAGACGCGGCGTTGAGCGTGGCTTCGCTCAGTGCGATCGGGCCGTCGATGTAGGTTGCAGCAACCATCGCGCCGAGCACGCGGTCGATGTCGGAGGTATAGGTGAAATCGACGCTCGCCTCAACGATGAGGATGCGGGGGAAGAGGTCTCGGATCGCCTGCAGTTCATGGCCTTCGTAGTTCTCCACACCCTCGAATTCCGACTCGATCAACTCCCGGATCTCGGCGGCCGTGGCGCGGGGCATGACCTCGGTCTCGGTGACCGAGATGCCGAAGGTGCCGGGGGTGAGTTCAATCTCGGTTAGCCCCTCGGGCAGACCATTGGGCATGTCGTCGACGGAAGCGAAGCCGAAGAACGCGACGAAGCGCCGATCCTCATGCTCGAACAGGACCGCCCGCATCTGCCGAGTGATCTTGCGTCGATCGATCACGTCGGCCTTCGACATAAGCTCGGCGTCTTCATCGCGGAGTCGCTTGATCCAGCGGACCTTGTCCGCGTTGGCGATATCGGTCCCATAGGCAGCCGCGTGGTCAACCAGCTTCTTGAACGTCGCTGCGCTCATCTTCTTGCGGTTCCGATTGGCCATGGCTTAAACTCGCCACGCAGGCTCCAGGCTCGGCACCTCGAAGCCCTCCTCGATGAGCACTTTGAATGCAGAATCGAAGAACGCGCGCTCATACCGTCCCACCGCTGAGCGCTTCTGGCCGTAAAGACGCTCGGAGAGGACGTCCAGTTTGAGGAATTCGGTAAGCTGATTCACGTCCAATTGGGCTAAACGATCGGAGAGCGCTTTCACCTGCGCTTGCAGGTCGGTCAACAGCTTCTGGCTGGTGGCCGGGTCCTTCTCCATACCGACACGACCCAGGATGGCGATCGCTGCCGACACGATGTAGCCGATGCGCGCCGGGCGGCTATCGAAGACGCTGCGGCCTTTCTTCAGCACCTTCAAACTATTCGGGGCCGGAGCATCCTCCTTGGCGTCGTCGATCTGGTTGTCGAGGCGCGAGAAGGCTTGATCAAGGTCCACCATCGTCTGGAGCACCGGATAGAAGAACTGGTTGTAGCGGTCTTCTGCGATGGCGTCGGTCACGTCCAGCCGGGAGAATTCATCGGCCAAGGTTTCTTGTGTGTCCACGTCCGTTTTTCGGAGACCAAACGCGATGTACAGTTCCACCAGGCTGTCCGGGGAATATTCACCGGCCTTCGCGCGCCGCTCCGATTTCTCGGGGTCGAGGATGCGTTCAAATTTGACGCGGTTCTTCATCTCTACGATCAGCGGGGCGAAGACCACCTGGAGCTGCCGACTCAGGTTCCAAGGCACTTGCCCCGTGTTGAGCACCAGCATGCGGTAGATTAGGCTGTCGGTGCTTTTGGCTATCCAGCACTCGATACGGATCGGAAAGTCCGCGACCTTCTTGTCTCCGTCCAATGCTGCTAGCAACGCGGTCGTTCGCTGCATCCCGTCGATGATCGAAATGGTGCCAACCAGGGCACCGCTGATCAAGTCCACCACCTCTGATGGCTTCATTTTCGGAATGTTGTTGAGTGTGTTATCGTCGACGACCACGCCAATCACCACTGGTGGCAGGATCGCACCCTTCTGTACGTCCGACACCATGCGGGCACGGATGCGGCGGGCTGTCGTGGTCTTCAGAGCATCACGCTGGTGCTGCAGGCCGCCACGCTGGGCATAGGCAGCCTGCACCAGCTTCAAGTAGTCTATTGTGCTAACCGACGTCATCAGGGAATAGCACTTGACCCGCTCGTCAAAGAGCAGCGTTGCGTCTACGACAGCCGCCATGATTGGCCCCCCACATTCATTGTTGATCGACTAAGACCACGGCGGGAAAGAAAATGGAAGCTCGTGCCGCTGGCTACGCCGGCATGAGCAGTTCCAAGCGCAAAAGGGCCCCACCGGGTGCCCTTCGCGTTAGAACCAGCGGCTGATCGATAGCAATATCGCAACCAGGTATCCGAAACGGACGCAGTAGGAACTACCCCCCAGGCGGAATCCCATCGCTGGGGACGCTCAATAAGCCTGTGGTGGTCGTCGCGCGCTCGGCTCTATCGTGGTAACGTGGCGTAAGACCACGGTAACTTGAGGTGGTGTAAGCCAAATCGAGTCGGGGATGACTCCGATTCGGAGGGGCTGACCGTGGCAAAAAACACAAAAAAAATAGAAGATGTTGGTGATGCTATTCGCAAGCCGCCAATGGAAACGGACGAGCTGCGCAAGGGGATTGAAAAATTTTTCCGAGAGATTCAGTATCCCGACTTGAACAAAATCGACCGGAACGTCGGAGGGTTCAAGTGGGGGGTCTATGCGTTCTATGACTACGATGGCGAACCCATCTATGTCGGCCAGACAAAGGAACGGTTGAGCGGACGGGTTCGTCGACACCTTACTAACCAGCGTACAGACGCCGTGGCAATGTCCGTGTTAGACCCGTTCGAAGTCTCCGAAATTGAGGTATGGCCGCTTCCTCAATTTGAGGGGATTGGTGGCAATGAAGAGTCAGCCAAGCTGGCTAAAGAGTACCTAAACGCCTTAGAACTGGCCGTTTTCACCCGCCTAAGGAACGCGAGTAGGTTCAAAGCTATCCTTAATGAGAAAGATCCTCCGCCCTCCGACCTGGAGATTCAGGAACCAGAGTCGCGCCGGGGATCAATTGTCTCCGCCGAGGTGCGGGTTCTACGCGAACATCCCGATACGAGGCTAGCGCGACGTGCCCTAATCGTTTCCAAGCTGGCCCAGGTAATTTCAGAACGCGAGTTGAAACATGCTGGGCTGAGACGTGTACTGTTGACACAGACAAAGCGCATGCAGTGGTTGGCAGAGCGACGGTTTGCAGGCGTAGGTGGCGACGCGTCCGTTGAGGCCGGGCCGGAAAATGAAGACGAGATCGACAGCGGGGGAAACTAGCGTATTGTGTAGCGCGGTCACGCGGACGGCCCGTTCGAGGGACACTGTTTCCCAGAGGGCTTTTGCAGGCTCATACCCGGCCTCGGCTCCAGATACTGGCTATACCAGAAGGAACTACCCGGCACACCCGATCTCCTGTTGCCGTGACGGCGTTCGTCTGTTTTCGTCAATGGTTGTTTTTGGCACGGCATAATTGCAAACGCGGGGCGCGGCAGGCAAAAACCATCGATCATTATTGGGGCTCACATCGGACGCAACGTCGAGCGGGACGAAGAAAACCGGTCGCACTCGACGAGGCAGGATGGCAAGTGTTGAAGGTGTGGGAATGCGAAACCGCTATGAGGAACGTGACATTCTTCAGCAAGAGTTCGTTGAGCTTGTGGCGTGACGCCGCCTGAATTTTGAGCGCCGCGACTCTCAAATGACCGATAGACTAGCTAGAAAGAGAGGAAAGGCGGCGTCTTCCTCGCCGGAGCGTCCGCCAATGCTCCGACAAGTCTGATGCCTTTGCGGGGCTCCTGTCGTCTTCAGGTCTAGTTGTCCTACACAATTCAATTTGGCCCTAGCGAGTATCCAATTTGGCAATGGCGGCCCCGGCCCCTGTTGGGCGGAACGGCGACTCGGGATCGGAAGGCGAGCCATGTTGTGAGAAGGTTCGCGTCCGCGTCCAGAACGCTCCGGACCGAAGAAATGATCGCCCGGCCAAAACCGGAGCCGGTGTGACGGACTACCAGGAGGGCATCAAGAGAGCTCAGGGCGTCGACGAGATCGAAGGCAAGGGCGACCACATCCCTGGGAGGAGCGGTGCTGGGCGCAACTAGTGGCGCCCCTGCCCGCGCCAAAAGCTCTCTCTGACCAACACGTCCCGCATAGGGCTAGTCTGAGCCTACTATTGCAAAGCAGATTGGGACCGTGTTCGCCGACCCCATCAGGGCCAGCAGCCTCCAACGGCTGCATCAACAGGCGGGACAGAAGACTGCACCCGACCAACGCGCCAGAACGTCGAATTATCTCTTGCAATGCGGGGGCCATCCACAGAGGACAGGCATTTAGTGGGGCAATGGAGATGCGACCGCCGCCGGTTCGCATATAGCAAGTCAAGGTCGAGGAAGTACCGGAGCGCTGGCTCGTGAGGCTTCAACCGCCTGCGGATGACATGCAATTTGGTTATCTCTCATGCAATCACAGGCCGACGTGCTCCTCCCAGAAGCGGATATCGTTCGGATTGGCCCGCTTGCCACGTCTTTTCAGTTCAGCGGCAGCCTCAGCGTGCTCCTCGAAAACTGCATCAACTTTTCGCATGCCCTTCTGCAGGCTCTTCATCTCGTCCGATGAACGGATCCAATCTTTGTCCTCGGTATCGTAGACACCGATCTCAACCGCCCTCGAGATGTAGTCGTCATTGAGATCCGGCGCGGAAGGCTTATTGAGAATGTCGAGTATCATAAGGCGTAGTACTCGGTTGCCACCCACTTCGCCTGCGACGTCGGCCACCTCCGCGATCGCCGCGTCCAGGTCCATTTCCCAGTCAGTTTCGCTAAAAGCTTTGCTGACCTTGGCAACTTCTGCTGGGTCCTTCGTCTTTTTCAACGCGCTAATCTGAGCCTTAGCATGCTCGAGATCCTGTTCGGATGCCTCCCAGGCATCACGGGCGGACTTCAGCTCGGCAAGAGTCTGGTTGTGGATGGCGGCATCCACGCGCTTGGCGACCCCAATACTGCCCTGCAAGGCGGGCCACTCGCCAGTGAAACTGCGCATCGCGCGGGCGATCACGCCGGCCCTCGCCGGTGGGAGTTTCAGCGCAATCGTTATGTCTTCAAACAACTGCGACATCGCGACGTCGTTGTCGAGCTTCACCCCAACGACGCCGAGCAGCGTGGCTTGCATAACCTCGAATGTGTTAGGTGGCACAACGATTGGGAACCGATTGGTGTTCAGCACCCAGGCGGCACCGAGTTCGGCCAAACAGAAGGCACTTTCCATGTAGGCCGGCGTAATTAGAGCGACCACGGCGTCTGCTGCGATCGCCTCGTCCTTGATCTGGTCAACGAAACTCTTCCCTTTTGTCGCCCCTTGACCCTCTAGGCTTGAACAAAAGATGCTCTCCGACGTGATGTTTAATGCCTTGGTGAGCAGCGTCTCGAAGGCCTCCACCAATTTCAGGTCTGCCGCTGCGTGACTGAGGAAGATCTTAATTGCAGTCGTTTTTGCCAACGGAACACCCACGGATTGAAAGCTTTACCTTCATAGGTGGCAGGATCACCTCGTGCAAGTTGATGCAGGGCACGCGAATGGTGCCGGAGCGGGGGTTTCTTGCCACCATCGCAGAGGCAGAGATTGCTGGCCCGCAGTTTGCCTATTCCATCAGATCTCGTACAAGCCAATAATTGGGCTCGGATTCGACTGCCGCGTGCTCTTTTGCCACGATGCCGGCGGAGGGCATATCATTGGACTACGACCTCAGCAAACTTGGCTGGAAAGCCTTTCAGGACTTGGCGGCTGCCGTGACAGCCGAGGTTCTCAAGCGTCCCGTGCAAACGTTCCTGGGGTCGAATGATGGAGGCCGGGACGCAGCTTTCTTGGGACGCTGGGATGCAACGGACGGAAGCGGACGTTCGACAATTCAGTGCAAATTCTTGAGCAAGCCAGGCGCCAATCTCACGCTTTCCGATCTGAAAGACGAGCTGCCGAAAGCCAAGAAACTGGCCGCACAAGGTCTGGCCGATGACTACATCGTCCTCACGAACGCCGGCGTGTCCGGAGAGGTCGATGCGCAAATCCGAAAGGCGTTCGAAAAAGTCGGGGTCAAAAAGTGCCGAACTTTCGGCGGAACTTGGATCGTCCAGCAACTCACCGAGAGCGCCAGGCTCCGAATGCTGGTTCCCCGGGTATACGGGATTGGTGACCTGGCCCACATCATCACTGGCCATGGGTACAAGCAAGCGAAGGCTATCCTGGACTCCATGGGATCAGACCTCAGCTGCTTTGTAGGAACAGACGCATACCGAGCCGCTGTAACGGCTCTCCACGAGCACCGTTTTGTTATCCTGCTTGGCGATCCGGCGTCAGGGAAGTCGACGATTGCAGCAATCCTGGCGCTGGCGGCAATCGACGATGGATGTCTCGGAGCGCTCAAGATCAATTCGCCGGACCAACTGAATTTGTGGCACCCCGGTGAAAAGCAATTTCTTTGGGTCGACGATGCATTTGGCCCCAACCATTTCGACGCCTCACGCATGAGCCGATGGAATGCCGAGTTAGGGACCCTGCGTGCCGCAGTCGAAAATGGCGCACGCGTCGTCTTCACTTCGCGCAACTATATCTGGGAAGCAGCCAAGCCTCATCTGAAGACGAGTGCATTCTCGCTGCTCAAGGAAAGCCAGGTCGTCGTCAACGTAGAGGCCCTTTCGAACGCAGAGAGAGCCCAGATGCTTTACAACCACGTTCGCCGCGCCCAGCCTCGCGACATGAGGCGCCGCCTGAAGCCCTTCCTATCCGATGTCGCGGCAAACCCAGCATTCCTGCCTGAGACCGCTCGTCGACTAGGTGATCCGATTTTCACGAAGAACCTGGCCATCAACCAACAGCGTCTCACGCAGTTGGTGGAGCATCCCGTCGAGTTCCTGACAGAAATATTGGCGCAGCTTGACGACGACTCCCGTGCTGCGATCGCGCTGATTTTCCTGAACTCCCAAACCGGGGTGCCTTCCCCCATTCCGGCGTCGTCCGCGTTGGACATGGTCACGCGCCTCATGGGCGTCAATGCGGCCCAAATAGCCAAGGCTATGGTGCACCTGAACGATAGCGTCACCAAGCTAGTTTCGGAGGAGGACGGCGAGCGCTGGATATTCCGTCACCCGACCGTTACCGACGCGTTCGCATCGCTGGTGGGGGGATCACCAGAACTGATTGAACTCTATGCACACGGCGCCAAACTCGACAGGTTGCTGGATGAGGTGGTGTGCCGACCCAAGTCCAAAAGTGACACGCAATTGCGCATCCCCCCAATCCTATATTCGCCACTCGTCGCCCGGCTTGCACAATACCCGCTGGATGAAACGTTCATGGCGTTTCTGGGTGCGCGCTGCGAAAAGTCGTTCCTGAGCCTTATGCTTGATGCTCGACCTGACATCCTCGCATGTATCGCAGAAAAACCCAGAAGGCATTTCTCGTTCGGCGGAAAGTTGCTCGTGGCGGCGCTTGCCTCGATGGGGCTTTTGCCGGAGCCCGTGAGGAAGGAAATCGCCGACTACATTATCGATCATTCGATATCGTGGTTGGATTCAAAGCTGCTTACCGACGAAGTTCTTCAGCAGATTTTGTCTGACAAGGAGTTCGAGGACTACAAAGATGCCTTTCGCAACGAATGGTTGGCCGATATCCCCAATGTGTTCGACGAATTTAGCAGATATTCCTCCGACGACGAGCTAGACCTATACAACGGGTTCAAGGAAAATATGCGTCGGGCGCAAGATTATTTCGGCATGCCTGATGACGAGGCCTTCGACGATCTATACGCCCAGCTGAACTCTAGAATTGAAGATTTGGAAGCGCAGCAACCGTCTTATGATGGGCCTTCATGGACCCCTATCCTGTCGCAGGCGACTGGCGGAAATCCGGACAAAGCCGATGGCCAGATTTTTCAGGATGTTGATACCTAGGGTTCGCACCTAAAGGCGGCGGCGCGGAACTATCTTGTCGACATCCGGTCACACTCAGGGCCTATCTGATCACCCACCCTCGGGATGAGTTGGTTCTCAAGAACGGCAATGAAGGCGCGCGGGAGTCGGGAGCGCAGCCCGACATGGCAGTACGTTTGGTGATCTGACAGTGTCCGCTTTTTGGAAGGCGCCAAGCACACTCGAGCGACTTCTGTTCTTGGGTATTATCCGACTGCAATCCGATACAATCGAGCATGGAAGGATTATGCGAACCCCTGCCAGTGCCAAATTGTATTGTCAAAACCCCGCGCAATGTCAAATTACGGCGTGACAGTGCCAAATTGGGGTGGTTGAACAGCTCTGGAGCTTCAGTGTTATTCGCCGTGGCCAGTGTCAAATTCTAACGTGAGCGACACCAGTTGATATTACTGACCTTCCCAATGGCGTAGAAAGGCTTTGGCCAATTCGTAAGCGTCAAGCGCAGCCATAGAATGAACTGTGACCGTCTTCGACGGATCGTGATCGTCGCGATTGGGCACTATAAAAACTGCTTTTCCTCGCTCTGTCGCAAACTGCACGGCTTGAGCGTTATCGCCATGTGCCTCGACGAAATACACTGGATCTCTCACCTCTGCCTCCATACGTTGCGTTAAGTATACAGGAAACCGGGGGGAGCGACACGCCCCACACTAAATTTTGGACCAACCCGCTGCCCTTATCTAGCGCCAAAAGCTGCCGGTCTGTTGTTTTTCTGGGGCACTATAATGCCAGTCGATCCCCAATCGGTCGGCACACCCGAGGTTGGCATTGGACGTGAACGCCGTCCGGTTGTCGCTGACGACAATATTGGGGCTCCGCAATGGCTATGAGGGTCTCCAGCTCCCCCGCAACACGCTTGCCACACTGCGAAGCGTCGGCAAAGTCAGGCACTCGAGTGTGCAGTCAGCCGTCTCAAAGAGCCGTCAGTCCGCAATCCCCCAAACCCGACATCGAGGAGGCAATTCAACCGGCCACCTTAAGCCCCGACTTTGGATGTCCGACTTTTCTTCACTGGTGCCGACGCGTGTGCCGCAGGTTTGCGCCCAAGTCCAATGCTCTTAGCCATGGAAGAGCGCGCGACTGAATAGTTCGGCGCCACCATTGGATAGTCAGTTGGCAGGTTCCACTTTGCCCGATATTCGTCGTGT
>NZ_JAQGJV010000032.1 GCF_028290435.1 Devosia sp. | reverse complement strand
ACCACGACATGCTGGCCACCGGCGATGATCGGATGCGACGGCCACGCCACCGACTGGATCGGCTCGCCGCCGACGCGGCGGTTCTGCTGCACCAGATAGGGCATGGCGTCATGCACGCCGCCGAGGTCGTCGCCGGGAATGCCGGCCGCGCGCGGCGCTTCCGAACCGCCGCAATAGAGCACGGCATCATGTTCGGCGAGCAGCTCGGCCACCGGCTTGTCGACACCGACATTGACGCCGCAATGGAAGGTCACGCCCTCGCCCTGCATCTGCTCGATGCGCCGGTCGATATAGTGCTTCTCGATCTTGAAGTCGGGAATGCCGTAGCGCATCAGCCCGCCCGGACGGCTTTCGCGCTCATAGACATGAACATCGTGGCCGGCACGGCCAAGCTGCTGGGCAGCCGCCATGCCGGAAGGGCCGGACCCGATGATGGCGACCCGCTTGCCGGTCTTCTTCTCCGGCGGATAGGGCCTGATATGGCCGGTCTCATAGGCCTTGTCGGCGATCGCCTGCTCGACCGTCTTGATGGCGACGGGAATGTCCTCGAGGTTCAGCGTGCAGGCTTCCTCGCAGGGCGCGGGGCAGATGCGGCCGGTGAATTCGGGAAAATTATTGGTCGAGTGCAGGTTGCGCGCGGCCTCTTCCCAGTCGCCGTTGAACACCAGGTCATTCCAGTCCGGAATCTGGTTGTTGACCGGGCAGCCGGTATCGCCGTGGCAGAAGGGAATGCCGCAATCCATGCAGCGCGCCGCCTGATCGACGATGCGCCCTTCCGACATCGGAATGGTGAATTCGCCGAAATGGCGAATGCGATCGGAGGCCGGCTCATAGCGGGGCTCTTCGCGCTCGATTTCGAGAAAGCCGGTTACCTTACCCATGATGTGCCCCTAGTCCTGCCGCGACGGCAGATAGTCCGAGTTCGTGTTCGCAGGCGGCAATCCAGCGCAGAAGCGCGGGCCGCCCAGTCAAATCCAGCCCGCCCTCGGGGGCGGAGCGAGTATAGGGCAGGAGCGCAATATCGGCGATCGAGATGGTGTCGCCGACAAGGAATTTTCTGCTCGTCAAAGCCTGCTCAAGGCGATCCAGCGCCTTCTTGGCCTTGGCCATCAGCGCCGGGTCGAGGTCCGCAATGGCCACCTTGTCATAATGGACGCGAGCGCGGGCCACGGCGACCGTCGGCTCGTGGCTATACTGTTCCCAGAACAGCCATTCGTCCACCTTGGCCTCTTCATAGGCATCGGCCGGAATGAACCGGCTGCCCCGCGCCAGATAGCGCAGGATGGCGTTCGATTGCGCCAGCGGGCGACCATCGTCGAGCACGACGACCGGCATTTCGCCGCCCGGATTGAGCGCGAGGAATTCCGGCGTCTTGGTGCCGCCCGAGCGGGCGCGCACTTCGTGCCAGACATAGGGAGTGCCGGTGGCGTCGGCGATATACTTGACCTTGAGGCAGTTGCCCGACCCAAGGTCGCCGTAGATGTGCAGCATCTATTTGACCGTCGTGATCAGGTCGTCGCTGTACATCTCGCAATGACCGCTGATGAATTCCCAGCCGACAAATTCGGGGAAATTCTGCGCATCCGCCAGCTGCCGTTTGAGCACCGGCACCGCATAGGGGGACTGCTGGCGACATTCACGAATCGTCAAGTGCTCGCCGGATTGCAGCATCGGCAAGGTTTTTTCGCTGCCGTCGGGCGCTTTGTATCGCATGACGATGACCGCTTGTGCGTCAATGGCGAAGGAAGGCGCGGTGGCGGCCAGTGCCACCACCGAGACTGCGAGAGCGATGAAGACCTTCATTGGATTTCCCATCATTCCGCCGCCGCCATGACGCCGCGCTTTTTTTCCATCTCGCGGATGGCGCGGCGATATTCGACGGGCATCACCTTGACGAATTTGGGTCGCATCTCGGCCCAGTTGTCGAGGATGTATTTGGCGCGGGTCGAGCCGGTATAGTGCAGGTGATTGGCGATGAGCTGTTGCAGGCGCTCGTCGTCATGCTTGGTCATGTCGCCCGAAATATCGACGCGGCCGTGCCATTCCAGATCCCCACCGTGATGGTGGAGGGACTGCATGAGGTTTTCTTCCTCAGTCACGGGTTCCAGATCGACCATGGCGAGGTTGCACCGGCTGCGGAACGTCTGGTCCTCGTCGAGCACATAGGCGACGCCGCCGCTCATGCCCGCCGCGAAGTTGCGGCCAGTCTGGCCGATGACGACGACGACGCCGCCGGTCATATATTCGCAGCCGTGATCGCCCGTGCCTTCGACCACCGCGATGGCGCCCGAATTGCGCACGGCGAAGCGTTCGCCCGCAATGCCACGGAAATAGGCCTCACCCTCGATGGCACCGTAGAGCACGGTATTGCCGACGATGATCGACTTGTCGGGATCGAACCCGGCCTTTTCTGATGGCCGCACCACGATGCGCCCGCCCGACAGCCCCTTGCCCACATAGTCATTGGCATCGCCGACCATGTCGATGGAAATGCCCTTGGCGAGGAAGGCGCCAAAGCTCTGGCCAGCGGTGCCGGTCAGCTTGATGGCGATGGTGTCTTCCAGCAGGCCCTCGTGGCCGTACTTCTTGGCCAGGGCGCCACTGAGCATGGCGCCGGCCGAACGGTCGCGCGAGCGGATCGGCAGTTCGATATGCACCGCGGTGCCATTGTCCAGCGCCGGCTGGGCCAGTTCGATCAGCTTGCGATCAAGCACGGCTTCCAAGTGATGGTCCTGGAATTCGGAGTGATAGATCGTGTCCTCGCCAATCGCTTCGGGCTTGTAGAACAGCTTGCTGAAGTCGATGCCGTCGGACTTCCAATGATCGACAAGCTTGCGCTGGTCGAGCAGGTCGGAGCGGCCGACGAGTTCGTTCAGCGTTCTGGCGCCCATGCCGGCCAGCAGGCCCCGCAGCTCCTCGGCGATGAAGAAGAAGTAGTTGATGACGTGCTCGGGCGTGCCCTTGAAGCGCTTGCGCAGCACCGGGTCCTGGGTAGCGACGCCAACCGGGCAGGTGTTGAGATGG
The DNA here is from genome assembly GCF_028290435.1 of Devosia sp. GTDB lineage: Bacteria > Pseudomonadota > Alphaproteobacteria > Rhizobiales > Devosiaceae > Devosia. The sequence continues at coordinate 4,905 of NZ_JAQGJV010000032.1, read as the reverse complement.
CACTTGCGCATCATGATGCAGCCCGCCGCGATCAGGGGCGCGGTGGAGAAGCCGAACTCGTCGGCGCCGAGCAGGGCGCCGATCAGCACGTCGCGACCGGTCTTGAGACCGCCATCGACCTGTAGCACGACGCGCGAACGCAGGCGGTTGAGCACCAGCGTCTGATGGGTTTCGGCGAGGCCGATTTCCCACGGGCCGCCGGCATGCTTGAGCGAGGTCAGCGGCGACGCGCCGGTGCCGCCGTCATAACCCGAGACGGTGATGTGATCGGCGCGTGCCTTGGCAACGCCGGCCGCAACCGTGCCGACGCCCACTTCGGACACCAGCTTAACCGAAATATCGGCCTTTTCGTTGACGTTCTTGAGGTCATAGATCAGCTGCGCCAGATCTTCGATGGAATAGATATCGTGATGCGGCGGGGGCGAGATCAGGCCGACGCCGGGGGTGGAATGGCGCGTCTTGGCGACGATCCAATCGACCTTGTGGCCGGGCAATTGGCCGCCTTCGCCGGGCTTGGCGCCCTGCGCGACCTTGATCTGCAGCATATCGGCATTGACTAGATAATCGGTGGTCACGCCGAAGCGGCCCGAGGCGATCTGCTTAATGGCGGAGCGGAGCGGGTTCTGGTCGCCATTGGGCAGCGGCTGATAACGGTCGACTTCCTCGCCGCCTTCGCCGGTATTGGACTTGCCGCCGATGCGGTTCATCGCAATGGCCAGCGTCGTATGCGCCTCGCGGCTGATCGAGCCGAAGCTCATGGCGCCGGTGACGAAACGCTTGACGATATCGACGGCGGGCTCAACCTCATCGAGCGCAATCGGCTCGCCGATCGGGCGGACTTCGAAGAGGTTGCGGATGGCCAGATAGCCGTTTTCGCCCGTGTTCACGCGCTCGGCAAAGCTGTCATAGCGGGCTTGTGCCGATTCAGGGCTTTCGTCGCGGGTGCGCACGGCGTGCTGCAGGTCGGAGACTACGTCGGGGCTCCAGGCATGCTTTTCGCCGCGGATGCGATACATGTATTCACCGCCCACATCGAGCGACTTGCGCAGCACCACGTCGTCGCCAAAGGCGTCGCGATGACGGCGGACGGTTTCCTCGGCGATATCGGCCAGGCCCACGCCTTCGATCGTGGTGGCTGTGCCGAAGAAGAAGCGCTGCACGAACTCGGTCTTGAGGCCGACGGCGTCGAAAATCTGCGCGCCACAATAGGACTGGTAGGTCGAAATGCCCATCTTGGACATGACCTTGAGCAGGCCCTTACCGACGCTCTTGATGTAGCGATAGACCACTTCGTGGGCATCGACCTCGGCGGGGTATTCGCCCTCGGCATGCAAGGCCGCCAGCGTCTCGAACGCCAGGTAGGGGTTGATGGCTTCGGCGCCGTAGCCGGCCAGCATGGCGAAGTGGTGCATTTCGCGCGCTTCGCCGGTTTCCACGACGAGGCCCGAAGAAGTGCGCAGACCCTTGCGGATCAGGTGATGATGCACGGCCGCCGTGGCCAGTAGCGCCGGGATGGCGATGCGGTCCGAGGCAACCAGGCGGTCGCTCAGCACGATGATGTTGTATTCGCCCGCAATGGCGATTTCGGCCTGGGCGCAGATGGCTTCGATGGCCACTTCCATCCCCGCCGCGCCGCTATCGGCGGGGTAGGTGATGTCGATGGTCTGGGTGCGGAATTCGTTGTCCGCCATATCGCCGATGGCGCGGATCTTTTCGAGATCCTCGTTGGTCAGGATTGGCTGACGCACTTCGAGCCGCTTGTGCTTGCTGGCGCCTTCGAGGTCGAACAGGTTCGGTCGTGGCCCGATGAAGGAGACGAGGCTCATCACCGATTCCTCGCGGATCGGATCGATCGGCGGGTTGGTGACCTGGGCAAAATTCTGCTTGAAATAGGTATAGAGGAGCTTGGACTTCTCGCTCAGCGCGGAAATCGGCGTGTCGGTGCCCATCGAGCCGACGGCTTCCTGGCCGGTGGTGGCCATGGGGGCCATCAACAGCTTTATGTCCTCCTGCGTATAGCCAAACGCCTGCATGCGATCGAGCAGCGACTCCGACGTCACCGGCGCCTGGGGCGCGGTTTCGGGGAGGTCCTCGAGCACGATCTGGGTGCGGGCGAGCCATTCGGCATAGGGGTTCTTGGTGGCCAGCGTGCGCTTGATCTCGTCGTCCGAGATGATGCGGCCTTCTTCCAGGTCGAGCAGCAGCATGCGGCCCGGCTGCAGGCGCCAGCGCTCGACGATGTCCTCGTCGGGAATGTCCAGCACGCCCGATTCGGAGGCCAGCACCACATGGCCCTCGCGGGTCACCAGATACCGCGCTGGCCGCAGGCCATTGCGGTCGAGCGTGGCGACGACATAGCGGCCATCGCTGAGCGACATGGCGGCGGGGCCGTCCCAGGGCTCCATCAGCGCAGCGTGATATTCGTAGAAGGCGCGCCGCGTCTCATCCATCAGCGGATTGCCGGCCCAGGCTTCCGGGATCAGCATCATGGCGGCGTGGGGCAGGGAATACCCGCCGCGCACGAGGAATTCGAGCGCGTTGTCAAAGCAGGCGGTGTCGGACTGGCCCTCGTAGGAAATCGGCCAGATCTTGTTGATGTCGTCGCCGAAGAGGGGCGAGGAGACAGACGCCTGGCGGGCGGCCATCCAGTTGACGTTGCCCCGAATGGTGTTGATTTCACCATTGTGGGTGGTCATGCGATAGGGATGGGCCAGCTTCCAGCTCGGGAAGGTGTTGGTCGAAAAGCGCTGATGCACCAAGGCGATGGCGCTCTCGAAGCTCTCGTCGGAGAGATCGGGATAGAAGGCCTTGAGCTGGTAGGCGAGGAACATGCCCTTATAGACAACGGTGCGGGCCGACATGGAGACGACGTAAAAGCCGTTATCGCCATTGGACTCCGGCACGCGCGCATAGACGGTGTTGGAGATGACCTTGCGCACGATCAGCAGCTTGCGCTCGAACTCGTCCAGCGTCAGCCCGTCGGGCCGGGCGATGAACATCTGCTCAATGATCGGCTGGGTGGCGATGACGCCTTCGGACAGCGCCGAATTGTCGGTGGGGACGATGCGCTCACCCAGCAGGGTCAACTGCTCGGCCAGCAGGCATTCGCGCATAGCGGTGGCGCAACGGTCACGCAGGGCGATGTCGTTGGGATAAAAGATCATCACGGCCGCATAGGCGTGCTTTTCGGGCAGCGCGAAATCCACCGACTTGGCGAAAAAGCCATGCGGGGTCTGCACCAGGATGCCGGCGCCATCGCCCATCAGCGGATCGGCACCCACGGCGCCGCGGTGTTCCAGGTTCTCGAGGATTTCGAGACCCTTTTCGACCACTTCGTGGCTGGGGCGGTTCTTGATGTTGGCGATCATGCCGATGCCGCAGGCGTCGTGCTCGTTGGCGGGGTCATAAAGACCCTGCGCGGCCGGACGGCCGGAAGCGGGGACGACGCGACGGCCATTCTCGATCAAGGTTTTACGATTGGCTTTGCTCGTCGTGACGGGTGCTGAAGAGCCGGTCAGATCGTGTGCCATATCGCTGTTCCTCGTTCGTTGGTCGCCCTTGCGGGCTCTGTCGCTATGTCGTGTACATCCTGGGTTTGCCGATTTGCCGGCGGGCAGGATGCGGTCTCGTCCTCTGGTGGGCGCGTTGATGCAGGCGGGTCGTACACCAGTACGTCTCGTAAGCGCAAATCGTCCATGCGTGGGGAGCGGCTCTGCATCCAAATGGCCGCTCAAATTCGAGCTTTATCAGCTCCGCCTATCCGTTTCCGCTCATCAAGAGCGGGCCAGCCGGACCGGCGTGCGTGCTGGCCGCGGAGAGCGGGGCAACGCTTCAGATAGGACAGTCGTGCTGCCCTAACATCTGCACATTGTCACAATTCCAAACTATGGGCAAGGGCTTGGCCATGGTTCGGACACAGAAAATAGGAGATTGCCAACTTCCCTATAGGAAAGGGTAGGAAACACGCGCCCTGCGTCCGTCAGCGCCGGACGATGAAGTCATAATAGTGCCAGTGCTTGGCCTTGCCGCTTAAGGTCTGGCTATTGGGCTCATCGTTTTCCTCGAATTCGAGCGGGCGCAGGTCGCTCAGCAGGGCGCGGGCTTGGGCCAGCGTGTGAAAGCTCATGCCCGGCGTTTCGGCCCAATCATCAAAATTCCCGAAAAGCTGTCCGGTCAGAATGCCGCCGGGCTTGAGCGAGGCGGAAATGCGGGCAAACACCGTGTCGAAATGGTCGGGGTGAATGTAGGGCAGGGCGTATTGGGCATTGACGAGGTCGTAGGCCGCCACGGGAAAATCGAAGGCCTCGAAGGTCGAAATGACATAGCGGAAGCGATCGGCCGGCATTGTGTCTGCAATGTCCTGGGCGATCGGTGCCGAATCAAGCGCGGTGACCGAGGCGAAACCTTCATCGAGTAGGAAGCGCGTGTCGTTCAGCGCCCCGGCGCCGACGTCGATGGCGCTGCCGCGCCCTGCAACGAATTGCAACGCCCGGCCCAGCAGCGCGCGCGGCGGCTGGCCCTTGGAATTCTCGACATATTTGTCCCAGCCCTGGAAGCTCTCGCTGAAACTGGCCATGTGCTCTCCCGAAAAAAAAGGCGCCGGAGCTGTTCCGGCGCCTGTGATCTTAGGGAAGCCTGCGGCCTATTCCAAATGCGACTTGATGAACCACAGGTCCTTGTCCAGCTCACGCGAAAACGCGGTGAGAATATCGGTGGCATCGGCGTCGCCGGCCTCATCGGTAGCGTCGATGTCTTCGCGCACTTGGTTGGCTAAAGCCGCATAGCGCTCGGCGAGCGCCGCCAGATGGTCGGGCACCTTACGAATATCGGTGGGGTAGGGCGCCAGCTTGCTCACCTTGGCGACGATCTGGCTGGTGCCCAGAGCAATACCATCGAGCTGGGCGA
>NZ_JAQGJV010000097.1 GCF_028290435.1 Devosia sp. | reverse complement strand
CTACGCCCTCATGCTGCAGGCAGATAAGGCCTTCCTCGACCGTCTCGACGCTGGCGCCGTAATGGCGCACCAACCCCTCGGACTTGAACTCGTCCATCCAGCCAAAAATCTGCCCATCGCGCAGTACGTCGGTGGGCACGCAGTGCAATTGGGCCAGGTCTAGCGTCTCCACCCCCAGCCTCTTGGCGGATCCGAGCAGACTCTCGCGCACACCGCCTTTGCTGAACTTGTCCGGGAACATCGTCCCCGACCGTCCCACCTTCGTCGCCACATGCGTGCCAAAACCCTTGGCATGCGCGCCAATCCGGCTCTCGCTCAGCCCACCGCCATAGACATCGGCGGTGTCCCAGAAATTGACCCCCTGCGCATTGGCGGCATCCAGAATGGCCGCGGCGGCGGCGTCATCGACCGGACCGAAGTCTCCGCCCAATTGCCAGGTGCCCAGACCAATTTCGGAGACCGAATAGCCGGTTTTGCCAAGGATGCGCTGTTTCATAGATGGGGCTCCAGTCTGTGTTCAACCGCAGTTACCCCCACCCCGGCTTTCCCCTCAAGGGGGTAAAGGGCGATTAGCTGCACGCTCAACGGCCAGCAGTGATGTGATGACCAGGCCTTAAGGCCGATCAATGCACCGGTTCAAAATAATCCGGATGATCGGCAATCGTCTGGCTCAACAGCACTTCCGCCCGCGCCAGATGGGCACGCATCGCGGCTTCGGCGCCGGCAGAATCGCCCGCCGCCACTGCCGCGGCGATCTCCTTGTGCTCGGCGATGGCGCGCTGGCTCGATGACACGCCCAGCGTCAAAAACCGTACCCGGTCGAGCTGCATCTTGTGGTCGTCGATCAACTGCCACGCATATTCCACGCCCGCTAGCCGCGCCAGCGTGCGGTGGAATAGCTCGTCCAGCGCGTGAAACCCCAGATTATCATCCGCCGCCGAGGCCGTCTCCTGCCCCGCAATCAGTTCGGCCAGCACCGCCTCGGCGTCGCCCGGCCGCGCCGCCACCCGGCGGATGATCTCGACCTCGATCGATTCGCGAATGAACCGGCTCTGCCGCACCCCATCGGGAGAAATTTTCTTGACGATGGTGGCCCGCTTCGGCCGGATCAGCAGCAAGCCTTGCTGCGCCAGCCGGATAAACGCCTCGCGCACCGGCTGCCGCGACACCCCGTAGCGCCCGGCAATGTCGCTTTCCGAAATCACATCGCCGGGCTTGAGCGCCATGGTGACGATTTCGTCGCGCAGGGCTCCCACCACGCGCAGGGCCATGGTTTCTTCGCTCGCTTCGAGTTCGCCAACCGTCATTGCCTGATTCCCCTCACCGACCATGTGCGCATACACCGGCGCCCGTCACTGCTCGATGCATCATTACCCACAGCCTCGTTTCGCTGAGATCAATACCGCGCAGGTGAGCAAAAGAACTAGTGCTTCCTCAATCTTGTATGGTAGATGCGTGCGAAGCGCCATCCACGGCGCACGATTATGTCGATGCGGGAGAATTCGAATGGCAAAGACCTACGCGCTTGTCGGGACCGGCGGCCGTGCCCGTATGTTTTATGAGGCGATTTTCGGCCCGCACCGCGAGCACTCCCGCCTCGTGGCGCTCTGCGATACCAACCAGGTCCGCATGGATTATACCAACCGGGTGATCGAGCAGGAACTGTCCGGCAAAGCCGTCCCCACCTACAAGGCCGCCGATTTCGCCAGGATGATCGCGGAAAACAAGCCCGACACCGTCATCGTCACTTCGATCGATCGCACTCACCACAAATACATCATCGCGGCCCTGGAAGCCGGCTGTGACGTCATCACCGAAAAGCCGATGACCACCGATCCGGAAAAATGCCAGGCCATCCTCGACACAGTCGAACGCACCGGCAAGCAGGTGCGCGTCACCTTCAATTACCGCTATGCGCCGCACAATTCGGCGCTGCGCGAACTCGTCGCCTCCGGGGCCATCGGCACCCCAACCTCGGTGCACTTCGAGTGGTTGCTGGATACCCGCCACGGCGCCGACTACTTCCGCCGCTGGCACCGCGACAAGCGCAATAGCGGTGGCCTGATGGTGCACAAGTCGACCCACCACTTTGATCTGGTCAATTTCTGGCTCGGCTCGCAGCCCGACACCGTCTTCGCCATGGGCGACCTGAAGTTCTACGGCCGGGCCAACGCCGAGGAACGCGGCGTCTTCACGCCCTATACCCGCACCACCGGCGTCGAGGCCGCCAAGGATGACTCCTTCGCCATCGACCTGACCGCCAACCCCGCTCAGAAAGGTCTCTATTGGGATGCCGAGAAGGAAGACGGTTATCTCCGCGACCAGAACGTGTTCGGCGATGGCATTTCCATCGAAGACACCATGAATGTCATGGTCCGCTATCGCAACAAGGCGGTGATGACCTATTCGCTTTATGCCTACGCGCCCTGGGAAGGCTTCAACGTCGCCATCAACGGCACCGGCGGTCGCCTGGAGCTTACCGTGCACGAGACCAGCTACATCAATGCTGGCGGCTCGTCCGACGCTGAAGGCGCCGCCAAGGGCGTCCACCTCTATCATTTCCCCCTGCATGGCGAATCCCGCCAGGTCCCGATCATGGCCGGCCAAGGCGGCCATGGCGGCGGCGACAAGATCATGCTCGAGGAAATCTTCGGCAATGCGACGCCCCGGCCCGGCTATGGCGCCAATCACCGCGACGGCGCGCTGTCCATCCTAACCGGCATTGCCGCCAACCAGTCTTTCGCCACCGGCCTGCCGGTGGACGTGCGCACCCTGGTTCGCCTCTGACACAGCACGACCCGGTGCGCCTAGCGCCGGGTCGTCGCGGCCACAGCTCGTAACATCTGTGTTCTGTGCATGCTCTCCTGTCCCGAATCGGCGTCGCTGCGTGTAACATCGCCCGATGAGCTTGCCGTGCCTCCCGATCGACTGGGATGTTGCAGCCCGATCCGGAGACCGAATGAACGTAGCCATCGACATGGGAGCAACGACCGGCAGTGCCCACGCCATGCTCGATCTCGAAGAGCTGCTGGCCACGCGTCTCCTGGTCCAGGGCAATTCCGGCTCGGGCAAATCCCATCTGTTGCGCCGTCTCCTCGAACAGAGCGCGCCCTGGGTGCAGCAATGCATCATCGATCCCGAGGGCGATTTCGTCACTCTGGCCGACAAGTTCGGTCACGTCGTTGTCGATGCCGCCCGCACCGAAAACGAACTAACCCGCATTGCCGGTCGCATCCGCCAGCATCGCGTCTCGGTCGTGCTCAATCTCGAAGGCCTCGATGTCGAGCAGCAGATGCGCGCCGCCGCCGCCTTTCTCGGTGGCATGTTCGATGCTGACCGCGATTACTGGTATCCGGTCTTGGTCGTCGTCGATGAGGCCCAACTCTTCGCCCCCTCGGTTGCCGGCGAGGTCAGCGACGAAGCGCGAAAACTGTCTCTCGGGGCCATGACCAACCTGATGTGCCGCGGCCGCAAACGCGGCCTCGCCGGCGTCATCGCCACCCAACGTCTCGCCAAGCTGGCCAAGAACGTCGCCGCCGAAGCCAGTAATTTCCTGATGGGCCGCACTTTTCTCGATATCGACATGGCCCGCGCCGCCGACCTGCTGGGCATGGAAAAGCGCCAGGCCGAACAATTCCGTGACCTCGCGCGCGGCCACTTCATCGCCCTGGGCCCCGCCCTCAGCCGCCGCCCGCTATCCGTCACCATCGGCGATGTGGAAACCTCAGCCCGCTCCACCAGCCCAAAACTGACCCCGCTGCCCGAGGCCAGCGCCGACGCGCACGACCTGATTTTTACCGCGACGCCCGAAGAGGCCCGCACCCCGATCCGCCGGCCACAGGCGCCAGCCCCGACGCCGACTGCCGATATCCTCGCCCAGCTCGCACGCCCCAAGCCCGAAATCGAGGCGCCCCCGCAGTCGCTGTTTCCCGAAATTGACGAAGCCGAGCGCGAGGCCCAGATCGACGCCATCATGGTCGAACTGCTGGGCGATCCCGACGCCAGTTTCCGCAGCGTCGCCGTGCTCTATCAGGATTTCCTGGTCCGCTGCCGCATTCGCCGCGTCCCCGGCGAAGCGCCGGCTTTGCCCGCCTTCAAGCGCAAACTCGCCGTCGCCCGCGTCGGCCTCGATCGCGCCACGGCCGATAGCACCGCCTGGCAGCAGGCCCTCGCCCTCTCCGAAACCCTCGCCGATGATATTCAGGGCGTCTTCCTTGTCCTGGCGCAAGCTGCCGTCACCGCCGCGCCCTGCCCCTCCGACGCCACGCTGGCCCGCCTCTACGGTACCCACTCCGCCACGCGCGCGCGCCGCCTCCTCACCTATTTCGAAGAACGCGGCCTTCTGGTCGTCCGCCTCGACTTCCGCAACAACCGCGTCGTCGCTTTTCCCGATTTGGGCTGCGAAACCGGCCCCGGCGATCCGGCGGGGCCCGACGCCATGGTCGAAGAACGACCCGCGGCGGAGTAGCCAGCACTCGCACCATCTCGCCCCACTTACCGCCTTCCCGCGGACTTGATCCGCGGGCCGCTCTCAATTCGGCACAAGCGGCCAAGGCCTGTGGATCAAGTCCGCGGGAAGCACGGTGGGAGTGGTGCCTCCAGATTGGTGGAGTGGCCGCAAAGGCCTACGGCCTCACCTCGACCCGCATCACGAACCGCGCCGTCGCCCCCGGCCCCAGCACATCGCTATACGGCCGCTTCTCCAGGTCATCGGAGCCGCCCACTTCCGCCGCCGTGCCGTGCCACGGCTCGATGCATATGAACGGCGCGTCCGGCTTGCTCCACAGCGCCAGGTTCGGCAAATTCGTCCAGTCGATCTTGATCGAGGGCCCGCCCGGGCAACCATAACTGAGCCCTGCGCCCGCCCCCTCGGGAAACAGCATCGCGTCCGCCTCGAACAAATCATGCTCCAGCACCAGCATCCCCGCCTGGAACGGCGACAGCAGTTCCTCGGGCACCACCAGCCCATGATCCAGCCGGATCAGCGCAGGCTCCGCCCCATTGTCCAGGCTCACGCCATGGGTATTGGCCGGCGAGCCCGGCAGCGGCCACACAAAGGCGGGGTGAAACCCGATCCCGAATGGCATCAGCTTGTGGTCACGATTGCTCACCTCGGCCGTGATGGTGATCGCCGTACCCTCGATCTCGTAGGACAGGGCCAGCAGGAAATCGAACGGATAGACCTGCCAGCTCGCCTCTGTCGCCATCAGCTCAAAGCGGCATGACGTGGCGCTCGCCGCCACCAGCTCGAACTCACTGCGCCGCGCAAAGCCGTGTTGGCCCATCGCATAGCTCTTGCCCTCAATGCTGATCGTGTCGTTGGGTGCCTTCCCGACCATCGGAAACAGGATTGGCGACCGCCCGCTCCAGTATTTGGCATCGCCACTCCACAGCCACTGCGCCCCATCCGCCGTGGTAATCGACTGCATTTCCGCCCCAAGCGCCGCGATATCGACGGTGATCTGATCGTTTCCGATACGGGTCGTTTCTGACATGGGCGTGGTTCCTTGTTTCGGCAGCACCTTAACTGCCTCCGCCACCGACAAGAACCCCCACCCTTGATCCCTTCCCACAAAGGCGAGCCGGAAGCGTCTGTCGCCGCAGACTCGATCCCAAAGCTTGCCCCCTCTCCTCCAATCGGCCACAACCGCCTCATGCCCCTTCCACCCCTCCCCATCGATGACGCTCTCCCGGCCCTCCTCGCCGCGCTGGCGCAAGGCCCCTACGCCGTGCTGGTGGCCCCGCCCGGCGCCGGCAAGACCACCCGCGTTCCCCTCGCCCTGCTCGATGCCCCCTGGCGCTGCGACGCTCGCATCATCATGCTCGAACCGCGCCGCCTCGCCGCCCGCGCCGCCGCCCACCGCATGGCGCAGACGCTGGGCGAGGAGGCCGGCCAGACTGTTGGCTACCGCGTCCGGATGGATGCCAAAATCTCCAGCAAAACCAGGGTCGAAGTCGTCACCGAGGGCGTTTTTACCCGCATGCTGCTCGATGATCCCGAGCTCACCGGCGTGGCCGCCGTGCTGTTCGATGAATTCCACGAACGCAGTCTCGATGGCGATCTGGGTCTTGCACTCACGCTCGACGCCGCGGCGCTTCGGCCAGACCTGCGGGTTCTGGTGATGTCGGCGACAATCGATGGTGCACGCGTGGCGAAATTGCTGGCGGATGCGCCGGTTATTACCAGCGAGGGTCGGGCTTTTGCGGTGGAGACCATCTATGCCGAGCCCGATGCGTTGGCGCGGCTGGAGGATCAGGTGACGGTTGCGGTCCTCGCCGCCTTGCGCGAGCATGATGGTTCGGCGCTGGTCTTCCTGCCGGGCCAGGGCGAAATTGTTCGTGTGGCAGAACGGCTTAGCTCTCGGGTGCCGAGCAATACCGATATTGCGCCGCTTTATGGGCAACTCACCACCGCCGAACAGGATCGCGCCATCCGCCCCGCGGAGGCCGGCCGCCGCAAGGTCGTGCTGGCAACCTCGATCGCCGAAACCTCGTTGACGATCAACGGGATACGCATCGTCGTCGATGCCGGCTTCCGCCGCATTTCGGCCTATGAGCCGGCCACTGGCCTGACGACGCTGGAGACCCGCCGCGTTTCGCGCGCTGCTGCTGATCAGCGAAGGGGGCGGGCCGGGCGGACTGCGCCAGGGGTCTGTATCCGGCTGTGGAATGAGGGTCAGACGGCTGGGTTGGAGCCCTTCGATACGCCCCAAATTCTCGCTGCGGACCTGGCCGGTTTTGCGCTCGATCTGGCCGCCTGGGGCGTTACAGATTCCAGCATGCTGGATTTCTTGGACCCACCACCGCGTTCCGCTTGGAGCGAGGCTGTCACCCTGCTGCAAAGCCTCGATGCACTCGACGGTCAGGGTCGTCTCACGCCAGCCGGAAAAGCGCTGGCGCGTTTACCGCTGCATCCGCGTCTCGCGCACATGATCGTCGCGGCGGCCGCCGAGGACGATGCGCAGACCGCGGCCGACCTCGCCGTGCTGATCGGTGAACGCGGTCTGGGTGGTGATGGCACCGACCTCGCCGCCCGGCTTGCCCGCTTTCGCACCGACCGCAGTCCGCGCGGCAATGATGCTCGCGCGTTGGCGCGGCGCTGGGCGGGTCTGGCGGGGGGCGGCAGGGGTGGCGATCTCGATGTTGGCCATCACCTCGCCCGCGCTTATCCAGACCGTGTTGCGCAGGCGGCGGGGGCACGAGGGCGCTTTCGGCTCGCCAATGGGCGGCAGGCGAGCCTCGACAGCACCGATGCGCTGGCCGCCGCGCCGTTTCTTGTGGTCACCGATATTACGGGTGCGGCCGCGAGCGGCAAGATTCGCGCCGCCGCCGTGATTGAGAGGGCCGATCTAGAGCGTCTTTTCGCCTCCCACATCATCGAGGAAACCGTGCTGGCCTTCGACGAACCTTCCGCCAGCGTTCGCGCGCGAAAAACCCGCCGCCTCGGCGCGCTGCGCCTGGCCGATGAGCCGGTTGCCGTTGAAGATCCCGAGGCTACGGCGCTTTTGTTGGCGGAAGCGGCCGCGCGCCGTGGGCTTGATTCGCTGCCGTGGAGCCGCGAGCAGAAGGCCTGGCGCGCCCGCGCCAATTTCCTGCGCGGCACGCTGGGCGATGACTGGCCTGATCTCAGCGCCGAGGCTCTGGCGCCCAGCGTGGCCGAATGGCTGGCGCCGGCCCTCTTCGGCTTGACCAAACTGAGCGAAATCAACGGGGAGCAATTGCGTACCGCGCTCGACCTGCTGCTGCCATTCGCGCGGCGCCAGGACATCGAGGCGCTGCTGCCCAGCCACTTCACTGCCCCTACGGGCAATGCCGTGCCCATCGACTATTCGGCCGAAGGCGGGCCGGCGATCGAAATCCGGGTGCAGGAACTGTTCGGGCTGACGCGCCACCCCACGATCGCCAATGGCCGCATTCGCTTGCTGCTGGTGCTGCTCTCGCCCGCCCACCGGCCAATCCAGACCACCCGCGACCTAACCGGCTTCTGGAGCGGCTCCTGGGCCGACGTCGCCAAGGACCTCAAGGGACGCTACCCGCGCCATCCCTGGCCCGACGATCCGGCCAAGGCACGCCCCACCGCAAGGGCCAAGCCGCGGGGGACTTAGGTCCTGCCACGCCCTCGTGGTTCGAGGGTCGTTCCGCTCCCGCCTCACCATGAGGGCTGTTGGGAGATCGGTGTCCTATCAGCAGCCCTCATGGGGAAATGCGAGTTCTTCACGAGCTCAAACCGAGGGCGTGGCACCATCCGCCCTGCGGCGCCTTCTCCGAGAACGGAGAAAGAGGCGGTGGAAACAAAAACACCCCCGGACCGACGTCCGAGGGTGCCTGTTCGTTATCGCAGAGCCCGCCTAAGCCGGAATGAAATTCAGCGCCACGCCGTTGATGCAATAGCGCAAACCCGTTGGCGGCGGGCCATCGGGGAAGACGTGGCCGAGGTGCGAGCCGCAGCGCGAGCAGTGGCATTCCGTGCGCGTCATGCCATAGCTGCGGTCAACAGTGTTCTCCACCGAGCCGGGGACCGGGTCGTTAAAGCTGGGCCAGCCGGTGCCGCTTTCGAATTTCAGGTCGGCCTTGAACAATTCCTGATCGCAGCCGGCGCAGGCGAAGGAGCCGGCGCGGTGCTCGTGCAGCAGGGCGCAGGAGCCCGGGCGCTCCGTGCCATGCTCGCGCATGACCGCATATTGCTCGGGCGTCAGCTTGGCCTTCCACTCGGCATCCGTGCGCGTCACCGGATAGGTATGGGCGTCCATGGGCGTCTCCCGCTTTTTCCAGAATTTGAACATGGGCCAGATATAGGCCTTCGCGGCCCCAATTTCGAGCCCTGCTGGCGATCAAGCCGCGGTGAGCGATCCGCTCTTCCAGCCTTGTCACCGGCTAGTCATCTGCACCCGATAGGAGGCCGGGAACAATACCAAGAGGCGAACATGACTTTGAAATTCGTGGTGATGAGTGACCTGCACCTGATGCCGCAGGGGGAGCTATCGATGACGCTCGATACCGGCGCGCGGCTGGAACAGGCGGTCGATGCGGTGATCGAACGCTATGGCGATGCCGATTTCTGCATCCTGGCGGGCGACCTGGCCGATATGGGCCAGCCGGCGGCCTATGAATACCTCAAGACCATCATCGCGCGCCTGCCGATCCCGGTGCATATCACTCTGGGCAACCACGATCGCCGCCCGGCTTTCCTCGACGTCTTCGGCGCCGATTTCGCCGATGCCGAAACCGGCAAGATCGACAAGGTCATCGACATCAAGGGCTACCGCATCATCATGCTTGATTCGTCCGAACCGGGCCGCGTCGATGGCGTGCTCGAGGACGACCAGATCGACTGGCTGCACGCTCGCCTTGCCGAAGCGCTGGACCGCCCGGTCATCGTCGTGCTGCACCACAATGCCAATGCGCTGCATATCCGCTCCGACGATATTCGCCTGCTCGAGCCCGACGCGTTCATCGGAGCGCTCAAGACCCATCCGGATGTTCGCCAGGTGATCGCCGGCCATGTCCACATCACCTCGACGGCAACCTGGCGCGGCCTGCCCTTCACCACGCTGGCGGGCGGGCATTATTCGGTCAGCTTCGTGGTCGACGAGCCCGAAGCCGCCATCCGCCGCATCGATGGCCCTGGCCAGATGGCCATTGTCCTCGGCACGCCCGACCGCACCACCGTGCTGTTCGATGATTTCATCGACGGCAATGCCAGCTTCGGCATCATCGAAGGCCCGCGCGTCCACAAGACGGCAGCAGCGTAAGGCTGGGCCAAATCCGGAGCCCTTGGGTCAGGCCCGGGGGCGATGATCTATGATTGCTGTGTAAGAAGGCCCGATTCCACAGTCGGGCCTTTCTCGCCAGGCCGAGTCGAAAACGGTGATCGGCGAGAACCGGAGCGGAGCGTATGTTGGTACGTGAGCACCGGAAGCGCAGGCGATTGCCGTTTGCAGGCCGGCATCGCGAGAAAGGAAATGGTGGGAGTAACAAGGATTGAACTTGTGACCCTTCGCGTGTGAAGCGAATGCTCTCCCGCTGAGCTATACTCCCGTCGCCAGAGGCGAAAAGTCTAGAGAGATGGTGGGCGTAACAAGGATCGAACTTGTGACCCCCTCGATGTCAACGAGGTGCTCTCCCGCTGAGCTATACGCCCATCTCTCCGGGAAGGATCGGCTAAGCCGTTCCAGTGGCGCGGATAGACCATAAAACCCCGGATGGGGTCAAGGGCCCAAACCGCGAAAACAGTCTAAGCCGCCAGAAGCCGCTCAACCTCGTTGACCAGGTCCTTCAAATGGAAGGGTTTGGACAGCACCGAGGCATCCTTGGGAGCGTCGCTATCGGGATTGAGAGCGACCGCCGCAAAGCCGGTAATGAACATCACCTTGAGGTCGGGATCGAGTTCCGTGGCGCGGCGCGCCAATTCGATTCCGTCCATTTCCGGCATCACGATATCGCTGAGCAGCAGCGCGAAGGGCTCCTCGCGCAGGCGCTCGTAGGCGGAAAGCCCGTTGTCGAATGACACGACTTCATAGCCCGCGTTCTTGAGCGCACGCGTCAAAAACTGACGCATGTCGTTATCGTCTTCGGCGAGCAAAATTCGCTTCATCATCTCTCCAGCCGTCGCGACCTGCGCGCAACACATCACGCTGTCTTCCAGCGCTTTGAGTCGCACCATAAAGGTGGATGTTTAAGCCAGTTTTACGGAAGGGCAACCTCAAGACCATTTCATGACGATTTTTTGCGATAAACTGGACAATAGCCGCGACGCACGCCATGCTGCTTTGGCAGTAATGCTTCGCCCTGAGAGCAAAGCAAAAATTCTGGGAGGCAGCGTGCGGTCCGACTATTGGGATCAGCCGGCATTCGAAACCATCCGGCCCCGCCGGCTCGTGGCGCCGGTCGTGTTCAATTCGGGTCATTCGGGCCGGGTCTATCCCGAACGTTTCCTCGCCATGACGCGCCTCGACCACTTGTCGATCCGGCAATCCGAAGATGCCTTTGTGGATGAACTGTTCGGCCGGGCGCCCCATTTGGGCGCGCCGATGCTGCGCGCGCATTTTCCTCGCGCCTATCTCGATGTGAACCGCGAACCTTGGGAACTCGATCCCACCATGTTCGTCGAGCCGCTGTCGGACCGCTTCAACACCACCTCGCCACGTGTCGCCGCCGGGCTAGGCACCCTGGCGCGCATCGTTGCCGAAAACAAACCCATCTATCGAGACCGGCTGACGCTGGACGATGCCCGCACCCGCATCGAGGGGATTTACCACCCCTATCACACGGCGCTCCAAGGCCTGCTCAGCGACGCCATTTCGGCCTTCGGCGTAGCGCTGCTGATCGATTGCCATTCCATGCCGCGTATTGCGCGCAGCGGCGACCGGGCCGCGCCCGACGTGGTGCTCGGCGACCGCTATGGCACCACCTGCGCGCCCGCTTTGGTCGACCTGGTGGAAACCATGTTTGCCGGCGCCGGGCTCAAGGTGGCGCGCAACCGACCCTATGCGGGGGGTTTTGCCACCCGAACCTATGGCCGCCCGCAACATGGCGTGCACGCGCTGCAGATCGAAATCAGCCGCCATCTCTATATGAACGAGGCGACACTGACCAAGAACGATGGCTTCGACGCCATGCAGTCGATGATCGAGCGGCTGATTTTTGCGCTGATCGGGCTGGACCTGATGGCGCTGGCCAGCACGCCGGCCGCCGCTGAAAAGGCCGCAGCCGAATAGTTGCTGTGGCGTCTGGTTTCCGTCACGCACTTTGCGTAGACCTCATGGCGTCTCCTTATCGGCAGCGCGAGCCCAGCTATGTCCACGTCCATTCCCATCGATCTCGATCTTGTTGCGCTGACCCTGCTCGATGCGGCCGAAGCGGCGTCAGACCAGACCCTGCCGCTGTTCCGCACGAGCCTGGCGATCGACAACAAGCTGAGCGTGGGCTTCGACCCCGTCACCGAGGCTGACCGTGCGGCTGAAACGGCAATTCGTGCGGTGATTGCCGCGCGGTTTCCCGATCACGCGGTGATCGGGGAGGAATGGGGCAATTCGGGCGAGAGCGATTTCACCTGGATTATCGATCCGGTCGACGGCACTCGCTCCTTCATTAGCGGCGCGCCGGTCTGGGGCACGCTGATTGCGCTGGCCTATCAGGGCGTCGCCGTGGCTGGCCTGATGGCCCAGCCCTTTATCGGGGAAATCTTTTTGGGCCTGCCCGGCCGCGCCAGCTATCGCCGCGGCGCCATCGACCAGACCATGCGCACCAGCGGGCAAACCGAACTGGGCGCCGCCCGGGTTTTCACCACGACCCCGTCGCTGTTTCGCACGCCCGAACTGGCGGGCAAATGGCGCGCGGTCGAAAGCGCCACCCGCCTGCAGCGCTACGGCATGGATTGCTACGGTTATGCGCTATTGGCCGGCGGCCACGCGGACCTGGTGATCGAGCCGTCCTTGCAAACCTACGACATCGCGGCCCTGGTCCCGATCATCCGCCAGGCCGGCGGCGCCATCGCCTGCTGGGATGGCAGCGAGCCGACCGGGGGCGGCAATGTCGTGGCGGCGGCAACGCCGGAACTGCTGGAGAAGGCGCTGGCGCTGGTGAACGCGAGCTGAGCGGCGTTCCATAATGGATCTTATGCGCGGCAGCCCGCAGACTTCAGCCCGTCTGCTCGGTAATAAACGCATCGAACGCGGCGAGGACTTGCCCGCGGATGGCGTCTTTTTCCATGAACAGCTCGTGGCGGGCGCCCGCGATGACCATGTGATGGCCGGTGCGCATCCGCAGGCCCAATTGCTCGATGGTGCCGGTAGACACCACCTGGTCCAGCGCCGCCGCCAGCATCAGCACCGGCACGCGGATCTTGCCGGGAAAACTGTCGCGGCCAACTTCCGCCATCGAGGTCATCGCTGCTGCCGCCCAGCTGATCGTCGGCGCACCGATGCCGAGCGCAGGCCGGGCTTTGACCACATCCACCATCCGCATATAGCGCGTGCGGTCCGAGGTCAGCGGGTTGTCGGGGAAGGTCTGTTCGGCGGCTAGCCGGTCGCCCTTACGCCCGATCGGCAGCTTGCCCAACCCCACGAAATTGAGCGCGCCCGCGACTCTCGCCATGCCGGCAAAGCTCAGCGGCTGGTGGTCCAGCCCTACCATGGGCGCGGACAGGAACACCCGGTCGAACATCAGGCGGTCGTTGATGCCGGCGAACAGGCTCACCAGCCCGCCCATCGAATGGCCCACCAGATAAAACGGCGGCGGGCAGTCGGGCAGCAGGATTTCAGTGTGGAAGCTCTGCAGGTCGCACCAGTAATCGTCGAACGTATCGACATAACCCAGATCGCCAGCGATCAGCCGGTCCGACCCACCCTGGCCGCGCCAGTCGAAGGTGGCCACGGCAAAACCGCGTTTGCGGAAATCGGCGATGGTCTCGAAATATTTCTCGATGAATTCGGTCCGCCCCTGCACGAGGCACACCGTGCCGCGATGCTTTTCCCCGGTGCGCGGCCAGATCGCGTAGCGGATGCGCACTTTGTCACTCGTCAGGAAATATCCCACCTGCCCCCCCTCGGGCATGGGATTGCTGGCGATATTGACGAGGTCTGGTCCGGCGGCAGCCACGGCAGCGATCATGATGGGGTTCCGAATGGTCATCTGACTTAGACCAAACAGATAAAAGAAAACCAGCACCTCTTGCGAGATGCTGGCTTCCTTGCGTGCGGCCCGTGCGGGGGGCGGGTGACGGGACCGCATTTTGGTTGTGCGTCGGAACGAATGCCCTCCGTTCTTCTTCACATGACCCCTTCTAAACCACCCCGGCTGAATTGAACTGGACCGGACCGTTCATCTTCGGTTCATGTTCCGATCCGGACGATTGACGCGGCGCCGTGCCCTGCCTCTTGAACCCCGAAATCGCATCCCTACATCTGTCTCGTTCGCCGCTTATCCGGGAACCCCGACCTCGCCGAACCAACGCTTGCCTATTGCAGGGAGCGTGACTTGAGGACCGGGAAATCCACGTTGCTCAAGGAGAATGTGACTATGCAGACCATCGATTTCACCCCCTTTTACCGCTCCACCGTCGGCTATGACCGGCTGTTCAACCGCCTCGATACCCTGGGCGGCCAGGAAGCCAAAACCTACCCTCCCTATAATATCGAGCGCACCGGCGACGATGCCTATCGCATCTCCATCGCCGTAGCCGGCTTCTCCAATGGCGATATCGCCATCGAGACCAAGGAGAATAGCCTCGTGGTCAAGGGCGCCAAGCCCGCCGAGACTGCCGACAAGACCCGTGAGTTCCTGCATCGCGGCATTGCCGAGCGCGCTTTCGAGCTGCGCTTCCAGCTTGCCGACTATGTCGAGGTCTCCGGCGCGACCCTCGAAAACGGCCTGCTCCATCTCGAGCTGAAACGCGAATTGCCCGAAAGCAAGAAGCCGCGCCAGATCGAGATCAAGGGCGGCACCGCCGTCATCGAGGACAAGTCGGTCAACTAATCTCGGTCTCCCCTCCCGGCCGATGATCGCAGGGCGCAGCTGGCAACAGCTGCGCCCTTTTGCGTTTGCACCCAAGCTGAACCGCTCGTTCAGGCCGCAGACATTTTCGCCGCTGCAGTTTTGGACTATGATCAACTGTCAGTTTGGGAGGTTGCCATGCGCATGACTGTTCCCGCGCTCGTTAGAGACCTTCGGCCCCAATGCCCGCTACGCCGAAATCTTCATCAATGACGAACGCGGCCACCTGACCGTGGAAGACCCGCAAAAGCCCGGCAGCGCCGCCGAATTCGACTTCGACGCCGACTCGATCACCCGCGACGATTTCATGGCCATGCCAATGGACGCCACGCTGGAACGCCCGTTCACCATGGCGGAGATCGCGCCGCTCGATGCCGCCATGCTGGAAACGCTGGCCGGCAAGACCCTCGAGCGCATGGGCGGCGACGATTTCACCGTCAACCGCTATACGATTTCGCGCAGCATCCTGTTCATGACTCCCGATGATGACCGCCTGCTGGTCGAAATCCGCGCCGACGCGCCCGACGGCTGGACCGGCGGCCGCGTCACTTATGACATGACGGGCGCCGAGGTCGATGTGGTTACGCCCTAAGGGAACAGGTCAATTCGCCGGTGCCGGGAACCTCGGCCCCGGCAAACGGTTCTCCTGACACGCAAAGCGTCAAAGGACTTTTTCCATGAAAACCCCCTCTATCACCCTCAAATCCAATTCCAAAGCCGCGGTCATCGATATTCTCAATGCCCGACTGGCCGATGCCATCGATCTGGCGCTGATCACCAAGCAGGCGCATTGGAACCTCAAGGGTCCCACCTTCATCGGCGTGCACGAAATGCTCGATCCGATGCGCGCCGCCATCGATGAGCATGTCGATATCATCGCCGAGCGTGTCGCCCAGCTCGATGGTATTGCTCTGGGCACCAGCCAGATCGTCGCCAAGGTGAGCAAGCTGGCGCCCTACCCCACCGATATTCGTAAGGTGCCCGACCATCTGGCGGCGCTCGCCGAGCGCTATGC
>NZ_JAQGJV010000076.1 GCF_028290435.1 Devosia sp. | reverse complement strand
ACGGCGCGCGGCTCGGCGAGCGGCAAAGCGCCATTCTGGATGCCGTGAGGGCCAATGGCGCGGCGTCGGTGGCCGAACTGGCGGCACGGTTCGACGTCACCACCCAGACCATAAGGCGCGACCTGCGGACGCTCGAAACCAAGGGGCTATTGCTCAAGGGTTTTGGCGGCGCCTTCGCCTCTCCCGGCGTGGCCCAGCATACCTATAACGAGCGCCATACCATCCAGGTCGAGGTCAAGCAGCGCTTGGTCGCTGCCCTGGAGGAATTCCTTGTCGCCGGCGCGACTGTGTTTGTCGGCCTCGGCACCACGTTCCACGCCCTGCACGAAATCCTCGTGCGCCACCCCGGCGTCCTGATTGCCACGCCCAATCTGGAAGTCGCCTATTCCTGCGCGTTGAAAACCGACGCCACCGTCTATGTCTATGGCGGCTATGTGCGCAACAAGGACTCCTCCGTCCTAACCCTAGCCGATTCCAATCGCCAGCGCTTCAAGTTCGACATCGCCATCATCGGCGCCAGCGCCATCGACCGCGACGGCTCGGTGCTGGAGTTCGATCCGATGGAGGTCGATCTGGTACGCGATATCCTGCCCCAATCCCGGCAGGTGATCCTCGTCGCCCACGAGGACAAGTTCGACCGCCGCGCGCCCCATCAGGTCACGAGGCTCGCCGATGTCGACGTGCTGATTACCAATGGTGACCCGACCGGCCGCTTCGATGATCCCGCCCTGCTCGCCGGCCTCCGCGTTATCGCGATCGACTGATCGCCGCCGGCCGCTCAATGCTTGGCGCCAGATCGGGCGTCCACCTGACCACCCCCGGATCCACCGCAATGCCATGATGCGCCAGTGCCCGCGCCATCGCCGCCAGCGGATTGCGCGACGCCATCGCCACGGCATCCTCCGCCATCGCAATCCCCCAATCGACGACGTTGCGCACCGCTTGATCCAGACATAGCGCGGAGCCCGCCAGATTGGTCCGCCCTGGCTGCACCATAGCCCCAGCCACCGTGCGTTCGACCGCCATCCCGGCGAACACATACTGTCCCGCGGGCGCCGCCGCCCCCAGCACCGCATCGGTGACCAGGATGGACTTGCCCACCCCCTTGATCCGCACCAGTGCGCCCAGCGCCTGCGGGCTCATGTGATGCCCATCGGCGATCATGCAGGCGCCGAGGCCCGGCTCCGCCAATTGCGCCAACAATGGATTGTCGAGCTTATGCATCTGCTGCGGCAGACCGTTGCCCAGATGGGTCGACAGGCTCATACCCGCCGCGACGGCAGCACGGACCGCCTCATGCCCGGCATTTGAATGCGCCATAGCGACCACCTTGCCGCGCTCCGCCAGTTGCCCAATGAACGCCACCGCGCCGTCCCGCTCCGGCGCCAACGTCACGAGGAGGATCGGCCGGGTCAGCCCCCGCTCGATCCCCTTCACCATGGCGATATCGGGATCGATCATCGCCTCTGGCGGATGACAGCCGGCAAACCCCGGCGCGGGATTGAGGAACGGGCCTTCGAGATGATAACCCGGCACCATGGCGGCGCCCAGCCGACTGCCCGTCACCGCCGCATCCAGCGCGGCCAGCCGCTCGCGCAGCACATCAACCGGCGCCGTGATAATGGTGGGCAGGCATAGCGTAACGCCACTGGCCTGCATGGCCTCGAGCGCAACATCCAGCCGGTCGGCGGTGATACCCGCATCGTTGAAATCCACGCCCGCATAGCCGTTGACCTGCAAATCAAACAGGCCGGCGCTCCAAAAATTCATGCCAGCAGGCTGGCCGATGCAGCGTCGAGATGCAGCGTGGCATCGGCATGCTGCTGCAGGATCGAGGCTGGAAATGCATTGCTGACCGGCCCTTGCGCCGCATGCCGCACTGCCCCCGCCTTGCGGACATCCGGCACTGACAGGATGATCTTGCGCGATTTCATAATCTGGCGAATGCTCATCGACACCGCCCGCTGCGGCACGGCGTCGAGGCTTTCGAACCAGCCTTCGCCCAGTTGCTGGCGGCGGCAGGCCTCGTCAAGCTCGACCACTATGTAAGGATACTCGGTGACGAAATCGGCCGGCGGATCGTTGAAAGCCAGATGGCAATTCTCCCCAATGCCCGCAAAACACACATCGACTGTCTCGCGCCCGAGCCGATCGTTGAGCCGCCCGATTTCCCCCGCCAGGTCCTCTGCATCGCCCCCCACCATCACGAACTCCGCCAGCGCCGGCAGCCGCTCCACCACCCGTTGGCGCAAATAGCCGCGAAAACTCGCCTTATGCGTGGCGGGCAGGCCGACATATTCGTCCAGATGAAAAGCCGTGACTTTGGCCCAGTCGATATCGGCCTGGATCAGGCTTTCCAGCATCGGGAACTGGCTGGTGCCGGTGGCAAGAATGACCACCGCACGGCCCCTGCTTGCGATCGCACTATTGATCGCCTCGGCGCCTTGCCGGGCCGCGGCCTGCCCCATATCGGCGGCATCTCTGTGATGGACTATTTTCATGGCGCGATCATCGCCGCGGTCGGGAGATGGTGCAAGAGCCAGGTCCGGACACATCGTCGCGCACCGCGATTTCTGAGGCCCCTACCCTCGTTTCAACGCCTTGGAAACCGTGTTTTATCTTTGGCTGACAGGGCGTTCCGGACCTGCAAAAATTAAGCATCGAATAAGAGCTTGCCCTTATGTTTCGGGTGGGGAATTCCAGGGGCGAAAATGCGGGTGCTCATAGTCGACGATAGCCGGTCGAGCCTTGCGATGATCGGCTCGATCGTCAAGCAGGCCACCACCGCCCAGATCGATACCTGCCTGCTGCCCCTCGACGCCATCGCCATGACCAAGGCATGCCAGTACGATCTGATCCTGGTCGATCACATCATGCCCGGCATGGATGGCATCGAGTTGACCGCGGCGCTGCGCGCGCGTGATGCCTATCGCCTGGTCCCGATCATCATGGTGACCTCCGACATCGACAAACACACCAAGCTCGAAGCCTTTCGCGCCGGGGCGACCGACTTCGTCAACAAGCCCTTCGACCCCACCGAATTGCAGGCCCGCGTCGTCAACCTTTTGGCGCTGCGCCAGGCTCAGGTCGAGCTGGCCGATCGCGCCACCTGGCTGTCGCGCGAAGTGGATCAAGCCACCAAGCATTTGCTGGAGCGCGAGGAAGAAGTCATCTGGCGGCTGGCCCGCGCCATCGAATATCGCGACGGCGATACCGGCGAGCATGTCTCGCGCGTCGCCCTGATCAGCCAGTTGATCGCCGCCGGTATCGGCCTCAGCCCGCAACGCTGCCGCACCATCTATCTGGCCGCGCCGCTGCACGATATCGGCAAGATCGCCATCGCCGACGCCATTCTCAGCAAGCCCGGCAAGCTGACGCCCGAGGAAATGGCGATCATGCGCGAGCATGTCACCATCGGTGCTCGCATTCTGGAAAACGGCTCATCCGACCTGATCAAGACAGCCGAGCTGATCGCCCAGAGCCACCACGAACGCTGGGACGGCGCCGGCTATCCCGACAAGCTCTCGGGCACCGATATTCCGATCGAGGCCCGCGTCGTCGCCATCGCGGACGTGTTCGACGCACTCTGCTCGCAGCGCCCCTATAAACAGGCCTGGCCCATCGAAAAGGCCCATGCGGAAATCATCGCCTGCAGCGGCACCCATTTCGATCCGACTTGCGTCGCTGCCTTCCGCGACAAGTGGACCGAGATCCAGACCATCATGCAGGGCGAGCCACCGCGCACCGCCGTCGGCTTCTAGTCCGGCCGCACGTTTCTGCAGCTCAGATCGCTAACCTACGGTCGCGCAAGAGATTTACGATTTGTTGCCTGGTCCGGCCGCCCGTCGATTTGCGGCAAATTTGTGGCAGGGATGCTACCCTCACAAGTCTATATTTGCCAAACTTCCGAATACCGGCAAAGAGCACAAGTCTAATTTGAGTATATCGATACGTATTTTGTCGGACCGACTCGCCGATCTGAATCGATGACTCGCCCTCTCCGCCAACGGATTCATTCGCGGCCACAGGAATCCGGGAATGATTCATGGCAAGTCGATAAATATTGCTTTGTCGCCATCATGTCGCCGCAAGTGTAACTTTACGCATCCAGTAACGCTCAATTAAGCACCTTCGTATACCTTAAGTCATGCGTTCGATGGGAATAGGGCGCACACAGAAGAAGCTCCGTGATGCAGATCGAAGGCATATTAATAGACTAGTAATACCTCGAAAAGCGCCTCCGCTTCCCAACCTCTTAGTGCGGTAGAGTAATATAATGCCCAGTCACATCAGTCTTGCCTTCCGGTCATTCCAATGACCGGAGATAGCGCCCACATGCTCTCCATCAGCGGTGACGCCGGCCTGCGCAATGTGCAGGATATCGCCGGTCTACTGCGACAGGCCCTGGACAGCCACAGTAGCATTACTGTCGCCACCGAAGGTCTGACCAGTATCGACGTCACCATTCTCCAACTACTCGTCGCCGCCCGGAAATCCGCCTTGGCGTCCGGCAAGACATTGACCCTGCATGCGCCCCCGGACGGCGTGCTGCATCGTCTCCTGGTCCAAACCGGATTTGTCGGCACCGATGGCAAGTCGCGCACGCCGGAAGGCGAATTCTGGACCGGCCCCTCACCAACGGAACACGCAGCATGAGCAAAACCATCCTGACCATCGATGACAGCGCCTCCATCCGGCAGATGGTGGTCATGACCCTTGCATCCGCGGGCCACGAGGTCATCGAGGCCATCAACGGCGCCGATGGCTACACCAAGGCCACCACCAACACCGTGCACGCCGTCATCACCGATCTCAACATGCCGGTGCTGAACGGCATCGAGTTCATCCGCAAGTATCGCCAGCACCCCTCCAGCAAGGGCGTGCCGATCATTTTGCTGACCACCGAGTCCGATGACGAGCTCAAGCGCCAAGCCAAGGAAGCCGGCGCCACGGGATGGATCGTCAAGCCGTTCAAGCAGGACCAGCTTTTGGCCGTCATCAAGAAGGTAACCGGCGAATGAGCTTTCCCGATCCTACCGAGACCTTCCGCCAGGAAGCACGCGAGCTGCTCGAACAGCTTGAGCAGGGCCTGCTCGATCTGGAGCAGAACCCCGCCAATGACGATCTGATCAACTCCACCTTCCGCGCCCTGCACACCATCAAGGGTTCGGGCGCCATGTTCGGCTTCACCGCCGTCGCCAATTTCGTGCACGAATTTGAAACCGCCTTCGACCAGGTCCGCAAGGGCCAGACCGTGGCCACCCCCGCACTGATCGAAGTGGCGCTCGACGCCAAGGATCACATCCACAAGCTGATCGAACAGCCCGACACCAAGCTTGCCGGTGGCGACGCCATTCTCGAGGCACTGCGTGCCGTCATTGATGGCACCAACGCGCCTGCCGAAGCCGCGCCGGCAGCCGAAGGCGCCGTCATCGCGCTGGACCTTGATGAACCTACGCCGGTGGCCGTGGAAACCGCTCCCGCTGAGCCCACCACCTGGCGCATCCGCTTCCGCCTGCCCAGCGACGCGCTGGTCTATGGCACCAATCCACTGCTGCTGCTCAAGGAAATCACCGACCTGGGCCCCTGCGTGGTTACGGCGCTGACCGATACCATTCCGAACCTCGAGACCATCGATCCCGAAGTGCCCTATTTGGGCTGGCAGATCGACCTCACCATGGCCGAAGACCCACACGCCGCCATCGACGATGTCTTCATGTTCCTGCGCGACGGCATGGAGCTGTCCATCGAGCCACTGACCGGCGCCGAGCCCGCTGCTGAACCCGTCGCGATCCCTGCCCCGGTTGTCGAAGCCGCACCGGCTATCGTGGCCGCCACCCCAAAACCCGCCAAAGCCGCCAAGGCCAAGCCCGCACCTGCACCGGTCGCCGAGACCCCTGCCGCCCCGCCCGCCGATGCCAAGGCCCCAGCCGCCTCGTCCATGCGCGTCGACGCCGAACGGCTCGACGAATTGATGGACCGCGTCGGCGAACTGGTGATCGCCCAGGCCCGCCTGACCCAGATCGCCGCGTCCAGCAGCGACGGCAATCTCAAGACCATCGCCGAGGAACTCGAACGCCTGTCCTCGGGCCTGCGCGATACCACGATGGGTATCCGCATGGTGCCGATCGGCACCCTGTTCAGCCGCTTCCGCCGCCTGATTCACGATCTCAGCCGCGATCTCGACAAGGACATCGAGTTCATCACCACCGGTGAAGATACTGAACTCGACAAGACCATGATCGAGCGCCTGGCCGATCCCCTGGTCCACCTGATCCGCAACTCGGTCGACCATGGCCTCGAAAGCGTCGAAAAACGCCTCGCCGCCGGCAAGACCCCCAAAGGCACGGTCCGCCTCTCGGCCGTCTATGCGGGGGCGGAAGTCGCCATCTCGGTCTCCGATGACGGGGCCGGCCTCAATGCCGAACGCATTCGCGCCAAGGCCGAAGAAAACGGCATCATCACGGCCGACCAGAAGCTCACCGATCAGGAACTCAACCACCTGATCTTCGCGCCCGGTTTCTCCACCGCCAAAGAAGTCACGTCCCTGTCGGGTCGCGGCGTTGGCATGGACGTGGTCAAGCGGACCATCGATGGCCTGCGCGGCAGCATCGATGTCACCACCAAGGCCGGTCAGGGCTCGACCATGACCCTGCGCCTGCCCCTGACCCTGGCCATCATTGATGGCATGCTGGTGCGCGTCGGCAACGGCCGCTTCACCATCCCGCTCTCGGCGGTGGAAGAATGCGTCGAGCTGCCCGAGGGCATCGAAGGCAAGGGCCGCAACTTCCTCGATATCCGTGGGGCCCTCGTGCCCTTCCTGCGGCTGCGAGAAGTGTTCAACACCACGACGCCTCCCGAACCGCACCAGAAGGTCGTCATCGTCTCATCCGGCGAAGGCCGGGTCGGGCTCGTGGTCGATCAGATCATCGGCAACAACCAGACCGTGATCAAGCAGCTCAGCAAGTTGCACTCGCCCATCAAGTCCTTCTCTGGCGCCACCATCCTGGGTGACGGCACCGTCGCCCTCATCCTCGACACCGCCCATCTGGTTGCCCACGGGCAGAGCTATGTCGACCGCAACAAGTCCGAAGGGAAAGCCGCATGAAAGCGTTCAAAGCCGGGCCCATGAAGGCCCTGACGATGCGCCTGCAGGACGAGCTGTTCGCCATCGAGGCCGAAAGCGTGCGCGAAATCCTCGACCTCGTGCCGATCACCGAAGTGCCCAATGCACCCCCCTTCGTGGGCGGGCTGATCAATGTACGCGGCCGCGTCGTACCGCTCGCCGATCTGCGGGTCATGTTCGGCATGGATCGGCCGCCGCCGGACAAGGATACCCGCATCGTCGTCATTGAGATCGAAATCGATGGCGAACCCACCATCGCGGGCGTGCTTGCCGACAAGGTGCATGACGTCACCGACATCGAGGCTGCCTCCATCGAGGAAGCGCCCAAGGTCGGCATGCGCTGGCGCGCCGATTTCGTGCGCGGCATCGGCAAGCGCAATGGCGGCTTCATCATCATCCCCGATCTGGGGCGAATTTTCGAAACCCAGGGCGCCCGGACACCGCCCTCCACAGCAGAAGAAAGACTTGCATCGTGAGACTGACCATCAAGGCTAAACTGGCGGGCGTGTTCGTCGTCGTCGTCGCGCTCTCGGGCGTCAGCATGTTCTTTGCCCTGCAAAGCCTGGGCAAGATCAATGACTCGCTGGGCGACATTGTCGACGTTCGCTCGGCCAACACCATCACCATGTCCAATCTGCAGACCGCGCTGGAAAGCGTCGGCTCGCAGATGCGCGCCATGATCATCACCTCCGATCCCGATCAGATGGCCACCTTCAGTGCCGGCATTGCTTCGGAAATGGCCAGCATCACCGCTGATTATGCGGCGCTGGACGGCAATATAGCGGACCCCAAGGTGCGCGAGGGTCTGGACCAGTTCCACGTCAAGCTCACCCAGTACCAGGCGATGATCCCGCAGGTCGAGCAACTCACCACCCAGAACAGCGATGCCGTTTCGCTGGCTATCTCGCGCTCCGACGGCAGCACGGCACTCGGCCAGGTCGAAGACGCCATGGTCGCGCTCAAGAAGGCGCTCGCCGCCCGCGTGTCGGCCGGCGACACGACCGTGTTCCCGGCCTACCAGGCCGCCACCGACATGTACCTGACCATGACCGACATCTTCCGCCAGCAGCGCAATATCCTGCTCGCCTCGGGTGATCCGGAACTGCAGGACAAATGGCATGCCGACTACACCACCGGCCTCACAGCTATTGCCGAACAGATGCCGGCGCTGCAGCGCCTGGTCCCGGCCGCCGACACGACCCTGTTTACCGCCGCGAAGGCCGCCTATGACGGTCTCGTCGTCGCCATGGACAAGGCCGTCAGCGTTGCCATGACGCGCACCGACTTCCTCGCCACCGCCAAGGCGGACGAGGCCGGCGTCATCCGCGCCGATGCCGATGCCATGCTCGATACCATGATCGACACCAACAAGGCCGCCCTGCAGCAGGCCGACGAAGACTCTGACGTACTCTACAATTCGAGCATGGCCCTGCTGATTGGCTTGCTCATTGGTTCGGTGCTGATTGCCGCCGTCTCCGCTACCTGGATTGTCGTGGCCATCTCTCGCTCGCTGTCGAGTGCCGTGGCCCTGGCCAACGCTGTCGCCGGTGGTGACCTCAATGCCTCGGCCACCGCCAAGGCCGACGACGAAATCCGCGACCTGATCAATGCCCTCAACGCCATGGTGCGCAAGCTGCGCGACGTGGTCAGCGAAGTCACCACCGCCACCCGCAATGTTGCGGCCGGCAGCCAGGAAATGTCGGCCACCGCCGAACAGCTGAGCCAGGGCGCGACCGAACAGGCGTCCTCCACCGAAGAGGCCTCGGCCTCGATGGAGGAAATGACCGCCACCATCAAGCAGTCGGCCGATAACGCCAACCAGACCGAGAAGATCGCCCGCCAGTCGGCAGCCGATGCCATCGCCAGCGGTGAAGCTGTCAACAACGCCGTCGCGGCCATGCAGACGATTGCCGAAAAGATCATGGTGGTGCAGGAAATCGCCCGCCAGACCGATCTGCTCGCCCTCAACGCCGCGGTGGAAGCCGCACGTGCCGGCGAACATGGCCGTGGCTTCGCGGTCGTCGCCTCCGAGGTTCGCAAGCTCGCCGAACGCAGCCAGGCTGCCGCCGCCGAAATCTCGACGCTCTCCGGCACCACCGTCAAGGCCGCCCGCTCGGCTGGCGACATGCTGGCCAAGCTGGTGCCCGATATCCAGCGCACCGCTGAACTGGTCGAGGAAATCTCCGCCGGCAGCCGTGAGCAAAGCTCAGGCGCCAGCCAGATCAACACCGCCATCCAGCAGCTCGACAAGGTGACCCAGCAGAACACCAGTGCCGCCGAGGAAATGTCGGCGACCTCCGAAGAACTGGCCTCCCAGGCCGAACAGCTCCAGTCGGCGATCAGCTACTTCCGGCTCGACGAGCACCACACGGGGGCCGCCCCCGTGATGGCTCCAGTCAAGGCGCGCGCCTCCACTGCCGCCCTGCGTCAAGCTATCGCCGCCAAGGCGCCACACACAGTCCGCAAGGCCGCGCCCGCCAATACCGGCGGTTTCGACCTCGACCTCGAAGACGGCCACGATGCGCTAGACGGAGAGTTTTCCCGCCGCACCGCTGCCTGATTGCTCTGCCGGCCGCGGTCCGCCGCGGCCGTCTTCCTATATTGCCGACCTTTTTTCACTGAGGGCCGCAGAAGCGGCCCTGCTTAGGGGGTTACCGTGAGACTTACGATCAAGGCCAAACTCACCGCTGCGTTTGTAGTGGTTATCGTCCTCTCTGGAATCAGCATGTTCATCGCCCTGCAGAATCTGGGCGCATTGAACGACAGCTTCAGCGCTGCCACCGAAGGTAACGTCAAGCGCATCCAGCTCGCCTCCGAGCTGGAAGTCGCCACCCTGACGGTGGCCCGTGACGAAAAGAATTACATTCTCACCCAGGATGCCGCCGGGCTCGAAAAGCTGGCCGCCGAAATGGATGCCAAAATCGCGGAAATTGCCGCCGCGTCATCCCAGCTCAAGGACTTGTCGAGCGAACAAGGCAAGCCGCTGGTTGAGCAGTTCACTGCCGATTACAACGCCTATCTGGTCCAACACGCCGAAGTGCGCCGTCTCGGCAGCCTCAATCTGAACGCCGAGGCCTTTGCCTTGGCTTCAGGCAAGGCCGCCCAGGTGCGCGCGGCCTCGGTCACCGCTCTCGACAACATCGCCGAGCTGAACAACAAGCAATTGGCCGAAGCGGTCCAGGCCGCCGAGGACCTCTACAATTCCAGCCGCCTGCTGTTGCTCGCTCTGCTGGGTGGATCGTCCATCCTCGCCATCGGCGCGGCCCTGTGGATCATCACCGGCATCAGCCGTGGCCTGGGCAAGATCAAGACCGCTATCGATGCCGTCGCCATCGGCGATCTCGACCAGAACATCGTCATCAAGACCAATGACGAGATCAAGGACGTGGTCAACACCGTCAACACAATGACCGAAAACCTGCGCGCCTCGGCCGCCGTCGCCGATGCGATCGGCTATGGCGATCTCTCCAACAAGCCCAAGATCCTGTCCGACAAGGACACTTTGGGCAAGGCCATGGAACGCATGGTCGATGGCCTGCGCGCTTCCGCCTCCATCGCCGAACAGATCGCCGCTGGCGACCTGACCGTCACCCCCAAGCCGCTATCCGACAAGGACACGCTGGGCCTGGCTCTGTTGCGGATGGTGGAAAAGCTGCGCGAAGTCATCGCCGATGCCATCGCCTCGGCCAACAACGTCTCGGCCGGCAGCCAGGAAATGTCGGCGACCGCCGAACAGCTGAGCCAGGGCGCCACCGAGCAGGCATCGTCCACCGAAGAGGCCTCGGCCTCGATGGAACAGATGGCCGCGACCATCAAGCAGTCGGCCGACAATGCCAGCCAGACCGAAAAGATCGCCCGCCAATCGGCGGCTGATGCGCTGGCCAGCGGGGAAGCGGTGACCAATGCGGTGGCCGCCATGCAGACGATCGCCGAAAAGATCATGGTGGTGCAGGAAATCGCCCGCCAGACCGATCTGCTCGCCCTCAACGCCGCGGTGGAAGCCGCCCGCGCGGGCGAACATGGTCGCGGCTTTGCGGTCGTGGCTTCCGAGGTCCGTAAACTCGCCGAACGCAGCCAGGCTGCGGCGACCGAGATTTCCACGCTCTCCGGCACCACGGTCAAGGCGGCTCAATCGGCTGGCGATATGCTGGCCAAGCTGGTCCCCGATATTCAGCGCACGGCAGAACTTGTCGAGGAAATCTCCGCCGCCAGCCGCGAACAGAATGCCGGCGCCGCCCAGATCAATACGGCGATCCAACAGCTCGACAAGGTGACCCAGCAGAACACCAGCGCCGCCGAAGAAATGTCGGCAACGTCGGAAGAACTGGCTACCCAAGCAGAGCAGTTGCAGTCGGCGATCAGCTACTTCCGCATCGAGGACCGCCACTCCAACAAGGCCGAGGCCCCGCCCCCGGCTCGCAAGGCCTTCACCAAGTCCAAGGGCGACGTCCGCTCCGCGGTAATGGCCTCAGCACCACATATGAGCTCTCACAAGAGCTCTAGCGACACGGGCAGCGGCGGGTTCGACCTCAGCCTCGACGACGCCCATGACGACCTCGACGGCGCCTTCAGCCGCCGCGGCGCGGCCTAATCCCATCATGGGTTACCGGCATGCCCGGCGGTAACCCATTCCTTCTTCCACCCTGACCGGTCTTAACGCCTACGTCCGCCAGCATGGCGCGATGATTTCCCAGAACAGGACTGCTGAAATGCGCCTAACCATCAAGCTTAAGCTGATCTCCACTTTCGCCATGCTCATCCTTATGCTGGCGGGTATCGCCAGTTACGGCATCTACAACATGAATGCGCTGAACTCGGCCATCACGGACATCATTTATGGCCCTGCCCAGTCGCTGCAGCTGGCTCAGCAGACCAACATTCAGTTGCTGCAGATCAACCGCTCCGAAAAGAGCCTGATCATGGCCGTCGATCAGGCCGAGCGCGATCTGCAGATCGGCAAAGGCGACACGGCCCGCACCGCAATCACCAACGCTGTGGAGACCGCCCTCAAGTCCACGTCGGAAACCTACCGCCCCGATTGGGAAAAGATCGCGGATCTCGCCAACCAATACATCAAGGCTGACGACGACATCCGTAACCGGATGAAAGTCAATGATACCGCTGGCGCCACCGCCATCACCACCGGTAACGGGCGAACCATCACCAACGAACTGACCACCGCCGTGGAGGCCATGGTTATCTCGCAGCAGAACCTGCTTGCTGAGACCAATACCGCGACCGACGTGCTCTATGCCCAGTCGAGCGCGTGGATGATCGGCGCCTCCATAGTTGCCGTACTGCTCGCCATCGGCGCCGCGTTCTGGATCGCCGTGAGCATCAGCCGTGGGCTTGCCAGCGTGAAACGCGTTATCGACGCTGTCGCCATCGGCGATCTTGATCAACGCATCGACATGAAGTCGAACGACGAGATCAAGGACGTTGTCGACCAGGTCAATGTGATGACCGAGAACCTGCGCACCATGGCGGCGACCGCCGACGCCATCTCCAATGGCGATCTCACGGTCGATCCCAAGCCGCTGTCGGACAAGGACACGCTGGGCATCTCGCTCAAGCGCATGGTCGAGAAGCTGCGCGAAGTCATCTCCGACGCCATCGCTTCGGCCAACAACGTCTCGGCCGGCAGCCAGGAAATGTCGGCAACTGCCGAACAGCTGAGCCAGGGCGCGACCGAGCAAGCTTCGTCCACCGAAGAGGCTTCGGCCTCGATGGAAGAAATGACCGCCACCATCAAGCAGTCGGCCGATAACGCCAACCAGACCGAAAAGATCGCCCGCCAGTCGGCAGCCGATGCCATCGCCTCGGGTGAAGCGGTCAACAACGCCGTCGCGGCCATGCAGACCATCGCCGAAAAGATCATGGTCGTGCAGGAAATCGCTCGTCAGACCGATCTGCTTGCTCTCCACGCTGCGGTGGAAGCCGCCCGTGCCGGCGAACATGGCCGCGGCTTTGCCGTGGTCGCCTCCGAGGTTCGCAAGCTCGCCGAACGCAGCCAGGCTGCCGCCGCCGAAATCTCGACGCTCTCCGGCACCACCGTCAAGGCGGCCCAGTCGGCTGGCGCCATGCTCGCCAAGCTGGTCCCCGATATCCAGCGCACCGCTGAACTGGTGGAAGAAATCTCCGCTGGTAGCCGTGAGCAGAGTGCTGGCGCTTCCCAGATCAATACTGCCATCCAGCAGCTCGACAAGGTGACCCAGCAGAACACCAGCGCCGCCGAAGAAATGTCGGCAACGTCGGAAGAGCTGGCCTCCCAGGCCGAGCAGCTGCAGACGGCCATCTCCTACTTCCGCATCGATGGGAACCAGGTCAACCGCGCCAGGGCTCCCGCTCCGGCCGCGCGCAAGCCAGCCAAGCCCAGTATGCGCGATGCCGTCATGGCCGGCGCTCCCCATATGAGCGCGCGCAAGCCGGCTGCGGCCGATAACGACGGCGGCGGTTTTAACCTGTCGCTCGATGACGCCCACGACGAACTCGACGGTGCTTTCTCGCGCCGCGGCGCAGCGTAAAGGCAGGACAAGATGGCAGAGAACCAGCAATACGTAACGCTCGGGGTCGCGGAAGAAATCTTCGCCGCCCCCGTCGAAAAGGTGCAGGAAATCCTGGACATGCGCCCGATCGCGCGCCTGCCCCAGGCTCCCGCCAACCTGCTCGGCATGATCGATGTCCGCGGCCAGGGCATTCCGGTGCTCGACCTGCGCCTGACGCTCGACATGGAGCCCAGGGACGACACCGAGAACACCCGCATCGTGGTGCTGTCGATTGACGGCGCTGATGGCGAGCGTCGGCTTGGCCTCCGAACCGACCGGGTCTTCGAGGTGACGATCCTCGACGACGACGAGCTCGATCCGCCACCCTCGATCAGCGGCGCCTGGAACGGGCGCTGCATTGCCGGCATCGGTCGACGCAACGGTAAGTTCGTTACCGTGCTCGATCTCGACATCCTGCTGGGCGCCTCTGCGGCGCCCGTGACGCAGGCTGCCTGAACCCTTCCGGCACGTCGCCCCGCAGAAGCGGGATCCGACGTGCCGCCACCGGCCGGAGTTTATTGTGTCCCTTCCCGCTCGTACCGCCGCCGCTATCCGCATCGACGACGAAGACGATCACCTCACCGCGCTCGACTACAAGCGCATCGCCACCCTGATCGGCGATGAGGTCGGCATCAAGCTGCCGCCCGCCAAGCGCCTGATGGTGGAAGGCCGCCTGCGCAAGCGCATCCGCGTCCTGGGTCTCGACAGCTTCGACGCCTATTGCGCCTACTTGTTCAAGAAGGATGGCCTCGTCGCCGAGCGCCCCTTCCTGATCAATGCGGTGACCACCAACAAGACCGATTTCTTCCGCGAGCCCGAGCATTTCGACTGCCTCGAACAGCGAATGGTGCCCGCTTTGCTGGAATTGCGCCGCGGCGAGCGCCAGCCCATGCTCAAAATCTGGAGCGCTGCCAGCTCCACCGGCGCCGAGGCCTATACGCTGGCCATGGTGCTGGCCGATCTGGCCCAGCAGCGTGCCGACTTCCGCTTCTCCATCCTGGGCACCGATATCTCGACCGCCGTGTTGGAGCAGGGCCAGCGCGCCGTCTATCCGGCCGAAATGATCAGCCCTGTGCCGCAGGCCAAGCAGTCGCGCTACCTGATGTTCGCCCGCAAGGCCGGCACCCGCTCCGAAGTGCGCATCGTGCCCGAATTGCGCCGCCTGGTGCGCTTCGCCCGCCTCAACCTCATGGACAAGTCCTATCCCTTCGATAGCGACGTCGACATCATCTTCCTGCGCAATGTGCTGATCTATTTCGAGAAGGCCGATCAGGAAGCCGTGATCCTCAAGTTGATCAAACATTTACGCCCCGGGGGGTATCTGGTCCTTGGCCATTCCGAATCCATGATCGGGACCAGCATTACCATGCGCCAGGTCGCGCCCGCCGTTTTCCAGAAGCCGTGAGCGCGCCCATGCCTGAAGCCAACCAGCCCGGCTCCCATCGCAAGATTCGCGTTCTCATCGTCGATGACAGCGCCTCCGTGCGCATGACGCTGAGCGAGATCATCAATGGCGATCCCGATCTGGAAGTCATGGCCACCGCCGCCGATCCCTATGTGGCCGTCGAGCGCATCCGCCAGGAAGTGCCCGACGTCATGTTCCTCGATATCGAGCTGCCGCGCATGGACGGGCTGACGTTCCTGCGCAAGATCATGAGCCAACGCCCCATCCCCGTCGTCATCTGCTCCTCGCTGGCCGAAGCCGGCTCCGACACGCTGATGCAGGCGCTCGAGGCCGGCGCCGTCGACGTCGTCACCAAGCCGCGCGTCGATACCGCCGAATTCCTCAAGGAATCGCGGATGCGCATCTGCGACGCCGCCAAGGCCGCTGCCCATGCCAAGTTCCGTGGTGGCGTCCACAAGCCGGCGCCGCGCCTCACCGTCGAGGCCAAGCTTAACGCCGACGCGATCATCCCGCCCCACTCCGAGGCTCGCGCCGCCTCGCAGCGCGCCAAGATGCCGGTGACCGAACCCATCATCTGCATCGGCGCCTCCACCGGCGGCACCGAAGCCCTGCGTGAAGTGCTCGAGGCCCTGCCCGCCACCACGCCGGGCATCATCATCGTCCAGCACATGCCGGAAAAGTTCACCAACGCCTTCGCCCGCCGCCTCAACGGCATTTGCGCCATGGAGATCAAGGAAGCCGAGGACGGCGACGTGGTCCAGGCTGGCCGCGTCCTCATTGCTCCCGGCAACCTGCACATGCTGCTGCACCGCGCCGGCTCCCGCTACACCGTCAACGTCGTCGAGGGCCCGCACGTCTCGCGCCACCGCCCTTCCGTGGACGTGATGTTCCGCTCCGCATCGCAAACCGCCGGCAAAAATGCCATGGGCATCATCCTGACCGGCATGGGCGACGATGGCGCGCGCGGCCTGCTCGAAATGCGCCAGGCCGGCAGCTATACGGTCGCCCAGGACGAAGAAAGCTCCGTGGTCTTCGGCATGCCCAAGGAAGCCATCCAGCGCGGCGCCGCCGCCAAGGTGGTAGCACTGGGCCGCGTCGCCAACGAAATCACCGTCTACGCCCGCACCGCCTCAGGGATCACCAAATGACGGCCCTCGCCCGCCAGACCCAAACTGCCCTGCCCACCGCCAGCGACCTGCGGGCCCTCGTGCCCGGTATCGTCGAGCCCCGCGAACGCATCGAAACCACCTTCGTGGCGGTCGGCGATCGCCTGACCAAGGGCGCGGCCATGCTCAACCGCATCACCCGCATTTTCGAGGCCCTGCCGCAGAGTCTGGAAAGCCCCGAACTACACGAGGCTTCCGCGCGCCTCGCCGCTATCGGCACCGAATCCCAGGCCATCGCCGCCGTCTTCGCGACCGAACAGGCCGATCTCGCGCGCCTTGTCAGCGTCGTTGCCGCTGCCGACCACCCGATTTCGGACCTGCGCCGCACGGTCAAGATGATGGGCATCGTCGCCATCAATGCCCGCGTCGTGGCCGCTGGCATTGTCGGCGACGGCGATGATTTCGAGGTCTTCACCACCGACATCGCCAAGCTCAGCGAAAGCGCCAGCCGCACCATCCAGGAATTCTCCACGGTCTACCGCCAATTGACCGACGAAGTGCGCCGCGCCGCCGAACAGCGTGCCCATTTCGAGGCCGCCCATGCCGATACGTTGAGTGGCCTTGCCGCCAGCATGGACGGCAGCCTCGAGGCGGTCACCCGCCAGCGCCAGGCCTCGGTCGACGGCAGCGCCGAAACCGGCCGCGTCTCGCGCCAGATCGGCGGCCGCATCGCCAGCGCCGTCATGGCCCTGCAGGTCGGCGACGCCACCCGCCAGCGCCTCGAACATGTCGAAACCGCGCTCGAAACCCTGGCCAACCTGTTTGACGGTAACAGCGTCGCTGGCGCCAATCTGTCCTCCGAGGAGCACGACGCCGCCCTCGCCGCCATCACCAGCCTGCAAGCCGCCCAATTGGCCAGCGCCGCCGAAGCCTTCACGGGGGACGTCGCCGATGCCGCCAACGCCCTTAGCGATCTGGCGACCGACGCCCGCACCATCATGGTGCGCAGCCGCGATATCTATGGCCAGGGCAAGGCCGGCGCCCAATCCCCGCTCGCCGCCCTCAGCGACCAGCTCCGCCACGCCGCAGAGGTGTTGCGCGATTGCGAAACCGAGCGCGGCAAGCTCGAAATCGTCGCCGGTGCCGTGCAGGCCACCGTGCAATCCCTGCTCGGCCACGTAGAGGCCGTGCAGGAAATCGAGGCCAATATGCGCCTTGTCAGCCTCAACGCCGCCGTCAAATGCGCCCAGCTCGGACCGCGCGGCACCGCCCTCAATGTCATTGCCAGCCAATTGCGCGAACTCACCGGCGAAACCGTTGCCGCAGCCGAAACCGCCATGAGTGGCCTCCACGAAGCCGCGGGGCTGGCCCAGTCTTTCGGCGCCGCTGCCTCTGGCGACGCCGCCGGGCAGGTCGGCCAACTGGAGCAGGAAGCCACCGCCGCCCTCGGCCTGCTCGAAACCGTCGATCAGACGCTGGCCGAAGCGCTTGGCGTGCTCAACCTCGATGGCCCCAAGGTCGTCAACCTGTTGGGCGAGGCGGCCTCCAGCTTTGCCGACCAGTCCGCCATTTCCGAAGCCATGGCCGACATGCACGTCCTCATCGTCCAATACTCGGCCGACCACATCGATCCACCGTCCGAAGCACTGGCCGCGGTGCTGTCCGCCTTGCGGACCAAATACACCATGGACGCCGAACGCCGCATCCACGAACAGCTCTTCGGCAAGGACCTCACCGCGCCACCGCCGGTTATTGCTAGCGAGGCCTCGGCCGAAGCGGACTTGGACGATCTGTTCTTTTAGCCCCGATGGCACGATTGCCGGCGCTTCCTAGCCGCCGGCAATCGTCTTCGCCACGACGCCCTCGGGCTTCCGCGCCGGCTCCAATTGCTCGAACGTGCACTGGCGCGGCGCCTTGTCCGGGCGCCAGCGATGCAGCTTGGTGCCGTGGCGGAACCGATTGCCCGTCACATGATCATACAGCACCTCGACCACCAGTTCGTGGCGCAGGCTCTCCCACTGGCTTGATCGCTCGCTCGACCACCGGCTCGGCCCGCCCGGCGCGTCGCCGGTAAAACCCGGCGGTCCCTTGAGCGCTTCCAACCGCTCGGTGATCTCCGGCTTTTCCCCCGCCGCAAGGCCGGAGGTGAACCCGACATGGTCGAGCAGCCCCTGATCATTGAACAGTCCCAGCAGCAGCGAGCCAACCAGTTTGCTGTCCGTGCCATAGCGAAACCCGCCCACCACGCAATCGGCCGAGCGAATGCGCTTGACCTTGAGCATGGCCCGCTCGCCGCTGAGATACGGCCCATCCAGTCGCTTGGCGATGACGCCATCCAGTGCCCCGCCCACCTTCTCCAGCCATTTGGCCGCCTGCTTGCGATCACGCGTGAACGGCGACAGCCGCAATCCCGGCGCCTTGGCCGCCCCCACAAACCCCTCCAGCGCCACACGGCGCACTTCCAGGCTCGACCCAGTCAGGTCGCCTTCCGCATTGGCCAGCATATCGAAAGCAATGAACAGCGCCGGCGTTTCCGCAGCAAGCTTGCGCACCCGGCTCTCGGCGGGGTGCAACCGCATCTGTAACGCATCGAACGACAACTCGCCTGCGGCCTCAATCACCAGTTCGCCGTCCAGCACGAAGTGCCCGCCGGGCAGCCCGGCGATCATCGCCACCATCTCGGGGAAATACCGCCCCAGCGGCTTGCCCGATTTGGCGAACAACGCCACCGCGTCGCCACTCCGCACGGCGATGCAGCGAAAGCCATCCCATTTCGGCTCGAACTGCCAGCCGTCATCCTCGGACAATTCATCCACGCTCCTGGCTTCCATCGGCTCGATCGGCTGCAGCGCTGCGGTCTTGGTCATGTGCGGTCTCCACTCGCTCAACGACCGGCGCCACGCAATCGGTTCCCGACCAAGAAAAAAGCCCCGGTACGAGACCGAGGCTTGAAGTTTGTGCATGGGAGGAAGGAGGTCAGGCAATAACTAGGATCAGGCGGCCATCGCCTGCCTGACATGGCCGTCGCCGGCTTTGCCCTGCAGGAATTGCGGTGTCGATATCGGCGCCGTCGCGGAGGCGGTGCGGCCGATAGTGGATGCTGGCGCGGCCTCGGTCAGGCTGCCCACGCCGGCAGCAAGCAGCAACGCCGTGATGGCTGTGGCCGAAAGATGCATGGGAAACTCCTTTGGTTCGCGTTCAGAACATCCGAACTTGCGTTAACCATAAATGGTTCCAACTGACGCCCGCTTGAGCACCCCGTTCATGTTCGATTCATCATAAATCGGCTGGACAGGCTTCCTCGCCCCGCGCCATGGTCGCGCCAAATCAAATCGGAAGTTCTACCCATGACCATCGCCCCCGCCACGCTCGACGCTGTCCTTGCCCGCGTCGATGCCGATCTCGACAACAGCCTCGAGCGCCTTAAGGCCCTGCTGCGCATCAAGTCGATCTCGACCGATCCGGCCTATGCGGCCGAGTGCCAGCGCGCCGCGCAGTTTCTGGTCGATGATCTGACCGGCCAGGGCTTTACCGCCGCCGCCCGCCCGACGCCCGGCCATCCGGTCGTCGTCGCCCACGACAATGCCACGACCGGCCCGCATGTGCTGTTCTATGGCCACTATGACGTCCAGCCCGTCGATCCGCTGAACCTGTGGCACACCGATCCGTTCGAGCCGGTGATCAAGGACGACGCCAACGGCCGCAAGATCATCGTCGGGCGCGGCTCCTCCGACGACAAGGGCCAGCTCATGACCTTCGTGGAAGCCTGCCGCGCTTGGAAAAACGTCAATGGCTCGTTGCCCGTCCGCGTCTCTCTGATGCTCGAAGGCGAGGAAGAAAGCGGCGGCAAGAACCTGCCCCCCTTCATGGCCGCCAATGCCGACGAATTGCGCGCCGATATTGCCTTGGTCTGCGACACCGACATGTGGGACCGCAAGACCCCCTCGATCACCACTATGCTACGTGGTCTCGTCGGCGAGGAAATCGAAATCACCTGCGCGTCCAAGGACCTGCATTCGGGCATGTTCGGCAATGCCGCCCGCAATCCCAATCAGGTGCTTGCCGAAATCATCGCGAGCCTGCGCGCCCCCGATGGCAGCGTTACCCTGCCGGGCTTTTACGACGACGTCGCCGAAGTCCCCGACGCCGTCAAGGCGCAGTGGCAGGGCCTCGGCTTCGATGAAAAGGCCTTCCTCGCCGAAGCGGGCCTCTCCATCCCCGCCGGCGAAACCGCCCGCTCGGTTCTGGAACAAACCTGGTCGCGCCCAACCTGCGAAATCAACGGCATGATCGGCGGCTATACGGGCGACGGCTTCAAGACCGTCATCCCCGCCAAGGCCAGCGCCAAGATTTCCTTCCGCCTCGTGTCCGGCATGGTGCCCGACAAAATCCGCGCCGCCTTCCGCAAGCACGTGCAAGATCGCATCCCCGCCGATTGCTCGGTGACCTTTAGGGAACATGGCGGCTCCCCCGCCATTACCGTCCCGTCCGACGGCATCTATCTAAAGCAGGCGCTGGCCGGCCTGACCGGCGAGTGGAACAAGGAAGCCGTGATCACCGGCTCCGGCGGCTCGATCCCCGTCGCCGGCGAGTTCAAGACCATCCTGGGCATGGACACGCTGCTGATCGGCTTCGCCCATGTCGACGACCAGATCCACAGCCCCAACGAGAAATACGACCTGGAGTCGTTCCACCGCGGCATCCGCTCCTGGGTGCGCGTCTTGGCGGCGTTTGCGGCGTAAGAGGGACGACACCACCCTTCACCTCTCCCTTCGGGGGAGAGGTAGACCCCTTTGGGTCGGGTGAGGGGGCCTTTACTGGGTGAGGAGCAAGCTCAAGACCCCCTCACCCGTCGCTGCTCGCCGACCTCTCCCCCAAGGGAGAGGTGAAGTTAAGCCAACATCACCGCGATCATCGCCACCACCGCCGGCACAGTCTGCACGAACAGGATCGACCGCTTGGCCGTCACCGCGCCGTAAAGCCCCGCCACCGCCACGCAGGCGAGGAAGAACATCTCGATCTGCCTGCCGATCTCGCGATCCGGCTGCACCAATCCCCAGATCAGGCCGGCCGCCAGGAACCCGTTATAGAGCCCCTGATTGGCCGCCAGCGTCTTGCTGGCCTCGGCTGACTCGCGCGTCTGTCCGAAGGCCTTGAGTCCCCGCGGCGTGGTCCACAGGAACATCTCCAGCACCATGATATAGAGGTGGAGCAGCGCGATCAGCCCGACCAGTATCTGCGCGATCAGGCTCACTTGGTCTTGGTCTTTCCGCTTGGCGCCGCAGCGGGAGCCGCATCCCAGCTCGCCTGCCGCGCGCTGAACTGCTCATAGGCGGCGTCCTGATCCGGCAAGGCTTCGCGCGATCCCCCGAGGCCGACCAGCTCGTCGAGGATCGGCTTCACGCTAGGGCCATCCTTTTCGCAGGTCTGCGCATTATCGAGCGCCGAGAATGCCGGCTGATAATAGTCGGCATCATAGGCATCGACGCTCAGCCTGAGGTTTTCGCGCGCCAGGATGTCGGCCGAGTCGGTCAGCAGCGACCATTCCTCCTCGGTCGCCTCAAAGCCCGGGCAATTGGAGGACACAATATTGGCCAGCACGACCTGATGCAGGAAATCCTCGGCTTCCTTGCCCTGATAGGACGACAGGTCCGGCAATTGCACATAGATCTTGCCGTCGGCCATTGCCGGGCTTGCCAGCATCAATCCAAAAAGGCTCGCGCCTATCAACTTCCGCATCGATATCTCCTCAAAACAGGTCCTAACCTAACACTGTCGATTGGGACCAAACCATGGCCCTTACGCGGGCTGCCCGCCAATCGAACGCACCGCCTTGGCCCCCGCCTCGATGGCGCGCGATAATGATTGCTCGACGCTCGCCCCATCCACATGCGCCGCCAAAAATCCCGCCGCGAACGCATCGCCGGCCCCGGTGGAATCCACCACCGTCACCACCGGCGCCTGCATGGTCAGCCTAATCCCGTGCAACCCGCCCAAAGCCGCGCCGAAGCGGCCGCGCTTGATCACCACATTGGCGTAATGCGCCCCCAGCAGCCGCATCTGCACATCCAGCTCGACCGCGCCGCACAGCGTTTCCGCCTCGTCCTGATTGGCGAAAATCCAGTCCGCTCCGGCCGTCCACTCGATGAACTTGTCGGGCCCCACTTCGAGCAAAAACCCCTCCGACGCCGGATCGACGGCCACAGCCACGCCACTGGCCTTGGCGAGGGATAAGAAGTCGCGCACCGCGGTCCTTGGTCCCGGTGCGAACAGCGAATAACCGGAGACGACCACCATACCGAGCCCGTCGAGCAGGCTCTCCGACAGATCGTCGGCACACAGGTTCAGGTTCGCCCCGCGATCGGTCAGAAAGCTCCGCTCCCCATCCGGATCAACGATGGTCACCAGCACGCCCGATGGCAATTCCTTGTCGCCGGCTAGAAACGGCACCACGCCCAGTCCGCGAAAGTAGTTTTCGTACATATGCAGCTCTTCGTCGCCAACCCGCGCCACCAGCCCCACTTCGGCCCCCATGGCGGCCAGCCACACCGCCTGGTTGGCGCCCGAGCCGCCGGGCCGGCTGCGCACCTTGGCGCGCCGGTCGCTGCCCCTAACCAATGGCCCCTCCGGCATGACGATAACATCGGTCATCACATCGCCGATGACGAGAACCTGACGGCTCATGCGCGGCGGATCGCCGGCTTGGGCTGGGTCCGCGCGGCCAGCGCCACTGCGATCTGCGCCGCCACCTTGGCGTTATTTTCCACCAGCGCGATATTGGACTTGAGCGACTTGCCTTCGGTCAATTCGAAAATGCGGTTGAGCAGGAACGGCGTCAACGCCTTGCGCGACACCCCTTCGGTATCGGCGCCGCGAATAGCCTCGGCAATGCGCGCCTCGATGCTGGCTGCGTCCAGCGCATCGGCTTCGGGGATCGGATTGGCGATCAGCACGCCCCCCATGCCCAGTTCGATCTGCAACGCCACCACCTTGGCGAGATCGGCAACATC
Organism: Devosia sp.; assembly: GCF_028290435.1. Lineage (GTDB taxonomy): Bacteria > Pseudomonadota > Alphaproteobacteria > Rhizobiales > Devosiaceae > Devosia. Next base: position 63,238 of record NZ_JAQGJV010000076.1, on the reverse strand, counting down.
GTCGAAGCGGTGATCCACCTTATGTCCGCTGATCCGCGCCCAGAACGCCGGGAAATCGTCCGTGCCATAACCCAGCACCGGCACCCCATTGGTCTCCAGCACTTCCAGCGTCTTGCCGATATCGAGGATCGACTTGGCCCCCGCGCAAATCACCGCCACTGGCGTGCGGCTCAGTTCCTCGAGGTCAGCCGAAATATCGAACGTGTCCTCGGCCCCGCGATGCACGCCCCCAATGCCGCCAGTAGCAAAAATGGCAATCCCCGCCAGCGCCGCGATCTGCATCGTGGTCGCCACCGTGGTGCCCGCCATGCCGCCCTGCACCAGCAGCGCCGCCACGTCGCGCCGCGACGCCTTGGCCGCCTTGCCGCCCTCCAGCGCCAGCCGCTCCAGATCGTCGCCCGAAACACCGACCGCAAAACGCCCGTCCATGATGGCGATCGTCGCCGGCACCGCGCCGTTCGCGCGCACCACGGCCTCGACATTCTTGGCCATTTCCAGGTTCTGCGGATAGGGCATGCCATGGGTGATGATTGTGGATTCCAGCGCCACAACCGGCTTGCCGGCCGCCAGGGCAGACTTCACTTCATTGCTGATCGACAGATAGGCTTTGGCGCTCATTTTTGCGCTCCGTCACTTGGGTCAAACGGCCGCCTGCTGCGGCCCTGTTGTGCCGGTTTTGCGCTTGCGGCGCGCCGCGCGTCAACCCCTGCAAAATCTTGCCACGCAATCTCTTGTCGCCCCGCAATTTTGGCTCTAGCTTGCCCCCATATTCCTCGCGCCAAGGGTTACTTCGCTGAAGACGATCATCATTGATTGCGCCCCATTGGCGGATCGATACGCGCCCGGCCCCGGGCCCATGACCAGCGACTGTCCCGATGCCCGCCGGCATCCCCTTGGTGCAACCCTGTTCGTTTTTTCAATCCTTCCCGGCCCGCAAAGATAAGCGCGTCCGGCGTCGCCCATCGCCACGCGCAAAACACCAAAAATCGACCCACTACAGGAGTGCAATCCAGATGAACAAATCGCTCGTCCTCGCCCTTGGCGCCCTGATGGTCGCGGCCCCCGCCGTGGCCCAGGAAGAAGCCGTGCTCAACGTCTATAACTGGTCAGACTACATTGCCGAGGACACCATCGCCAATTTCGAGGCGGAAACCGGCATCAAGGTCAATTACGACGTCTACGACAACAACGAGATCGTCGATGCGAAGCTCCTGGCTGGCTCATCGGGCTATGACATCGTCGTGCCCTCGGGCAATTTCCTCGAACGCCAGATCAAGGCCGACCTGATCCTGCCGCTCGATAAATCCAAGCTGCCCAACCTCGCCAATCTCGACCCCGCCGTGATGGCGACTGCTGCCAAGCAAGACCCCGATAACGCCCATGCCGTGCCTTACATGATCAACACCATCGGCTACGGCTACAATGTCGCCAAGGTCAAGGAAGCTTTGGGCGATGCTGCCCCGATCGATAGCTGGGACCTGATCTTCAAGCCCGAAAATGCCGAAAAGCTGGCCTCCTGCGGCATCAGCCTGCTCGATAGCCCGTCCGAAGTCGTCGGCATCGCACTGAACTATCTGGGGCTCGATCCCAATTCGGAGAGCGAGGACGACCTCGCCAAGGCCGAGGCACTGCTGACCTCGATCAAGCCCTATATCCGCTACTACAGCTCCAGCCAGTATATCGACGACCTGGGCAATGGCGAAACCTGCGTGGCCCTGGGCTATTCGGGCGACGTGTTCCAGGCGATCGACGCCGCTGCCAAGGCCGCAACACCCGCCGAAGTCAAATATGTCATCCCCAAGGAAGGCGCCGCGACCCTGTTCGATTTCCTAGCCATTCCCGCCGATGCGCCGCATCCGGACAATGCGATGAAGTTCATCAACTACATCCTCGAGCCCAAGGTCGTCGCCGCGATCACCGATACGGTGTTCTATGCCAACCCCAACCTCAAGGCGACCGAGTTCGTGGATGACGCGGTCAAGAACAATCCGGGCATCTATCCGCCTGCCGAAACCATCGCCAAGGCTTTCGTGCTGAGCGCGCACAATCCCGATTTTGAAGAAGTGCTGACCCGCACCTGGACCAAGATCAAGACCGGCCAGTAAGACATTTGAGGCGGGGCTTCGGCTCCGCCTTTCTTCGTCGTCCGGCACCGGATGGCGCGAATGGAAAATCGCTCTGGTGAGTCAGCTGGTGTGATTTTCGAGAACCGGAGCGGAGCGTACGTTTATGTACGTGAGCACCGGAAGCGCAGAAAATCGCGGCAGATGGCCGCCAGAGTAGAGTTTACATCGCGCCATGGCAAAGAAGCCTCAGATTGCTGCTGACACTCGGCCCTGGCGCGATCCATCGGCAAAACCGTTCGTTCGGATCAGCAACGTCACCAAGAAATTCGGTGACGTTTACGCCGTCGCGGACGTCTCTCTCGACATCTACAAGGGCGAACTGTTTTGTCTGCTCGGCGGCTCCGGATCGGGCAAATCTACTCTGCTCCGCATGCTGGCGGGCTTTGAGGAGCCTACCTCGGGCAAGATCGAAATCGACGGCCAGGATATGACCGGCGTGGCGCCCTATAACCGCCCCGTCAACATGATGTTCCAATCCTATGCGCTGTTCCCGCATATGAACGTGGAACAGAACATCGCCTATGGCCTCAAGCGCGACCACCTGCCCAAGGCCGAGATCGCCGACCGCGTCGCCGAACTGCTGTCCCTCGTCAAACTCCAGGATTACGGCAAGCGCCGCCCCGACCAGCTCTCCGGGGGCCAGCGCCAGCGCGTCGCCCTGGCTCGCTCGCTCGCCAAACGCCCCAAATTGTTGCTGCTCGACGAACCCCTCGGCGCGCTCGACAAGAAGCTGCGCGAGGAGACCCAGTTCGAGCTGGTCAAAATCCAGGAAACGCTGGGCGTCACCTTCATCGTCGTCACCCACGACCAGGAAGAGGCCATGTCGCTGGCCACCCGCATCGGCGTGATGAACTACGGCGAAATCGCCATGATCGGCGAGCCCACCGATATCTACGAATTCCCCAATTCCAAGTTCGTCGCGGGCTTCATTGGCTCGGTCAACATGGTCGAGGGCGTCGTCACCGAGGACGAGGCCGACCATGTCCGCATCCGCTCGGCGGAACTCGGCTGCGATATCTTCGTCGGTCACGGCGTCGATTGCGCCCCCAACCAGATCCTGTGGTGGGCCATCCGCCCCGAAAAGATCGCCCTCAGCCGCGAACGCCCCGAAGGCGACGCCAATGTCACCAAGGGCCTGGTCGAAGACATCGGCTACCTCGGCGACATGAGCGTCTACCAGATCCTCCTCGACAGCGGCAAACGCCTGCGCGTCACCCAGACCAACACCGTGCGTGGCAATCCCGACGCCATCACCTGGGACGAGCCGGTCTTCTGCACCTGGCACAACGACGCCGGCTCGGTGCTGACGGTATGAGCGCGAACGTCACCACACACTCGATCGGTCCCCTCCCCCTTGAGGGGAGGGCCAGGGTGGGGGGAAGCCCCCACAAGAGTGGCGTCCCAAATCTCCACCCTCTTTGCGATCTCCCCCCACCCCAACCCCTCCCCTCAAGGGGGAGGGGCTTTAGCTCCGCGCCCGCCGCCGGAGCTCGCACATGAGCTCCTTCGACATCGACAACCCCGCCCCGCCCCGCCGTCGTCCCTGGACCGGCATCGAGCGCGCTTTCGCCGCCGTTGGCCTGTCCGGCCGCGCCCTCGTCATCGCTGCGCCCGCCATCTGGCTGACCGTTTTCTTCCTCGTCCCCCTCGCCGTCGTCTTCGGCATATCTCTCGCCACCAAACAATTCGGCAAGCCGCCCTATTCCGATCTCCTCACCACCGAGGACGGCACCGTGCAGTTGACCCTGCACCTCTCCAACTATGTCCGCCTGTTCACCGACAGCCTCTATGTCGCGGCCTACCTCAACTCCATCAAGATCGCCTTCATCTCGACCATCTTCGCTTTGCTGATCGGCTTTCCGATGGCCTATTTCATCGCCCGCTCGTCCGATCGCTGGCGCAATATCCTGCTGATGCTGGTGATCCTGCCGTTCTGGACCTCGTTCCTGCTGCGCGTCTACGCGCTGACCGGCTTCATGCGCGGCAATGGCGTCATCAACCAGATCCTGGGGGTGTTCCACATTCCGCCGCTGGTGATGATGCAGACCGATTTCGCCGTCTATGTGGGCATCGTCTACACCTACCTGCCCTTCATGATCCTGCCGCTGTTCACCAATCTGGTGAAGCTCGACGGCGCGCTGCTCGAAGCCTCTGCCGATCTGGGCGGCCGCCCGATGCGGACATTCTTCTCCATCACCCTGCCGCTCTCCATGCCGGGCGTCATCGCCGGCTCGATGCTGGTCTTCATCCCGGCCATCGGCGAATTCGTCATCCCGTCTTTGCTGGGCGGGCCCGAAACGCTGATGATCGGCCGCGTGCTCTGGGATGAGTTCTTCACCAATACCAACTGGCCGCGCGCCGCCGCCGTGGCCATCGCCATGCTGGTCGTTGTCGTGGTGCCGATCATGCTGCTGCAGAAGGCGCAGGACGCCGTGCAAGACACAGCGAGGGCCAAATAATGCGCCGCGGCTGGTTCTTGCCCACAATGGCGATCCTGGGCTTCGTCTTTCTCTACGCGCCGATCATTTCGCTGGTCGTGTTCTCGTTCAACGAAAGCAAGCTGGTCACCGTCTGGTCAGGCTTTTCCACCAAGTGGTATGGCGAGCTGTTCGCCGATCCCCAAATGCTGGGCGCCGCCTGGCTGAGCCTGCGCATCGCCGCCGTCTCGGCCACCATCGCGCTGGTGCTGGGCACGCTCTGCGCCATCGCCCTGGTCCGCTTCCGCCGCTTCCGCGGCCGCACGGTGCTCTCCGGCATGGTCTCGGCGCCGCTGGTGATGCCCGACGTCATCACCGGCCTGTCGCTGCTGCTGCTGTTCGTCGGCATGGAGAGCATTCTGGGCTGGCCCGCCGGCCGCGGCATGCTCACCATTATCCTCGCCCATTCCACCTTCTGCATGGCCTATGTGTGCGTCGTGGTGCAGTCGCGCCTCGCCGATTTCGACATGAGCCTCGAAGAAGCCGCCATGGACCTCGGCGCCACGCCGGCCCGGGTCTTCTTCGACATCACCCTGCCCATCATCGCGCCCGCCCTGGTGTCCGGCTGGCTCCTCGGCTTCACCCTCTCGCTCGACGATCTGGTGATTGCCAGCTTCGTCTCCGGCCCCGGCTCGTCCACCCTGCCCATGGTGATCTTCTCCAAGGTCAAGCTCGGCGTCTCGCCCGACGTCAATGCGCTGGCCACCATCATCATCGGCATCGTCGCCCTCGGCGTCTTCGCCGCCACCATCTTCCAGCTCCGCTCGCGCCCCAAAAAGGCGCGCGCCTGAACTGAGTCGTTCACGCCACACTGTCGATCACGTAAAATATAATCCGTGTTCGTTCATAGTTAGTTCGCGTTTCGTTCATAAATGGGCCTATTTACAGGTCGGAAAAACGGGCGCATGCTTTCCTCATGTTCAACCAACGTGAAGGAGGTGATCCAATGGCTTATGAGATTACGGCGCTCGAAGAGGGTCTTGGATATAATGTGTTCGTGTCGGGGGTAAGCCTCGGCTAGAACACACTTCCTTCAGACGAGAAATCGTCAGGCACTTGAGGCCGAATACTCATGGAAGGGTCGCAGCAATGCGACCCTTTTCTTTTGCCTAGACCGGAAGATCTTCCAGCCGCAGCGAATCCGCCAGAGTTGTACTGTCGAGCACTGCCCGCGTTGCCAGCGTCACCCGCTCGAACACATGCCGGATTTCGCAGGAGCTTTCCTCGCGGCAATCCTCGCATTTGCGATAGGCAATCTTGGACAAACAGGGCAGCGGCGCGATCGGCCCATCGATCAGCCGCAGCACCTCGCCGAAGCGAATTTCCTCGGGCGCCTTGAGCAATTCATAGCCTCCGGTCCGCCCGCGCCGGCTGGCCACAAACCCGGCGCGCTTCAACTCCAGAAGAATCTGTTCGAGAAATTTCTTGGGGATCGCCTGCTCGCGCGCAATATCGCCGATCATCATCGTGGCGCCACGCTGAGCCCGCGCCAGCGATACCAGCGCGCGCAAAGCATATTTGGCCTTCTGCGAAATCATCGAAGCTCAGTGACCTTCAAATCTTGGGTTCTGGCACGACAGGCGGCACTTTGGACTCTTCGGGCTTGCTCGGCTCCGGCGCAGGCTCGGCTTCAGGCGAAACTACCGGACTACCCTCGGAGACTTCATCCTCAGCTTCGATTTCTGCCTCAGCCTCGGCCGTGATTTCGGCCTGCACCTCGCTCACCGGCTCGGCCGGAGGCACAGCCGCGAGTTCGTCGGGGGCCGCATCCGCAATCCCAGGCGCCTCCGGCACGATCACCGGGCTGCCTTCATAAATCTCGTCTTCCGCCGCCTCTTCTTCGGGCGTCTCTTCGGCAGGCAAGGCGGGCTCGGCAATCTCCTGCGGCGTCTCTGCCACGGCCGGCGTCGCCTCGACGCTTTCCAGTGTTGCAGCCTCGACGATAGTGGCCTCTTCACCGACCACCGGTTCCGTCGCCCCAACCGGCGCTGCCTCGACCGCCTTGATCACCGCCACATCCTCGAGCGGCGCAGCCGGCGCTTCGGGCGGCGGCAATTCGATGACGTTTTCGGGTGCCGCCACGGCCGCGGCTTCCGCCATTGCGGCGGGCTGCACGGCGGCAGGTTCGGCCGCATCGATCGGCTCCAGCGTCGCCACCAGTTCCACCGGCACGGGCGCCTCGGCCGCGACCGGGGGCTGGGCCGCAACCACCGCAGCGGTCGCCGCGGCCTTTTCCAGAATATTGTCCACCGGTGCCAGCTTGGGCTCCACCGGCGGCACCGGGGCCGTGTCGACGATATCCTCGGTGCGTTCGCCGCGCAGCCAGGCCAGCATGCCCAGGCCGATCTCGCGCTCGCCCATGATCACCTGGTCGGCGCCCAGGTGCCGCAGATGGTTCTCTTCGTCTTCCGAATGCGCCCGCGCCAGAATGCGGATGCCCGGATTGATCTTGCGGCCAACCTCGACCACCGTCCCGGCTTCAAAACCATTGGGGATGGCCATCATCAACACCTTGGCCTGCGCCAGGTTGGCCAGCTTCAGCACGTCGGCGCTGGCCGCGTTGCCGCTAACCACTTCGATGCCCTTGGAGCGCGCATAAGCGATGCTGTGATCGGAATCCTCGATCACCACCAGCGATGCGCCTGCATCCTTGAGGCCCTGCCCGACGACGCGACCTACCCGGCCAAAACCGACGAGGATCGTATGATCCTTCTGCCGCGTTGGCTGCGCTTCGTCCTCATGGTCCGAAACCGGCGCCTCTGCCGCGGGCGCTTCGGGCACAACCGCGCCTTCGACCGCAACGGTATTGTCGCCCGGCTCGATCCGCACTTCGGGCTCGCCGCGACGGCGCGCTACCCGCTGCTCCAGCCGCGGCTTGGCCATCTCGACGGCCCAGAACACCACGGGATTGAGCACGATGGAAATCAACGCACCGGCCAAGATCAAATCCTGCCCTTCCTTGGGCAGGATCGCCAGCGACACGCCCATACTCGCCAGGATGAACGAGAATTCACCGATCTGCGCCAGACTGGCCGAAATCGTCAGCGCCGTGGCCACCGGTCGACGGAACAGCAGCACGATCGCAAAGGCCGCCACCGACTTGCCGATGACGATGATGAACACCGTCGCCAATACCTGCAGCGGCTGGCTGACCAGAATGGAGGGGTCGAACAGCATGCCGATGGAAACGAAAAACAGCACCGCGAAAGCATCACGCAGCGGTAGGGTTTCCTGCGCTGCCCGCTGGCTCAGTTCGCTTTCCGCCAGCATCATGCCGGCAAAGAATGCGCCCAGCGCCAGCGACACGCCGAACAATAGCGAGGAACCCAGCGCCACGCCCAGCGCAATGGCCAGAACCGCCAGACGGAACAATTCGCGCGAGCCGGTATGGGCCGTGGCATGCAAGGCCCAGGGAATCGCCCGGCGTCCGACGATCAGCATGAAGCCCACAAAGGCCGCAACCTTGACCAGGGTCAGTGCAATCACGCCATAAATGCCGATCTGCATGCCCAGGATGCGCTCGACGAACGACACGAAGGGATCGTGGATGGCGCTTTCGGCATTGCCTGACAGGCTGGCAAAGGCGGGGATCAGCACCAGAGCCAGCACCATGGCGAGATCTTCGACGATCAGCCAGCCGACGGCGATGCGGCCCTTTTCAGTCTCGATCAGGCGCTTGTCCTGCAGGGCCTTAAGCAGCACCACGGTGGAGGCCACCGATAGCGCCAGGCCAAACAGGATGCCGGCGCCCAGGCCCCAGCCCAGCAGCGTCGCCAGCCCCAGTCCGAGCAGTGTGGCGAAGGCGATCTGTACCAATGCCCCGGGAATAGCCAGGGCCCGCACGCTCAACAGGTCCTTGAGCGAAAAATGCAGGCCGACGCCGAACATAAGCAGGATCACGCCTATTTCGGCAAGTTCGGCGCTCAGCGCCTGGTCGGCCACAAAGCCTGGCGTATAGGGCCCGGCCAGCATGCCGGCGAACAGATATCCCACCAAGGGGGGCATCTTGAACCGGTTCGCGATCATCCCAAATATATATGCAAGCACAAGACCCGCGACGATCATGGTGATCAGGGGGGTTTCATGCTGCATGGGGCGCCTCCGGAGTGGGTAAAAACCTGTCGAACTAAAACTCTACGGACAAGATGGGGTATCGGCCTTCCGCATGCAAGCGCATGGCGTCGGAAAATCGAGCAATCCCGCATGTTTGGCCGCAAGCCTTCACATTAGGCGATACATCAGGATAAGTTCGGCTTTGTCATGGCGTAACCAGCACGCCGGAGGATTTGCAATGGCGCACGAAAGCCTTCCACCTATCCTCATTCAGGTCCGCGATGCCATCAATGGCGGCGACACCGACGCCTTCCTGGGCTTTTTTCCCCCGTCGGGCATTGTCGAAGACTGGGGCCGCCGCTTTTCCGGCCTCACCGCCATTCGCGGCTGGAGCGACAAGGAACTGATCGGCGCCAAGGGCACCATGACCTTCGGCTCCGTCATCGAAGAGACGCCAGATCGCATTAGCCTGAACGTCGACTGGACCAGCAGCTTCTACACCGGCCCGGGCGTCTTCACCTTCGTTCTTGCCGATGGCAAAATCCGCGAGATGAAGATTTCGGGCGCCTGACCTCGGAACTTCGGCCCGTCGCCAGTGTTTAACGCCGATATGGCAGAGGAACGCCCGTGAAATTCAATGTCGGCTGTGAAATCGGCTATGAGGTCAATGACGCGGCAACGCTGATTTTCAACATCGAGGCCATGCGCGGCGGGCGGCAGTCCATTCTGCACGAAACCCTCACCATCACCCCCCAATACGAGGCCGACGAGAACACCGCCGCAGATACGGGCAACCGCTATCTCCGCCTCACCGCGCCGCAAGGCCCGGTGCAGTTGCGCTACGAGGCCGTTGTCGAGCTCGATCCGGTGCACCGGCAGCCCGATTTCATCGGCGAGGTGCCGGTGGCAAAGCTGCCGCTCGACACCATGGCGTATATCAATCCGTCGCGGTATTGCCCCTCCGACCAGCTCGCCCGCTTTGCCGGCCGCCAGTTCGGCAATATCCAGCCCGGCTTCCAGCGCGTTACCGAAATCTGCAACTGGATCAATAGCGAAGTCGACTACATGTTCGGCTCCAGCGACACCAGCACCACCGCCGCCGACACCTTCTCGACCCGCGCCGGCGTCTGCCGCGATTTTGCCCATCTGGGCATCACCTTCTGCCGCGCGCTCGGCATCCCGGCCCGCTTTGTCTCGTGCTACGCCTGGCAATTGCAGCCGCAGGATTTCCATGCCGTGTTCGAGGCTTATCTGGGCGACCGCTGGTATCTGTTCGACGCCACCCGCATGGCCGCGCTCGATGGCATGGTCCGCATCGGCTGCGGCCGCGACGCTGCCGACACGGCCTTCGCCACCATCTACGGCAACGTCAATTCCATGCCCATCCGGGTGTGGAGCGAAGCCATCGACGGCGACAAGACCGAGGAATGGACCACCGACGCGGTGAGCGTGGCGCGGGTTTAATTCTACTTTCCCCCGCGCCGCAGCGTTCGTTTGGAAACGTGTTATGGCGAGTCAGATAGCGTGAGTTTTTGAGCACGGGAGCGGAGCGTACTCAAGTACGTGAGCAGCGGAGCGCAGAAAACTCGCGCTAGATGGCCGTCAAAACGCGTTTACGAATGAACGCTCAGCCCATACTATCCTGCGGCGAGGTCACGCGCTCCACCTTCACCTCGACCTCCATGCCGATATAATCCCCTTTGCTACCGATAAACGTTCCCGCAATCGGGATCGCCTGCCTCGGCTCCCGCGCCACCCCCACCCGGATCAAATCTCGCGTGCCGATAATGCCATTTGTCGGATCGAACTCCACCCAGCCAGCGCCGGGCAGATACACCTGGCACCAGGCATGCGTCGCCCCGCCGCCCCGATGATAGCCGTCCCGCGCCGGCGAATAGAGATAGCCCGTCACGAACCGCGCCGAAAAACCCAGCGACCGGCACGCCTCCATCATCAGCCAGGCGAAATCGCGACATGTCCCCTGCCGGCTCGACAGCGTCACCGCCGGCGTCTGCGTGCCCGGATCGGGCCGGCGCAGATATTTGAACCCTTCCTTGATGGCATAAGTCATCGTCATCAACAGGTTGCCCGTATTGGTCGCCCCGCTCGCATTGACGAACCGCAGCGCCCAGGCGCCGACTTCGGTCTGCTCCGGAAACTGTCGCAGCGTCGTCGATGCCAGGTCGATCGCGTCTCCGGCCGCATACTCGAACGGATAGAGGCGCGCCCGCGTATCGATCTCGAAATCCGGCGTCAGTTCTGGCGTGTGATCGAGCACCATATTGGCCTCGATCCGCAGCTCCCTGGCCTCGCCCTCGAACTCCGCGATGGCGATGCCATTGCCGAACACGTCGTGAATCCAGCGCACAACCTTGGGCTCCGGCCAGATGCGCAGGCTGAACTGCTCCAGCGTCTGCTCCATGCTGTCGCGCGGCCGCACCAGAATGCGATGCTCGCCGAACCGCACCGGCGTGGCGTAGCTGTAGACCGTCTGATGACTGACTTGCAGCAGGGTCACGAAACGACCGTGATCTTTTCGGCCGCGCGGGTAATGCCGGTATAAAGCCAGCGCGCCCGCTCCTCGCGGAACACAAAGCTCTCGTCGAACAGATAGACATCGTCCCACTGGCTGCCCTGCGCCTTGTGCACAGTCAGACAATAGCCAAAAGTGAACTCGTCGAATTGCCGCCGCTCGGGCCAGCTCATGGCGTCTTCCTCACCCGAAAAGAACGCTTTGTGCGTCAAGACGCGCGTCTCGCCTTTGCCCTCGTCATCAGCCATCAGCAGGCTCCACTTGCCATTGGTACGGCGCGTCACTTCGGTGCAAATCCAGATCTGCCCATTGAGCAGCTTCTTGCGCGGATTATTGCGCAGGCACACCATGCGATCGCCCTCGACCGGCTCGTGGAAGGGCAAACCTTTCAGCTCGCGCAGCCGGTCATTGTATTGCAAGCGCGTCTTGTTGCGTCCCACCAGCACCTGGTCGGCCAGCAGCACCGCACCGCGATCGACGTCCTCGCGGCCGACCACGACAGACTCGCCATAACTACCCCGCTCGAGGAAGCCGCCCTCGCGCACCTGCATGGAGAGGTGAATGATCGGATTATCCGCCGCCTGGCGATGAATTTCGGTCAGCATGATATCGGGTTCTTCGGCCGTGAAGAAGCCCGCCCCCTGCACCGGTGGCAATTGGAACGGATCGCCCAACACGAGAACTTTGACCCCGAACGAAAGTAGGTCCCGTCCAAGCTGCTCGTCCACCATCGAGACTTCATCGATGACGATCAGGTCGGCGTCGGCAGCCGAGGATTCGGGATCCAGCACGAAGCGCGGCTCGCCTTCCTTTTCGCTGACCAGCGTATAGATCAGGCTATGGATGGTCTGCGCGCCCTTGCAGCCGCGCTTGCGCATCACCAGCGCCGCCTTGCCCGTAAAGGCCGCATATTTGACGCTCTTCACATCCTGCGCCAGATGCACCGCCAGCGTCGACTTGCCCGTGCCCGCCCAGCCGAACAGGCGGAACACTTGCGGCCCGTTCTTGTCCTTGAGCCATTCGGCGACAGCGACGAGCGCCGCGTCCTGCTGGGGCGACCATTCAACCATCAGATGATCTTGGTCCGAACCGTGCCGACACCCTCGATCTTGCCTTCGAGCACATCGCCACGCACCACCGCGCTAACGCCCGAAGGCGTGCCGGTCATGATCAGGTCGCCGGCCTTGAGCGCCACGAAGCGCGACAGTTCGGCAATCGTCGCCGCCACGCTCCAGATCTGATCACCCAGATCGCCGCGCTGCCGTTCCTGCCCATTGACGCTCAGTGTAATCGCGCCCTTGTCCGGATGTCCGATATTGCTGGCCGGTTCGATTGAGCCGATCGGCGCCGAATGATCAAACCCCTTGGCCATTTCCCACGGCCGCCCGGCCTTCTTGGCCACGGCCTGCAGGTCGCGCCGCGTCATGTCGATGCCCGCCGCATAACCATAAACATGGTCCAGCGCATCGGCCTCGGCAATGTTCTCGCCATCCTTGCCAATCGCGACGACCAGTTCGATCTCGTGATGGAAATCGCTGGTCAGGCTGGGATAGGGCGTATCCGCGCCGCCAATCACCAGCGCATCGGCGGGCTTGGCAAAAAAGAACGGCGGATCGCGCTCGTCATTGCCCATCTCGCGGATGTGCTCGGCATAGTTGCGCCCCACGCAATAGATGCGACGCACGGCGAACAGCCCACCCCGTGCAATCGGCACGCTGGCAGGAGCATAAGGTTCAAACAGAAAATCAGCCACGGCGGTCTTCTTCCACAAAGGGGGCCAACAGGGTCATGTCGATCGGGCCCGCGCGATCAGCAGCGGTGAACGTCTGGTGCCAATAGGGATAGAGCATCGGCGGCTGGCTGACTTTGTCCAGCCGAGCACGCTCGTCGTTCGTCAGCTTGAGCTCGGCCGCAGCCAGATTATCCTGGAATTGCGCTTCGCTGCGCCCGCCTATAATCACCGAGGTCACGCCCGGGCGACCCAGTTCCCACGCCAGCGCCACCTGTGCGCCCGATACGCCACGTGCATCCGCAATCTCCACGACCACGTCGACGATATCATAGAGACGGTTCCAATCGGGAACCGGCGGCTCCTTCGAGCCCCCCACATGGCGCCCCGCCTCCGGCCCGCCATCGCGACGATACTTGCCACTCAGCAATCCGCCGGCCAGCGGCGACCAGATCAGGATGCCCAGGCCCTGGTCGAGCGTGATCGGCACCAGCTCATATTCGGCTTCGCGCGAATGCAGCGTGTAGTGGATCTGCTGGCTGACGAAACGCTGTCCGTGGCGCGCATCGGCGGCGGCGAGCGCCTTCATGATGTGCCAGCCCGAATAATTCGAGCAGCCGATATAGCGCACCTTGCCCTGCTTCACGAGCGTGTCGAGCGCTTCCATCGTCTCTTCGATGGGGGTCAGCCCATCCCATTCATGCACCTGATAGAGGTCGATGGCATCGGTCTTGAGCCGCTTGAGGCTGGCCTCCGCCTGCGCCACGATATGGTGCCGGCTCAGGCCGATCTCGTTGGGCCCATTGCCCATCTTGAAGCGCACCTTGGTGGCCACCAGCGCCTTGTCGCGACGCCCGTTCTCGCTCAGCGCCACGCCGATCATCTCCTCGGAGACGCCCGCATTGTAGACATTGGCCGTATCGAGCAGGTTGATGCCATGGTCGAGACACAGGTCGATCTGCCGGTTGGCATTGGCCTGGTCGGTATGGCCGACCTTCTCGCTGCCGCCAAACGTCATCGTGCCCATGGTCAGCACCGAAACCTTGAGCCCTGAACGGCCCAGCAACCGATATTCCATAATCAACCTCCTCTTGCCCGATGCTGCGGCGAGGCAGACTCACGGAACCTATCGCACCTACATAAAGCACGGCGCCATTGCCGCGAAGGCGTGGGAACACAAAAAGAACGAATGGATTCTCCCCGTCGCCGGAATGACGCAGTGGGAATTGCCCACAAACCCTGCTAGGCCAGCGGCGCAATTCCGAAGGCCTTCCTGTGCGCCCGTCCTCCATCATCCTGCCCGTCACCCTCATCGCCCTCGGCATGGTGGCGACGCAAATCGGCGCCTCGCTGGCCAAGGGCCTGTTTCCCGCAGTCGGTGCCTCGGGCGCTACCGCGCTGCGGCTGACCCTGGCGGCGCTGGTGTTGCTGGCCCTGTTCCGCCCCTGGCGCCATAAGCTCGACGCCCGCCAATGGCGTGCCGTACTGCTCTACGGCGCCGCCATGGGCGCCATGAACCTGCTGTTCTATGGCGCAATCGCCCGCATTCCTCTAGGCATTGCCGTCGCCCTCGAATTCACCGGCCCGCTCGCCGTGGCTCTGGCGGGCTCCCGCAAACCGCTCGATTTCGTCTGGATTGCCATGGCCTTGCTCGGCTTTGTCGCCCTCCTGCCCTTCGGCAAGATGAGCGGCGCGCTTGACCCCTTCGGCATTGCCCTGGCGCTTGCCACCGGCATCTGCTGGGCCGGCTATATCGTCTTCGGCCAGCGCGCCGGCACCGGTGGTGGCCCCCATATCGCCGCCCTCGGCGTCGGCCTTGCAGCCATCATCGCCCTGCCCTTCGGCATCGCCGAAGCCGGCATGGCCCTCATCGATCCCGCCATCCTGCCAATTGCCCTGGGCGTGGCCCTGCTGTCCAGCGCCATCCCCTACACCCTCGACATGATCGCCCTGCCCCACATCCCGACGCGCCTGTTCTCCATCCTCGCCAGCGCCCATCCGGGCCTCGCGGCGATTGCAGGCTTCATCATCCTGTCCGAACGGCTCAGCCCCTCGCAGATCGCCGGCATCGCCTGCATCGTCCTCGCCTCCATCGGCGGCACCGCGACCATCGCTCGCAGTCAATCCCCGCCAATCGCGTAACCCTTCCTCACCTCTCCCCAGAGGGGCGAGGTGAGAAAGCAAAAAAGGCTGCAAGCCGTGTCTGTCTTGGGCATAGTCGTCCGTCATAACCTCATGACAGGGACACGCCATGCAATACGCCATCCTCTGCTATAACGATGAAAACGCCGTCGCTTCCTGGACCAAGGAGGAGGACGATGCCTGCATGGCACGTCTCGCCAAGGTCCAGGGCGATATGGCTGCCAAGGGCAAGATGGGCCCGGTCGCCCGCCTGCTGCCCACCACTGCGGCCACCACTTTGCGCAAGTCCGCCACCGGCACCATGGTCATCGATGGCCCGTTTGCTGAAACCAAGGAGCAGTTCCTCGGCTTCTACGTCGTCGAGGCCGATACGCTCGATGAGGCCATCGCCTTTGCCAAGGACCTGGCCGTGGCCAATCCCGGCATCGGCGCCTATGAACTGCGCCCTGTCTCCCTGTTCTTCCCCCACACCATCGCGGCAGGAAGCGGGGCCACATGACCGACAATGCCTGGATCGGCGCTGCGCTTGCCGCCGCCCGCCCACAGGCGGTCAGTGCGCTGTTGCGCTATTTCCGCCAGCTCGATACCGCCGAGGAAGCCTTCCAGGAGGCGTGCCTGCGCGCCATTCGCACTTGGCCCGAAAAGGGTCCACCGCGCGATCCGACTGCCTGGCTGATCTTTGTCGGCCGCAATTCGGGCGTCGACGCCATCCGCAAGACCCGCCGCAATGTCGCCCTGCCGCCCGAAGACCTGCTGTCGGATCTCGATGACACCGAAGCCGATATGGCCGAGCGCCTCGACGGCGAGCATTACCGCGACGACATTCTGCGCCTGCTGTTCATCTGCTGCCACCCCGACCTGCCCGCCAACCAGCAGATCGCGCTGGCGCTCCGCATCGTCGCCGGCGTTCCCACCGCGCAGATCGCCCGCGCCTTCCTTGTCCGCGAGACGGCGATGGAACAGCGCATAACCCGCGCCAAGGCCCGCGTCGCCGCCAATGACACGCCCTTCGATCCGCCCGACGCCGTGGCGCGGCAGGAACGGCTCGGCACTGTCGCCATCATGCTCTATCTGGTGTTCAACGAGGGCTATTCGCGCGGCCATGCCGATCCCGCCGCCGCCCAACTCTGCGACGAGGCCATCCGCCTCACCCGCCTGCTGCTGCAATTGTTCCCCGCCGAGCCCGAAATCATGGGCCTTTGCGCCCTGATGCTGCTGCAACACTCGCGCTCACCCGCCCGCACCGATGCCAATGGCCAGATCGTGCTGCTCGACGCACAGGACCGCACCCTTTGGAGCCGCCCCATGATCGCCGAAGGCCTGGCGCTGGTCGACAAGGCGGTGCGCCACGGCACGCCCGGCAGCTACCAGGTGCAAGCCGCCATCGCCGCCCAGCACGCCCGCGCCCTGCGCGCCGAGGGCACCGATTGGGCCGCCATCGATCGCCTCTACCAAATTCTCGAAGTGATCCAGCCGTCCCCGGTCATCACCCTCAACCGCGCCGTGGCCGTCTCCAAATCCCGCGGACCGGCAGCCGCCCTCGCCCTCATCGCCCCCCTCGCCGACCAGCTCGACAACTATTTCCATTTCCACGGCGTCCGCGGCGGCTTGTTGCAGCAGCTCGGCAATGCAACTGCCGCCCGCACCGCCTTCAACCGCGCCATCGCGCTGGCCAATTCACCCGCCGAAGCCGCTCATATCCGCACCCATCTTGATGCCCTGAGCGCGCCCGCGCTGCCTGATCCGGCGGCGATTGCAAAATAAGCGACGCGCTCTGTCGAAGTCGCCAGATGCCACTCGTCGTACTTGCAGACACCAATCAACGGAGGACCACACCATGACCGACGCACCAGCCACCAGCGGCCTAACGCCCTATATCAGCATCGACGGCACCAAGGCCGCCCTCGCCTTCTACGAAAAAGCCTTTGCCGGCCAGATTATCGACGTTCGCGACGCCGATGGCATGGAAGGCAAAGTCATCCACAGCCAGATCCAGATCAACAATGCGCCGCTGTTCATCTCCGATTTCTTCCCCGATTACGGCTATCCCGCCGTCGCCCCTGCCGCCTTCATGCTGCACCTGCAGGTCGAGGACGCCCAGGTCTGGTGGGATCGCGCCGTCGCGGCCGGCTGCACCATCAAGTCGCCCATCAAGGTGGAGTTCTGGGGCGATATCTATGGCCAGCTCACCGACCCCTACGGCGTCGTCTGGACCATCGGCCAGTCAGTCAAGAAATAACGCGCGAGCAGGAGACCCATCATGACCACCATCGACAATTCTACCGCGCTCGCCACGCCCCGCAACTGGACCTTCTGGCTCGGCTGGGTCCTGTCGGGCCTGTTTATCGCCTTCATGATCTTCGATGGCGGCATCAAGCTGGTGCCGATCCAGCCGGTGATCGATAGCCTGACCGAGCTGGGCTACCCCGTCGAATATGCCCGCCTGCTCGGCGCGCTGGGCCTGGGCGCGACCCTGCTCTACGCCATCCCACGCACCTCGATCCTGGGCGCGGTTCTGCTCACCGCCTATTTGGGCGGCGCCGTCTCCGCCCACCTGCGCATCGGCTCCCCGCTGTTCACCCACGACCTGTTCGGCGTCTATATGGGCCTCTTTGCCTGGGGCGGTCTGTGGCTGCGCAATGCCAAACTGCGCGCCATCTTCCCGATCATCCGCTAGCCACGATCTTGCGGTCTCATTCCCAGCCTGCCAGTTTGGCGGCTGCGGAATGAGACTGCCGGAGCAACCCATGACCATTTTTCTCTGCGCCACCTGCGGCACCTCGTTTCCCGACGCCCCCCAGCCCCCCGCCGCCTGCCCCATCTGCGACGACGAGCGCCAATATGTCCCCGCCACGGGGCAGTCCTGGACCACGCGCGAAGCCCTCGCCAAAACCTATCGCAATGCCTGGCAGCACCACGAACCCAACCTGTTCTCCATCCAGCCGGTGCCGGCTCTCGGCATCAACCAGCGCGCCTTCCTGCTCCGCACGCCGTCCGGCAATGTGCTCTGGGACTGTGTCGCCCTGCTCGATGATGCCACCAAAGCCCTGGTCGATAGCCTGGGCGGCATTGCTGCCATCGCCATCTCCCACCCGCACTATTACACCCTGATGCAGGATTGGGCCGAAGCCTTCGGCGCCACCATCCACCTGCATGCCGCCGACGCAGCCCATATCGTGCGTCCCGACGCTAATGTGCATCTGTGGCACGAGGAAACCCGCACGCTCCTGCCCGGCGTCACCCTGATCCGCGCCGGCGGCCACTTCGAGGGCGGCACCGTGCTGCATTGGGCCGATACCGAAGACAAGGCCGGTGCCCTTCTCGTCGGCGATATCCTGCAGGTCACCCCCGGCGGCCACCGCGTCTCCTTCATGTGGAGCTATCCCAACATGATGCCGCTCTCCGCCGCCAAAATTCGCCACGTCACCGACGCCATCGCCCCCTGGCGCTATGATCGCATTTACGGCGCCTTCGCCGGCCAATATATTCCCACGGACGCCCCTGCCATCGTCGCCCGCTCGGCCGCCCGATACATCGAACTGATCGCGTAGGAGCCCTCTATGTGCCGCAACATCAAAACCCTGTTCAATTTCGAGCCCCCCGCCACCGGCGATGAAATCCACGCCTCGGCCCTGCAATATGTGCGCAAGCTGAGCGGCTCCACCCATCCCTCGCAGAAAAATCAGGCCGCTTTCGAGCATGCCGTCGAGGAAGTCGCCGCCGCCACGCGCCGCCTGCTCGCCGCCCTCGAAACCAATGCACCGCCCCATGATCGCGAAATCGAGGCTGCCAAGGCGCGCGAACGGTCCAAAGTGCGTTTCGCCTGATCGCTGCCGTCGCGGGCGTGCCCAAGGGCAACTGCGCACAATGTCTTAGTCTCCTGTCCCTCGATGAACAGAAATTCTTAATCGCCCCCGCGCTAGGGTTCACCAATTGTGCACCCGCACGTCAACCGAGTTCAGCGATGCTCGCCGCCGCTTCGGCCCAGATGGCTTCCGCACCGTTCCAAACCCCCTCTCGGGTCGGTCGTGCCGCCAGCGGCCTGGCGCCCCTGCTCGAAAGCATCCGCCAGCGTCTCGATGTCGATTTCGCTACGCTGCGGCTACTCGATGATGATCGTCTGGTGCTTGCCGGTTCGGCCGGCGCACCGCCCCCGGCGCTCGAAAATGAAGCCCGTTTCTCCAGCCGTGCCCTGATCGCTCCCCTCGTCGTGCCGGACACGGCGCTGGATGCCCGGTTCAGCGACCACCGCACGATCCGGTTTTACGCCGGCATTCCGCTGGTGACCGCCGAGGGCGCCACTATCGGGCTGCTCAGCCTGTTCGACCATTCGCCGCGTCCTCTCAAACTGGCCGCGCGCCTCGCCGTTCTGGCGGCCAACGCCATGCGGCCGGTCGACGAACCGCCGAGCCAGCAGCGGCTCATCGCCACCCTCCGGGGGCAATTAGCAGACCAGGCCCGCCTGATCCACGAGCAGGCCGATGCGCTGGACCATAGCCGGCTGATCTTCGAACGCGCCGCCGCCACCGCGCGGATCGGCGTTTGGGAATGCGATCTGGCGACCGAGGAATTGACTTGGACCGACGGCGTCTACGACATGTTCGAACTGCCGCGTGGCAGTTCCGTCGACCGCGCCACGACCCTGCAATGCTATGCCCCGGCGTCCCTGGCGCTATTGCAAAAACTGCGCGCCCAAGCCGTGGCACAGGGCATTGGCTTCACGCTGGACGCCGAAATCACCACCCATAAGGGCAATCGGCGTTGGATGCGGCTGACCACCAGCGTCGAAACCGCAAACGGCGTCGCGACCCGCCTGTTTGGCATGAAGCAGGATATCACCGAAGAAAAGATACTCGCTGATCGCACCCGCTATCTGGCCGAATTCGATGTCATGACCGGGCTGGCCAACCGCAGCCGCTTCCAGTCCCGCCTTGCCGACCCGGCCCAGGCGATCGGCGCGCTGCTGCTGGTCGACCTCGATGGCTTCAAG
Source organism: Devosia sp. (assembly GCF_028290435.1). Classification (GTDB taxonomy): domain Bacteria; phylum Pseudomonadota; class Alphaproteobacteria; order Rhizobiales; family Devosiaceae; genus Devosia. The sequence goes on along the minus strand of NZ_JAQGJV010000076.1, from coordinate 43,188 downwards.
TCGATCAACGACACCTTCGGGCATGCCCTGGGTGACGAATGCCTCAAGGAAACCGCTTTGCGTCTCGAAGCCGTCGGCATCGAGGCGGAACTGGTTGCCCGCATCGGCGGCGACGAATTCGCAGTCCTGCTGGGCCCCCAGACCGATTGCGCCACCGCCGAAGCGCTGGCCGGCAAGATCGTCGAAATCCTCGGTCGCCCGGTCACCCGCGGCGATCAGATCCTGCAGCTCGGCGCCTCCGTCGGCATTGCCCGCGCCACGCCCGAGGTTTCTCCGGACCAGCTCTTCAAACAAGCCGACACCGCCCTCTACGCCGCCAAAGCCGCCGGCCGAAAGACTTTCCGCCTGTTCAGCCCCGCCTGACACTTCCTGTGACGGCTCGGAGGAAACCCAAATCCCCTCTTCGCCGCTTGCGCCGAGGTGCGTCGAGATTCAGGTCAGGCCGAGTCGAACCGTAGGTCCGCGTTAGCGAAAACTGTGCTCTTGGAGAACCGGAGGGGAGCGTACTCAAGTACGTGAGCACCGGAAGCGCAGAAGAGTGCAGTTTGCAGACCGGCCTCACCTGAATATCGGCGCACCTAGCCGTTGGTGCTATCGCGGATGACCAGATCCGGCTCGATCATCGTGACGCGCGGCTCGGGCAGCACGTCGCCGGCGCCGATCAGCCCGATCAGCCGCTCCACGGCCTGCTCGGTCACCATCTGCACCGCGTAATTGACGCTCGATATCGGCGTCGCCGCGTGCTCGGCGAATTCGATATTGTCGAACCCCATGATGGCGACGTCCTGCGGCACCCGATAGCCATTCTTCTGGGTCCAGCGCAGTGCCCCCATCGCCAGGCTGTCGCAGGCCGCCAGCAAGGCGGTGGGCCGCTGAGGAAGATTCATCAGACGATCCATGGCCCAATAGCCGCGAATGACCGCATTGCCCTGCGGGTCGGCGACGAGGTTTTCGTCGGTGCTCAATCCCGCTTCGGTCAGGGCCTTTGCATAACCCTCGCGCTTTTCGAAATTGCCGCCCGGCTTGGCGCCATCGATGATGCCGATGCGCTGGTGGCCGATATCGATCAGGTGCCGCGTCGCCTGATAGGCGCCCCGCCTCTCGTCCATGCACACCGCGTCGATCCCCGCATCGAGATCGGCCACCAGCAGCACCACCGGATAATTGTTGTCGCGCAGCCGCCTGATGTGATCGAGATCGCGATGGTTGCGCGGATAGATCAGCATGCCGTCCACCTGGCGCGAGCGGAACATCTCGATGACCCTCTTCTCGGTCGCCAGGTCATTGTTCGAGGTCGCAAACAGGGTGGAATAGCCGCGTTCCGCCAGTGCCAGCTCAATCGCCTGCGCCACATGGGTCAGCATCGGATTGGTGATTTCCGTCAGCACCAGCCCAATCGTCATGGTCTGCCGGCTCACCAGGGACTTGGCTACATGATTGGGCGCGTAGTTCAGCGCCTCGGCGGCCTGCTGGATGACGAGGCGCGTATCTTCGGGAATGCGTGCGCTTTGACGCAAGGCCAGCGACACCGTGTTCACCGAAAACCCGGTGCGCTCGGCGATGTCCTTCAGGCGTACGATGGATCGGCCCATGGCTTGCTGTCTATCCCGCTTCAGCCGCTCGATTGTGGCTCACTAGCACGCTTAAATACGGCGGCGAGCGGTAATCGAACCCACTGGCGTTATCCAATCAAATGCCCTGTTGACGCAATCGCGCGATCGCCTGCAATTGCTGGCTATTGGGGTGCATCTGCATCAGCTCGATCTTGTTGCCATCGGGATCCAGCAGCCAGGCCTGGCTATTGCCGTCGGCGCCCGATTTCGGCTCGATCATAATGGTGACGCCCTTACCCTTGAGTTCCCCCACCACAGCGTCCAGATCGTCCACCATCAGGCACAGATGCCCAAAGCCATTGGCATGCCAGCTCTCCGAGGTCTTCTCGGTTTCGGCGCCGGGAAAGATTTCGATAAACTGATCATCGGTGACCCGCAGATAGACCAGCCATGGCTCGCCGCTATCATGGTTGATCCGCATCATCTCGGGAAATCCCATCGTGCCGATGTAGAAATCCAGCGACTTGCCGAGGTCAGCGGTGTTGATAGCCACGTGCCCGATGCTGGTAATGCCCTTCATGCGAAATCCTCCCGGCCGTCATTGCGGCCAAACTTCCCCGGAGCCCCGGGCGCCAATGCACCCGGAGGTCCTGTTCCACTTGTAGGAACGTTAATACGACGGACCATACGCCACGCTTTGAGCTTGTCAACAGCCCTCGGCGGCGTCAGTCCCAGGCCGGGCCCCAGCCCGGATTGATCTCGCGCTGACCGCGATCCACGCCCTCGATGGCCACGATATCCTCAGCGCTCAGGCGCAGTTTTGTCGCCTCGAAGTTCGAGCGGATGCGCTCCGCTTTGCCTGAAGTGGGGATGGCGATGTAGCCCTTGGCGAATTCGAAGGCCAAAGCCACTTGCTCGGGCGTAGCCCCATGCTTGTCGGCGATTGCACGCACCACCGGCTCGCCCCCCAGCACGCCCCGCGCGATCGGCAGATAGCAGGTCACCGAAATTCCGTTGCTTAAACAATAGTTTGCAAGCTTACGATTTTGCAGCAGCGGGTTCAGCTCAAACTGATTGTTGGCGATCGGTACCTCGCCCAAAACGGTTTTCGCCTGTTCGATCAACGCGATGGTGAAGTTGGAAACCCCCACCAGCCGCGTCAGCCCCAGTGCATGCGCCTCGGCCAATTGCTCGATATAGACCTCCAGCGCGATTTCCTCGTTGGGTGACGGCCAATGGATCAGCGTCAAATCGAGCTGGTCCACCTGCAGGTTGTCGCAGCTCTGGCGCAGCGATGGCACCAGCATGCCCTTCCCGAAATTGCCGGTCTTGATCTTGGTGGTGACAAACACTTCGGAACGCTTGAGAGACGAGAGCTTCACCGTTTCGCCCACTTCCGTCTCGGTGCCATAATCTTGCGCCGTGTCCAAATGTCGATAACCGGTCTCCAGCGCCACCAGCATGGCGGCGATTCCCGCCTCCCCGGTCCGCCCATAAGTGCCGAACCCCATTGCCGGGATACCATATTGATTTGTCATCACTTTTACCCTCCACGGGCCTCCTCGGGCCGCTTCCTATTTTCCACAGCCTCGATGCTGCCGCTAGCACAGGCCGATTTTTTTATTGACGGACTGTTCCGGATGACCTTAGTTTAACGATAATATAGCTCGCAAGGGCTCAGATGCCGAAGAGCAGAACAATCTGACCTGGTGCATGTGAAAGGGAGAGGGATATGGCCTTTCGGTGGAGCCGATGGTCGCCGCAACTGGCTTTGGTGCCTGCGGTTGCCGTCACAGCCGTCGCCTTTGTGGGCGCGATCGGCTGGACCATCTACCTGTCGCTGACCCGCAGCCGGCGCTTGCCGGAATACGAGATCGACTGGTCCGAACCGTTGCGGCAATATACCCGCCTGTTCGCCGACGACGCCTGGGCGATTTCCCTCAAGAACCTGATCATCCTCGGCCTCGGGAGCGCCCTGGCCATCGTCTTCGGCTTCATCCTTGCAGCCATGATGGACAAGGAAAAGCGCGGCGAGAGCCTGTTCCGCACCGTCTTCCTCTATCCGCTGGCCGTCTCACTGATCGTCACCGGCACCGCGTGGCGCTGGCTGTTCAATCCGGAATTGGGCGTCGAGCATGCGCTCCATTCCATCGGCCTGACCTGGATCAACTTCTCCTGGCTCGCCACCGGCGAAACCGCCATGTACGGCGTGATCCTGGCGTCGGTCTGGCAGAGCTCGGGCTTCTACATGGCCCTGATGCTGGCGGGCCTGAAGTCGATCAATTCGGAAATCTGGAGCGCCGCCCGCCTCGACGGCGTCAGCCTCTTCCGCCTCTATACCGAAATCATCATTCCGATGATGAAGTTCACCTTCGTCACCTGCGCCATCCTGCTCTCGCTGGGCGTGATCAAGGCCTATGACGTGATCGTCGCCATGACCAATGGCGGCCCCGGCCAGTCCACCTTCGTGCCGGCCTATTTCACCATTCAGGCGCTGTCGGCCAAGGGCAATCTTGGCTTCGCCTCCGCCGCCGCCGTCATGATGCTGGTCATCACTGCCGTGATTTTCCTGCCGCTGGTCATGCTCACCGCCTGGCAGCAACGCCGCACCGGGAGGGCAGCACATTGAGCGACACCATGGCCCAAAAGGCTCTCGGCGCCGAAGTCGCCGTCCGCAGCGCCCCCTACTTCCCGCGCCAGAAAAAGCGCATCTCCAGCCGCTCGATCGGCATCATCGTCTTCCTGTCGATCTGCGCGCTGTTCTTCTGCATTCCGCTCTACGTGGTGGTCATCACTTCGTTCAAGACCATGGAGCAGATCCGCCAGGGCGCCATGTTCTCGCTCCCGAGCGTGTGGACGCTGGAAGCCTGGGATCACGCCTGGAACAGCGCCTGCTCCGGCATCAATTGCAACGGCCTCAAGGTCGGCTTCTGGAACTCCGTCCAAATCCTCTTCCCCTCGCTGATTCTCTCCATCGCCATTTCCATGATCACCGGTTATGCGCTGGCCTTGTGGAATGTGCGCTGGGCCGGCGGCTTCCTGTTCCTGTTGTTCATCTGCGCCTTCGTGCCGTTCCAGATCATCATGTTCCCGCTGATCTCGATGACGGCCGCGATCAAGGTCTATGGCAATATCTGGGGTGTCGCCATCGTCCATGCCGTGCTGGCCATGCCGGTGCTGACCCTGATCTTCCGCAATTACTACAAAGACATCCCGCAGGAGATCATGAACGCGGCGGTGATGGATTCCGGCTCGTTCTGGAAGATTTTCACCGAGATCATCCTGCCCATGAGCGGCAATATCCTGATCGTGGTGCTGATCATGCAGATCACCTCGATCTGGAACGATTACCTGATCGGCGTCACCTTCGGTGGCATGGGCAGCCAGCCCATGACGGTTAACCTGGCCAACCTGATCACCATCTCGACCGGCACCACCCGCTACAATGACAACATGGCAGCCGCCCTGCAGACCGCCATTCCCCCGCTCGTCATCTACTTCTTCGTCGGCAAGCTCTTCGTCCAGGGCATTACCGCCGGCGCCATCAAGGGTTGAACCCATGCCACAAGTCAGCTTCGAGCACATCACCAAGACCTACGGCCAGGTGCCCGTCCTCAAGGACCTTAACCTGGCGATCAATGACGGCGACTTCCTCGTCCTGCTCGGGCCATCGGGCTGCGGCAAGACCACGCTGCTGAACCTGCTGGCCGGGCTGCTCGACGTCACCGATGGCCGCATCATGATCGGCGACCGCGACGTTACCGATGTCGACCCCAAGGACCGGGGCCTCGCCATGGTGTTCCAGTCCTACGCGCTCTATCCGACCAAGACCGTCTACGGCAATCTCAAGTTCGGCCTCTCGGCCAGCAAGCTGCCCAAGGACGAGGTCGAGCGCCGCATCGCCTGGGCCGCCAAGCTGCTCCAGATCGAGCCGCTGCTCGATCGCAAGCCCGCCCATCTGTCGGGCGGCCAGCGCCAGCGCGTCGCCATCGGCCGTGCTCTGGTCAAGAATGTCGGCGTGTTCCTGTTCGACGAGCCGCTCTCCAACCTCGATGCCAAGCTGCGCACCGAAATGCGTCTCGAGATCAAGAAGCTGCACGACACGCTGCACCACACCATCGTCTACGTCACCCACGACCAAATCGAGGCCATGACCATGGCCACCAAGATCGCGGTGATGAATGGCGGCGTGATCCAGCAGTTCGGTACCCCCGACGAAATCTATGAGCAGCCCGCCAACCTGTTCGTTGCCGGCTTCATCGGCTCCCCCGCCATGAACCTGCGCCGCGTCACGCTCAGCGTCGCCAATGGCAAGACCGAGGCCGTCTTCGCCTCGGGCGTCCGTTTCGAGCTGTCCGATTACCGCTTCATGACCCCGCCCCAGGATGGAACGACCGTCACCTTGGGCCTGCGCCCCGAGCACTTCTTGGTCGGCGCTGGCACTGCGGCCGATAGCGCCGCCACCTTCGAAGTGCCGGTGCAATATGCCGAGCGCACCGGCCCCGATGCCAGCGCCTATTTCGTGCTGGAAAACGATCTTCTTGCCCTCCGGGTCGAACCGGCAGTCGCGGCGGGCCTCAAGCCCGGCCAGCTGGTGCCGGTGCATTACCTCAAGGGCAAGGCCCACCTATTCGACGCCCAGACCGGGCAGAGAATGTAAGTCGACATCAAAGGGAGAGAGACCGATGTCTAAGAGAACTCTAGCCGCCGTCATGGCCGGGCTCATGCTGAGCACGGCCTCGTTCAGCGCCATGGCCACCGATCTGGTAATTTACCACACCTGGTCCGCTGGCCCCGAAGTCGCCGCCCTCAACGTGCTCAAGTCAGCGCTCGAGGCCAAGGGCCACTCCTGGACCGATATCGCCATTCCGCACGATACCGGCTCCAACGTGAACCTGATGAGCATGGTCACCGGCGGCTCGCCACCGAACCTGTTCGTTGAATCCAATCCCGGCATTTATCGCGACCTCGCGGGCCTCGGTTATGAATTCGACCTGACCCAGTGGTACGCCGACAACCACATCCTTGAGAACCTACCCAAGGCCGTCGCCGACTCGCTCTCGGTCGATGGCAAGATCGTCAAGGTGCCGATGGCTCTGCACATCGACGGCATGGTCTATTACAACATGGACGTGGCCAAGAAGGCCGGTGTCGATCCCGCGAGCTGGACTTCGCTCGACGCCATGTTCGCCGATTTCCCCAAGATCCGTGAAGCCGGCTTCGCCCCGCTCGCCGTCGGCAGCCAGCCTTTCCAGGTCGGCTACCTGTTCCACACGCTGGTGGCAGCCGTTGCCGGCCAGGAACTCTACAACCGCGTCTATGGCGAGGATGTCGACGAGACCGCGCTGGACGATCCGGCATTTGCCAAGGCCCTCGAAGAGCTGCGCCTGTTCGCCAACGAAGCCGGCCCAGAGTCGCAGAACCGTCCCTGGAACGAGACCACCAACGAGGTCATCTCCGGCAAGGCGCTGATGCAGATCCACGGTGACTGGATGAAGGGCGAATGGCTGGCCGCCGGCAAGAAGGCAGGCACCGATTTCGGTTGCTTGCCGATTCCGGGCGCTATGGCCGTTTCGGCTTCGGTCGACTCCTGGGGCCTGCTGGGCGGTAGCGGCGTCGCCGACGACGTCAAGAAGGCCGAACTGGACTTCGCTTCGATCGTCGTCGATCCGGAAATCCAGGCCAAGTTCGCCGCTGCCAAGGGCTCGACGCCAGTGCGCAGCGATGCGCCTGCCGCCAGCCTCGACGCCTGCTCGAGCGAAGTTCTGAGCATCCTGTCGGACCCGACGAAAGGCGTGCAGACGCCTAACGCCATCACCGATGCCGATTGGCGCAATTCCATCTGGGACGTCGTCTTCAACTACTGGAGCGATCCCTCGATGACCGTCGAAGACGCCATCGCCAAGATGAAAGAAAACTACGAGACCATCCTCGGCTAAGTTTCCTCCCAAGGAAAGCGGCCCGGTGCCCCCTCGCACCGGGCCGCTCTGTTTCAAAATCCAACCAGTGGATGCCTAAATGGACAAGCGCTTGCTTGATGAAGATGCGGTGATGCAGATCTGCTTCGTCACCGACGACGTGGTGAAATCAGCGCAATGGTTTTCCGACTTGACCGGCAAGCCGGTTCCCTCCGAAGGCCGCGCCGCCGACCCCGAAGAGGCGCAGGCCATCTATATGGGCAAGCCGGCCGAAGTAGGCTGCCGCATCATGATGTTCAAGTTCGGCAATATCGACGTCGAATTCCTCGAGCCCGGCCCGGAAAAGAGCGCCTGGCGCGACCTGCTGGAAGAAAAAGGCCCCGGCTGCCACCACATCGCCTTCAAGACCCGCAACCTCACCAAGCGCAACGAATACCTTGAATCCAAGGGCCACCAACTGCTGCAGCGCGGCGAATTCGACGGCTCCCACGGCCGCTACGCCTACTACGACACCGTCAAAGCCCTGGGCGTCATGATCGAACTGCTCGAATTCGACAACGACAAAGAGCCACAGAACTAAGAGCACCTCTTCACCTCTCCCCTGGGGGAGAGGTCGACCCTCTTGGGTCGGGTGAGGGGCCTTTCCAACACGCGATGCTCGGAAAGACCCCCTTATTCTTCTCCCCGTCGGGGGAGAAGGTGGCCCGAAGGGCCGGATGAGGGTGCCTGCCCTCGCCAAACCACGTGGAACCCCCATGACCTACCCTATCGCCTACCAGCTCTATTCCTCCCGCAATTTCCCCCCGCTGGCCGACCAGCTTCCTATCCTCAAATCCATGGGCTACGACGCCATCGAGCCTTGGCTCCCCGCCTACGAAGCCGATCCCAAACTCTTCCGCCGCCAGCTCGATGACGCGGGCCTCGCCTGCTACGGCTTCCACATGCCGCTGGCCGGCCTCGTCTCCGACCCCAACCGCTTCATCGACATCGCGCTGACCCTGGGCGCCACCGTCCTGATCCCGCCCTATGTCACCGCCGAAGAGCGCGAGAACACGCCCGCCTACTGGCAGGCCCTCGGCCACAAGCTCGCCAAGGGCGCCGACGCCGCCAAGCCGCACAGCCTCAAGGTTGCCTGGCACAACCACGATTTCGAATATTACGCCCTGCCCGACGGTACCCGCCCCATCGAGCACATCTTTGCCGAGAGCGGCGACGCCTGGTTCGAGATCGACTGCGGCTGGATCGTCCGCGCCGGCGCCGACCCCGCCGCCGAGCTCAAGCGCTATGCCTCGCGCATCATCGCCATCCAGCTTAAGGACACCGCGCCGATCGGCACGAAGGAAGATGACGGCTGGACCGCCACCGGCGACGGCATCATCGAGTGGGGCCACCTCACCCCCCTGTTCCGCGCCACCACCGCCGACCACCTGGTCGCCGAACACGACAACCCCACCGACTGGCAAGCCTTCGCCAAACGCTCCATCGACTACATGAAAAAGATCGGGCTTTAGGCTCTTCACCTCTCCCTTTGGGGGAGAGGTCGACCTCTTGGGTCGGGTGAGGGGGCCTTTACCAAGCTCGATGTTGGGGCAACGCCCCCTCATCCGCCCTTTGCTCCCCTCTCCCCTCAAGGGAGAGGGGACCGTTCTGCGTCCGGCAGAATGGTCAGGGTCAGGGGTCGTTACTCCGCCGCTACCATCACCTGCCGCCGCGCATCCACCGGCGAAATCCCGAACCGCTTCTTGAAGCAGGTCGCGAAATACTGGCTCGACGAAAACCCGCAATCATAGGCCACCGCCGTCACCGCCAATCCGGGCTGCTCCACTAAAAGCCTCCGCGCCGCGTCCAGCCTTATCATCTGCAGATATCGCACCGGCGTGATATTGGTCAGCCCCAGGCAATGCTGGGTAAACTGGGTGCGCGACAGATTGCACTCCGCCGCCATGTTCTCCAGCGTCCAGTCCTCATCCAGCGCATGACGCAGCCGTTCGAGAAAGATCTGCACCGTGCGCTTGGAATGCGCCAGGGCCTGATCCAGCGCCGGCGCCTGCGCTTCGATCTGCACCATGAAATGCATCAGCATCATCGAAATGGTAAGCCGCAGCCGGATTTCGCCGCCCTCGATATCGCCAGTCGCCACGATATCCGCAATGCTCTCGAAGTCGCGCGCCACCTCGCGTGACGCCTGGTAAAACGGCTGTTCGTTCTTGGACAGCAGCTCGGTCAGCCGCCTCTGGTCCCGCTCCGGCCAGGCCAGCCAGTCCGGCCACAGCCACGGATCGTGCGGTCGCCGCGTGCCCATGTCGAACAGCACCCAGACGATCTGGCTCGCCACCACATGCGGATCGCCCATGGCGTGCAATTGCCACGGCCGCACCACGAACATCTGGCCTTCTTGGATATCGTGCTTCCGGCCATCCAGCGTCAGCGTCAGGCTGCCCCGCGCCAGATAGGCGATCTTGACGCCCTCGTTGCAATGCACCTTGAGGCCCCAATCCTGCGGCGCCGTCGCGTCCCAGCCCCCCACCGAACAGACCTGCGGCAGCGCTTCGCCCAGATCGCGCCCCGGATAACCCCGCCGCGTCCAGGCGTTCAGCGTTACCTTCCCGGCCAGCGAGGCATCCAGCAAATCCTTGCAATTGCCGGCATAGAGCAGGGCGCCCGGCTCGCGGAACACCGCCGGTCGCCCCAATGCCACGGCCCTGATATCCATCCCGCCCTCGTGTTCAAAATTTACCGGCGCGCCATTTCGAACGCAAATCACCAGCGGCTGGACAATGATCGCCCAACACCAGCCGCGCCGTGATCCTAGGGAGGAGACGCCGGAAAAGTCAACGCTACGGGCAATTTCCCGGCTAGCCGACAAGGCGGGACCGGGTCGGCCCCGCCGGAAGGGTCAGTATCGCTGACGTTCGAAAATCGCCGGAACGGATTTTGAGGCACGCACCTCAAGCCGTTTTGTGTCAACTATCGGACTTTGGGTAAAGTTTGCGCATTGCACGCTCACCCAGCTTCCAAAATACTGAATGCATAACAAGGCCTCGCAAAAGAGGCCGGTGGGGAGAAGCAATGCAGGTCGGCATCAATCTGCTGTGCCTAAGCGGGTTCATCGAAGACCATCACCTGCCTCAGATCAGGCGGCTGAAGGAACTCGGCTATGATGGCGTCGAAGTCCCCGTGCTGCGCGGTGACCCATCTCACTATGCCTGGCTCGGTCGCGAGCTCGATTCCATCGGTTTGCGCCGCACCACCACCTCGGTCATTCCCTCGCCCGAAGCCAGTCCGGTCAGCAGCGATCCAGAAATCCAGCATGCTGGACAAAAACACCTCGATTGGGCGCTCGATTGCGCCATCGCGATTGGTGCCGAAAGCGTCGGCGGACCCTTCCACGCCCCCATCGGCCACTTCACCGGCTCCGGCCCCACCGAGAGCGAATTGGCCCACGGCGCCGAGGCCCACCACCGCATGGCAATCCGCGCCAGCGCCAATGGCATGTTCCTCGCGCTCGAGCATTTGAACCGCTTCGAGACCTATTTTCTCAACACCATGGATCAGGCCCGCGCCTATGTGGACCGCGTCGACCACCCCGCCTTCCGCATCATGTACGACACCTTCCACGCCAATATTGAAGAACAGAAACAACCACTTGCCATCGCCAAACTGGGCGACGGCATGGGCGTGCTGCACATTTCCGAAAACGACCGCGGCATTCCCGGTCGCGGCCATATCGACTTCGCCGAGGTTTTCGCCGCCACCAGAAAAACCGGCTTCGACGGCTGGGTAACGCTGGAGGCCTTCGGCGCCGGCCTGCCCGAACTCGCCGCCGCCACCCGCGTCTGGCGCCCCTTGTTTCCCGATTTCGAGACCCTGTTCGCCGAATCCATCGCCTTCATCCGCGCCGGCTGGAAGGCTGCCGCATGAGCGACGCACCCGTCATAGCCATGGCCCACATCTCCAAATCCTTCCCCGGCGTGCGAGCGCTCAACGATGTCAGCTTCGCCTGCCATGCCGGCCAAGTACATGCTTTGGTTGGAGAAAATGGTGCCGGCAAGTCGACACTGATCAAGATTCTCTCAGGCGTCTACCGCCCCGATGCCGGCAATATCGTGCTCAACGGCGCCAACGCCAACTTTAAGCACCCGGTCGAATCCCTGCGTGCTGGCATCTCCGTCATCTACCAGGAATTCTCTCTGCTCCCCGAACGTACCGTGGCGCAAAACATCTTTCTCGGCCGCGAACCCCGCAAAGGCCTCTTGCTCGACCATGCCGCCATGCGCTCCGAGACCCGCCGCGTGCTCGACCTGTTCGGCGCCGGCGCCCGCGTTTCGCCCGATGCGCTGGTCGCCGATCTCGACGTCGCCACCCAGCAAATGGTTGAAATCGCTAAGGCTATTTCTCTGGACGCCCGCGTCGTGGTGATGGACGAGCCCACCGCAGCCCTCAACGAGGCCGAATGCGAAGTGCTGTTCGCCACCGTCGACAAGCTGCGCGAGCGCGGCACGGCGATCATCTACATCACCCACCGCATGCGCGAAGTCACCCGTCTCGCCGACCGCGTCACCGTGCTCAAGGACGGTGAAGTCGCCGCCCACTTCGACACGCCCCCAGCCCCCGACGCCATCGTCCGCGCCATGGTGGGCCGCGACATCGCCGATTATTACGCCCCACCCGCCACGCAAGCCGAAATCGGCGCCCCGGTACTGAGCGTGCGCAATGGCGGCAACGCCTTCCTGCGCCATATCGATCTCGACCTGCGCGCCGGTGAAATCGTCGGTTTTGCCGGCATCCAGGGCGCCGGCCGCGTCGCCCTGGCCATGGCGCTGTTCGGCCAGGTGCCGTTCACGACGGGCACCGTCACCCTCAACGGCGCCAATGCGGCCTTCGCCAATCCGCGCGACGCCATTCGCGGCGGTATCGGCCTGCTCCCCGGCGACCGCAAGGCCGAAGCCCTGGTGCTGATGCAATCGGTCCGCGACAATGGCCTCCTCACCGCCCGCGCCTTCGCGCCGCTGGTCGGCACGCAAAAATCCAACGCTCATGCCAGCCTCTCCAGCATGGACGCGCTCTTCGACCAGATGCAGGTCAAGGCCGCCTCCTATGAGCAGGACATCAAGTTCCTTTCCGGTGGCAACCAGCAGAAGGCCGTGGTCGCCCGCTGGTTGGCGCTCAAACCCAAAGTGCTGATCTTCGTCGAACCCACGCGCGGCATCGACGTCAACGCCAAGGCCGGCATTTACCACCTGATGCGTGATCTGGCCCGCGCCGGCACCGCAATCATGATGATTTCCTCGGACCTGCCCGAAGTCATCGGCGCGGCTGACCGGATTCTGGTCATGCGCGCCGGCAGCATCGTGGCCGAATTCCCCCACGGCGCCGCCGAAACCGACCTCATGCTGGCGGCAACCGGCGAGACGGAGGTGGCCGCATGACCGACCTCATCGCAACCCGGCCAAAACTGACATTCCGTTTCGACCGCTGGGCACCGGCTTTGTTGCTGGCCATCGCCCTCCTCGCCTACATCGCCATCGCGCTCTATACCGGCCAGACCCAGTACCTGACCGTGGACAACCTCATCTCCGTGCTCGGCCGCTCCATCGCGCTGGGCATCACTGCCGTCGGCCAGACCTTCGCCATCCTGGTCGCCTCGATCGACCTGTCGGTCGCCAGCCTCATCTCTGCCGTCTCGGTGCTGACTTCGGTGATCATGAACGGCAATCCCGCCATGGTGATCCCGGCCATCGTCGCCGCGCTCGCCCTTGGGCTTGTGGTCGGCCTCGTCAACGGACTCATCATCACCCGGCTCGAGGTCAATCCGCTGATCGCCACGCTGGGCATGAGCCTGATCATCCAGGGATGCCTGTCGGCCTTCGTGTCCAATTTCGCCGGCTCCGTCCCACCCGAATTCCAGGTCTTCGCCTATGGGGGTTTTGGCAGCCTGTCCTATAGCCTGATCTTCCTGGCCCTGCTGGCCGTCGCCGCCTGGTTCGTGCTGCGCCACACCCGCTTCGGTTCCGATATCTACGCGGTCGGCGGCAACAAGGACGCGGCCCGCGTGGCCGGCATCAAGACCGCCCGCGTCACCATTGGCGCCCATATCCTGTGCAGTCTTTGCGCCGCCATGGCGGGGCTTTATCTCGCCAGCCGTCTGCGCTCGGGCGCGCCGTGGATCGGCAGCGATGGCGTCTACGATCTGGAATCCATCGCCGTCGTCGTCATCGGCGGCACCATCCTGGCCGGCGGCCGCGGCGGCATCTGGGGCACCATGGCGGGAGTCATCATCTTCTCCCTGATCGACTCGATCTTCAACCTGGCCGGCGTCGACGCCTTCGCCAAGCAGGTGCTGCGCGGCATCATCATCGTGGCAGCCGTCGCCTTCTATGCCGTGCGCTCCAAGAGGCTGGTAGCATGACCGAACAGACCCTGCCCCATGCCGACAGGCGCAAGCGCCAGCTCCCGCAGATCAACCCGGTCTATTTCGTGCTGGCCGCGCTAATCGTCGCCATCGTGGTCATGAACCCGGCCTTTGCCGAACCCACCGGCTACATGAATTTCCTCAAGCGCGCCGCGCCTTTGGCGATCCTCGCCGCCGGGCAGCTCTACGTCATCGTCTCGGGTGGCTTTGATCTCTCGGTCGGCTCGGTCATCACGCTCGTGGTGGTCGGCTCCTCGATCCTCTCCAACAACGATCCCAACTCCACCTGGTGGGTCATCGCCACCATGTTCGCCATCGGCGCCGGCGTCGGCCTGATCAATGGGCTCGTGGTCTGCTACCTCAAGGTGCCGTCCCTTATCGCCACCCTGGGCATGATGATCACGCTGAACGGCGTCGCCTTCATGTGGTCCGGCGGCTCGCCGCGTGGCTACCTCACCGACCAGTTCCGCTTCTTCGGCCGCTTCAACATCCCCGATCTGCCGCTGATCCGGATCCTGCCTGTCGCCCTCATCGTGCTGATCGTGCTGGGCTTTGCGCTCTATTGGCTGATGCATCGCACCAATCTGGGCCGCATGATCCACGCCATCGGCGACAATCCGCGCGCCGCCAATCTGGCTGGCGTGCCGGTCAATCGCGTCCGCATCCTGGCCTTCATGGTTTCCTCGCTCAGCGCCGTCGCGGCAGGCATCCTGCTCGGCGGGTTTGCCGGCGTCTCGACCGACGTGGGCACCGGCTATGAGCTGCAGGCCATCACCGCCGCCGTGCTCGGTGGCGCCCAATTGCTCGGCGGGCGTGGCTCGGTCCCGGCTGCCATCGCCGGCGCGCTGACACTCAACGCCATTTTCACCCTGCTCAATTTCCTGGGCCTGCCGCAGCCGATCCGGCAGGTGGTCCAGGGCCTCATTCTCATCGCCGCCGTGGCCGTGGCCATGCAACGGCGCAAGCATACCGGGCGCTAGTGCCCGATCCTGCATTCGCACGAGCCGGTCAACCCGGTCGCGCGAACGACGACCGCAACCCTAGGGAGGATTTTATCATGAAGAAGATTTTGGCTCTGGCGCTCGCCGCCGGGCTGGCACTGACCGGGGCCGCGTTCGCGCAAGCCCCCAATTTTGACGATCCCGCCGAATTCGCCCGCCAGAAGACCCTGCTGACCACCGCCCCGATGGGCCCGGCGGACATGCCTTGGGAGCAGTATCTTGTCGATGGCATGAAGGACACCGCTTCGTTCAAGAAGGACGGCCCCTATACGGTCTGCTTCTCCAATGCCGGCGTGAACAACCCCTGGCGCGTGGTCGGCTTCACCGATCTGCAGCAGGAAGTTGCACTGCATCCTGAAATCGGCGAACTCGTCCATGTCGATGCCGAAGGCTCCGATGACAAGCAGATCGCCGATATCGATGACCTGCTCGCCGGCGGCAAGTGTTCGATCCTGATCGTCTCGCCCAACACCACTGCCGCCCTTACGCCGGCCGTCGAAAAAGCCTGCGCCGTACTGCCGGTCATCGTCTTCGACCGTGGCGTTAACACCGATTGCCCGGTCACCTTCGTGCATCCGGTCGGCGGTTACGGCTTCGGCATCCAGGGCGCCGAGTTCATCGCCGCCAACGTCAAGAAGGGCGCCAATGTGCTGATGCTGCGCATCCTGCCCGGCGTGGACGTGCTCGAAACCCGCTATTCGGGTGGCAAGCACGTGCTTGAAGACGCAGGCCTCAACATCGTCGGTGCCGAATTCACCGACGGCGACAATGCCAAGACCAAGTCGATCGTCGAGGATTACCTGCAGCGCGGCACCATCGACGCCGTGTGGATGGATGCCGGCGCCACTGCCGTCGCAGCCGTCGAAGCCTTCCAGGATGGCGGCTACCCCATCCCGGTCTTCGTGGGCGAAGACCAGCAGGATTACCTGCAGACCTGGCAGGCCAATGGCATGACTGCCATTGCCCCCACCTACCCGACCTATCAGTGGCGCACGGCGATCATCGCCGCCGTCAAGACGCTGAAGGGCGAAGCGGTCCCCAGCCCGGAATGGATCCTGCCGCAGCCTGCCATCACCATGGAAACGCTCGATAAGTTCGTGAGCCCCAAAATGCCGCCGCTGCATTATGCGATGTGCGGCTGCGAAGCCATGGCCAACTACCCCACCGCCTGGGGCGGCCAGTAAACCACAATTTCGGCCACCCAACGGCCAACACTGGGCGCTCCTCGGAGCGCCCTTTTTTATGCGTCGATGTAATGCTCCCAGCTTCGCTCGAACTGCGCTCCGATCTGCGACCGCTTTGCTCGCGCGACGCCTGCCCGCCACGCCAACCGCACCCCTGCGCTCCACTCCGGCGCCGCCGGGCCACCGCCCCACGCCTCGTCCTCGCGAACAAATGTCAATAATCGGGTTGCCGCGCGTCCAAACCCCGGTGTAACCTTCAGCCGCGCCTCCCCGCGCGTCCATTGGTCATCACCATCTCATTCAGCGCCGGCTCCCCCGCCCAGATATTGCTCTGGCAGCGACCGCCCGGCGCATCGCAAAAGGAAATTGCCATGAAAACCGTTCGGCTTGGCCGCACTGGCCTCGAAGTCAGCCGCATCTGCTTGGGCTGCATGTCCTTTGGCAAAGTAACGGAAGAACGCCCCTGGGTGCTCGGCCTCGACGAAGCCCGCCCACTGTTCCAGCGCGCCTGGAACGAGGGCATCAACTTCTTCGACACCGCCAATGTCTATGCCCAGGGCACCAGCGAGGAAATCACCGGCGCCCTGATCAAGGAACTGGCGCCGCGCCAGGAGATCGTACTGGCCACCAAGGTGTTCGGCCGCATGCGTCCGGGCCCCAATGGTCAGGGCCTGTCGCGCGGCGCCATCATGGCCGAAATTGACAATAGTCTGCGCCGCCTCGGCACCGATTATGTTGACCTCTACCAAATCCACCGCTTCGATCCGTTCACCCCGGTCGAAGAGACCATGGAAGCGCTCAATGACGTCGTCCGCGCCGGCAAGGCCCGCTACATCGGCGCCTCCTCCATGTATGCTTGGCAATTCGCCAAGCTGCAGAACGCCGCTGCCGCGCATGGCTGGACCAAGTTCGTCTCCATGCAGGACCAGCTCAGCCTAGTCTATCGCGAGGAACAGCGCGAAATGCTCCCCCTCTGCCACGACCAGGGCATTGCCGTCCTGCCTTGGAGCCCGTTGGGCGGTGGCAAAGTCACCCGCCCCTGGGGCGCTGCCACGAAGCGCGCCACCACCGACCGCTACAACAAGTCGATGTATGAAAAGGACGACGCCAAGCCCATCGTCGACGCGGTCGAAGCCGTCGCCAAGGCCCGCGGCGTGCCGATGGCGCAGGTCGCCATGGCCTGGGTGTTCGCCCAGCTGGACGTCACCTCGCCCATCGTCGGCGTCAGCAAGATGAGCCATTTGGAAGACGCCGTGGCGTCGGTCGATCTGGTGCTGACCGCCGACGAGATCGCCAAGCTCGAAGCGCCCTACAAGCCCTTGGTCGTCACCGGCTTCTAGGCTTTATTGGGCCGGACGCATGTCCGGCCCCACCCCATCACAAGGCAGTCCCATGACTACGCTCACTATTCCAGATCTCGCCGGCAAGGCCGTACTCATCACCGGCGCCTCCACCGGCATAGGCGCCGCGCTGGCGCGTGGCTTCGCCGCCCAAGGCGCGCTGGTTGGCCTGCATTACAATTCCAGCAGTGACGCTGCCAATGCGGTCGCGAGAGACATCGAAGCGGCCGGCGGCACGGTCGTGTTGATCAAGGCCGACGCCAATCATTCCAGCGGAATGGCCCGCGCCGTCGACGAAACTGCGCAAAAGTTCGGCCGCCTCGACGGGCTGATCAACAATGCCGGCGGCATGGTGGCCCGCGTCAAATATGAGGACATGACCGACGCCCATTACGACGCGGTGATGGACCTCAACGGCCGCTCAGTGCTGGCCGCTTGCACCGCCGCCATCCCGCATTTGAAGCGCCAGCACGGCGGCTTCATCATCAACACCACCTCGATCGCCGCCCGCAATGGCGCCAGCAACGGCGCGGGCATTTATGGCTCGTCCAAAGCCTTCGTCTCCAACGTCACCCGCGGCATGGCCAAGGAACTCATCGCCCACGGCATCCGCGTCAATGCGGTAGCGCCCGGCGTCATCGATACCCCATTCCACGAACGCTACTCCACCGAGGCGCAGATGCAGGCCATGCTGGCCACCATCCCACAGGGCCGTGTCGGCACCGCCGAGGATTGCCTCGGCACGTTCCTGTTCCTGGCGTCCGCGGCCCTGTCCGGCTACATCATCGGCCAGACCATCGAGGTCAATGGCGGCCAGTTGATGCCGTAGCCGTGGCAGTTGTTGCGCCATAGCACTATCGGCTAGGTCTACGACCCCGCAATTCTTGCTACGATCCCGCGTCAGGAATTGGCCTGATCACCGGCCCGGCCCTGGAACATTGTTGATGCTTTTCGACGCCGCCACCATCTCCGCCTATCTCGAAATCATCACCATCAATGTCGTGCTCTCGGGCGACAATGTCGTTGTTATCGGCATGGCGGCGGCGACCCTGGCGCCCGAATTGCGCTCCAAGGCGATCCTGGCCGGCATCGCCGCTGCCACCGTGATCCGCATCGGCTTTGCGCTGCTGGCGACCCAATTGCTCGCCGTTCCCGGCCTGCAACTGGTCGGCGGCCTGCTGCTGCTCTGGGTCTGCTGGAAAATGTACGAGGAACTGCGCGCGCAGGACCAGGCCGAGCATCCGACGGCTGAGGAAATCGCCCGCCTTCCGCGTAAAACCCTGCGCCAGGCTGTCACCCAGATCATCATCGCCGACGTGTCGATGTCGCTCGACAACGTTCTGGCCGTCGCCGGTGCCGCCAAACACAACATCGCGGCTCTCGTATTCGGCCTCGTGCTCTCGGTGGTCTTGATGGGTCTAGCCGCCAGCCTCGTCGCCAGGATTCTGGATCGTTATCGCTGGATTGCCTGGATCGGCCTCTTGATCATCGTCTACGTCGCCGTCACCATGCTGTATGAAGGCGCCGACCAGTTGATGGGGCATACTTTGCCGGATATTCCGCTGCTCAAGGGCTAGCGCAACATCCCCGCATACACCCCCGGCTTGGACTTCGGGATGTCCATGGCATCCAGCCGCTTCTGATAAAACGCCACCGGACCCGGATCGCCGATCACCGCGTAGCCGTAGCCGGCTTCGCGCATGCCCTTGAGCGTTGCGATCAACAGCGCCTCCCCAATGCCCTGACCGCGCTCGGCTTCATCCACCCCGGTGGGACCAAAAAAGCCCTTGGCCGAGGTATCATGGCAGGCAAAACCAACCATCTTGCCGTCGCGCACCGCGATCCACACCGTGATCGGCGCCAGCGCCAGGCCATGTGTCGCCTCCGATACCCAGGCCGGTCCAAAATGTTTGGCTATCCACGCCAGCACCACATGCGCCTCGGGCGCGATCGCGCGCCGCACGACGATACCGGCGGCGGCAACGCGCGCTTCGGCTTCGAACACGGGCAGGTCGTAAAGGCGGACCAGAAGGTCAGTCACACTAGGCTCCTATGCATTCAGATATGATGACACCGCACGCTATGGGCCGCGCCGACAAAGACCGGATCGGGCATCACCTGCTTGCAGATGGCGGTGACGCGCGGGCAGCGCGACACGAATGGACAGCCGACACTTTTGTTGGTCCACAGCGGAATATCCGTGGCCCGCCGTGTCCGCGTGGTGGAAATTTTGCGCGCCGGGTTCGGCACGGCCTCGATCAGCAATTGCGTATAGGGATGCTGGGGCCGCTCGGTAATCTCCTCGCTCGGTCCCTGCTCCACCAGATGGCCGGCATAGAGCACCGCCGTATCCTCGGCAAAATACCGCGCCGTGGCGATGTCATGGGTGATGTAGAGCGCCGCGAGGTTGCGTTGCACCTTCATGTCTTCCAGCAGGTTCAAAATCCCCAGCCGCACCGATACGTCGAGCATCGAGGTCGGCTCGTCCGCCAACAGCACCACCGGCTGTACCGACAGCGCCCGCGCAATGGCAACCCGCTGGCGCTGCCCGCCCGAAAGTTCATGGGGCCGCCGCGCCAGATAATCCGCCGCCGGCTTCAAGCCCACCCGATCCAACAGCGCCAGCATTTCCTCGTTGACCGCCGCCCCGCGCAGGTCGGGCCGGTGCAGCCGGATCGGCCGCTCCAGATGATAGCCGATAGTCTGCACCGGATTGAGCGAGCCGAACGGGTCCTGGAACACCATCTGCACGTCGCTGCGATATTGATCGAGCCGCCGCCCCTTGAACGCCGAAATATCCTCGCCCTCGAAGGTGATCCTGCCACGCTGCGGCGAATAGACCCGCGCCAGCATCCGCGCGCAGGTGCTCTTGCCCGAACCCGACTCGCCCACCAGCGCCAGTGCCCGCCCGCTCACCAGCTTCAGTGACACGCCCGATAGCGCCCGCAACACCACCTGCCCGAAGAACGCGCCACCCAGCACGAATTCGGCGGTGACATTGTCCATTTCGACCACGGTCCGGCCGGCCGGCATCACCGGCGTGTCCAATTCTACTGCAGCAAGTGACATGCGGCCTGCCCCTCGCTTTGCGGATAATAACGAAGCTCCGGCGCCACCTCTGCGCACACCGCCATGGCATGCTGGCAACGCGGCGAAAACCGGCAGCCTTGCGGTAGCGCGCGCAAATCTGGCGGCGAGCCAGCGATCCCCTCCAGCCGCTGCCGCGGCCCGGTCAGCGGCGGAAACGAATTGCCCAGCGCCCGCGTATAGGGATGCTGCGGCGCCGTCAGGATCGAGGACGCCGCCGCGACCTCAACCAGTTCGCCCGAATACATCACCCCGATGCGGTCGCAGAATTCGATCATCAGCCCCAGGTCATGGGTGATGAACAGCACCGAAAAGCCCAACCGGCTTTTCAGCTCGACGATCTGCTCGATGATGTCACGCTGCACCACCACATCGAGCGCCGTCGTCGGCTCGTCCATGATGATCAGTTTGGGATTGAGCGCCAGCGCGATGGCGATGCAGATGCGCTGCCGCATGCCGCCGGAGAACTGATGCGGAAAATCGTCCAGCCGCTGCGGCGGTATGCCCACCAGCTCGAACATCTCGACCGCCCGGGCTCGCGCCCCGCGTTTGCCCAATTCCGGCTGGTGCGTTTCGACCACGTCCATGATCTGCTCGGCCACCGGGATCACCGGATTGAGCGCGTTCATCGCGCTCTGGAACACAAAGCTGGTCTCGCGCCAGCGATAGGCCTTGAGCCGCGCCTTGTCGAATTGCAGCACATCGTGCCCCTCGAAGCGGACCGTGCCGCCGCTCACCAACCCCGGCAATCGCGTCAACCGCGCCAGCGCGAAAGCCACGGTGGACTTGCCGCAACCGCTCTCGCCCGCCAACCCGAAGGCCTCGCCCTTGCGGATATCGAAGGAAATCCCGTTCACCGCCCGCGCGATCGAGGTCTCGCCCACATAGTCGACGGTGAGGTTGCGAACCTCCATCAAGCTCTCAGAAAACATCGACGGACCTTCCCCGGCGCTTGAGGAATTTTTTGATCCGGCCGCTGAGCCGCGCGGCGCGCAGTTGCGGGCTGGTGATCTCGTCGACCCCGAAATTGATCAGCACCAAAGCGGCGCCAGTCACCATGATCGCCACTGCCGGCGGCCACACTTCCCACCACGCTCCGGTCTGCAGCGACTGCGACCGCTGCGCCCAATAGAGCATCGTGCCCCAGGTCACTGAACTCGGGCTACCCAGCCCGATGAACTCCAGCGCCGCTTCCGCCAAGATCCCGTAGATCGTCGCCAGTACCGCGCCGCCGACCACGAACGAGCTCATATTGGGCAATATCTCGCGCACGATGATGCGCCATTTCTTCTCGCCCATCAGCTCGGCCGCCAGCACGAATTCCCGGCTCTTGATCGACAGCGTCTGCGTGCGGATGGTCCGCGCACTCCAGCCCCAGCCGGTAAAGGCCAGCACCAGGCCGATGATTGTCGGGCTTGCCTCCTCGACAAAGGAGGCCAGCACGATGATGAGCGGCAGCGCCGGCAACACCAGCGCCACATTGACGAAAAACGTCAGCACCTCATCCACCTTGCCGCCGAAATAACCGGCCGAAATCCCCACGCCCAATCCGATCAGCGTCGCGCTGATGCCGGCGATGAAGCCTACCGTCAGGCTGGTCCGCCCGCCCTCCAAAAGCTGACTAAAAATATCCTTGCCCTGCCGCGAGGTGCCCAGAAAGTGCTCCACCCCCGGCTGCACATGCGGCTTGCCGGCGCGCCGATACGGATCAAATGGCGACAGCAGCGGCGCCAGCGCCGCCATCACCACGAACACCGTCAGGATGATCAGCCCGGCCACGCCCTTGCCATTGGTCAAAAACGTCTGCACGCCCGAGGGAAATTTCCGCAAAAATCCCGGCCGCCGCTTGATCTTCAGCTCACCCATCAGCTCATCCAGCGTCGGCGCCGGATTGCCTTGCGCCCCCTGCGACAGGCTGGCGATAAACGGCCCGATCTCGGTCAATTCGCTCATGCTAATGCCCTCCCGACGTGCGCAGGCGCGGATCGAAGATGACGTTGAGCACGTCGCTAATCAGGTTGGCGATCAGCACGCTGCATGTCAGCAGCGTCAACTGCGCCTGAATGAACGTGTAGTCGCGTGACTCGATGGCATTGAGGGTGAACTTGCCCAGGCCGGGATAGTTGAACACCACCTCCGAAATGAATGCCCCTCCGAACACGAACCCCACCGACAGCGCCAGCGAAGTGATCTGCGGCAGGATGGCATTGCGCGCCACATAACGATAGCGCACGCGCCGGTCGGACAAGCCCTTGGCCTTGGCGAGAACCACGAAATCCTCATTCAGCAGGTTGATCATGGTGTTGCGCATACCCAGGTGCCACGAGCCGAAATTGACCAGCACGATGGACAGCACCGGCAGCACCGCGTGCCAAGAGATGCTGACTGCGCTCTCCCAATTCCAGCCGGGCACGAGGTTGATGTCATGCGCCCGGCCCAGCGGAAACACCGCCCATTCCAGCGCAAAGGCGTACCACAACAGCAGCGCTACCACGGCCGGCGTGAAGGCATTCATCATCACATTGATCGGCGTAAACACGCTGTCGAAAAACCCGCCTCGATGCCACGCCGAATAAATCCCCATCACCAACCCGATGCCGAACGACAGGAAGGTCGCCACCCCGACGAGGAACAGCGTCCACCCCGCGGCATAAAATAAGAGACTGGAAGTCGGCTCGGGAAAATTGACCGTCGAAATGCCGAAATCCAGATGCAGCAGCTTCCACAGATATTGCCCATATTGCTCCAGCAGCGAGCCATCATACCCATAAGCTTTCTTCAGCATTTCCATCTGGTCGGGCCGCATCTTGCCGCGCAAAGCCATGAAGATGCGCGTCGTCGGATCGCCCGGCATCCAGCGCGGCAAAAAGAAGTTGAGCGTAATCGCCACCATGAACGCGGCGAAATAGAACCCCAATCTTCGTGCTAGAAATGCCATGTTCCGTCTCCCGACAACCGGGGCGGCGAACCGCCCCGGCCATTGTCCTCGACCTACTGCGCTGCCTTCGGCTTCAAGCTCAGCAGCACCTTGACCCGCTCATGCACGCCGGCCGGATTGTTCGGCCGCGCCCACGGATTGTCCGCGTCGGGCCACCCGGTGAAGTTGCGCGTCGAATATTCGTACCAAGCCGGGTTGGAGAACAGCGTGATCACCGGCAGGTTTTCCGCCACCTGGGTCATGATGTCGGTCACCTTGGCCTTCTGCACCGCAATATCGGCCGTGCCGCTGATGGCGTCGAGATCGGCCTCAATCCCAGGAATGCGCATCTGGTGCATCGACTGCTCGTTGAGCGTGCCCGGCGTCATGGTGCGCGGGTTGAACATCGAGTGATAGGTGAACCACGGCGTCGAGGAGAGATTGGTCCACATGATGTAGACGTCGAAATTCCCCGTCGGGATATTCTCGAACCAGGCGCCTTCCTCGGGCGTCTCCATCTTGGCGTTGACGCCGATATCAGCGAGGTTCTCCGAAATGGTCTGCAGCGAATTGACCCAATCGTCCCAGCCCGAAGGCACTGCCATCTTGAAGGCGATTGGCGTGCCATCAGGATTATCGCGCCAGCCGTCGCCGTCCTTGTCGACGAACCCGGCATCGTCCAGCACCTTCTTGGCCGCATCGGGATCGTAGTTGAGCAGGTACGCGTATGGCTCCAGCGCCTTATCATCGATCCAGTCCTTGTAGAACATGCCCTCGCCGATCGGATATTTCGCCGGGCTGGTCAGCCCGAAGGTGGCGATATCCAACAGCGTCTCGCGGTCGATCGCCATCGACATCGCCTTGCGGAATTCCAGATTATTGAACGGCGCCTTGGTGGTGTTGAGCTGCAAATTGGTGCCGGCATCGGCGGGCAACCAGTAATGGTTGTCCGGGCTCTTGGGCGTATAGGTGATGTCGGGGTCGGTGATGCCGTCGGTCGCCCAGTCGAGGTCGCCATTGGTGATCGCGGCGATCACCTGCAGGTTGTCCGATAGCTGCGGATATTCAATGCAGTCGATCGTGTTGGTGGCGTTCTCGCGATAGTTCGGATTGCGGCACAGCTTGAACGAATTGCGCGAGAAATCGCGAACCTGCGTAAACGGCCCTGTGCCCACCAGGTTCGGATTGGCGAAATTCTTGGGGTCCGCCACGTCCTTCCAGATGTGCTCGGGCAGTGGGAAGATCGAGCCGATATTCAAATGCGCCAGCGAGTCGGGATGCTGCAGCAGGAACTTGACCGTGTGGTCATCGACCTTCTCGACGCCAGTCAGGATGCCGCTCTGCTGGGCCTCATCATAAAAATCGAAGCCGACCGGATAGTCGCGGTGCTCCTTGGCGTAATTGTAGGTGAATACCACGTCGTCGGCCGTGAAGGGCTGACCGTCGCTCCACTTCTCGCCCTCGCGCAGATGATAGGTCACGCTCATCAGGTCTGGCGCGATATCGAAGCTGGTCGCCAGCCCCGGAAAATCGGCATCGGGATGCCAAACATTATAGATCCACAGCGGCTCGTAGGCGAAATCCTGCACATAGGCCTGTGGGCCCGAATAGTTATAGGGATTGTAGTTTTCCACCATGGCGTCGGTATGCACCGGGGCCAGGCGAATGATCACTTCGGCCTGCGCCCCCGTGGTCAAAGCCGTGCCCAGCAACGCCGCGCCGGCCAGCATCATCAATGTCCTGCTCATCTTGCACTCCCTGTGTGAGATCGATCCCAGAAACGTAAGTTTCGCCGCTTTGGCGCCGATGCCGCGCGCCCCTCAGCAGCGCGACACGGTTTGGCTACCCGTAGGCAGCGTGGTCAGGCCCTTTCCTTCACGGCCTCGAGCAATCGAGGCGATGTCACGCTTTCCCGTAAAACCAACAGGGTCGGGACAATAATTTCAGTGTGTTCAAGCTTCTCGCCAGCCAGCAATTGCAACAGCAGGTTCGCCGCCAATTGCCCCGCCTCGCCGACCGGCTGCCGTACCGTGGTCAGCGCTGGCGTCAGGTGACGTGCGTGGAAATTGTCATCGAACCCGATCAGCGACACATCCTCGGGCACGCGTTTGCCATGGCGTTTCAACGCCAGCAGCGCCCCGGCCGCGATGTCATCGTCACCGGCGAAAATCGCAGTAAAATCCTCGCCCGAACTCAGCAACGTCTCGATGCCGGCAAAGCCGAACCGCTCTTCGAACTCACCATATTCCACGCGGATATCGCTCAGCCCCATCCCATATTCGCCCAGCGCCGCCTCGATGCCGCGCAACCGCTCGCGGCTATCGCGATAGATCAGCCCCCCGCTCAGATGCGCGATCCGCCGATGCCCCAGCGCCAGCAGGTGCCGCATCGCTTCGCGGGCGCCGGTGAAATTGTCGATGGTGATCCTGGCCCGCGCCACCGGGCAATCGTCGCCCCCGATGGTCACCACCGGCACGCCGGATTTGCGCACGATCTCCAGCACATCGCCCTGGATCGGATTTTCGAGATAGAGGATCAGCCCATCGCAGGCCCGGTCCAGCAATTCGATAATGGCGCGCGACTCCGCCTCGACTTCGGCATGCCCCGAGGTCACCAGCAGCGACTTGCCCGCCGCCCGGCAGGCCATCTGCGTGCCGCCCACCATCTGCGCGTAGAAGGGGCTCGACACGTTCACCACCACCCCGCCGATAATGTCACTGCGGTTCGATCGCAAGCCGCGCGCCATGGTGTTGGGCCGATACCCCAGCTCGGCGATCGCCTCGAGGATTGCTTGGCGCTTTTCCTCCGACACATACCCATTGTCGGCGACAACGCGCGACACCGTCGAGCGCGACACGCCAGCCCTTTTGGATACATCGGTGATCGTCGCCATCGCCGCTCCTCGTCCCATGTGGGACCGATCCCACAATCAGAGTTGTAACGCCGGGCCAAGTCAAGATGACCACTTTGCCATTTGCGCAAAATAGTCGGGCGCCCGCCTGGTTGCGGAAACGGCGCCGAACGACGCCACCAAGGCTTTGACGACGCTGGTTTTTTAGCTTGTCATGTCCCTAGACAGAGGGCCGTGCTGGTATTGCTTTGGTAGCAAGTGGTCCCAAAGTGGTATTAGTTCCATCGCCGCCCGCCGCCGGCTTGCGAATTGGCCACAAGCGGCCACGACGTCAATCAGCCTTTGAAATAGAGCTTGGTTTCCACCCGCTGGCCCGCGGCATCCAGGCGCCACACCGTCGCGCGCAACCGCTCGACATTGCCGATCCGGAACAACTGCTCCTGCAGCACCTTGGCCGCGGCTGCCTCGGGGGTTGCCGCCGTGACGCACTGGCTCTCGGTCTGCTGCGGCCGGCCCAGCGGATTGGTGTTGTAGGACTCGACGGTGAACTCGAACTGCTCTGTACGCTGCATATTGTCTCCCATGCCCCAACCTTACCGCAGCACGCCAGGAAAAGCGAAACGCGAAAACGATGGTGATCCCTATTGGCCCCTCGACAAATCGGAGCCGTCCGGGGACGATGCACGCAAAGACGCCGTGCCGGAGGAACCCCCATGCCAATCTTTGCCCTCGACGGCATCACGCCCCACTTTGATGACGAAGCCAGCCTCTGGATCGCCCCCGACGCCACTGTAATCGGCCGCGTCAGCCTGGGCCGCGAAGTCGGCATCTGGTTCGGCGCCGTCTTGCGCGGCGATAACGAACCGATCAGCGTCGGCGCGCGCACCAATGTGCAGGAACACGTGATCATGCATACCGATCCGGGCTTCCCCGTCACTGTCGGCGCAGGCTGCACCATCGGCCATCGCGCCCTGCTGCATGGCTGCACGGTTGGCGACAACAGCCTGATCGGCATGGGCGCCATCGTGCTCAACGGCGCCCGCATCGGCAATAACAGCCTCGTCGGCGCGGGTGCTCTTGTGACCGAAGGCAAGGAATTCCCCGATGGCGCGCTCATCGTCGGCAGCCCCGCCAAGGTGGTGCGCATGCTCGACGACGCCGCCATCGCGCGCCTGCGCAAATCCGCCGATACCTACGTCGCCAACGCCGCCCGCTTCCGCACCGGGCTGCGTCCGCTATAAGGGCCTTGCCGTCGAACGATACGAATCAATCAGCCAAGGCCCTTCGCCATGAAAACCTACCAACTGCCGCAGACCGACCGTACCGTCTCCAGCGTCATCCTGGGCCTGATGCGCATCAAGGCGATGAGCAATGCCGAGATTCAGCACCTGATCGGCGCGGCGCGCGATGCCGGCGTCGATGTTTTCGATCACGCCGATATCTATGGCGGCGCACCTCATGTGTGCGAGGCCCGTTTTGGAGAGGCGATCACCCTGACCCCCGCCGAGCGCGAACAGATCGTCATCCAGAGCAAGGTCGGCATCCGCAAGGGTTTTTTCGACTTTTCGTCCGAGCATATGCTTGCCTCGGTGGACGGCTCGCTGGCCGCCCTCAAGACCGATTATCTCGACCTTCTACTGCTGCACCGTCCCGATACGCTGGTCGAGCCCGAGGATGTCGCAAAGGCGTTCGATTCTCTCAAGGCTTCGGGCAAGGTGCGCAATTTCGGGGTCTCCAATCACACACCCGGCCAGATTGAACTTCTCAAGACCGCCGTCAAGCAGCCCCTGATCGTCAATCAGGTACAGCTCAGCATCACCCATGCCCCGCTGATCGCGCAGGGCGTTGCCGCCAATATGGCGGGTCTGGATCAATCGATCAGCCGCGACGTTGGCCTGCTCGATTATTCGCGGCTCAACAACATGACGCTGCAGGCCTGGTCGCCGTTCCAGAAGGCCTTTTTCGACGGCGTCTTCCTCGGCGACCGCGAGAATTTCCCCGAGTTGAACGATGTCATTGACGAGCTGGCCACGACCCATGGCGTCACCCCGACCGGCATCGCCGTCGCCTGGATTACCCGCCACCCGGCCAATATCCAGGTCGTGCTCGGCACCACCAAGCCCAGCCGCGTCGCCGAATCCGCCGCCGGCTCCGACGTACAACTGACGCGCCAGGAATGGTACCGCCTGTTCACCGCCGCCGGTCATACGCTGCCGTAACGGCTGCCGAGCATCCGGGGCTGGGGACTTTCGCCCCCAGCCTCGCCTCACCCTTCGAAATAATACCTTGGCTCAAGATCGGCCAGTAGGCCGTTTTCCACCGGCTTCCACCCCAGCGTCGCCTGCGTCTTAGCGCTGGAATTGGGCACATCTATCCCGGCAAAGCCCGCGAGAAATCCAAAATGCTCGGGCGCTTCCTCCGGCGTCTTGGCCACGACCGGCACGTTCAATTGGCGCCCGATGACCTCGGCGATGCTCCGAAACGGCACGCCCTCATCGCCGACCCCGTGATACCACGCTTCCCTGGCGCCTTTTTCCAGCGCCAGCCGGAACAGCACTGCCGCGTCCAGCCGCTGCACTGCCGGCCACCGGTTGAGCCCGTCGCCGATATAGGCCGAAACGCCCTTCTCGCGCGCCGCTTTGATGATCATCGGCACAAAGCCATGGTCGCCATGCCCATGCACTGACGGCGGCAGCCGCACCACCGATACGCGCACGCCTTGTGCCGCTACGTCCGCCGCCGCCGCCTCCGTGGTCAGGCGGGGATGCGCGGTGAAATCGGGCGCCCGCTGGTTTTCCTGCAGGAACCCCGTCCCCGCCGTCACGATCAAGGGCCGGTCGGACCCCACCAGTGCCGAACCAAGCGCTTCGATGATCGGCCGGTCCGCCGCGCAATTGGCCAGGTAGGTCGCAAAATTATGGTTGAACGCCGTGTGGATCACCCCGTCCGCCGCCGCCGCGCCCTGGCGCAGGCTGTCGAGGTCTTCGAGCGAGCCGCGATGCACCTCGGCCCCCGCCGCGATCAGCGATGCCGCGGCGGCGTCGGAACGCGCCAAGCCCACCACTTGGTGGCCCGCCGCGATCAATTCATCGACCGTGACCGAACCCACAAACCCATTTCCGCCCGTAACAAATACTCGCATCGTCCGTCTCCTTGGCATCATCTCGGGCCGCCTCAGCCGCCCGTTGATGCACACAATAGGCACCGCAGAAAATACGATCTATGCTGTATCGTCCGCCTTATCTTCGCAGTCGTCCAGGAATCCCGCATGGATCCGCTCTCCGACGTGCTCTCGCTGCTCAAGCCGCGCAGCTACCTCTCTGCCGGTTTCGACGCGGGCGGCGACTGGGCCATCCACTTTCCCCGCAATGCTGGCATCAAGTGCTATGCCGTCGTGTCCGGGCAATGCTGGCTTGCCGTCGACGACGTGCCCGAACCAGTCTTGCTGCAGGCCGGTGACTGTTTCCTCTTGCCCGGCGGCAGGCCGTTCCGCCTCGCCAGCGATTTGGCTTTGCCCTCGGCGGATGCCCAGCCGATCTTTGCGGCGGCTCGCGAAGGCGGCGTTGCCCGTTACAAGGGCGGCGGCGATTGCTTCCTTGTCGGCAGCCGCTTCACCCTCACGGGCAATGCCAGCATGCTCCTTGGCATGCTGCCACCCATCGTGCATATCCGCACCGAAACCGACAAAGCCGCGCTGCGCTGGTCCGTCGAGCGCATGATGCAAGAACTGCGCGAGCCGCAACCCGGCGGCTACCTGATTGCCGAACACTTGGCCCACATGATGATGGTGCAGGCGCTGCGGCTGCACATGGCGGATAGCGCCGGTGGCGGCGTCGGCTGGCTCTTCGCCCTCGCCGACAAGCAGATGGGCGCGGCGATCAACGCCATGCATGCCGATCCAGCCCGGCGCTGGACGCTGCTGACCCTGGCCGAAAAGGCCGGCATGTCGCGCTCCAGCTTTGCCCTCAAATTCAAGCAAACGGTAGGAACCTCCCCGCTGGATTATCTGACACGCTGGCGCATGCTGCTGGCCGGCGACCGGCTGACCCATTCGGGCGACCCCACCTCGGTGATTGCCCTGTCGCTCGGCTATGAATCCGAGAGCGCCTTCAGCACCGCCTTCAAGCGCGTCATGGGCGCCTCGCCCCGCCATTATGGCCGCCGCCAGACCCTTGGGTCATTGTCACAAAACGACGCCGAGACGGCCTCGGCGCGCTAATTTGCGCACCGATGGTCCGGCCTTTGTGCTGCCTCTCCACCTCTGACGCATTCCAGCCATGCGGACTTTCGCATCGACAGCGAGTACGGCATTTCGTATTGGATCAATATCAGTAGTGCACTATCTATTGCTGCACTAACAAACCGGACATCCGCACGTGTTGAAAAACCTGTTCATCGCCGCCCGCGAACTGGGGACCGAGTTCGACGCCCAGCTCAAGGGCCTCGGGCTGACCTCGGCACGGGTCCGCGTGCTGTTGCTGCTCGCCCGTTCGGACGGCGGCATGACCCAGGCCAGCATTGCCGATCGCCTGCGCGTCGAGCCGCCCACCGCAGTGCGCATCCTGGATGGCCTCGAAGCCCTGGGCCACATCCGCAGGCTCCCGATGCCCAATGATCGGCGCGCCAAGCTTGTCGAACTGACCCCCACCGGAGAGCCGCTGGCGCGACAGGCCGGTGCCGTGAGCGACCGCCTGGAACAGCTATTGCTCGATGACCTCGACCCCGCCGATATCGCGGCGACCGACCGCGTTCTTGCGAGCTTGACGGCAAAGATCGAAGCCCTAAAGTCCACGGGACTGTCCCACGCTGCAACGCCCGGGAAACCGTCATGAGCGACACCAGCAGCCTAGCGATTGCCGAGACCGAGAAGCCCGAAGCCCTGCCCGCGGCCCCGGCTGCGCCCCCGCCTTTCGTGCCCAAATCCGTGTTCTGGTCGGCGATCTATGCGCTGAGCTCTGTCCTGCTCGGCATTACCCAAGGGCTGGGCCTCAATCTCATCACCGCCAACCTGCCCGGCCTGCAAGCCTCGTTCGGCGCCACCCAGCAGGAAATG
Source organism: Devosia sp. (assembly GCF_028290435.1). Taxonomy (GTDB): domain Bacteria; phylum Pseudomonadota; class Alphaproteobacteria; order Rhizobiales; family Devosiaceae; genus Devosia. The sequence continues at coordinate 11,872 of NZ_JAQGJV010000076.1, read as the reverse complement.
GGCTGGCTGCCAGCCGCCTATTTCGCCACCAACATGGCCGGCACCATTTTCATGTTCAAGGTGCGCAGCCAGTTCGGCCTGCGTCGCTTCGCCGAGATCGGCATCCTGGTCTATGTGCTGGTGGTCATCGCCCACCTGTTCACCCATGACCTGCAATCCGCCATTCTGGTCCGCGCCATCATGGGCGTGGCCGCGGCGCCGCTGAGCACACTGGCGTTTTTCTACATGCTCGAATGGCTTCCCCCGGCCAAAAAGATGAGCATCGGCATCTGCTTCGGCCTGCTGGGCAGCAGCATGTCTCTGCCACTGGCCCGCGTGATTTCACCCGATCTGCTGCAATTGGGCGATTGGCAGGGTCTTTACCTGGTCGAAGTCGGGCTGGCGCTGCTGAGCCTTGGCGTCGTGTTCAGCGTGCCCCTCACCGCACCCCCGCGCATGAAGGTGTTCGACCGCGACGATATCGTCAGCTTCCCGCTGCTGACCATTGCCTTTGGGTGTTTCGCCATCGTGCTATCGATGGGCCGATCCTATTGGTGGTTCGAGGTTCCTTGGCTTGGGGTCCTGCTGGCCATTGGCATTGGCAGCGCGGTGCTGCTGGTGCTGGTGGAACTGCACCGCAAGAACCCGATCATCGATCTGCGCTGGCTCTCGAGCCGAGACATGCTGGCCTTTGCCGGCGCGCTGGTAGCCTTCCGTCTGCTGCTCTCGGAACAATCGGTCGGCGTCTTTGGGCTGTTCACCGTGCTCAACGTGCAGAACGATCAGCTGATCCCGATTTTCGGCGTTATCGGCGTCGCCACCTTTGCGGCGACTGCCGTGCTCAGCATGATCATCAAGCCGTCTCGCACGCCCGCCATCCACCTGGTGGCGCTGATCCTGATTGCCATCGCCTGCTGGCTCGATAGCCAAAGCACGGCCCTCAGCCGCCCCGAACAATTCTATCTCAGCCAGGGGCTTATCGGCATCGCCAGTGGTATTTTCCTGCCGCCCGCTCTGCTCAATGGCTTCACCAAGGCCCTGACCCGCGGACCGCAATATATCCTGTCGTTCCTGACGGTATTCCTCACGACCCAGACCTTTGGGGGCATTCTGGGCAGCGCGGTGTTCACCACCTTCGTGGCCATCCGCGAGCAGTACCATTCCAACGTCATCAGCCAGGGTATTACCCTGCTCGATCCGATCGTGGCGCAGCGCATCCAGCAGTATGGCGGCGTGTATGCGCGCGTTCTGACCGATCCGGCCCAGCGCGACGCCAGGGGGCTGGCCCTGCTCGGCCAGTCCGCCACCCAGCAAGCCAATGTCCTGGCCTATAACGATCTGTTCCTGGTCATTTTCTACGGCACGCTGCTCACCATCATGGCCCTGTTGTTTCAAATGGCGCTGACGGCGCTCAACAAGCCCGCAGTTCCCCTCGCCACAGCCGCGGCCTAATCGTTCTCCGAAAGAGTCCCATGCGTATCAAAGAAATCGTTCTCTCCAAGGCCACAATTCCCGTCCTGCTTGCCGGCATCCTGGGCATCGCGGCCGTGCTCTATGCCTGGCAGCTGCCGCCCTTCACCTCGACCGTCCAGACCACCAACAATGCCTTCGTCAAGGGCAAGGTCACGCTGATCGCGCCCCAGCTCCCCGGCTATGTGGTAGCCGTGCCGGTGAGCGATTATCAGCATGTGGCCAAGGGTGACGTGCTGGTGCAGCTCGATGATCGCATCTATCTGCAACAGATCGCCCAGGCGGAGGCGACCCTGCAGCAGCAGCAAAACGTGCTGGCCAATTTCGAGCAGAACCACGCCAGTAAGCAAGCCAGCGTCGATCTTGCCAACGCACAGCTGACAGCGTCGGAAGCGGCCCTTGAGAATGCGCAATCGGCATCCAGCCGCAGCGATTCCCTCTTGGCCTCCGGCATCTCGCCGCAATCCGCGGCCGATGTGGTCCGCCAGGCTCTGGTGCAAGCCCAATCCACCGTCGCCCAGGCGCAAGCGTCACTGAGCATCGCCCAGCAAAACCTGGCGCTGGTGGATGCCGGCCTGCCTGCGCTCCAGGGCGCGGTTAAAGGTGCCCAGGCAACCGTGGAACTCGCCCGCATCAACCTGAGCAACACCAAGATCGTCGCTCCGGTCGATGGCACACTCGGCGAAGTCACCGCGCGGGTCGGCCAATATGTGTCGGTGGGCAGCCAGCTGACCTCGGTAACACCGCCCAACACCTGGGTGATCGCCAATTTCAAGGAAACCCAGATGTTCGGCATCGCGGTCGGCCAACAGGTGAGCTTCACCGTCGACGCGCTCAACCATGCCCGCCTGACCGGCCATATCTCGGAAATCTCGCCCGCCGCCGGCTCCGAGTTCAGCGTCCTCAAGCCCGATAATGCCACCGGCAATTATACCAAGATTGCCCAGCGCATCCCGATCCGCATCGAGATCGACGCCGACCAGCCCTTGAGCACCAGCCTGCTGCCCGGCATGTCGGTCGAAGTCGCGGTCGACACTGCACTGGCGGTCGCCGCCGCTCCGGCCACCCGCTAGACCCAGCGGCACCCTGGCGATTGTTTCAATCAATCGCCAGGGGCCATGGGTGAAGATGGCTTGCTAATATGAATTAATTTTTGATACCTATTAGCGAACCTGCCTTCCAAACCGCATTGGGCACTGCATGCCGCGGCACTCCGAAACCACTGTAGCCGCCGCCGGGTCCGCTCGTGTAATCCGGGCGGAAAGGGCCCGCCGCATCACCATGACCGACGTGGCGCGCGAGGCCGGCTGCTCGCAGGCCACGGTGTCCTTTGTGCTGAACAGCGCGCCGGGCATCAAGCTGTCGGCCGAAACCCGGCAGCGCGTTTTCGATGCGGCGCGGCGTCTGGGTTATATCGCGCCCCTCAGCGGCGCGTCGCTCAAGCGCGAGACCGCCGTCCCCCGCGTCGGCTTCGTGGTGGATCAATTGGCCACCAGCCCCGAAGCTGCGGTTGCCATCGACGGCGCCCACACGGCCGCGCGCTCGAACGGTATGATCGTCATGGTTGCCCAAACCTCCAACGATCCCGAAACGCAGGCCGAGGTGGTTCGTGCCTTCGTCGACCAGGGGATTTCGTGCCTCGTCTACATGACCATCTTCACCCGCGAGGTCGAGCTGCCGCCCGAGATCCTGGCGCTCGACGTGCCGGTCTTCCTGCTCAATTGCTACACCGAGAAGCAATCGCATCCGGCTGTCGTGCCCAGCGAGATCGCCGGCGGTCAGCGCAGCACCCGCCACCTGATCGAGCATGGCCATCGGCACATCGCCACCATTACGGGCGAAATCTGGATGGAAGCCGCGCAGGATCGCCTCAAGGGCTATCGCCGCGCGCTGGCCACCGCCGACATTCCGTTCGACCCCGCTCTCGTGGTCGAGGGCAATTGGTCCGCCAGCGCCGGCTACGAGGCCACGCGCAAACTGCTGGCTCTGCCCGAGCCCCCCACGGCCATCTTCTGCCAGAACGACCGCACCGCCATCGGCTGCTACGAGGCGCTCAAGGAGGCCGGCCTCGATATCCCCCGCGATATGTCGGTCATCGGCTATGACGACGAGGAAATCTCGCGCCACCTGCATCCGCGCCTGACCACCTCGATCCTGCCGCATCGCGGCATGGGCCAGTGGATCATCGAGCAATTCGGCGAACCCCAACCCTCCGCGCAACGCTTCCCCATCACCAAGCTCGAATGCCCCCTGGTCGAGCGCGACTCCGTCGCCGCCCCGCGCAAGGCCTAGGCGTTTGGTGGTCCAACAGATCCGCGCTCGACAAATTCGCACTCTATCTTGATCTTCTGCAGGCGCTCGTCCTGGTCGGCACTGTCATAGCCATCGAGCAATTGCCCCACCGCCCAGCGCGCCATTTCGTCATGCGGCAGCACCATGGTGGACAGGCCCGGATCGAGGAACCCCGAAAGGTCCTCGTCATCAAAGCCCATGATGGAAACGTCCTGCGGAATGCGCAGGCCCAGTGACTGCGCCGCCTGATAGCAACCGATCGCCATGCGGTCATTGAAGCAAAACACCGCCGTAGGCCGATCCGGCCGCGACAGCAGCGCCAGTGCCCGCTCGCGCCCATGCCGCAAGGTCCAACCGCCCAGCGACACCAGCGACTCGTCTACCGGCACCTGCCAATCCGCCATGGCCTGGCGGAACCCATTCTGGCGATCAACCGACGCCTCGATAAAGCTCTCCCCCGCCAGATGCGCAATACGGCGGTGCCCCGCCTTGAGCAGCGCCTCGGTCGCCACATAACCACCCACGATGTCGCCCGGCACCACCGTGGGATAGCGCAGCTTGCGCTCATAACAATTGAGCAGCACCAGCGGCAGCGCCGAGAACATCTCGGGCACCACAAGCTGCCGTGTGATCAACGATGTGTAGATCACCCCAATGGTTTTTTGCGACACCAGCAGGTCAATGGCTGCCTGTTCGAGCGCCGGATCGCTTCGGGTGCAGAACGTCGCCACGCTGACATCCTGCAGCGCCGCCTCGTCGCGCGCGCCCTCGATAAACTGCGCCGAAAAGGGCGTGGTCGACACTTCGTCGATGAATAGCCCAATCACCCGCTTGCGGCCCTCGGGCACCGGATGGGCCTTGCCACGGCGATAGCCCAGCGCCTCAGCTGCATCGAGCACACGCCGCCGCGTTGCCTTGGATATTCGCGCATTGGCCACCCCGTTGAGCACCAGCGACACCGTCGCCTGCGACACGCCCGCCAGTTCGCCCACTTCGAGCATGGTCGCGCGCTTTTCCATTCGCGAATTCCCCTACGGCCTTCAATTCCCTGAAAGTCTTAGCCGAACGATGCGCCCAATGGCTACCGATTGCGCTTCCGATTCACCCCCTTGCCAGACGCATGCCGTCGCCATATGCTGATAATAATATAACTAATATTGCTTTAGGGGAGGGTGGACATGAGCCAGCAAAATTTGGCCGTATCCGAACAATCGCAACAGGCCTCGCGCCGCAGTCTGTCGCTGGATGGCGTCTGGCGCTTCCGCCACGAGGACGGCCCGTGGCGCGATGCCCACGTCCCCGGCCCATGGCAGGCCGAATTCTCCGATCTCGTCGATACCAGCGGCCATGCGGTCTACCAGCGCAGCTTCACCGTGCCAGAAGGCTGGGGCAGCCAGGAACTCGCGCTCAAGTTCGGCGCCGTCAGCTATTTCTGCGAAGTTTGGCTCAACGGCGAGGCCATCGGCACCCATGAGGGCGCGTACCTGCCGTTCGAATTCGTGCTGCCCACACACCTGCTCAAGGCCAGCAACCAGATCGAAGTGCGCGTCACCATGCCCACCGCCGATCAGCGCGCCTATCCGGATTTCCCGTTCAGCGAAGTGCCGCACGGCAAGATCAGCTGGTACGGCCGCATCGGCGGCCTCTGGCAGTCGGTCTCGCTCGAAGCCCGCGACAGCCGCCGCACCCAGGATGTCATCATCACCGCCGGCATGGACGGCACGGTCAATCTTGACCTCGCCTTCACCGATTCCGCCGCCGGCCTCCCGGTCCAGCTCACCGTGCTCGACGCCGATGGCGCCACGGTCGCCACCGCCGAGCTGACCGCTGCCGCAAACGTCTCGGCCTCTCTGCCCGTGGCCAATGCCAAGCTCTGGTCCCCCGGGGCCCCTAATCTTTACTCGCTGGTCGTCGATCTCGATGACGGCACCGACCGCGCCACCCACACGTTTGGCTTCCGCACCATCGAGGCCAAGGGCGGCCAGCTTCTGCTCAACGGCGAGCCGATCTACATGCGCGGCGCCCTCGACCAGGACTACTATCCCGACGGTATCTACACCCCGCCTTCGCTCGAATTCCTCGAAGACCAGGCGCGCAAAGCCAAGCATCTCGGCCTGAACCTCTTGCGCTGCCACATCAAGGTGCCGGACCCCCGCTATTACGAAGTCGCCGATCGCTTCGGCCTCCTCGTCTGGACCGAAATCCCGAACGTCGCCAATTTCACCACCAAATCCGCCCAGCGCATGCGCGATACCATGACGGGCATCCTGAAGCGCGACCGCAACCATCCCTCGATCATCGCCTGGACGATCATCAACGAGGATTGGGGCACCCGCATGCTCGAAAATGCCGAGCATCGGAGTTGGGTCAAGGACACCTATGATTGGCTCAAGGCCAAGGACCCGACGCGCCTTGTCGTCGATAACTCGGCCTGCTTCCCCAATTTCCACGTCAAGACCGACCTCAACGACTATCACTATTACCGCTCGGTGCCCGAGCGGCGGCAGGAATGGGATGATATCACCGCCCAGTTCGCCGCCGGCGCCGATTGGACCTTCTCCTCCCTGGGAGACGCCGAACGCCGGGGCGATGAGCCACTCATCGTTTCGGAGTTCGGCGTTTGGGGCCTTCCCGATCCAAAGAAGCTCCGCCGCCCCGATGGCAGCGAGCCCGACTGGTTCGAGACCGGCTCGCTCTGGGGCGACGGCGTTGCGCTCCCCCACGGCATCGAGGACCGTTTCGCCGCGCTCGATCTGCACCGCACCTTCGGCTCGTTCGATGGCTTCATCACTGCGGTACAGTGGTACCAGTTCATGAACCTGCGCTACGAAATCGAGACTATGCGCCAGCATGCCTCGATCATGGGCTACGTCATCACCGAGTTCACCGACGTGCACTGGGAGGCCAATGGCCTCTTGGATATCGAGCGCAATCCGCGCGTCTTCCATGACGTGTTTGCCCAGATCAACAATGACATCGTCATCGTGCCGCGCCCATCGCGCTATTCGGCCTATACGGGCACCAGCCTGTCCGTCGATGTCACCATTGCGAGCGGCGGACAGACCATCCCGGCCGGTGCACAGCTGACCTGGAGCGGCGACCTCTCGGGTTCGATCGCCATCGCCGCCAGCGGCAAGGTCTCGACCACGCAGACGGCGCTCAATCTGGCCATTCCGGCTGGCGGCGAAAACCGCATCCTGCACCTCGATTTCGTGCTGAGCGCCAACGGCACCGAACTGTCGCGCAACAGCCTCGATATCTCGGTCTATGCCGCCCGCCAGACAGCGGCCTTGCCCACTCTCGCGGTCGCCGATAGCACCCTCGCCGCCTACGCCACCGGCCTCGGCTATCGCGTGGTGTCCGCCGAACAAGCCGATGTGCACCTCGTCCACGCCGTCGATGGCGACGACGTCGAAGCCATCAAGGCTGGCGCGCGTTACGCCATCCTCGCCGATGGCACGGTCAAGACCAACAACAACCTGCGCACCGACATGCCCGATGGCGAACTGCCCCATCGCAGCATCGTCGCCGACGGCAAGCAGTTCCGCGCCAGTGTCGAGCAGCACCTGCCCGGCATCACCCTGGTGGAGCGCGACGGTACCATCTATCGCGGCGACTGGATCGCCGGCTTCTCCTGGATCCGTCGTGACGGCCCCTTCGCCAATATTCCGGGCGGCCCGATCTTCGATCTCTCGTTTTCCGACGTGGTGCCGCATCACCTGCTGACCGGCTTCCGCCCCTGGGAATTCGGCTCGAACGTGCATGCCGGCATCGTCGTCGGCTGGGTGCACAAGGCCGCCGCCATCATCGGCGAAAAGCGCGTCGGTCGCGGCGGTGTCGTCGCCACCACCTTCCGGCTGACGCGGGAGGCGCCCAACGCCGATCCGGTCGCCGCCGCCCTGTTCGACGCCGTGGTGCAGACCGCCAAGGAACTGCAAGTGGATCGCGCCTGAAGCCTGCAACGGACGCGAGCGGCCGCAGAGCCGCCGCGTCCACTGAGGAACTCGGGTTATCGCCCGAAGGAGGAACCAAGATGGCCGATATCGTCCTGTCCGAGGTCAGCAAGTCCTATGGCGCCGTGAGCGTGCTCGAGAGCGTCTCGATGCACATCAAATCCGGCGAGTTCATCGTCTTCCTCGGCCCCTCGGGCTGCGGCAAGTCCACCCTGCTGCGCATGATCGCCGGCCTCGAAGAGGTCAATGACGGCGAAATCCGCATCGGCGAACGCCGCGTCGATCAGCTTCCGCCCGGCCAGCGCGGCGTCGCCATGGTGTTCCAGAATTACGCGCTCTATCCGCATATGACGGTGCGCGAAAACATGAGTTTCGGCCTGCAGAACGTCGGCACCGACAAGGCCGAAATCGGCCGCCGCGTCGATGAAGCCGCCCGCATGCTCGAAATCACCGCGCTGCTCGAACGCCGCCCCGCCCAGCTTTCGGGCGGTCAACGCCAGCGCGTTGCCATCGGCCGCGCCATCGTGCGCGAGCCCGCGGCGTTCCTCCTCGATGAACCCCTGTCCAACCTTGATGCGAGCCTGCGCGTCCGCACCCGCGTGGAGCTTGCCCAACTGCATCAGCGCCTCAAGACCACGATGATCTTCGTCACCCACGACCAGATCGAGGCCATGACCTTGGCCGACCGCATCGTGGTGATGAACAACCGCCGCATCGAGCAGATCGGCACCCCGATGGAGGTCTATTCCCGGCCTGCCTCGCGCTTCGTCGCGGCCTTTGTGGGCTCCCCGGCCATGAACTTCCTGCCCGTCACCGCCTTGGCCGAACAGAACGGTCGCGCCGTCGTCACCACCGGCGGCTCGGTGATCGCCACCAACATTCCCAGCGCCGGCCTGCCCGATGGCGCTCTCACCTTCGGCGTCCGCCCCGATGCCTTGCGGGTCGCCGCCAATGGCAGTTTCACCGGCACGATCGAACTCGTCGAACGCCTGGGCGATCGCACCCTACTGCATGTCCGCCTGCGCGATGGCACGCTGGTCGTGGCCGAGGACGTCGGCAAGAGCCTGTTGCAAACCGGCGCGCCCGTCTCGCTCGCCGCCGATAGCGACGGCACGCATCTCTTCGATGCCGATGGAGTGGCCTACCACGCCGATTGAGATCGGCCTTCAGTTTCCGGCGGTGCGCCTACCAGGCTCAATGCGACGCACCAGCCGCTCGACAAGCCGCATAGAGCGAAAACCGAATGGGAGGAATACGCATGAGAAAATCAATACGACGCCTCGCCCTGGCCTCGACGGCCTTCTTCGCGCTCGCCACCGGCGCCATGGCGCAACAGACCGTGGTCTGGTGGGACTTTTTGGCCGGCGGTGACGGCGTGCGCATGAAGGCGCTGATCGACGGCTTCAACAAGGAGCACGACGGCCAGATCAAGATCGAAGGCACGACGCTCGAATGGGGCACCCCGTTCTACACCAAGCTGCAGACCTCCTCGGCCATCGGGGAAGGTCCCGATATCGCCACCTACCACCTGTCGCGCATTCCGCTGGCGGTCAGCAGCGGCACCCTGTCGCCCATCACCGATGAGGAACTGGCCGCAGTCGGCCTCGCCGACGATCAGTTCACCCCCGCTGCCGCCGAAGCCGCCAAGGTCGATGGTGTCCGCTATGCGGTGCCCTTCGATCAGCACGGCCTCATTCTCTATTACAACAAGGCCATGCTCGCAGAAGCCGGCTATATCGGCGACGACGGCCTGCCCAAGGGCCTCGACGGCATGGCGAACTTCGAGGCTGCCCTCGCCAAGTTCACCCATGACGATCAGGTCGGCCTCTCCATGCCGACCGGCGACCGCTACCGCGCCGTCTACTCGTTCTTCGGCCAGCAGGGCGGCACCATGTTCGACGCCGATGCCGGCGGGTTCTTCCCCACCGACGAAGACCTCGCCAAGCTGACCACGGCAACCGCCACCATGGCGCGCTGGGTCGAAAACGGCTGGACGCCCAAGCAGATCGAATCCCCCGCGGCGCTCGCCACCTTCACCTCCGGCAAGGCCGCGTTCTTCATCATGGGCAATTGGGAAGTCCCCACCATGACCGATCTCAAGGCCAAGGGAGAACTGTTCGATTGGGGCGCAGTGCAGCTCCCCGTCCTGTTCGACAAGTCGGCCGCCTGGTCTGACTCGCACTCCTTCGTCATCCCCGCCAATGCCGGCAAGGAAGCCGATCCCGCCAAGCGCGCGGCCGTGCTCCAGGTCATCAAGTGGATGGACGAGCACTCCATCTCCTGGGCCGGCGCCGGCCATATCCCGGCCTACAACGCAGTGCGTGAAAGCGCCGAGTTCAAGGCCCTGAAGCCCCAGTCCGATTATGCCGGCTTCGCCGCCACCGCCGTCTTCGATCCGCGCACGATCCTCGCCGGCCCGGCCGCTCCGCTCGGCGATGCCTGGACCAACTACATCGTGCCCGCCACCTCGGGCGAAATCGACCCCGCCGAAGCCGCCACGCAGATGCGCGACGACCTCAACGGCCAGCTTTAGGCTTCGAGCAAGCGGCTTCACCCCCTCCCCGCCTCCCCCATCAGGGGGGAGGTGCCTGCCGGTGGGTGGAACCGGATCGAGTTCAGAATACGGAACGGCACCTCCCCCTTGATGGGGGAGGTTGTGAGGGGGTGTTGTTTAGCCCCGATATCGAGGAGAACGAAGATGCTCAGGGACAGGCGCAAGGAATATCTCGCCGCGGCGGTTCTGGTTGGGCCGTTCGTCGTCATCTACGGCGTGCTCTTCGTCTGGCCGACGATCCAGATGCTGATCATGAGCTTCACCGATGCGCCCCTGATCGGCCCCGGCGACTGGGTCGGCTTCAAGAACTACGTCCGGATCCTGACCCACAAGCTGTTCAGCGCCGCGTTCCTCAACACCGCCTATTTCGTCCTGCTGACCGTCATCCCCAATACGCTGGTCTCGCTAGCCATCGCCATGGCGGTCAACCGCCTCAAGGGCTGGAAACAGGGCTTCGTCATGGCCTGTTTCTTCCTGCCCTATATCCTGCCCGTCTCGGTGGTGTTCCTCACCTGGAACTGGATCATCGACGTGCAATACGGCATGATTCAATACCTCGTGCGCCCCTTCAATGGCGGCCAGGGGCTGTCACTGACCCGCACCATTCCGTTCTTCATGCCCACTGTTGCCGTGGTCACCATCTGGTGGACACTGGGCTTCAACGTGCTGCTGTTCATTGCCGGGCTGCGCAACGTCTCGCCCGAGATTTACGAGGCCGCCGCGCTAGACAATGCCGGCCGCTGGCGCCAGTTCAGCCGCATCACCTGGCCGTTGATCTGGCCAGTGACCGCCCTGGTGCTGACCATCCAGCTCATCGCCCAGCTCAAGATTTTCGACCAGGTCTACCTGTTCTCGATCGGCGGGCGGCAGGACGCCACCATCGTGCTGGTCCAATACATCTACAAAGCCGCGTTCCAGCAGAACAAGGGCGGCGAGGCCGCTGCCGCCTCGGTGATCCTGTTTGCCATGATCATCGTGCTTTCCGTCCTGCAGTATCAACTGCTCCGAGCCCGAGGTGAGAAATGAGCGCCGACGCCATTCCCCAAAGCCGCGCCATCCCTGATCGCGCCCGCCGCGACCGCACCATCGATGTCGGCGGGTTGATCCTCTCGGCCATCACCATCGTCTTCGCGTTGGCCGCCTTCTTCCCGATCTATTGGGCGGTCATCACCTCGTTCAAATCGGAAAGCGAGGTCATCTCCGGCGGCCTGTCGCTCTGGCCAAAACACCTCAATACCGAGGCCTATCAGCACATCTGGAATAACACCCGCATCGGCTACTGGTACATCAACTCGCTGGTGACCTCGGGGCTCATCACCGTCATCGTTATCGTCAGTTCGGCCGGCTGCGCCTATGCGCTGAGCCAGCTCGATTTTCCCGGACGGCGCGTCATCTACGTGCTGATCCTGGCCTGTTTCATGGTGCCCATGCAGGCGCTGATCGTGAACCATTTCGTCTTGATGGCGCAGTTCAAGCTGCTCAACACCTGGCCCGGCATCATCCTGCCGCAGCTCATCGTTCCGGTGGTGATCATCGTCTACAAGCAGTTCTTCGACTCGGTGCCCAAGGAATACCGGGAGGCCGCCCAGATGGACAGCGCCGGCCCGTTCAAGATCCTGTTCCG
>NZ_JAQGJV010000067.1 GCF_028290435.1 Devosia sp. | reverse complement strand
ATGATCGCCCCGGTGTCATGCTGGCCGGCTCTGCGCGTAGCTATCTCAACCGCTACGGCGTCAAGGTTGGCGACAGCCCGGTCGTCGTGACCTCGCATGACAGTGCCTGGCTCGCGGCCTTCGATCTAGCCCGCGCCGGCGTCAAGGTCGCGGCCATCATCGATATCCGCCCCACCGTTCCGGCCCATCTCACGGCGAGTGCCTCGGCGCTAGGGATCGACGTGCTGCTCGGCTGGACCGTCACCGGCACCAAGGGCCGTCTGCGCATCTCATCGCTCCGTGCCAAGCCGATCGATGGCAGTCAGGCCCGCGAATTTGCCTGCGACGCCCTGCTGATGAGCGGCGGCTGGAACCCCAGCCTGCACCTGTTCTCCCACACCCAGGGCAAGCTGGAATGGCGTGAAGACGCGCAGGTCTTCCTGCCGGCCAAGCATATCGAACAAAGCCGCTGCGCCGGTGCCGGTAACGGCAATTTCGGCCTGGCCAAGGTGCTGGCCGAAGGCGCAGAGGCCGGCGTCGCCGCCGCTGCTGATGCCGGTTTCACCGGCACGGCCTCGGCCTATGCCGTCAGCGACGAGCTCGACATGACCGGCATCAGCAGCCGGGAACTGCCGACCGACAAGAACCCGTCGACGGCCAAGGCCTTTGTCGATTTCCAGAATGACGTCACCGCCAAGGACATCCGCCTTGCCGTGCGCGAAGGCTTCAAGTCCATCGAGCATATCAAGCGCTATACCACCACCGGCATGGCGACCGATCAGGGCAAGACATCTAACATCAACGGCCTCGCCATTGCCGCCGACGCCGTGCAGCGCCAGGCTCCCGCCGTCGGCCTCACCACCTTCCGCCCGCCCTATACGCCAACCACGTTCGGGGCTTTCGCCGGCTATAGCCGTGGTGGCCTGTTCGACGTCACCCGCAAGACCTCGATCGATGCCTGGGCGCAGGAAAAGGGCGCCGTGTTCGAGCCTGTCGCCCTGTGGCGCCGCGCCTGGTATTTCCCCAAGCCCGGCGAAGACATGCATGCCGCGGTGGCACGCGAATGCAAGGCGACCCGCGACTCGCTGGGCATTTTCGACGCCTCGACCCTGGGCAAGATCGAGATCGTCGGCCCCGACGCCGCCGAATTCCTCAATCGCATGTACACCAATCCCTGAAGCAAGCTTCAGCCCGGTCGCTGCCGCTATGGCGTGCTGCTGGGTGAAGATGGCTTCATTCGGGACGATGGCGTCATCGGCCGCCTGGCAACCGACCGCTTCCATGTCACCACCACCACCGGCGGCGCTGCCCGCGTGCTCAACATGATGGAAGACTATCTGCAGACCGAATTCCCCGACCTCAAGGTCTGGCTCACCTCGACCACCGAGCAGTGGTCGGTCATCGCCATCAATGGCCCCAATGCCCGCAATCTGCTGGCGCCGCTGGTCGAGGGCATCGATCTGTCGGAAGAGGCGTTCCCGCACATGTCGGTCGCCAGCGGCAAAATTTGCGGCGTGCCGACACGGCTGTTCCGCATGAGCTTTACCGGCGAACGCGGTTATGAAGTCAACGTGCCGGCCCACTATGGCCGGGCCATCTGGGAAAAGCTGATCGAAGCCGGCCAACACTATGGCGTCACGCCCTATGGCACCGAGACCATGCACGTCCTGCGTGCGGAAAAGGGCTACATCATCGTCGGCCAGGATACCGATGGCACGCTGACCCCCGATGACGCCGGCCTCGGCTGGGCCATCGGCAAGGCCAAGCCCGATTTCGTCGGCAAGCGCTCGCTGGCCCGTCCGGACATGCTCAAGCCCGACCGCAAGCAATTGGTGGGCCTGCTCACCGCCGACCCAAAGGTAGTGCTGGAGGAGGGGGCCCAGATCGTGCTCGACCCCAACCAGTCCGTGCCGATGAAGATGGTTGGCCACGTCACGTCCTCTTATTGGAGCGTGTCGCTGGACCGGTCCATTGCCCTGGCGGTGATCGAGGGCGGCAATGCCCGCATGGGCGAGACCGTCCACATTCCGATGCCGGACGGCACCCTGCAGGCGCAAGTCACCAGCACCGTCTTCATCGATCCCGAAAACACGCGCCTCAGCGCTTAAGGAGCAGACAATGATGCAGACCCATCATCCTCTGGCCGAACGCGCGCTCCCGGGCGCACAGGCTCGCGTCAACATCCGCCCGGTCGAAGACGGCGCCCGCTTCATCCTGCGCATCGATCCGCAAAACCTGGCTGCAGCATCAAGTGTGTGGGGCGCTAGCCTGCCGCCGACCATCGGTGGCCTGGTCTCCGGTTTCGGACGCATCGCCACCTGCATCGGTCCCGATGAATGGTATCTCATCGCACCGCTCACCGAGCAGGACGCCATCGAGAGCGCCTTTGCAGCGCTTTACGCCACCACGATCCACAGCCTAGTCGATGTCAGCCACCGCGAAGTCGGCATTGCGGTCGAAGGCCCGGCTGCGGTCCTCGCGCTCCAGGCCAGCATAGCCTTCGACATTGCCGCCATGCCTGTCGGCAGTGGCTGCCGCACCATCATCGATAGGGTGCAGATCATCCTGCTGCGCGAAGGGCAGGACAGCTTCCGCGTCGAAGTCTGGAATTCGTTTTCCGACCACGTCTGGAACCTGCTGGCCGGCATCTGCCGCGAAATCGAGCTTGGCGTCTGACGCCTTCAAAAGGAAAACCTATGACGACCGAAGCGAGCGCTGCCCTCGATGCCCTTTTCGCCCAGCTCGGGATTACGCCCATCGCCATCGAGCATCCTCCCGTTCACACGGTGGAGGAGGCGCTTCCGTTCTGGTCCGCGCTCGAAGGCGTGCACACCAAGAACCTCCTGCTGAAAGGCGCCAAGGGCGGTCTCTGGCTCGTCTGCGTCCCCACCGATCGCCGCCTCGACCTCAAGGCCCTGGCGGCTCACGTCGGCGCCAAGAAATTCTCCTTCGCCAGCGCCGAGACGCTGTTTGAGGCGCTTGGCGTGGTCCAGGGCTCGGTCAGCCCACTCGCGCTGATCAATGACAAAGCCAACGCGGTCCAGCTCGTCCTTGCCAAGGACATGCTGGCCCAGCCGCGCATCACGGTTCATCCGCTGACCAATACGGCCACCGTCTCGCTGACCAGCCACGAACTGGTCAAGCTTGTCACCGCAACCGGCCACCGCCCGGAAATCGTCGACTTCGATACGCTGGCCAGCGCTTAGACCGCGGCTTTCCGCTCGCTGCTCGGGCTGTGCCCGAAATGGTCGAGATAGCTTTGTGAGAAATACGACGCAGAACTGAACCCGCTGGCCATCGCCACGTCGAGAATGGGCATGCGCGTCTGCCGCAGCAGGTGGGAGGCGTGGTCGAGCCTGATCTTGATATAGTGCCGGTTGGGCGAAGTCCCCAGATGCTTGAGGAACAGCCGCTCCAGCTGCCGCGGTGACAAAGCGACACCTCGAGCAAATTCCGCGATGGTTAGCGGTCGCTCGATCGAGCGCTCCATCAGCGAGATGATGCGCAGCAGCTTGGGATCGGCCACGCCGAGCCGCGTCCGCATATCCATGCGCTGCCGCTCGCTCGCTTCGCGAATGCGGTGGTGGATCAACTGATCGGTCACCGCGCTCGAAACCGCCTCGCCATGATCGCGCTTGATCAGCGACAGCATCATATCCGCCGCCGCCACGCCACCGGCGCAGGTGAAGCGGTCCCGGTCGATCTCGAACAATTCCTCGCCAATATCGAGGTCGGGGAAATCCGCCCGGATTCCGGGCCGGTTTTCCCAGTGGATAGTGCAGCGATAGCCATCCAGCAACCCGGCCTGGGCCAGCACATAGGTGCCCGTACAGACCGCCCCCGGCGATGCTCCAAACTTGGTTAGCCGCCGCACCACTGAAATGAGGTCGCGGTGGTCGATCAGTTGCACGTCGACGCCGGCACAAACCACCACGGCATCCATGTTCGGCGCGTCGCGAAACGACTTGTCCACGTTGACCCGCACGCCATTGGAGGCTTCAGCGGTGAGGCCATCCGCCGAGTAGAGATGCCATTCGTAGAGCTTGCGACCCGTCGCGCGATTGGCCAGCCGCAACGGTTCGAGCGCTGCGGTAAAAGCGATCATCGAGAACTGCTCGGTGAGCATGAAGCCAAAGACCTGGGGACCAGAACCGCTATGCACCACGCCACCCCATGAACATAATGTCGTAAAATCTAAAGCAGCTGTCGCCCCGCATCAAGACAACGCGGCGAAAAACGGCAACTCTGAACCCCTAGCGAGGACGATTTCCGCCTCGTGTCTCTGTTGAGGAGAGACGCCAGATGCTCGACAAAGCCTCGCTCCTTGCCCGCCTCGTGCATGGCCGCAAGCCCGGCCATAGCCTCGATGCCCCATTCTATACCTCGCCAGAGATTTTCGATGCGGATATGGACATGATCTTTTCGCGCCACTGGATTTATGTCGGCGTCGAGCCCGACGTGGCCGAGCCCGGCGACGTGATGACGGTCGATATCGGCAAGAACTCCGTCCTCATCGTCCGCGACGACGACAACAACGTCAAAGCCTTCCACAATGTATGCCGCCATCGCGGCGCGCGGCTGATCGACGAGGAAAAGACCACGGTCGGCAACCTGGTCTGCCGCTACCATTCGTGGACCTATAACCTCGAAGGCAACCTGGTCCATGCGCCGCATATGGGCGCGGATTTCGACCGCTCCTGCAAAGGGCTGAAGCTGGTCAACCTGCGCTCGCTCGAAGGCCTGCTGTTCATCTGCCTGTCCGATAATCCGCCGGAGGATTTCGACGACATGGCCGCCCGCATGGGGCCTTACATCGCGCCGCACAAAGTGCGCGACACCAAGATCGCCTATCAGAGCGACCTGATCGAGATGGGCAACTGGAAGCTCACCATCGAAAACAATCGCGAGTGCTATCACTGCGAGGCCAACCATCCCGAACTGACGGTGCCGCTGTTTGCCTATGGCTTCGGCTTTGCGCCCGAGGAATTGGACCCGATCGATCTGGAAAATGCGCAGCGCTATGACAAGCTGCGCCAGACCAGCCATGCCGAGTGGGAGAGCATGGGCCTGCCATCGCGCGAAATCGAGGAACTCGATACCCGCGTCACCGGTTTCCGCACCGAGCGCCTGCCGCTCGATGGAAATGGCGAGAGCCATACCATGGATACCCGCGCTGCCTGCCGACTGCCGCTGGGTGCCTTCACCAATGCCAAGCTCGGTGGCCTCTCGTTCTGGACCCAGCCCAATTCCTGGCACCACTTCCTCGGCGACCACATCGTGACCTTTGCGACCTTCCCCCTCGAAGCGGGCAAGACGCTGGTGCGCACCAAGTGGCTGGTCAACAAGGATGCGGTCGAGGGCGTCGACTACGACCTCGCCAACCTGATCGAGGTTTGGACCGCCACTAACGGCCAGGACGCGGCTCTGGTTGAAATGTGCCAGAGCGGCGCTCAAAACCCCGCCTATGAGCCTGGTCCTTATTCTCCCAATACCGAGATGCTGGTGGAGAAATTCCAGCGTTGGTACATCGGCCGCATGACTGAGCATATGGGCCTATGAGCGCCATGAACGGCGTCCCCACATTGCAACTGGCCAGCGAAAGCTGGGACAGCGACGCCGACGAGATTCTGGTGTGCCAGGCCGTGCGGGAGGAGACGCACGACGTCAAAACCTTCATGCTGAAACCGCTGTCGCCGCGCCGGTTCAGCTACCAGCCCGGTCAGTTCATGACCTACAGCTTCGAGATCGGCGGCGAGACCATCCACCGCTGCTATACGATTTCGGCAGCGCCGACCCGGCCGGACACCATTTCGCTTACCGTCAAGCGCGTGCCCAATGGGCCGGTCTCGAACTGGCTGCACGACAATCTCAAGCCCGGCGTCCGCCTCAAGGCCCTCGGCCCGATGGGCGATTTCACCTGCTTCTCCCATCCGGCGGCGCGCTACCTGTTTCTCTCCGGCGGCAGCGGCATTACCCCGCTGATGTCGATGGCGCGCACCTTCCACGACCTGGCAGATCCCAAGGACATCGTCTTCGTCCATTCGGCGCGTACCAGTGCCGACATCATCTTCCGCGACGAGCTGGAAATGATGGCGCGGCTCAATCCCAATTTCCGTTTCGCCCCCGTGGTCGAGGCCGTTACGCCGCATGCGCCCTCCAGCGGGCTGCGCGGACGCCTGTCGACGCCGATGCTGTCGCTGATCGCGCCCGATTTCCTCACCCGCGAAATCTTCGTCTGCGGTCCTGCGCCCTATATGGCCGCCGTGCGCGCCATGCTGGAAGCCGCCGGTTTCGACATGAAGCGCTACCACGAGGAAAGCTTCAATTTCGCCGAGTTGACCAAGTCCGAGCAGTCCGAGGTGCTGGTCGCCGAGGTTGCCGAAAACCTCGACGTCCCGGTCAAGACCTTCAAGGTCGAGTTCACCAAGACCCGCCGCTCAATCGAAGTGCCCGAAAACATGTTCGTGCTGGAGGCCGCAAAGCGCGCCGGCATGCGGCTGCCCTCGTCGTGTACACAGGGCATGTGCGGCACCTGCAAGTCCAAGAAGGTCTCGGGCTCGGTCGACATGACCCACCAGGGCGGCATCCGCCAGCGCGAGATCGACGCCGGCATGGTGCTGCTGTGCTGCTCCAAACCCACCAGCGACCTGGTGATCGAACGCTAAACCGGCGAGCTACACGCTCGGTATCTTAGTGCACGCCACTTCCAGCGCGCACCGGTTTACTGCGCAGCGCCGCGACGACGTTCTGGCTGAAAATGCTGCCGACCAGTTGCCCGTCCGCGCCCCTGACGCAAACCGACGGTGCGCCCGCGGACAATTGTTCGATAACGGCGGCAAGGGGACTGTCTGCGGGCACAGCATTCACGCCACTGCCGATTTCAGGCGACATGATGTCCATGGCTCGCAGCACGTTGAGCGGGTTCATATGCGCGACGAAATCCTCGACATAGTCGTCGACCGGGCTGGCGATGATCTCCTGTGGCGTACCGCATTGCACGATTCGCCCGCCCTCCATCAGCGCAATGCGGTCACCCAGTTTGAACGCTTCATCGAGATCGTGGCTGACGAAGATGATCGTCCGCTTGAGTTTGGCCTGCAGCTCCAGCAGCTCATCCTGCAGCCGCGCACGAATCAGCGGATCGAGTGCCGAGAATGGCTCGTCCATCAGCAGGATCGGCGCATCGGTGGCAAAGGCCCGCGCCAGCCCGACGCGCTGCTGCATGCCGCCGGAGAGTTCGCTCACATGGCGCTGGGCCCAGTCGGTCAACCCGACGAGTTCCAGCTGCGTGCGCACCTTATCCTCGCGTTGCGCCTTGGGCATGCCGCCCAGTTCCAGGCCCAATGCGACATTGTCCAGCACTGTGCGCCATGGCAGCAGGCCGAACTGCTGGAACACCATGGCCACCGTCTTGCGCCGCAGCCGCAGCAGGTCCTGGCGCGAGCACGCTGCCGGATCGACGCTCCAGGGGCCATCATTGATCCGCACCGCGCCGCGCACCACCGGGTTGAGCCCGTTGACGGCGCGCAGCAGCGTCGATTTGCCGGAGCCGGACAGGCCCATCAGCACCAGGATTTCGCCGGTCTTGACGGTCAGCGAGCAGTCGTGGACGCCCAGAATCTGGCCTGTCTCTTTGCGGATATCACTGCGCGTCATGCCCTTGTCCATCAGGGGCAGGGCCAGTTCCGGATTGGGGCCGAAAACGATGTTGACCTTGTTGAAGATGACGGCGTCTTCCATGGGTCTACCTCTGTTTGATCCGCAGCATCCGGTCGAGGATGATGGCCACGACGACGATGATGAAGCCGCTCTCGAAGCCGAGGGCAGTATTGACCGAGTTGAGAGCGCGCACCACCGGCACGCCGAGGCCATCGGCACCGACGAGCGCCGCCACCACAACCATGGACAGCGACAGCATGATGGTCTGGTTCAGCCCCGCCATGATCTGCGGCAGGCTGTAGGGCAGCTCGACTTTCCACAGCTTCTGGCTGGCCGTGCCGCCAAAGGCGTCGACCGCTTCGAGCAGCGCCGGGGGCGTCGTCGAAATGCCCAGATAGGTCATGCGGATCGGCGCCGGCAGCACGAAGATCACCGTGGCAATCAGGCCGGGCACCATGCCAATACCGAAGAACACGATGGCGGGAATGAGGTAAACGAAGGTCGGTAGCGTCTGCATCAGGTCGAGCAGTGGCTGCACGGCCTGGTAGAGCCGCGGCCGATGCGCCAGCCCGATGCCGACGGGGACGCCGATCGCCATGCAGACGATGCAGGCCGAAATCACCAGCGTCAGGCTCTCGGTGGTTTCTTCCCAATACCCCTGGTTGAGGATGAACAGGAAGCCGACCAGCACCAGCAGGCACGTGGTCCATTTGCGCTGCAAGTACCAGGTCAATGCGAGGAATATTGCGATGATCACCAGCGGATGCGGCGTCTGAAACAGCCACAGGAGCCCGCCGATCAGTCCCTCGGCGCCCGCTGCCACCGAGTCGAAGAACCCGGAGAAGTTATCTTTGAGGAAATTGAAGACCGCGCTGGCCCATTTGCCGACCGGAATCTTGTTGTCTGTCAGCCAATCCATGCGGCGCCCCCGGCATTGCAGGCTCAGAGTCCGTTTGAGAATTCGCTGGGCCGACCCAGTGGAGTTTCCGGACGGACGTTAAAAACAAATCAGCCCGGTCGCAAGGACCGGGCTGATGATTGCTTGGCTTAGACGCCGAGCGCCGCTTTCATGGCGGCCACACCGTCGCCGCCATCCAGCGTCGTCACGCCGGCGACCCAGCCCAACACCACGTCGGAATTGGCCTTCATCCAGGTCATCGTGGCTTCGTCCGCTTCGACGCCGTCGTCGAGGATCTTGCCCATGATTTCGTTCTCCATCGGCAACGAGAACTTGAGATTGGTCAGCAGCTTGCCGACATTGGGGCACTCGGCGGCATAACCCTTGCGGGTCACCGTGTTGACCACGCCTTCGCCGCCGAAGAAGTCTTCGCCGCCGGTCAGATATTTCAGTGGGAACTTGGCGTTCATCGGATGGGGTTCCCATCCCAGGAACACCACGTCCTTATTGTCCTTCACGTCGCGGTCGACTTCGGCGAGCATCCCTTGCTCGGAGCTTTCCACCACCTTGAAGCCCCCAAGATCGAACTTGTTGGCGTCGACCAGGCTGATCAGATAGCCATTGCCCTCATTGCCGGGCTCGATGCCGTAGATCTTGTTGTCGAGCGAAGCGGCGAACTCATGGATTTTGGAATAGTCGGTCAGGCCCTTGTCATAGGTATAGGCGGGCACCGCCAGGGTGTAGATGGTCCCGGTCAGGTTGGTCGCCACGTTCTCGATTTCGCCGCTGTCGAGATAGGGCTGGATCGCGCCAGCCTGGGCCGGCATCCAGTTGCCAAGGAAGATATCCACGTCGTCGCTGTCGAGCGAGGCATAGGTCACCGGCACCGACAGCACCTTGACGTCGACCTTGTAGCCGAGCGCTTCGAGAATCTGCTTGGTTGTCGAGGTGGTGGTGGTGATGTCGGTCCAGCCGACGTCGGAAAATTTCACGGTGCTGCAATCTGCGGCGTGCGCAACGCCCGCGAGCAGCGACAGCGCGATGGCGCTGGTCAGAGTAAGGCTAGTCTTTTTCATAGTCCGTCTCTCCTGATTGCGGGTTTTGGGCGAAAGTCTTTTTCTTGATTGACGGCTCAATCAAAAGCGAGACAATCACAAATGTAAACTCAAATTGTGAGCAGCCCACGAAAATGCCGAAAATCGGTGCAGAAGCGGTCCGCCGAAAAGCGATGATCGAGGCGGCCATCGTCGAGATCGGCGAAGCGGGCAGCCTCGACGTCACGGTCAGCCAGATCGCGCGCCGGGCAGGGATGTCACCCGCTTTGGCCCACCACTATTTCGGCTCCAAGGACCAGATGTTCCTGGCTGCGATGCGCCACATCCTCAAGCTCTATGGCGAAAGCGTGCGCCGCCGGCTGGCCAGCGTCCGCACGCCACTGGGTCGCATCCACGCCATCATAGACGCTAGTTTTGCCCCCGACCAGTTTCAGCCCGAAGTCGTCGCCTCCTGGCTGACGTTCTACGTCCGTGCCCTTCAATCCGAGGAAGCCAGCCGCCTCCTACAGATTTACGCAAGGCGGCTGCACTCGAATCTGGTGTTTAACCTGCGGCAGATTTTCGATGTCGATACCGCGCAGTCGGTCGCGCAGGGCATGGCCGCGTTGATCGACGGCTTCTACATTCGCCATGCCTTGCAGGATTTCGCCCCGGCCCAGCCCGAGGTGCGCGCGCTGGTGATGGACTATCTCGAACTCTATCTCGTCAGGAACGCAAAGCATGGCTGAGCGGCCCAATATCCTGATTTTCATGGTCGACCAGCTCAACGGCACGCTGTTTCCAGATGGCCCGGCCGACTGGCTGCATGCGCCCAATCTCAAAGCGCTCGCCGCCCGCTCGGCACGATTCGCCAACACCTATACGGGCTCGCCGCTGTGTGCCCCCGGCCGCGCCAGCTTCATGTCCGGCCAATTGCCCCACAGCACCCGCGTCTACGATAACGCCGCCGAATTCACCTCGGATATCCCCACCTACGCCCATCACCTGCGCCGCGCCGGCTATGCCACGACGCTGTGCGGCAAGATGCATTTCGTCGGTCCCGACCAGATGCACGGTTTCGAGGAGCGCCTGACCACCGACATCTACCCGGCCGATTTCGGCTGGACCCCGGACTATACCCGCCCCGGCGAGCGCATCGACTGGTGGTACCACAACCTCGGCTCCGTCACCGGGGCAGGGGTGGCCGAGATCACGAACCAGCTCGAATTCGACGATGAGGTCGCCTTCAACGCCGTCCGCAAGGTGCACGACCTCGGCCGCCGCCTCGATGCGCGCCCCTGGATGCTCACCGTCAGCTTCACCCACCCGCACGATCCCTATGTCGCGCGCCAGAAATACTGGGACCTCTACGCGGACTGCGAGCATCTGACGCCCGAAGTCACCTCCATCGCCTATGCGGATCGGGACCCGCATTCGCGCCGCCTGCTCGACGCCAGCGACGCCCAATCCTCCCCGCTGACTGACGATGACATAGCCCGCTCCCGTCGCGCCTATTTCGCCAATATCTCCTATATCGACGAGAAGATCGGCGACGTCCTCGCTGCTCTCGATGGCACGCGCCAGGCCGAAAATACCATCATCCTGTTCGTCTCCGACCACGGCGACATGCTCGGCGAGCGCGGTCTCTGGTTCAAGATGAACTTCTTCGAAGGCTCCGCCCGGGTCCCCCTGATGATCGCTGCGCCCCAGCTTCCTGCCGGACGCATCGACACGCCGGTGAGCACCATGGATGTCACGCCCACCCTGTGTAATCTCGCCGGCATCGACATGGGCCCGGTCCTGCAATGGACCGATGGCGAATCGCTGGTGCCGCTGGCTAATGGCGCGGCGCGCTTCTCCCCCGTCCGCATGGAATATGCTGCCGAAGGTTCGGTCGCGCCCATGGTCGGGCTGCGGCTGGAGCAGTGGAAATACATTCACTGCGAGGTCGATCCGCCGCAACTGTTCGATATCGCCGCCGATCCGCACGAGTTGAACAACCTTGCCGCTGACCCCGCGCATGCCACGACGGCCGCCTGGTTTGCAGTACAGGTCGCCGAAACCTGGGCATTGGCCGCGTTTGATGCCGATGTCCGCGCCAGCCAGGCCCGCCGCCATCTCGTCTATGAAGCTTTGCGCAACGGCGACTACTATCCCTGGGATTTCCAGCCGCTGCAAAAGGCCTCCGAGCGCTACATGCGCAACCATATGGACCTCAATGTCCTCGAAACCTCCAAGCGTTACCCGAGGGGCGAATAATGCGCGATGTCCAACCCGCCGGCAGCCATTTCATCGATGGCGCCTATATCGATGACCCCGCCGGCCGCCTGATCGAGTGCATCTATCCGGCCACCGGCGAAGTCGTCGCGCGCCTGCATTCGGCAACCCCGGCCATCATCGAACAGGCCCTCGCTTCGGCCGTTCGTGCGCAAAAGGAATGGGCCGCCCTCCGCCCCGTGATCCGTGGCCGCGTCCTCCGCAAGGCCGCCGATATGCTGCGCACCCGCAACCAGGAACTCTCCGAACTCGAAACCATCGATACCGGCAAACCCATCCAGGAAACCCTAATCGCCGACGCCGCTTCCGGCGCCGATGCGCTCGAATATTTCGGCGGCCTCATCGCCTCCGATACCGGCGAAACCATCCCGCTGGGCGGCGATTTCGTCTACACCATCCGCGAAGCCCTCGGCGTCTGCGTCGGCATCGGCGCCTGGAACTATCCCACCCAGATCGCGTGCTGGAAGGCCGCGCCCGCGCTCGCCTGCGGCAATGCCATGATCTTCAAGCCGTCGGAAACCACTCCGCTTGGCGCCCTCAAGCTGGCCGAGATCCTCATCGAGGCCGGCGCACCGGCCGGCCTGTTCAACGTCGTCCAGGGTTACGGCGATGTCGGCGGGGCGCTTGTCACCGACCCGCGCGTGGCGAAAGTCTCGCTCACCGGCTCCATTGGCACCGGCCGCAAGGTCTATGCTGCCGCCGCCGAAGGCATGCGCCACGTCACCATGGAACTCGGCGGCAAGTCGCCCCTCATCATCTTCGACGACGCCGATATCGACAGCGCCGTCAGTGCCGCCATCAATGCCAATTTCTATTCCTCCGGCCAGGTCTGTTCCAACGGCACCCGCGTCTTCGTCCACGACGCCATCCGCCCCACCTTCCTGGATCGCCTGGTCAAGCGCACTGCCAACGCCATCATCGGCGACCCGCTCGATGAGACCACCCAGGTCGGTCCACTCGTCTCCGAAGCCCAGCGCAACAAAGTCCTCGGCTATATCGAAACCGGCAAGGCCGAAGGCGCCAAGCTCCTCATCGGCGGCCGTGTCCCCCCCAGCCAGAATTCCGGCTTTTACGTCGAACCCACAATCTTCGCCGATGTCACCGACGACATGACCATCGCCCGCGAGGAAATCTTCGGCCCGGTCATGTCCGTCCTCGGCTTCGCCGATGAGACCGACGTCATCACCCGTGCCAACGCTACCCAATTCGGCCTCGCCGCCGGTGTCTTCACCGCCGACATGGCCCGCGCCCACCGCGTTATCGGCCAACTCGAAGCCGGC
>NZ_JAQGJV010000045.1 GCF_028290435.1 Devosia sp. | reverse complement strand
TGACCGCATCGGGGTGGGTCATGTTGAGGCAGATCGCCATCTCGTTGGGCTGGGTCGAGAGCGTGATGTAGAAGTCGTAGCCGCCCTGTTCCTTGCCATCGAACAGCACCGACTTGTTGGTCGGCGTGCCGATATACTGGTCGAGCAAATCGATCTCGCCCTGCAGCACCTTGAGCAGCAGCACCTGCGCATCGGCGACGAGCACATAATCGATGCCGTCGAGATAGGGCAACTGGTTGCCCTCGGTATCGACCTTGAAATAATACGCGTTGCGCTCGGCAGTCGCGCGCTCCGTGCTTTCGCCCGGCGCAACCTTCATCTTCCACGGATGCAGGACAGGAATTTCCGAATTGGTGAAGAAGTCATCTTCGAGCGCGGCGCCTGATTTCTTCTGGAACAACTGCACCCAGCCCGACAATCCGGCATCCGTCGCCAGCTTGTCTGCGTCCGGGTTATATTTCGGCATGAACTGGCTGAGGTAGTGCTTGGGGAAGCGCGTGGTCTGGTCGGCATCGGCCCAGGCGAGCAGCAATAGGAACATGCCGTTCGGATCCTTGAAGCCGACCTTGAACGTCGTCTCATCAACCTTAGTGAAGATCGCCTTGTCGTCGCCAGCGATCAGGTGGTCCTGGTTGGTAACTTCGATGTCGGGGTTGGTGAACACGTCCTCGTACCAGAACATCACGTCATCGGTGGTGTAGGGATGCCCGTCTGACCACTTATGACCTTCGCGCAGCTTGAAGGTGAATTCTGTCGCGGTATCGTTCGGCGTCACTGCCTCGGCGACATTGGGAATGACACCCGTCCATTCGGGGTTGTAGCGCACCAGCGGCTCGTAGGCCTGGTACCGGAACAGCATCGACAGCGAACCGCCTCCGACGATTGTCGAGTTCCAGGTGCCGCCATAAGTGCCGATCTCGTTGAGCGGCGTGACGATCATGGGATTTTTAGGTAGGCGGTCTGAGAGCGGCGGCAGACTGCCTGCGTCGACGAGCGCCTTGAGCATCGGCGCCTCGCCGCCTGGCGTCGCTGCAAACGCGCGCGCCCCAGCCGCCGCAATGGTGATTGTCGCTACCGAAGCCCCGAGGAAAAACCGCCGGGTGATCTTGTTCATGATGTACCCCTGTTGTGCCCGCGCCCTGTCCACGACGCACATCAAGATTTCCACCTTGAGCAGAATTTGTCAATGTCATTGACAAACAAATGATGGATTTGGCCAAGTCAGCCGAACAAGCCGCCTGAATTTACGATTTTTCGCAAGTTTTCTCCATGATTCATCATGTCCCCTGACAAAGTGTAGCAGGATCTCCGTGGAGGCTGCGCCGCGCTCTGGCAGCGCGGCACCGCCTGAGAATGCTCTCGTGATTATCTAGGATCTCTAGGCAATTGCGTCGCTGAGCACCGCGTCGGACCCCAAACAGCTGGAAGTGGGCGGAGCGAGAGGCGGCATGTGGAGGTATACGGTGGACCGCTTCAGTGCCGGTATCGGGTCGGATGATGTATTCTCAACAGCTCGATTGACTCGCAACTTTCTTCCGGCGCTCATAGTGCCAGTCCAAGTTCGGCTTCAAACAAGACAGTCTGAGGACGACCGGAAGCCGCTATCCACCCTCAGCAGGCGATCTGCTTTCGGCGGCAGGACGCTATTTCTAAAACCAGAATTGCGACGAACGACAGCTAGAGCAGTTTGGATGCGCGGCGGCTCACGCTTACTCGAGCCGGTCAGTCCTCACCCGTCGCGCGGTTGAGCTGCTCGACGAACGGGTGGACTAGGTAAAACGGCACGGTGCGGTCCTCGGTCTTGACGAAGGCATCCACGGGCATGCCGGGAACCAGTCGGACATTTGGCGGCAGCCTCTCGAGCTCGGATTTGTCGATGGCGATGCGGGCGCTATAGAACTGATGGCCGATGGCAGGTTCCTGGGTCACATCGGGGGCAATTGCTGCGACGGTACTTCGGCCGCCTCGATGCCGCCTTCAATAATGCCGACATTTCGGGGCCGTTCGCATCGATCATCGACATGGAGGAAACCGACTTCGACCAAGTGATCGCCATCAACCTCAAAGGGTCTGGCTGTCCATCAAATACGAACGCGAGGCCATGATCGCGGCCGGCAACGGAGGCTCGATCGTCAATACTTCGTCCTTCGTCTCGAAGGCGCCATCGATCGGCACTACGGCCTATGCGGCGAGCAAAGGCGCGCTCGAGGCCGGCCCGCACAATATCCGCATCAATACTCTGCTGCCTGGAGCGATCGACACCGAGATGTTCCGCAGCCTCGACGGATCGGCAGGCCCGAGGACGTCGCCAATGTCGCTGTCTGGCTTGCCACCGACGAAGCCAGCTTCATTACCGGCCAGAACCTGTTGGTGGAGAGCGGCATTGCCATTCCTGGAATGCGGTAAGGCCGGTTCCCAACACGGACAAGACAGTCCTGAACCGGCCTTCAGAATAGAGGTCACAGCCCCGTCGTTCTTTTAGTTACACTAAAGTTTATGCCCGGGATGCCTTCATTTTCACCAATCGTTAAGCAAAAAAGCGTTTCATTACCTATGCCAGCGGGCCTCTGACCCGTGAGCAAGGGCCTCAAACTGGACGGCGCGAGGACTTTTCTCTCTCAGAATTCAGGTCACCTCCATGTCACGCCTTTTTGCCTCGATCCGAGCCAAGTTGCTTGGCGCGTTTTCGCTTGCCGTCGTCCTTGTGCTGGCGCTGGGCGCCGCAGGCCTCTGGGGTGCCAACCAGTTGGCCGCCTCCAACCATTTCCTGGCGCGGGACGTGCTGCCCAGCGTCAATCTGGCGGCGACCTTGAGGGGCGATATTTTCAGCACGCGAGTGAGTGTCGTTTCGCACCTGGCAGCGACCGAGCCGGCCGACCGGCAGCAACAGCAGACCCAGTTCGATGCCCATGTGGCGACCGTCGATACCGAAATCGAGGCCTACCGATTGCTGGTGTCGTCGCCAGCCGAGCAGCAAATCCTGGACGCTTTGGAAAAGAGCTGGACTGCCTATGTGCAGGGCGTGCCGGCGGTCGTCGCACTGGCGGATCAGGACAAGCAGGCAGAGGCCTTTACCCGCAACGATGCCGAACTCAAGCCCCTTGCCCTCGCTACGGCCGACAGTGCGCAAAAACTGGTCGATCTCAACCACGGCGATGCCGAGGTGGCAGCCAGCGCGTCCGAGCAGCTTGAGCAGTTCATTTATGTGGCGCTCGTGGTTGGGGTGCTGTTTGGCGCCATCGTCTCGATTGGCCTGGCCGTCCTGATCATCAGCGGCATCTCTCGCGGCATTGGTCGTATCGTCACGCCGATGGCCGCCCTGGCGGCAGGCGATGCCTCGGTCGATGTGCCGATGCGGGCCGAGCATACGGAACTGGGCCGCATTGCCGACGCTGTCGAAGTGTTCAAGCAAAACCTGATTGTCAGCCGCGGTCTCGAGGAAGAAAAGCTGGTCGGGCAACAGCGCATGGAAGACGATGCCCGCACCATGGCGGTGCTGCAGTCCGAAATCGGCCTGGTTGTCGATGCGGGGCTGGAAGGTAATTTCGGCGAGCGCGTCACCAGCCGCTTTGCCGATCCTCAACTGGGCAAGCTGGCCAATTCAGTCAATCAACTCGTGGCTTCGGTCGAGACCGGGCTGAACGAGACGCGACGCGTTCTCTCGGCCATGGCACGAGCCGAGCTGACCGAGCGTGTCGAGGGTGATTTCAAGGGGGCTTTCTCCCAGTTGCAGAACGACACCAATGCGGTCGCCGATCGACTCGCCGAGATCGTCGGGGAATTGCGCGAAACCTCGACATCGTTGCGGACCGCGACCAGCGAGATTCTGTCGGGCGCCAATGACCTCAGCGAACGCACCACCAAGCAGGCAGCGACGATCGAGGAAACCTCGGCGGCGATGGAACAGCTTGCCTCGACGGTGATCCAGAATGCCGAGCGGGCGCGTGGGGCCAGCGACGTATCGTCCACCGTCACCAAGACGGCCGAGGAGGGCGGGGTGGTGATGCATCAGGCCACCGAGGCGATGGAGCGCATTACGCAAAGCTCCGCCAAGATTTCCAACATTATCGGGCTGATCGACGACATCGCCTTCCAGACCAATCTGCTGGCGCTGAACGCCTCGGTTGAAGCGGCTCGCGCGGGCGACGCCGGCAAGGGTTTTGCGGTGGTGGCAGTGGAAGTGCGGCGGCTGGCGCAGTCGGCAGCCTCGGCGTCGGCGGATGTGAAGGTGCTGATCGAGCAGTCGGCCAATGAGGTCAAGGGCGGCTCAAGGCTGGTCAGCGACGCGGCGGCCAAACTGGAATCGATGCTGACCGGCGCGCGTTCGTCCAACGAGCTGATGAGCAGCATTGCCCGCGAAAGCCGCGAGCAGGCCTCCTCGATCGAGGAGGTGAACATCGCCGTGCGCACCATGGACGAAATGACCCAGCACAATGCGGCGCTGGTCGAGGAAATCAACGCCGCCATCGAGCAGACCGAAGCGCAGGCTACCAAGCTCGACAAGGTCGTGGATGTCTTCGTCGTCAAACGGCAGGCGGGCGCCGCACAGGCACGGGTTGTGGCGCATGCCGCCCAGCCGGCCGGCATCGTGAAGCTGACCCAGCGCGTGGCGCAGGCCGCAAAATCCTATCTGACACGCGGCAGCGCGGCGCCGGCGATCTCGTCCGATTGGTCCGAATTCTAGGAGAACGCTTCCTCCGGCAGGCATCCAGGCCGTTGGAGGCGAAAACTCTCGCATACCGGCGCTGCGCCAACTGCCCGAACCTGACCAACCGGCCAGGACGAGGCCGATTGCGGCCCCGCCGAAGTCATAGAAGTCCTTCTCAGGGCACTCGTGCCCGTCGAGGACGCCACTTATTGCTGCGGGCTCTCGCAGTTGCCGTCGGCCCGCGCCGTGGTGTTTATGCAGGCTATGCGTCAGCCAATTGGCAACGTTTAGTGCCCGGGCTCGATGTCCGTCGATGCCGCAGTCTCCTTCTGAATTTCCACGGCCGCAAGGCGCTCCGTTAGCGCTTTTTGGATGAAGCCATAGGCATCGCTGCCGAGAACCAGTCGCTTTTGCGCCGGATACTGACCGGCGCTCGCAATGATCGCGGCGGCCATCTTGTCAGGATCGCCGATCGGCGGATGCGACTGATCTTCAAGGCGGGCGCGGATGCTCCCCACCGGGGTGCCCCTGTAGGCGTCCAGTTCTGCCGCCTGGCTGCTGGCCGCCTTTCTGAAGCCGGTGCGCGCGCCGCCTGGTTCGACAATTGTAACGCCGATATCAAAGAACGCGGCCTCGCCGTGGAGCGCATCGAAGAACCCTTCCATGCCCCACTTGCTCGCGTGATAGAGCGAGCCGCCCGGCTGAGCGGCCTGTCCGCCATAGGTCGAAATGGCGATGATGCGGCCGCCCTGCTGCGCGCGCAAATACGGCAGCGCCGCGCGCGCGACCTGGATCGGTGCGACCAGATTGGTATTGATCTGGTGATAAACCTGTTCGTCGCTCAGCGCCTCGGCAGGGCCGAACAACCCATAGCCGGCATTGTTGACCACGACATCGATGCGTCCAAGCGTACCAAAGGCCGCGTTCACGACACGCGGAATAGCCGCGAAGTCGGTGACGTCAAGTTCGGCAAGCCAGAGCCGGTCCCTGTATTGGGCCTTGAGGTCGGCCATGACATCGAGTTTTCGCACGGTCCCCGCGACGCGATCGCCCCGGGCCAGAAGCTGCTCCGTCATGCTCCGGCCAAGGCCACTGCTTACGCCCGTGATAAACCAAGTCTGTGCCATTTTAATTTCCTAACTAACTGGTTAGATAGTTCTAGGATTTGGCTAACCAGTTAGTCAAGTGATATCGTGCGACAAAGGAGAATCGGCATGGCCAACGCAGAGGCGACCCGCGAACGTATCTTGAATGCGGCGATGGGGGAGTTCGCGGCTTTTGGCATCGCCGGGGCCCGCGTGGATCGCATCGCCAAGGAGGCGGGATGCAACAAAAACCTGATCTACATCTACTTCGACAGTAAGGAGAAGCTGTTCACCAGGGTGCTGGAGCATCATCTCAGCCGCGTCTATGTGGAGGTAACCTTCAGCCCCGACGATCTTCCCGGATACGCCATGCGCGTTTTTGACTTCGCCATTGCCAATCCGGCGATCATGCGCCTCATGGCCTGGTTCAGCCTTGAACAGCCGATCGATGGCTCACCCACCCGCAATGCCTCGATCGAAGGAAAGCTGGCGGAAATACGCGCGGCCCAGCAGCGTGGATCGATAACCGAGGATTTCGCGCCCGATTTTCTGCTGACCACCATCATGACCCTGGCGACTGCATGGACCTCTACCAACCCCTTCGGCCGCGGCATTTCTCCCGACCTCGTCCAGGCGAGACGAAACATCGGCAGGGTGGTGACGCTGCTGTCAGGCGCGGAATAGGATTGCTCCGTCAGCCGCGGAACCGTTCCATGATGACCACTACGTTCGCAACGACCGCCTCCGCGAGGTGGTATGGCGGATTCAGTGTCCGGCTTGTGGCGCAAAGCCGCGGTCGTCGCAGGACAGCGAACGGCGGCTTTCGGAAGCTCGATAAAAACGGCCCGGGAAATGATGACGCTGGTGATGAGAAGGGTCAGCATCGACACGAAGAGCGAGAGGTTGATCCCCTTGGTGATCAGTGTGCGCGGCTCCGGCCTTTTGAGAACAGTTCCATACCAACGGCGGTTGAACAGGTTGTGGCCAATCAGCAGCGCAAACATGGCGGTGCCGAAGATTTCGTGGACTAGATTGCCCATAAGGTTATAGGCAAGCGCGGCCAGCAGGAGGCCGGCCGCTACGAAGTCGAGTACAAGCCTGATGAGAAAGAGCGGCTTCACGGCATGTAGCTTTGCATGCGGTCGTAGCTGAACATGAACTCGCTAGCCGCACCGGCGCCCTGGTGACAGGACATGCAGCGGTCGGCAAAAGCGGTGCGGCGCACATTCTGGTTCGGGTCAAACTACTGGAAGTGCCAGTCACCGTTGCGGCCTTCCTCGACGAAGTCTAGGCCCCAGTCCCGGCCCTTTTCCATGACGAAATAGTCGGTCAGGGCGCCACCACCATAGATCTCAAGCACCAGCACCGTGCCGTTGGGCAGCGGCAGGCCTGCCTGCGCGGTATCGATGGTTTCCTGCAGGGCATAGGCCAGCTCGCCGCCGTCGCACGGCGATAATCGCCGTACATAACCATCTGGCCAAAGGATTCCGGGAATGTGGTAATACGGTTGGTTTGCGCCTGTGATGCCGTCGTAAGACCGCAAAGCACCATAGTGAGGCTAAGAAATAAGGTCCGCAAATGCATGGCTCAGGCCCCCTTTTTCTGGGATGTGGCGTCATGCGGAGGTGCCAAAGTAAACCAGCCCGTCATCGCTTGAATGATGCCCCACAATTTCTCGGGTATAACGAGACTGGGAACGACAGCCGGATCGAGAGTTGTTTCGATTGAGGCCGCGTCGCCAGCCTGTGCGCGTTCGACCCAGTCGGGGTTTATGACGAGGCCGCGACCAACGGCGATCCCGGACAGGCCAAGGGAAAGGGCTTCCGAGGCCTGGAAAGGGGTCAGGATGCCGCCGGCGGCAAAGAGCGGAACGCGGTCGCCGATATGTCTCTCGACAATCTGCGCGATCGTTTCGGCGGCGGTACTGCCGATTGGCTTGCTCGTCAGGATGTTTTCTAGCGACACGTGCACATAATCGACCTTGGCCTCGATCAGCCGGTCGATGAGCACCAGGGCGTCATCGATACGCAGCCCATCGGCCTCGGGCTCCTCCGGCGAAATGCGATAGCCAAGGAGGAAGGGACCCTTAGCATGCAGCTCGGCCACGCGGCGAACCTCAGCTACGACTGCAAGGGCGAAGCGCATGCGGTTCTCGAGTGAGCCGCCCCACTGGTCCTGCCGCTTGTTAAAGCGGGGAGAGAAGAAATTCTGGATCAGGAAGCCGTGGGCGCCATGCAGTTCGATGCCATCAAACCCTGCCTCGATCGCGCGTCGCGTGGCCTCGCCAAAAGCGGCGATAACCTCAAGGATTTCCGCGTGCGTAAGCTCGCGGGGAGTTGCTGCGACGGCGGGTGATGTTGCCGAAACTGCGACATTGCTGGCGCTGACGATCTCGCCGTCGGGCGTCAGGTCGGGGATTGCCTTGTTGCCGGCGTGGAAGAGCTGCAGAACGGCAGGGGCGCCGCCGCTTTTGGCTGCCTCAGCCAGGCTACGAAGGCTCGGCAAGAATCGGTCGTCGAACGAGGCATACTCGTCGGTGAAGCCGATGCCATTGGCCTGCAATCACCACGGAAGATACTGCGTGTTTGGCGGCTGTGAGCCGGATTGTGCCGGCGGCTTTCCCTCGCAAGGCCCCGATCGCATCCACTCCGCTGGAGATATCCTCGAGCGCCGGACGCAATGCCCGAAGCAGGGTTTCGCCTGCCTCCGTAACCGACTGCCGGTGCTGCCGAAATTTCTAGGGGAGTATCCGGATGTTCGGATTGAGATGATAGTCGATGATAGCTTCATCGACATCGTCGCTGACAAAATCGACGCTGGCATTCGGTTCGGCGACATCGTTGAAAAGGATATGATTGCGGTACGGATCGGTCCAGATGTCCCCCTCTGCGTCGTCGGGTCACCCTCCTACTTCGAAAAATTTGGTTACCCGCAAAACCCCCGCGAGCTCTCCAGTCACCGGTGCATCAACTATCGCCACTTGCGTACTTCCGGCTTTTTCGGCTGGGAGTTTGTCGAGGACGGAAGGCCACTTCAGGCTCGCGTAGAGGGCCCGCTGGTCTTTAGCAATACCGAGCTGCTGCTCGATGCAGCGCTAGCCGGGCACGGCCTTGCCTATACTTATGAGAACTACGCTCTGGAGCACATAAAGGCAGGACGGCTCGAACGCACCCTTGCCCAGTGGTGCCCAACCTTCCCGGGATATTATCTCTATCACCCCAGCCGCCGTCAGGTTCCCCCGGCTTTGACCGCCCTGATCGCTGCGCTGAAATATCGGGCTTGATGCGCGCCATTTATACGCCGCATGTCTAGGCCCATCCGATTTTTAGCCCCTAATCGCAAAGAGGGAGTTTGGCTATCTAGTCACAAGAAAAAGGAGACCATCATGAGTGTCTGGTTTATTACCGGCGCAGGTCGCGGCTTGGGTCAACACATTGCCAAGGCTGCCTTGGACGCAGGGCATCAGGTCGTCGCCACCGGACGCAATGTCGAGAAGGTCGCCAAGGTCTTCCCTCAAAGCCCCAACCTGTTGGTCGTCAAACTTGACGTCATCAGTCAAGCCGACGCTGACGCGGCCGCCAAGGCCACGATCGAGCATTTCGGTCGCATCGACGTCCTGGTCAACAATGCGGCCAGCTTCTACGCCGGTTATTTCGAGGAGTTATCGCAGCGGCAGATGGATCTGCAGCTGGCGACCAGCCTTGTCGGTCCCATGAACGTCACGCGGGCGTTTCTGCCCTACATGCGTCAGCAGAGGCGGGCAAAGTCATCTCAATCTCGTCCACGGCTGGGCGCATCGCTCATCTGGCGCGGCGCCGAAGGCAGCTATGTAGACCTGCAAGGGCAGGTGGCGTATTTCAGCACCGATCTCAACGCCGCCGGCTATTCCCTGGTGCAAGACAATGGCGGCACCGGTTCGCCGCCGGGATCGAGGCGGGCCGTGCCTTCGCGCTGGACGAGCGCTGGTCGCTGACCCCGCAGGCGCTGAACTATGCCTCGGTGGGCTTCGACAATTTCACCGACCGGTTTGGCTCCGAAGTGTCGCTGACCCATGGCGCCAGCCTCAAGGGCCGTCTGGGGCTGGCGCTCGACTACCAGACCGGATGGCAGGATGCCGCGGGCCGCAACGCGGCCACTACGCTCTACGGCATCACCAACCTCGCCTACGAGTTCCTCGACGGCGCCAACGTGGCGATATCGGCACCGATCTGAAATTTGCCGGCCAGAAATTCGGCGCTGAACTCGGCCTTGGCGGCACGCTCGACTGGGCAGACGGCGCCCACGCGCTGCACGGCAAAGTGCTGGGCTCGACCAGCTTCGAGGTAGTTACGCCGCCAAGGGCACGCTGGGGTTTACGAGCCGGTTCTAGCGGGCGAGCCACCTGCCAAAGGCAATGCGTACCTTCATCTCAGCCCCGGATCGCAATGGCGGCCCGAGCTTGTCTCTCCGACTTTGCCGTAGCCGACGGCGTTAGCTAATCCTGTCCATATGTGCCCGCGCCAGGCGCAGGCATTCCTGGAACGCGTCGAGATCCTGCAGCAGCCGCTCGGGCGATACTTCGCGCTGGACCAGCACGCAGCCCAACGCCTCAATGCCGCCATCCAGCATCAGGTTGTCGA
>NZ_JAQGJV010000040.1 GCF_028290435.1 Devosia sp. | reverse complement strand
GCCGTGCCGGGCGCAACACCGCCCGCCTATTTTGCGAGAAGGCCAATCCTTGATGAACGATGTGATCGACGATGCGATGATAGATGCTGACCTGCTGGACCAAGTGGCTGAGATCGTTTCAGCTTACGTTTCGCACAACTCTATTTCGACGGCGGACCTGCCGGCGTTAATTGCAAGCACTTACAGCGCCCTGCGCTCGCTTTCCGAAGCACCCACCGTTGAAGTTGCGGAAGACCTTAGGCCCGCGGTGCCGGTAAAGAAGTCGATCACGCCAGACTTCATCATCTGCCTCGACGATGGCAAGAAGTTCAAATCGATGAAGCGGCATTTGGCCGGTCTGGGTATGACACCCGACGAATATCGGGCAAAGTGGAACCTGCCATCTGACTATCCCATGGTGGCGCCGAGCTATTCAGTCGCGCGCTCTTCCATGGCTAAGAGCATTGGACTTGGGCGCAAACCTGCGGCACACGCGTCGGCACCAGCGAAGAAAAGTCTGACATCCAAAGTCGGGGCTTAGGTGGCCTGTTGAATTGCCTCCTTGATGTCGAGTTTGGGGGCTTGCGTTTGGGCAGAGTTGACGCACCAGCAGCTTAGTACCACGCAGGCCGTCACAGTCGGGTAGGCGCCTACGGCGCCACGGACATGACCATTGTCGATGGTGGCAAAGTAAAGGCGACTTCCACTGCTATCGGTGACAGCGCCGGCGTGACCGGTGTCGTGACAATCACCGGCGCCAATTCGATACTGTTGAGTACGAACCCCCTCAATCTCGGCGGGGCGGGCACCGGCGTGATCAATCTTGGGTCGGCTGCGGGAGCCGCCGCGAGCGAAGCCGGGCAGATCATCGGCCCACGGATGACCTTCGGGGCGTCGGGGGGAACAGGCACCCTGGTATTCAACCATACCGGGGCTGGCTATGACTTTTCCCTGGCGATGGCGACCGGCTCCTCGGGTAGCGCGAACAGGATTCTGCAAGTCGCCGGCACGACGCTGTTGTCTGGAGACAGCTCTGCATTCAATGGTATAACAAATGTCTCTGGCGGTTCGCTACGGGTGAACAACAAGCTCAGCGGCACAGTCAATGTTGACGGCGGCAGCCTAGGCGGCACCGGGCAGTTGCTCGGTGACGTCACCGTGGCGTCCGGTGGCACACTTGCTCCGGGCAATTCGATTGGTACGGTCAATGGCGCGGGGACCGTGGATTTTTCTTCTGGTTCGACTCTCGCGGTGGAGGTCGATTCCGTCGGCAATGCAGACAAGCTGTTGATCGGTGGCACGGCAACTATCGCCACTGGCGCAAATGTGGCTGTAAGCGCTGCAGCAGGCAGCTACGCACCTCTGGTCCAAGCCCTCCATGGGCGTCCGAAATCGTCCGACTAAGAACCGCCACAATGGGGGACCTTCTCCTCCATCGGCAATCGCGAATGGACAATGACGTGAACAGGCTTATCGACTTTGCTGTCGGCGCCCCAGGCATTCCGGCGCGCTGGACGTCCAGTGCCAAAAGCGGGGTCGGAACCGCCTTGTCGGCGAGTTCGCCGGTTTGGTTCACCTTGAGCCACGGCATTCTCAACGAGGTCTATTATCCGCGCACCGACAGCGCCTGTATCCGCGATCTTGGCCTGCTAATTACCGGTCCAGACGGGTATTTCTCCGAGGAGAAGCGCGACTGCACCACGGTGACCACACATCTGGAGGATGGCATACCGGCCTTTCAGGTGGTCAACACAGCCAATGACGGCCGCTATCGCCTCGACAAGCTCATCATTTCCGATCCTGCCCGCCCCAGCGTGCTGCAGCGTATCACCTTCACCCCGCTGGTGGGCAAGCTGTCGGATTATCGGGTCTATGCCTTGCTGGCGCCGCACCTGGTCAATGCCGGGATGAACAACTGTGCCTGGATCGGTGAGCAACACGATGTGCCCCTGCTGTTTGCCAGCGGCCGGTCGCGCTATCTGGCGTTCGGAAGCTCGCTGCCGTGGGGGGCGCGCTCAGTCGGTTATGTCGGGCAATCGGACGGTTATCATCAATTGTCCAAGACCGGCGTGATCGAGCCGCAATATCAGCGTGCCGACGATGGCAATGTCGCCCTGGTCGGCGAAATCGGCTTTTCCGAGGATCAAAATACCGCCGTGTTGGCGCTTGGCTTCGGCCAGTCGGAAACCGAAGCGGGCGCCCACGTGCTGTCCAGCCTGCGCGATGGGTTCGACGCCGCATTGCTGGCCTACTCAGCCAATTGGCGGGCATGGCAGCAGAGCCTGCAACCGCTGGATCGAGGGCGAAGCGGCACGGCCTATCGTGTGTCCACCGCCGTGCTGGCGACGCATCGCGCAGCGGATCGTCCGGGCGCCGTGGTGGCCAGTCTGTCCATCCCCTGGGGGGCGAGCAAGGGCGATGACGATCTGGGGGGCTATCACCTGGTCTGGCCCCGAGATCTGGTTGAGACCGCCGGAGGATTTCTCGCGGCTGGTGACGACAGGGAAGCGCTGGCGATCCTGCAATATTTGCGTGACGTGCAACTGGCCTCGGGCCGCTGGCCGCAAAATATGTGGCTTGACGGGCGACCCTATTGGTCCGGCGTGCAGATGGACGAATGCGCCCTGCCGATCCTCTTAGCGGATTTGTTGAACCGCCGCGATCATCTGACCGGCAAGCTGCTCGACCGCTTCATTCCGATGATCCGTCGCGCGGCGGGTAATATTGTCGCCAATGGACCGGCAACCAGCCAGGATCGCTGGGAGGAGGATGGCGGCTATAGCCCCTTCACGCTGGCGGTCGAGATTGCGGCA
Organism: Devosia sp.; assembly: GCF_028290435.1. Taxonomy (GTDB): domain Bacteria; phylum Pseudomonadota; class Alphaproteobacteria; order Rhizobiales; family Devosiaceae; genus Devosia. The sequence continues at coordinate 42,566 of NZ_JAQGJV010000040.1, read as the reverse complement.
TTGCTGGCAGCGGCCGACTTGCTGGAACAGCGCGATGACGCTGCGGCAGCCCAGCACCTGCGCGAAACGGCCGATTGCTGGAACGAGCAGATCGAGGACTGGACCTATGCCGGCGACCCCGACATTTGCGCCGCTGCGGGTGTCGCGGGCTATTACGTGCGCATCAGCGGCAATGCCATCACCGACGTGGCGGGCGCGATGGAAGGGCAGACGCCGATCCGCAACCAGATCACGGATAAATCGAGGCTCCCAACGCGCGATGTGCTGAGCCCGGATGCGCTGGCGCTGGTGCGCTTCGGCCTGCGCGCCCCGGACGATCCGCGAATTCTCGACACGGTCAAAGTCATCGATCACGCCTTGCGCGTGGAGTTGCCGCAGGGCTCGCTCTGGTATCGCTATACCGGCGATGGCTATGGCGAAAATCCTGATGGCAGCCCTTTTGACGGTATTGGGCAAGGGCGCGCCTGGCCATTGTTGGCGGGGGAGCGGGCGCATTACGAACTGGCAGCGGGCAATCGGGAAGCGGCAGAAAAGCTGCTGGCGACGCTTGAGGCCTCGGCGAGCGTGGAAGGGCTGCTGCCCGAACAGAGCTGGGACACGGCGGACGTGCCCGAGCGCGAACTGTTCCGGGGCGGCCCCACCGGCAGCGCCATGCCGCTGGTCTGGGCGCATGCCGAGCACATCAAGCTGTTGCGCTCGCTGGCCGATGGCGCCGTGTTCGATATGCCGCCGCAGACCGTGGCACGCTATGTGACCCGCCAGACGCCCTCGACGCTGCGTATCTGGCGGTTCAACAACCAGCTTTCGCACATTCCCCACGGCAAGATGGTGCGGCTGATCGTGGGCGAGCCGGCAATGGTGCATTGGAGCCTAGATTTCTGGCACAGCGCGACGGACACGCCAACTACGCAGACCGCCTTTGGCAGCCACGTGCTGGATCTCGATACGAGTTCGCTCGCAGCGGGGTCCGCAATAGTGTTCACATTCCAGTGGCTCGATGGACCGCGCTGGGAAAACGCTGACTTTGAAGTCCACGTCATCGCCAAATAGAACAGGAGTTGCCAATGCAACTGGGAATGGTCGGGCTGGGTCGCATGGGCGCCAACATGGTGCGGCGGCTGCTGAAGGCGGGGCACCAATGCGTGGTCTATGACGTCAATCCGCAAAGCGTGGCGGCCTTAGTGGCCGAAGGCGCCATCGGCGCTGCCAGCTATCCGGAGTTTTTAGGCAAGCTGACCCAGCCGCGTGCAGTCTGGCTCATGCTGCCGGCCGCCATCACCGGCCGGATCGCTCGCGACCTCGCCGCACAGATGAGCGCCGGCGACATCCTCATCGATGGCGGCAATTCCTACTACCGTGATGCCGTTGACCTCGGCGCCGAGCTCGGCCCGCGCGACATTGCCTTCGTCGACGTGGGGACCAGCGGTGGCGTCTGGGGACTGGATCGCGGCTATAGCCAGATGATCGGCGGCGCCAAGGCAGCGGTGGAACGGCTCGACCCGATCTTTGCCGCGCTGGCGCCCGGCGCGGATGGCACGGGCGGCACGCCCGGCACCGCGCAAACCGCGGGGCAAGGTTATCTGCATTGCGGGCCCACCGGCGCCGGCCACTTCGTCAAGATGGTCCACAACGGCATCGAATATGGCATGATGGCCGCCTATGCCGAGGGGCTCAATATTCTCAAGGCCGCCGACGCGGGCAATGAAACGCGCGATGCCGACGCCGAGACCGCGCCGCTGCATGATCCGCAATATTACCGGTTCGACCTGGACCTTGCGGCGGTCACCGAAGTGTGGCGGCACGGCAGCGTCATCGGGTCGTGGTTGCTCGATCTGACGGCCACGGCCCTCAAGCAGGATCCGGAACTGTCGAAGTTTGGCGGCCGGGTTTCGGATTCCGGCGAGGGAAGATGGACGCTGCGGGCCGCGGTGGAAACCGGAGTGCCGGCGCCTGTCCTGTCCTCGGCGCTGTTCGGCCGGTTTGCCTCGCGCGACAATAATGAATTCGCCAACAAGCTGCTATCGGCAATGCGCTACTCCTTCGGTGGCCACACCGAAAAGCCCGAGGGGAAGTGAGCATGGCGCAGAAGCGGTCTGATGCGTTGGTGGTGTTCGGGGCCACCGGCGATCTGGCGCACAAGATGATTTTCCCCTCGCTGTACCAGATGGTGCGGCGCGGCCATCTCGACGAGCCGATCATCGGCGTTGCGCTGGGTGACTGGAATGTCGAGCAACTGGCGGAACGGGCGCGAGACGGCATTGCCAATCAATTCGGCACGGTGGATGAGGCGGTCTTCGCCAAGCTCAAGGGGCTGCTGCGCTATGTGAGCGGCGACTATAAGGACGCGGCAACCTTCGTGAAGCTGCGCGACACGCTCGGCAAGGCCCGGCGCCCGCTCTACTATCTGGCCATCCCGCCCAGCCTGTTCGGCACAGTGATCGATGCGCTCAAGGCGGCCGGGATTGCCGAAACGGCGCGGCTGATGGTGGAAAAGCCGTTCGGCCACGATCTGGCATCGGCCAAGGAACTGAACGGGGTCCTGCGCGCCGTGTTCGACGAAGAGGCGGTGTTCCGCATCGACCATTTCCTAGGCAAGGAGGCGGTCCAGAACCTGATCTATTTCCGTTTTGCCAATGCGTTTCTCGAACCGGTGTGGAACCGCACGCACGTCGAAAGCGTGCAGATCACCATGGCCGAGGATTTCGGCATTACCGGGCGGGGCAAATTCTACGACGAGGTGGGCTGTATCCGCGACGTGATCCAGAACCATCTGGTGCAGGTGCTTCTGCTGCTGGCCATGGAGCCGCCGGTGAGCAGCGAGTCCGATGACCTGAGCGACGAGAAGGTGCAAATTCTCAAGGCCATCCGGCCCCTGACCCGGAAAAACCTGATCCGAGGACAGTTCGAGGGCTATCTCGACGAGCCGGGCGTCGCCGCAGGCTCGACGGTGGAGACGTTCGCCGCCGTGCGGCTGTTCGTAGATACCTGGCGCTGGAAGGAGGTGCCCTTTTATATCCGCGCCGGCAAAAGCCTGCCGGTACGCGCCACCGAAGTCGTGGTGCGCTTCCGCCGTCCACCGGTCGCCCTGTTCGATACTGTGCCAACGACCGATGCCAACTATGTGCGCTTCCGGGTCGGGCCGCAGGTCACCATCGGTATCGGCGCGCGCCGCAAGGCGCCAGGTGGCGACATGATGGGCGAGAATGTTGAACTCGATGCCGTCGATGACACCACCGATGACATGATGCCCTATGAACGGCTGATCGGGGACGCCATGAACGGGCGGCGGCAGTTGTTCACGCGGCAAGACGCGGCGGAGCTGGCCTGGCGGGTGTTCGACCCGATCCTCGACCTGACCGACAAGCCGGCGCCCTATGCCCCCGGCACCTGGGGACCGCTGGACGCCATGAAGGGCTTCGCCCCGCCAGGCGGCTGGGTCGATCCACAACCTTAGGGAATTGACGCATGGATGACGAACCCAAGATCGTCCTCGCCATCGATATCGGTGGCTCACATGTCAAGATCATGAGCAGCGCTGGCGGCGAAGAGCGCAAGGCCCCTTCAGGGCCGGACATGAACGCCGCGGCCATGGCCGACATGGTCGAAAAGCTGGCCTCCGGCCTGCACTACGACGTGATCGCCATGGGGTATCCAGGGCCGGTCGTCCACAACCACATTCTCTCCGATCCGCACAATCTGGCGCCGGGATGGACGGGGTTCGATTTCGCGCAGCGCTTCGGCAAGCCGGTCCGCATCATCAACGATGCACTGATGCAGGCCATCGGCAGTTATGAAGGCGGTCGCATGCTGTTTCTGGGGCTAGGCACGGGCCTGGGTGCCGCGATGGTCGTCGATAATGTGGCCCAACCGATGGAGCTGGCGCACTTGCCATACAGGAACGGTCGAACTTTTGAGGACTATCTCGGCGAAGTAGGGCTGCTGAAACGGGGACAAGCCAAGTGGGAGAAACACGTTTTTGCAGCGGTGGAACAACTGAGTGCGGCTCTCGAGCCCGACTACGTGATGATCGGCGGCGGTAATGTAGAGGTGCTGAAAACCCTGCCGCCAAATGCGCGTCGTGGTGACAATGCCAACGCCTTCAAAGGCGGTTTCGCGCTTTGGCTGGACAAGAAATTGCAGACTTAACCGTGCTGGTTAGGCGCAAACTGCCCGTACTGAATTGGCTGGCTGTCTAGCGTCTGGAATAATCAGGGTTTGATCAACATCCGAAAATGGGTACCTGCCTCAGTGAGCCAAACTGTCCCAACTTCGGGGCCACGCGCCGTAAACGGGAAGGTACAGACGGCTTTTGGCTCCACATAGACCGTCGGTACGGCAGTGTCTGCTTCCGGCAGCCCGACACCTAAGACCTGCCAGTCAGCCTTCGGCCCCATTTCAGATTGCGTTCTGATTCTGAGGATCGCCCATAGGTCTTGGCGCTAAAACAGCGGACAGCGGCCATAGCCGTGCTTGGTTGCCACGACAGTTGACTTTGACAACTAAATAATTGACTATCTCAAGCATCAGCGCGAGATAGCTCATGACCATGGCCGACGACATTGCCGCGATGCGAGCGTTCAACCGGTTTTACACCCGTATTATCGGCCTGCTCGAAGAGGGGATGCACAGCAGTCCCTATGCGCTGAGCGAAGCGCGCGTAGTCCATGAAATCGGCAAGCGCAGCGCCACCACGGCCAGCGAACTGTGCGAGGCTTTGGCGATGGACCGTGGGCAGATGAGCCGCCTGGTCTGGCGCCTCAGCGATCTGGGCTTGCTGGCGAGCCTGCCCGGCGCCGACAAGCGCTCCAACAATCTGGCGCTGACCCCGCAGGGCGACACGGTCTATCGCGACCTCAACGCGGCCAGCGACACGGATGCGGAAAACCTGCTGACCCCGCTCGATCCGCTTGGCCGGCTGGATCTGGTCGCCGCCATGCGCCGCATCGAGGCCATTCTGGCCGGACCGATGCAGGGCGGCACACTCACCCTGCGGCCGCCCCGCATTGGCGAAATCGGCCAGTTGATCGCACGGCAGGGCCTGCTCTATCACCTCGAACAGGGCTGGAACCGCGAGTTCGAACTCCTGATCACCCGCATCTATGCCGAGTTCGATGCCGCGCCAGACCCTGCCACCAAGGCGCTGTGGGTTGCCGACTACGCGGGCGAGCTGGCCGGCTCCATCTTCGTGTTGCCGGCCCCGGGCGAGGAGCGCACCGCGCAGTTGCGCATGCTCTATGTCGAGCCAGCCTTTCGCGGGCTGGGGATCGGAAAGACGCTGGTGGATGAGGTGGTGCGCTTCAGCCGCGCCGCCGGCTATCGCCGCATCATCCTGTGGACCCAGGATTGCCTGGCCTCAGCACGCCGCATCTATCAGGGAGCTGGGTTCGAGCTGGTCGAGGAGGAAAAGCACCATTCTTTTGGCGCGGACCTCAACGGGCAATATTGGGCGCTGGACCTTCAATAACCCCGGCTGCGATCCACCACGTTGATCAGCGGCTTGCCCGCCTCATGCGCCTTGATGATTGCCGCGTAATAGGCCACCCCCGCTTCTTCGTTCGAGATCGCCGCGATATGGGGCGTGATGTAGCAATTGGGGATATCCCAGAGCCGGCTATCGGCGGGCAGGGGTTCCACCTCGAATACGTCGAGGCTGGCTGCGCCCAGCGTGCCATCGCCGAGGGCCCTGACGATATCGGCCTCGCGCTGATGCCCGCCCCGCGCCGGATTGACGAGCACCGGCCCGCCATCGAGCCCGCCGCGCCGTAGCTTGCCGAAGGTTTCGGAGTTCAAAATGCCTGCCGTGTCTGGCGTCAGCGGCAGCAGATTGACCAGGATATCGGTACCGCCCAGGAACGCGTCGAAGCTCTCGGCTCCGGCAAAACCCTCAACGCCCTCGATCGCCTTGGGCGTCCGGCTCCAGCTCCGCACGGTGAACCCCAGCGGCAACAGCCGTCGCGCGGCGTCCTGCCCCAAAACGCCCATGCCCATGATGCCGACGACGGTCTGCGACGCGGCCGGCGGATAAAGCTGCACCCAGCGCCGCGCCGCCTGATCGGCCTGGAACCGTGTGTGGAGGCGGTGGTGCATGGTTACATGCGCCACCACATAATCGCTCATCCGCTGGCTGAGATCCTCATCGACGAAGCGCACCACTGGTGCAGCCGGCAGGCGCGGATGCTTGAGCAGCGCATCGACGCCCGCGCCGAGCGACAGGACGGCCCTGAGGTTATCCAAACCGTCGAACGCGTCGGGCTTGGGCTTCCACACAAAAATATAGTGCACGGCTTTGGGATCGTAACTGTCGCCGCGCCGCACGACGGGGTAGGGGGCCAGCGCCGCACGAAATTTTTCGGCCCAGCTCGCCTCGTCGACATCGCTCAAATGCAGCAGCAGCATTGTGGTCTCCCCAGCTCAAACAAATAGAGCCGCGCCCAGGGGCGCGGCTCTCAAAATACTATGAAGTCTCAACCCGGCCTTACGGCGTGGCAGGGGCCGCAGCCGGAGCCGGAGTGGCTGCCGGAGCAGGCGCTGCCGGAGCAGGCGTTGCGGCGGGAGCTGGCGTCGCTTCGGTGGTCGCCGGAGCAGGCGCAGCCCCGGTAGTGCCACTGGTGGTGGCAGTACCTTCGACCGGCGTTTCGCTCTGCGTCGTAGTGGGTGTCGCAGTAGCGTCAGCCGGAGTGGCCGCTGCTGGCTCGGCACCGGCCGCCGGGGCGGTCGCATCGGCCGGTGCCGCAGGGGCATCGGCCGCGGGAGCGGCGGCGTCGGCAGTCGGGAACGGTACCGGTGTGGCCGACAGCGTCTGCAGATAGGCCAGGATGTCGGCGCGTTCTTCCGGTGATTTCACGCCGGAGAAGTTCATCTTGGTGCCTTCGACATAGGCCTTGGGCGCGGTGATGAAGGTGTTGATGTTCTCATAGGTCCAGATATCGCCTTCGGCGTTATGGGCCTTCATGCCGTCCGAATAGGCGAAATCGGCGATGCTGCCTTCGGGACGGCCGACCACACCATAAAGATGCGGACCCTGCTTGCTGGGCTCACCCTCGCCGAAATTGTGGCACGACTGGCACTTGCGCACGGCGGCTTGGCCGCGCGTGGCGTCGGCGCTGGCCAGCAGCGTCGCCAGCGGCACAGCGGCTACTGCCGGTGCGCCAGCTTCGGCAGCCACAACCGGCTCAGGCTCGGGCAGGGCATAGCCCGGCCCAACGTCTTCACGCGGTGCATAAATGGCTTCGGCAACGAAGCCGACGCCCATCACGAACAACAGGGTGCCGAGGACGGCGCCGATGATCTTGTTAAATTCGAACGAATCCATTTGGTCTCTCTGCCAGTCCATCCCCTGCGGACGATGCGCCGATACCGCTAAACTTTCGATTCCGCATGCGAAATCGCCTCAACAACGAGCCCGGCGCGCGCGGAAGATAGTATCTAGGAACGCCCCGCGCAACAGCCCTTTCCTACCTGCGACAATTCCCCACCGCCGATTAGCCATCGTCCGGGAGGCGCGCTCAATTGACTCGCTATCCCACCGGGTTCAAAAGCCTGCCCATCAGATCAGGATGCGTGTGAATGACCTATAAGATTGCCTTTCAGGGTGAGCCCGGTGCCTTCAGCCATGCGGCCACGAACAACCTGTTCCCCGGACAAGAAGCGATCGGCTGCGTCACTTTCGAGGAAACCATCGCCGCCGTGCAGACTGGCAAGACCGATTTCGCCGTCGTCCCGGTGGAAAATTCGCTCTATGGCCGTATCACCGATATTCATCACCTGCTGCCCAATAGCGGTCTCTATATCGTCGGCGAGACCTATCTGCGCGTCGAGATGACACTTTTGGCCGTGCCCGGCGCGACCCTGGACGATATCAAATCGGTACAGTCGCTCTCGGTCGCCTTGGGCCAGTGCCGTAAGTTCATCGCCGATCACGGCTTCCGCACGATCAACTCCATCGATACCGCCGGCTCCGCCCGCGAAGTCTCCCAAAAGGGCGACAAATCCGTCGCCGCCATTGCGTCGCGCTTTGCCGGTGAGCTCTACGGCCTCAACGTGCTGGCCGAAAACATCGAGGACGCCGCCCACAACACCACGCGCTTCCTCGTGCTGTCGCGCGAAAAGACCGAGGCCGCCCCGGCCCCGGGCGTCAAGACCACCTTCGTGTTCCGCGTCCGCAACGTGCCCGCCGCGCTCTATAAAGCCATGGGCGGCTTCGCCACCAATGGCGTCAACATGACCAAGCTGGAAAGCTATATGGTCGGCGGCGCCTTCACCGCCACGCAATTTTACGCCGATATCGAAGGCCACCCCAGCGACCTCAGCGTCCAGCACGCCTTCGAGGAATTGGGGTTCTTCACCGACCAGTTCCACATTCTGGGCGTCTATCCGGCCGCGAACACGAAGTAGCGCCACCCTCTTGCCTTCGCCGCATTTCTCTCACATATAGCCGTTGGGAGGTTGGCGCGGACGTGTTCCTCGCCAACCGGGTCAGGTCCGGAAGGAAGCAGCCCCAACGAGACCTTCACGGGTCGATGCCAGCCTCCTACTATGCTCCAATGACAGCGAGCAGATTCTCCCCCACAGTGGTCGCGAAAGGGCAATATGGCTTCGCCTGACACGCCATCGTCGCCCTATCTGGTCCTGGCGCGCAAATACCGCCCGGTCAGCTTTTCGACGCTCATCGGCCAGGACGCGATGGTCCAGACGCTGGGCAATGCGTTCAAGCAGAACCGCATCCACCACGCCTTCATCCTGACCGGCGTGCGCGGCGTGGGCAAAACCACTACGGCCCGCATTCTCGCCCGCGCTTTCAATTATGAGGACGCCTCCGGCAAGCACCCGACGCTCGATCTCGATGTCGAAGGTATCCACTGCCGCGCCATCATCGAAGGCCGCCATGTCGACGTCATCGAAATGGACGCCGCCTCCAATACCGGCATCGGCGACATTCGCGAGATCATCGACTCGGTCAAATACGCGCCGGCCTCTGCGCCCTATAAAGTCTACATCATCGACGAAGTGCACATGCTCTCGACGGCGGCTTTCAACGGCCTGCTGAAGACGCTTGAAGAGCCGCCGCCCTATGTGAAGTTCATCTTCGCCACCACCGAAATCCGCAAAGTGCCGGTCACCATCCTCAGCCGCTGCCAGCGCTTCGACCTGCGCCGGGTGACGCCCGATGTGATGACGCGGCATCTGGAAGACCTGCTGGCCAAGGAGGGCATTCCCTCCGAGCCCGAGGCCTTGTCGATGATCGTGCGCGCCGGCGAAGGCTCGGTGCGCGATAACCAATCCCTGCTTGATCAGGCAATCGCCCATGGCGATGGCGCCGTCACCGCGCCCACCGTCAAGGCCATGCTCGGCCTGGGCGATCGTGCCCGGATTATCGATCTGTTCGAAGACCTGCTGGGCGGCCGCATCGGGGAGGCGCTCGATACCATGCGCGCCCTCTACGATGCCGGCGCCGATCCGCAGACGCTAGTCGCCGACCTGGCCGATTTCACTCATCTGGTGACGCGCATCAAGGTCGTGCCTGCCGCGGCCGACGATGTCTCGCTGACCCCAGACGAGCGCAATCGCGGCGCTGACCTTGCTGGCAAGCTGCCGATGCGCGCGCTCACCCGCGCCTGGCAAATCCTGTTCAAGGGCTATGACGAGGTCGCCCGCGCCGGCAACGCCATCCAGGCCGCCGAAATGGTGCTGATCCGCCTGGCCTATGCAGCCGATCTGCCCAGCCCCGACGATGTGATCGCCAAACTGTCCAACCAGCCTGCGCCCGCTCTGCCGCAGATGGCGCCATTACCGCCGCGCGGACCCTCTGGCGGCTCGTCAGCCATGCGGCAGGAAGCCCCGCAACAACAGCAGGCACCCGCAATTTCCGCGCCGGCGCCGCAGCCGACGGTTCCCTCGGCTCTGGCCCGCATCGAATCCTATGCCGAACTGATCGCCTTGGCGGGCGCCAAGCGCGACATCGTGCTCAAGATCGCGCTGGAATCCACCATGCGGCCGGTTTCGTTCGGCCAAGGCAGCATCGAGGTGGCGCTGGTGGACGGCACCGATCCGGGCATCATCGCCACGCTGTCGGCGCGGCTGCAGGCCTGGACCGGTGAGCGCTGGCTGGTCAACGTCTCCAACAAGGCGCCCGAGGGCAAGACCGTCCGCGAGGAACGCGTCGCCCGCGAAAAGGCCGCTCATGACCAGGCTCATGAAGACCCGCTGGTGCAGGCCATTCTTGAGACATTTCCGGGCGCCAAGGTCGTCAACGTCAAGTTGCGCGACGACGCGGTGGTCGTTGCGCCCGAAACCGTGGCCCCGCCAGAACCTGAAGAGGACGACGAATGAAAGATCTCATGGGCATGATGAAGGCCGCCGGCGAGATGAAGGCCAAGATGGAAACCATGCAGGCCGAACTGGCCGACATGGTCATCGAAGGCCGCTCCGGTGGTGGCCTGGTCACCGTCTCGCTTTCGGGCAAGGGCGATATGAAAAGCCTCAAGATCGATCCGTCGCTGTTCAAGGAAGACGATGTCGGCGTGCTGGAGGACTTGATCCTTGCCGCCCACAATGACGCCAAGAGCAAGGTGGAGTCAGAGACCCAGTCGCGCATGGCCGAAGTCACGGCGGGTCTCCCCATTCCCCCAGGTATGAAGCTGCCGTTCTAATCATGGCCGGCGGACCCGAAATCGAACAACTGATCCAGCTCCTGTCCCGCTTGCCGGGGCTGGGGCCGCGTTCGGCGCGTCGCGCTGTGCTGCATCTGATCAAGAAGAAGGATCAGTTGATGATCCCGCTTTCGGCCGCGCTCGACCGCGCCGTGCTGGCTGTCCGCGTCTGCGAAGTCTGCGGCAATGTCGATACCCAAAGCCCCTGCGCCATCTGCGCCGATCCGCGCCGCGCCGAAACCGGTATGCTGATCGTGGTCGAGGATGTGGCCGACCTGTGGGCGCTCGAACGGGCTGGTGTCGGCGCCGTGCGCTACCATGTGCTGGGGGGCGTGCTGTCCCCGCTCGACGGCGTTGGCCCGGACGATCTCTCCATCGACCAATTGCTGGCCCGCGCCCCAGACTATCGCGAGGTCGTTCTGGCGGTGAATGCGACCGTCGAAGGCCAGACCACGGCCCACTACATCACCGACCGTCTCGGTCCCGACGGCCCAAAAATAACCCGCCTTGCCCACGGCGTACCCGTGGGCGGCGAGTTGGATTACCTTGATGAGGGCACGCTGAGCCAGGCCCTCAAGGCGCGCACGCAGATTTAAGCAACTTTAGTGTACGCCGCGCTCGGGCTTGAAGTCGTAGCCTTCGTCCCACTCGGTCTCATCGAGAATGCCCGGCTCCTCGGCCTCGTCATCGAGATAGACGTCTTCGTCGGGGCCCTCGATCGCTTCGCGCGCCTCGACATCGTCAGGCGATAGGCTCTCCAGATCCGCCTCCTGTTCCAGCGCCGGCGCCAGATTGGCATAGTCGTCTGTGTCGTCGGCATTATCCTCGTCGGTGGTCAGAGCGTCGATCGCGCGATCAACCTCCCCCAGCAGTGCGGCCGGGTCTTCGTCGCCCCAATCGGCACTTTCGCGCCCGGCAAGTTCGCTGCGAATGTCACGCAGCCGCTGCAAGCGCTCTTCCACGGGGCGGTCGTCGCCAAACAGCAATTCCTCAATTTCGGTCTGGCTATAGGGCTGCGAAATACCGGGCTGGTCGGAATTATCGAAGTTGATTTCCTGCGGCATCATGCTGCCGTGATTATGATTTTGGCTCATGCTGGTCGTCCCTCGCTGGTGAGCTATCGAGCAGACAGAACGCCCCAGACCGCCCGAAGGTCGCAAAATAATTGGCCGCGGAACCAAGGCGCGGCCCAAAAGTTGGTCTCCCATCAACCCGGAGCACACCATGGCCAACCTGCGCAAAGGCTCAAAAGTCAGCTGGACTTGGGGCGAACACCAGGCCCATGGCAAGATCGTCGACCGCTTCACCGCGAGGGTGACGCGGACGCTGCAGGGCACCAAAGTCGTGCGCGAGGCCAGCAAGGATGAGCCCGCCTACCTGATCGAGCAGCTAGATGGCGCCAAGGTCATCAAGTCCGCCAGCGAGCTTAGCGCCAGCTGATCGCGTTCAGCCACAGTTCACGCGCCGAAGCCCAAATGCAGCCACAACTGCAATGGGGATTTTGTCATGCTGGGCCGTACAATCTGGATGTCTGCTGTCGCCACGATGCTCTTGCCGCTGTTCTCAGTGCCGACTTTTGCCGACGAGCCGTTTCGCCTGTTCGGGTGCAGCGTTGGGGATTCGCAAAGCGACTTCATCTCGCTCTACGGCGTCGAGCAGGATGATGGCACCTGGACCAGGCTGCAATTCCTCATCGCGAAAAATGGCATTATTGCCGCCCTGGTCCCCGGCCAACCCCTTGCTGGCTCAGGACCATTCTATTTCTCCAATTCGGATGGTCCTGAAGGCTACTATGCGCAGGTCCGCTTCAACTGGGATGGGCGCGACTATCTCCTGCACATGCTCGATATTCCGCCGGAGCCGGGCCAGGACGATGATATGGGCGGCCGCTGGGCCGGCGTACAGATCACGGAGCCGACGGGCGCCAGTTATGATCTGCCGTGCGGAGAAACCGACGAATATATCGGCTACATGGCCCGGGCGATGAATTGCGACATGACCAACCGCTACGGCGCCGCCGGCTGCGATTTCGACGTGCGGCCCGAGCGTGCCGCCGATGACAAATTGCCCGAGGGTTCTGCGCCCTAGGTTCCTATTCGCCGGCCAGCCGCTGTGGCTCTTCGAAATCCATCTCGTCGATCCTTTTGCTGCGACCTGTCACCTTGCCCGTCGATGTCAGGATTTCGCCGATATCGTCATTGGCCTGGCGGAAATGGGTCTGTAGCTTCTTCACCCGCTCATCCAGCCGACCCACATCGGCCAGCAGCTCCCGCACTTCTTTCTGGATCAAATGTGCCTGTTCGCGCATTCGCACATCGCGCAGCAGCGCCTGGATCACCTGGATCGACAGCATCAGCAAAGCCGGAGACACGATCACCACCCGCGCCCGGCTGGCGCGCTGCACCACATCCTCGAAATGCTCGTGGATATCGGCGAAGATCGACTCCGAGGGCACGAACATGAAGGCCGTGTCCTGCGTCTCGCCGGGGATCAGGTATTTTTCCGAAATCGCCCGCACATGCACGGCGATATCCTGCTTGAAGCCGCTCTGTGCCGCCCGCAACGCCTCAGGATTGTCCGCCGAGGCAATCCGCTGCCAGCTTTCCAGCGGAAACTTGGCGTCGATGACCAGGCTCGGCGCATCATTGGGCATGATGATCAGGCAGTCTGGCCGATAGCCGTTCGACAGCGTCGACTGAAACGAATAGGCGTTCGGCGCGAGGCCATCGCCGACGATCGCCTCCATCCGCCCCTGACCAAAAGCGCCACGCGTCTGCTTGTTGGACAGAATCGATTGCAGCGACACGATCTCGCTCGATAGCGACGTCATGGTCGATTGCGCCCGGTCGATCACCGCCAGCCGCTCATGCAGCTTGTTAAGCCCCTCGTCGGTCTTGGCCCGGGTCTCCTGCAAGGCCTGGCCGACGCGCTGGCTGGTCGTATCCAGCCGGTCATTGACCATCTGGCTCAACTCGGCCGTGCGCGAGCCGAACATCTCGGACATCGACTGCACGCGCCCGGTCATTTCCGACTGCACCTGCATCAGCCCGGCGATATGCCGCTCCATGGCGGCCGAGCGATCCAGCGCCTCCTCGGCCTCCTGCGCCCGCGCTGCGCCGGCTCGGATCGCCGCAATCAGCATGATGACCAGCAGCAGTCCGATCAGCCCGACACCACCCGCAATGGCATAGCCGAGCGTGACCGAAAATTTCCCGAGCGTGAACAGCACAGTTTCCATCCGACCATGCATAAAGCGATTCGCTTGTTCGCGGAATGTTCCAGTTTAGTCCAGCGACGGTTGACCGCGCGGCGGAAAATACCATATCGAGAGGCAACACCCCATTTGGACGCTCCTTCATGGCTATCCGCCCTATTCTCGTTTTGCCTGATGCGCGCCTGCGCGCCGTTGCCGATCCGATCGACGCGGTCGACGACGACATCAAGGCCCTCGCCAAGGACATGCTCGACACCATGTATGATGCCCCCGGCATTGGCCTGGCCGCGCCCCAGATCGGCGTCATGAAGCGTATCGTCGTCATGGACCTCGCCAAGGAAGGCGAAAAGCCCGAGCCGATGGTGCTGATCAATCCCGAAATCACCAAATTCTCCGACGTGGTGCAGACCACCGAAGAGGGGTGCCTGTCGATTCCGGAGCTGTATTACGACGTCGAACGGCCCGATGCCGTCACGGTCAAATATACCGATCTGGATGGCAATGAAGTAGTTAAGGACGCCGAGGGGAAGCTCGCGGTCTGCATCCAGCACGAACTCGATCACCTCGATGGCGTGCTCTACATCGATTACCTGTCCCGCCTGAAGCGCGACCGCGTCATCAAGAAATTCGACAAAGCCGCCAAGCGCGCCGCCGGTTAAGGCGAGCGCCGAGCCCTAACCCTCGCCCCTGTCGGGAGAGGGTGCCCGAAGGGCGGTGAGGGGTCTTTCCACATCAACCCCTCATCCGGCGCTACGCGCCACCTTCTCCCCAGAGGGGCGAAGGGAGAAGGAGCCACCTATGCGCATTGTCTTCATGGGTACGCCCGATTTCTCCGTCCCCACCTTGCTCGAAATCATCTCGTCTGGTCATGAGGTCGTCGCGGTCTATACCCGTGCGCCCAAACCGGCCGGGCGTGGTCAGGCCGAGCGCAAGTCGCCGGTGCATCTTGCGGCCGAAGCGGCCGGCATTCCTGTGTTCACGCCGCGCTCGCTCAAGGGCGCCGATGAGCAGGGCGTATTCGCGCTGCACGATGCCGATCTCGGGATCGTCGTGGCCTATGGCCTGCTGCTGCCCAAGCCCATCCTCGATGCGCCGCGTCTCGGCTGTCTCAACCTGCATGGCTCGCTGCTGCCGCGCTGGCGCGGTGCCGCGCCCATCCAGCGCGCAATCATGGCCGGCGACGCACAGACCGGCGTCTTGGTCATGCAGATGGATGAGGGCCTCGATACTGGTCCCGTCGCGCTGGGCGAAGTCATCCCCATCGGCCCCGATATGACGGCCGGCGAACTGCATGACGCCATGATGCGCATCGGCGCCGACCTGATGGGTCGTGCGCTTGCGGCGCTTGATCGCGGGAGCCTGGATTTCAAGCCGCAGCCTGACGATGGCACGATCTACGCCAAGAAGATCGAGAAGGCCGAAGCTCGCATCGATTGGAACCAATCTGCCGAGGCGGTCCACAATCACATTCGCGGCCTGTCGCCGTTCCCCGGCGCGTGGTTCGAGCTGGAACTGGCTGGTAAGCCGGTGCGGGTCAAGGCCTTGCGCTCGACGCTGGCAGCCGGCTCAGGCGCTCCCGGCACATTGCTGCCCAACCTGACCATCGCCTGCGCCACGGGCGCTGTCCGGCTGGTGCAGATCCAGCGCGAAGGCAAAACTCCGATGGACGCCGCGACCTTCCTGCGCGGGGCAGGGGCCATGCCCGGCACAGTGCAGTAGATGCCCCGCTATCGCGTCACCGTGGAATATGACGGAACCCCCTTCAATGGCTGGCAGCGCCAGCCGCATAGCCCATCCGTGCAGCAGACCCTCGAAACTGCGATTCAAAACTTCTCCGGCGAAACCGTCACCACCCAGGCGGCCGGGCGCACCGATACCGGTGTGCACGCGCTGGGCCAGGTGGCTCATTTTGATCTTATCCGCGAATGGGACCCGTTTCGCATTCGCGAGGCGCTGAATTTCCACCTGCGGCCCAACCCGGTGGCGATCATCGAGGCCGAGGCCATTCCCGATACCTTCGAGGCGCGCTTCTCGGCCAAGGCGCGGCATTACGAATATCGCATTCTCAACCGCCGGGCCCCGGCGGTGATCGAGGCCAATCACGTCTGGCACCTGCCTATGGACCTCGATGCCGAGCCGATGCACGCCGCCGCCCAACTGATCCTGGGCACGCACGACTTTACCACCTTCCGCGCCGCCGAGTGCCAGGCCAAGTCGCCGATCCGAACGCTGGATCGCTTCGATGTCCGGCGCGAGGCCGACCACGTCGTCATCACCGCCAGTGCTCGCAGCTTTCTGCATCATCAGGTGCGCTCGCTTGTTGGTTCGCTCAAAATGGTAGGCGAAGGCAAATGGCGCCCCACCGATTTTCGCGCGGCGCTCGATGCAAAGGATCGCCGGCGCTGCGGCGCCTTGGCGCCGTCGAGGGGGCTCTATCTCATGAAGGTGGATTACTAAGCAGCCGCTGCGCTTTTCGTGGCGCACCGCGCATCCACCTTCCCTCCCGCGGACTTGATCCGCGGGCCTCTATCGGCATGGCCCAAGCGGTGAGTGGCCCGCGGGTCAAGCCCGCGGGAAGGCAGTGTTGGGGATGGGTAGGACGTTAGGGGATGGGAAGAGTGGTTGAGGACGCGAAAACCGGGGTTGGAAACGGATCGCGCCAATGCCGAACTCTAGACGCCTGGCATCGCCACCATGCCGCCCAGCAATAGCAGGCCAATGCCCGACCCGACCAGTTGGGCCACGATGAACATGGCGATCTGCAGCGGCGGCAGGGTGACGATCAGCCGGGCGATGTTGATCTCGACGATGATCACCACGATGCCGATAGCGATGATCACCACGTCGGCCGGCAGGCCCAATAGCAACAGTCCCAGCGACAGGATCGAGGTGAAGAACGTCGCCCAGTTGTCGGCCACAAGGAACGGCACGAAGCCGTCCAGCCGTCCCATCTGCCGTAGCACCAGGTAAGATACTGCGAGCTGGATCACGAACAGCATCCCGCCCAGGATCACCGCCTGCGTCGCGGCGCCTGGAGCGCTCGCCACGCCAAAAAGCTGCGGACCGTAAGCGCCCAGGGCGCTCGCGACCACGAAGGCGATGAACGAGCCGATCAGCCCGCGCTGGCTGAAATCGAAATTGGTGGGCGCTTGCCGGTTGCCGGTGAGCAGGGCGAAGCAGCCACGCGCCGCATTCACCAGCTCATCGAGAAAGGTCGAGGAATTCTGAGACAAACTGCTACTCGATCAGATTGGGGAACCGGCGGGATTGTTCAGCATGTAGAGCGTCAACGGCATGCCGACAAGCAGCACGACGGTTAAAACCGCAAATGCCAGCGCCACCCCGATCGACCAGCCGCCCGCGGCGCGGCCCAGGCTATTGAGCAGGAAGACCAGGCCCAGCAGCACGATGGGCACCGTCTCGATGCTGATCGCCGCCAGCACCGACCCTGCGACCAGGTAGAACACCATGCCGTAAATCCCCGGCACCAGCACGCGCCGCAGCGGCACCTCGGACTTCACCGCCAGCTTGGTCACCACGATGCCGATCAGCAGCGCCACCAGCCCCAGCGACTGCACTAACAGGTTGGCGAGCAGCCCGGGCAAGGACGGCATGCCGCCCTGCACCGACCCCATGGCGATAGCCAAAAAGGCGAACAGGAAAAAGATTACCAGCGCCTTGGCCAGTGCGCCGAACGAAAAGCCGAATCGGTCCTGCCAGCCCGGCCGTAGCCGCACGATATCGACCCAGCCCAGCCATGCGTCGCGCAGCGCTGCCCAGAGTTTCATGTCGTGTGCCCAAAAAATCGCGTCATGAATGCCGCGTAGATCGCGGTCAATCCGGTGACGTCGGCGATCAGCACATGCTCGTCGGCCTTGTGCATCGACGGGCCGACCAGCCCGCATTCCACCACCGGGCCATACTGCGCCACGAAGCGCGCATCCGAGGTGCCGCCGCCGGTCGAGAGGGTTGGCCGGCGCCCGGTCATTTCAAAAATGATGTCGCCCAGCGTATCCACCGCCGGCCCCAGTGGCGACAGGAATGACAGCGACGGCACGCCGGCCACCGCGAACGTCACCTTGACGCGGCCCGCGTCCACCGTGGCGATCCGCCCGCGGACCCGGTCGGCCAATGTCTGCGGCGACCACAGGTCATTGTAGCGGATGTTGAACTTGAGCGTGCCCCTGGCGGGGATCACATTGCCGGTCGGGTTGCCGACATCGATTGAGGTCACTTCCAGATTGCTGGCCGGAAAATGCGCCGTGCCCTGATCGATGGTTTCCCCGCTCAGCGCCGTCACGATGGCGGCGAGCACCGGCAGCGGATTATTGGCCTTTTCGGGATAAGCTACATGCCCCTGCACGCCCTCGACCGTCACCACCCCGCTCAGCGATCCGCGCCGGCCGATCTTGATACTGTCGCCCAGTTCGGCCGCCGAACTCGGCTCGCCCACAATGGCAAAATCGAAAGTGTGCCCCTGCGCCTTGGCCCAGGCCAGCAGCTTTTCGGTGCCGTTGACGCCGTCGGCTTCCTCGTCATTGGTGATGGCCAGCATGATGGTGCCGGCCTGGGTGGGAATCTGCGCCGCCGCGGCCACGAATGCCGCCACTCCACTCTTCATGTCGGCCGCGCCACGCCCATAAATCTTGCCGTCGGCCTCGCGCGGCACGAACGGGTCGCTGGTCCAGTTCGCCAAATCCCCCGGCGGCACCACGTCGGTATGGCCCGCGAACAACAGGCGTCTGCCGCCGCCGTTGCGGATCGCGAACAGGTTGTCGACCGGATAGGAGCCATCGCCCTCAAAGCGCAGCCGCGTCACCTCAAAGCCCAGCGTGGTCAGCGCGCCTTCGAGCACAGCCAGCACGCCTGCATCCTCGGGCGTCACCGAGGGGCAGGCCATCATGGCTTTGAGCAGGGGGACGGGATCGCCCGTGGAAATATCAGTCACGGTCATCCCGTCCTTGTTGTCTTAAGCCGCTGGAGCCCAGGTCCCGCCCGCCGGATCGGCGCCATAGGAGTTGTTGCCCACCGTGCCGCGCAGAAAACCCAGCACGATCAGGATATAGATGGCGAAAGCCGCAAGGGCTAGCGACAGCAATGCCAGTCCGCCCAGGATCGGCCCGATCATCGAGGTTACGGCTGCGGCGTCGACCGGAGCGGCCGACTGAGGTGTGACCACACCCAGCAGCGTGAGCACGAAGCCCAGGCCAAACCAGATTTGAAAATCGATGCCACTCTTGTCCCGGTCATGCCGGCGCTTGATCGACAGGCAATATGACGGATAGGCCAGCAGCACGAAGACGACCAGGTTGCCCAGTGGATTGAGCCCTGCGCTGGCTGTCGTCACATTCTGCTCGCGCACATACGTCGTCGCGCCAAGCCCGACCAGCGAGAAGATGATGGTCAGCACAATGCCCGCTACAAACAAACCGATTACGCCAAGCCACCAGGTCTTGCGCGAAACGCGCCCGTCGCGCGTCAGGTAGACCGACCGTATCCAATCCATTTTTCCCCCAGAAGCCACAATGCCGAACCCCTCGCCGGCATCCTCAGCATAGGTGAATCGCCCTGCGCTCGCCAGCAGCACAAAGCAACGCGCCCACCCCGGTCTCCGGGGTGGGCGGCTGGCAGGTCAGTTCGGCTGAGGCGATCAGGCGGCGACAGTGCCGCCGAGAGGGTTCTGGCCATACTGGTTGGCTTCCGGAACGCCTTCCTTGATGCCCAGCATGTAGATCATGTAGATCGCGCCGAGCAGCGGAACCAGCGCAATCAGCGTCCACCAGCCGGACTTGGACTGGTCGTGCCAGCGCTTGGCATAGAGTGCTACGGCCGGATAGATCAGGATCAGCGAACCGATAGTCGCCAGGTACTGCAGCGGCCCAAAGATCATGCCCAGAATAGAGCCGAGAATGGCCAGGACGATATTGGCGCCGATCAGCAGCAGCACGCCGGCCCAGAAAGGCTCGCGATTGATACGGCCGTCGAAGCTCGTGAACAGATACTTCCAGTCTTGATTGAACATGTGTGTCCCCAAATCTTGATGAAGCGGCCCTCAAACTGCCGCGGTACTCGGTATCGGGAGTATTCCCGCCCCTGTCCGTCTTCTATGGATAAGAAAATGAACGCTCAATGACTAGCCGGTTCAGTCTGTCAGGGGCCTAGCCGGCGATTCCCCTCCCAATGGATCCGCCCCATGAACATTGGAGCCAGGACGCCCAGAAAGGCAACCCAGAACGACGAACAGATAAAGTCCATACAATGAAAACAAGCCGTTGGCCGCATCCAGCCATCGCTCCTGGCTCGGAACCACCACGCCCTGGCCAAGATCAACCATCGCGAAACCAACGCCAAACACGGCCGGCAGGCTGATCAGTCCCCATGCCACCAGGTAACCCAGGACCTCCCAGCCCCCCTTATCGCGGTCATGCTGGCGCTTCACACCCAGGCAATACAGCGGATAGGCGGTAATTCCCAACAGGATCAGCGACCCCGAGCCAACGGCACGGATCAGGTTCAAGATGCCAGTGCCAAAGGTGGCGCTCGTCGGGGCACCCAGGCTTGCCATCATGGGCCAGGCCACCGCACTGAGCCAAACTAGGCCCAGCACGACGCCGATTACCGCCAAGCCGATCATGCCGCGCCACCATTGCCCACGGGCAATACGGCCCCGGGTCGAGAAATACAGCGAAATCATCATCCCCCCTGATGATTGGCAGCGTGGTTCAGTCGCGCAGCAGCTCGTTGATGCCGGTCTTGCTGCGGGTTTGCGCGTCCACGGTCTTGACGATCACGGCGCAATAGAGCGACGGCCCCCAATTGTGCCCCGGCATCGGCTTGCCCGGTAGCGAGCCCGACACTACCACCGAATAAGGCGGCACCTTGCCGATATGGATTTCGCCCGTTGCCCGGTCGACGATCTTGGTGGAGGCGCCGAGGAACACGCCCATCGAGATCACCGAGCCTTCGCCCACCACCACGCCCTCGACCACTTCGGAGCGCGCGCCGATAAAGCAATTGTCCTCGATGATCACCGGCCCGGCCTGCAGCGGCTCCAGCACGCCCCCAATGCCGACGCCACCCGACACATGCACGTTCTTGCCGATCTGCGCGCAGCTCCCGATGGTGACCCAGGTATCCACCATGGTGTTCTCACCCACATAGGCGCCCAGATTGACGAAGCTGGGCATCAGGATCACGCCCTTGGCGATATGGGCCGAGCGGCGCACCACGGCGCCCGGCACGGCGCGGAAGCCTGCCTCACGGAACGTATTGTCATCCCAGCCCTCGAACTTGGTGGGCACCTTGTCCCAATAGGACGAGCCGCCCGGCCCGCCGGGGATCATCACGTTCTCATTGAGCCGAAAGCTGAGCAGCACGGCCTTCTTGAGCCACTGGTTGACCTGCCAGGTGCCATCGATCTTTTCGGCGACGCGGGCCTTGCCGCTATCGAGCAGCGCCAGCGCGTCCTCGACTGCCTCGCGAACTGCGCCCCTGGTGGCGGAGTTGACGTCGGCGCGCGCCTCGAAAGCGTCGTTGATGGTCTGGGCGAGATCGGTATGCGACATGGCGACACTTTCGGTGGGGGCGTTATGTGCTGGGGACATTACCCACCAAAGGGGTGGTGTCAATTGTGCGCGCAAGCGGCTGCGGCCGGTGCACCGCGGTCACGAGGACTACCGAAATCGTCATCAACAAATACCACGACCCCAGCTTCTCCCATGAAACCAGCGCCCAGCCGTCCTGCTGGTTTGGATAGATCCAGGCATGCGACCAGGTGCCGATGTTTTCGGCGATCCAGATGAACAGCGCCACCAGGAGGAAGGCCAGCAGGATCGGCATCGAGAACCGATAGCGGAGCACTCGATAATGCATCCAGGTCCGCCCATAGAGCAGGGCCAGCGCGCCGAACAGTACCCAGCGCAGGTCCACCATATAATGGTGCGAGAAGAAGTTGATATAGATTGCCCCGGCCAGCACTGCCGTCATCCAGAAGGGCGGATAATGCGCGAAACGGATATCGAAAATTCGCAGGATACGCGCCATGTAGGAGCCCACGCAGGCATACATGAAGCCTGAAAACAGCGGCACGCCGGCGATGCGAAACACCGCCTCTTCGGGATAGAGCCACGAGCCGGCCCCGGTCTTGAACAGCTCCATCGCGGTCCCCACCACGTGGAAGATGAGGATGACCTTGGCTTCGTCCAGCGTTTCCAGCTTGAACGCCAGCATGCCGGCCTGGATCAGGCAGGCGGCCACGAACCATAAGTCGTAGCGCGCCAGCCCGATGCCGTCCGGCCACCACAGCCGCGTCAGCGGCATCATGGCCAGCATCAGCCCGCCGAACAGGCAGGCCCACCCCTGCTTGATGCCGAACACCAGAAATTCCACCAGCGCACCGGCCGGCCCGCTCTGCGGCAGCATGGCCAGCACGCGATGCGCCGCGGCATCGATCCGTGCTTCCACACTTGTGAATTGCCCCATCCCCGTTACCCTTGCCCCTCGGTCGCCGCGCCGTTATGCCGTTCACAAGATCTCGGAATTGTGGCGCAACTGATTTGCTCCCCGCTAATCCGCGCGACCTCACCGGAGAGCCGTCTTGGCCAAAGCCCCACCGACCCCGTTACGCACCGCCGGCCAGGATGTCGCCGCCGCCAAGCGCGCGCCGCAGACGCCCCAGACCGAGTCGCCGGCATTTCGCCTTGCCTATGCGGATGCCGAATTTCTCGAGGCCGATGAAACCCGCGGCATTCGCTTCCAGCTCGAATATCTCAAGACCCAGACCCGGCTGAATGAGGCCGGGATCAATTCCACCGTGGTGCTGTTTGGCGGCGCCCGGATTCCCGAGCCCGGCAAGCCCGCCTGGGCCGCCAAGAACGATGTGCAGAAAGCAAATCTGGAAAAGGCCTCGCGCTATTACGACGAGGCCCGTCGCTTCGCCCAATTGGCCGCGCTGACCTCCAAGTCGCTCGGCTTCAAGGACTATGTCGTCGTCACCGGCGGTGGCCCCGGCGTCATGGAGGCCGGCAATCGCGGCGCCAGCGATATCGGCGCGCCCTCGATCGGGCTCAATATCGTGCTGCCGCACGAGCAGGCCCCCAATCACTATGTCACCCCGGCGCTGAGCTTCAATTTCCATTATTTCGCCACGCGGAAAATCCACTTCCTGCTGCGCGCCCGCGCCGTGGCGGTGTTTCCCGGCGGTTTCGGCACGCTCGACGAGTTCTTCGAAACCCTGACCCTGATCCAGACCGGCCGTATGGAGCGCATCCCCCTGCTGTTGTTCGGTGCCGAATTCTGGGGCAAGGTCATCAACTTCGAGGCACTCGCCGAAGCCGGCACCATCGCCCCCACTGATCCCAGCCTGTTCAGCATTGTCGACAGCGCGGAAGAGGGCTGGGACGTGATCCGACAGTTTTACGACCTGCCGGACGTAGGGGACGCGCCGGGGTGGTGATTAGGCAGCACTAAGTCTCGTAGGTGAGGAGCAAGCCGATGGCGGTCAATGTCATCCGGACTGGCGGATGTCTGTGCGGAGCGGTCAGGTATCAGGTCCAAGGCGAGCCCTACATATCTGGGCTCTGCCACTGCGCGACATGCCGCAAGCTGACGGGCTCGCCTTTCTCGGCGACCGCCAACTGGCATCTGTCGCAATTTCAAATGACCGGCGAAATCCAGACCTACGAGCGCCGATCATTTTGCCCGACATGCGGTTCGCGCCTGTTCTTTCTGTTCGAAGGCGGTGTGGAGCTATTCCTCGGCACTCTGGACGCAGCCCCGAACGGCATCGAGCCGGCGGTTGAAGTCTGGACGATTCGCCGAGAGCACTGGCTTCCGGTCGTTCCAGGGGCAATTTCCTACCCTGAAAACCCGTCTGAACTGTAGATTTGCGCATCGCAGCCTTTCACTGAACCCCGTTGTAACGATTGCAATGGCAGTGTCACACTCGCGCTGTAACGCCTGCCTGGGCGTGATTTGGGGATAGTCTTGGAAACGTTTGATCTCGTCGTCATCGGCAGTGGTCCCGCCGGCCGCCGCGCCGCCATTCAGGCGGCCAAGCTCGGCAAATCCGTACTGGTCGTGGAAAACCGGCTCCGCCTAGGCGGCGTCTCGGTGCATACCGGCACCATTCCATCCAAGACCCTGCGCGAGACCGTGCTCAACCTGTCCGGTTGGCGTGAACGCGGCTTCTACGGCCTTGCCTATCGGGTCAAGAAGGACATCGAAGGCAAGGACCTCGGCGCTCGCCTGCGCATGACGCTGGATCACGAAATCGAGGTGCTTGAGCACCAGTTCGCCCGCAATGGCGTGCGCACCCTGAGCGGCAAGGCACGCTTTGTCGATACCAACCATATCGCCGTCACCACCGCCGAGGGCGATGAAACCAAGATTGGTTTCGGCGCCGCGGTGATCGCCGTCGGCACCGCCCCCTACCGGCCGGCCAATATCCCGTTCAACGACCATTCCGTGCTCGATAGCGACAGCCTCGTCGCCGAACCGCGCGTGCCGCGCAGCCTGACCGTGGTCGGCGCCGGCGTCATCGGCATCGAATACGCCACGATTTTCTCGGCGCTCGACGTACCCGTCACCATCATCGAGCCGCGCGACACCATCCTCGATTTCATCGACCGCGAAATCATCGAGGAATTCACCCACGAGATGCGCAAGCGCGGCATGACCATCCGCTTCGGCTCCAAGGTCGATCATGTCGAATTGGACGAACAGGGCTGGGCCGTCGCCGTGCTCACCGACGGACGCCGCATCCGCTCCGACATGTTGCTCTATGCCGCCGGCCGCTCTGGCGCCACGGCCGATCTGGGGCTCGAGAACTGCGGCATCGCCGTCCACGACCGCGGACGCATCAAGGTGGATCCCATCACCTTCCAGACCAATGTCCGAAATATCTATGCCGCTGGCGATGTCATCGGCTTTCCCTCGCTCGCCTCGACCTCGATGGAGCAGGGGCGTATTGCGGGCCTCCATGCCTGCGGCGCCGCCATGCCGCCCGCGCCCGAATTTTTCCCCTATGGCATCTATGCGGTGCCCGAAATCTCCACCATCGGGCTCACCGAACAGCAGGTCCGCGCCCAGGGCATCCCCTATGAAAACGGCATTGCGCGCTTCCGCGAAACCTCGCGCGGCCACATTATGGGCCTGCAGTCGGGCATGATGAAGCTGATCTTCTCGCTCGAAACCCGCAAGCTGCTCGGGGCCCATATCGTGGGCGAAGGCGCGACCGAACTGATCCACATCGGCCAGGCCGTGCTCAATCTCGGCGGCACGCTGGATTATTTCGTCGAGAACGCCTTCAACTATCCGACGCTAGCGGAGGCCTACAAGATCGCGGCGCTGGATGCGTGGAACCGTATGCCGCGGGATATCCCGCTGGCGCCGTTGTCGGAGTGAGGGCGCTGGCGCAAACCCAGCCACCGCCATAAGCTCACCTCAAACAACGGGGCACCATCATGAGCGAAGCCTTCGACGCCATCATCATCGGTGCCGGTCAGTCCGGCCCGTTCCTCGCCGCGCGCCTGGCCACCGCCGGCTGGAAAACCGCGCTGATTGAGCGCACCCATTTGGGCGGCACTTGCGTCAATGATGGTTGCACCCCCACCAAGACCCTGGTCGCCAGCGCCCGCGCCGCATGGTCGGCGCGCCACGCCGCTGATTGGGGTGTCACCGTCTCGGGCGGCGTCACCGTCGACATGAAGGCCGTCAAGGCGCGCAAGGACAAGGTGGTCAACGCCTCGGTCCAGAGCCTGACCGACTGGCTCGGCGGCCTCGAACATCTCCAAATCATCCGCGGCTCGGGCAGCTTCGTGTCGCCCACCGAGGTGACTGTGAATGGCCGCACCCTGACCGCGCCGAAAATCTTCATCAATGCCGGCGCCACTGCCAGCGTGCCCGATTGGCCGGGCCTGTCCTCGGTACCGTATCTGACCAATACGACGATGATGGATATCGATACGCTGCCCAATCACCTGGTGATCGCCGGGGCCAGTTACATCGGGCTCGAATTCGCCCAGATGTACGCGCGCTTCGGCAGCAAGGTCACCGTCATCGAGCGTGGCCCGCGCCCCGCATCGCGCGAGGACGAGGACATCTCCGCCTCGATCCGCCAGATCCTGGAGGCCGACGGCGTCTCCTTCCTGTTCGACACCACCGTTGAATCAGTGGTCAAAGCGGGGCAGGGCGTGCTGTTGTCGCTCAATACCGACGGCCGCCTTGCCTCCACCGAGGCCAGCCATCTGCTGATCGCGCTCGGCCGCACGCCCAACAGCGCTGACCTCAACCTTGCGGCAGCGGGTCTATCCACCGACAAGCGCGGCTATATCCCGGTCGATGATAACCTGCACACCAGCGTGCCGGGCATCTGGGCCATGGGCGATATCAACGGCCGCGGCGCTTTCACCCACACTTCCTATAACGACTTCGAAATTGTCGCCGATAACGTGCTGGACGGTGGCAGCCGCTCCATCGCCCATCGCATCCCGGTCTATGGCCTGTTCATTGACCCGCCTCTGGGCCGCATCGGCATCTCCGAACACGAGGCCCGCGCCTCCGGCAAAAAGGTGCTGATGGGCATCATGCCGATGTCAAAAATCAGCCGCGCCAAGGAAAAGGGCGAAACCCAGGGCCTGATGAAAGTGCTGGTCGACGCCGAGACCAAACGCGTACTCGGCGCCGCCATCCTGGGCATTGGCGGCGACGAGGTCGTCCATTCCCTGCTGCAACTGATGGCCGGCGACCTGCCCTACACCGTGATGCAGCAGACCGTGCATATCCACCCCACGGTCAGCGAACTGATCCCGACCCTGCTGGCCGATTTGAAGCCGCTGGCCTGACCGCCATCCCGCCTATCTATCCCCACCCACCGCGCTTCCGCGGGCCTGACACGCGGCCCACTCTCGGCCGGCACCAGGCCAGCGCGGTGATCGCGCGGCCGATCTTGGTGGCATCAGCCCCGACGCCAGGGCGCTTCATTCACAAGTGAGTGCCTACTTGAGCAGTTCCTCGATGAATTCCTTCTCGGTCTCGACGCCGGCCCATTCATCGGGACTGTCGGCCTGGAACACCAGCGTATAGGGACCCTTGTAGCCCGCCTCTTCGGCTGCCTGCAGGCATTGGCCATAGTCCGCCTCGTCCATCTTGCCGTCGACGAAATCGGCCTTGGCATGGCAGGTCTCGGCGCGGCCGAAAATGGCGCGCAGGTCGTCATACTTGGTGGGGCCACCCCAATTGCCGAAATCGCCATTGAGCCCGATGCGTCCGTCCAGCTTGTCGAGCAGGTAATGCACATGCGCCGGCTCGGCGAGCAGATCGAACCAGTTCTCGGTGGTCAGTCGCACCTTGGAGCCGGCATTGCGTTCCGCCAAGGTGGTGAGCGCCTTGACCGAGAGGTCCAGCGCATCACGGGTCGGTTTCTGCTTGCCGGCGATGACGCGGGCGCGTTCGGCACCGAGCTGGTTGGCGATCTCGATCCAGCTCCAGATCCATTCGGTATCGCGGGCGCTGGTCGCCGGATCGCTGATATCGCCGGCGTCGATCAACAGCGTCTGCAAGGTCACTTCGGCATTGCTCAGCGCACTACGCAGCTCGCCCAGATAGATCGGGTCTTTGCTCGGCAGGTGAAACGACACCAGTTCCAGCCGGTTGATGCCGTGATTGGCGATGGCCGAGGGAATGTCGAGCAGCGACTCGTCGACCTCGCCATAGGTCTCCTCTACCGGCCCGATTTCCCGACTATCCAGGTTGTGCGGATAGGTAGTGCCCAGCATCCGGTGCAGCGACCAGGTGGAAACCGCGATACGGTCGGCGGAGTTGAAAGCCATCAGAAGCGTCCTCATTCGTGTTGAGGCCGACACTGCCCCGGCGCGATGGCCGGTTCAAGGCGTTAAGCGGAGATATTCCGCCGCTGCGCCAGATAGATGTGATCACACGCCAGCACGGTCTCACCGCGCTGGTTGAGCACCCGCACTGCCTCGGTGATCCGCCCATGATCGGCCCGCTTGGGATCGGGATCGAGCCCGGTAATGGTCAGCGTGGTATGGATGGTATCGCCGATGAATACCGGCTTGGGGAACCGCAACCGCTCATAGCCATAGGAAAACGCCAGCGGATTGATCTCGCTGGCGGTGAGGCCAATACCGATGGCAAAGGTCATGGTGCCGTGAGCGATACGTTGGCCCCAAGGCGAATTCCTCATCGCCTCGGCATCCATATGGTGCGGAAAGAAATCCCCCGTATGACCGGCATGCACCACGAAATCGGTCTCGGTAATGGTGCGCCCATAGGTCTTGCGGGTTTCGCCCAGCAGGTAATCCTCGAAATGGCGTGGCCGCTCCATCAAAAACTCTCCCGATACAGGCGATTGATCTCGGCGATGATCAGGGCAGGGCTCTCCTTGCCCAGCAGCCCGGCATTGAGCCGTTTGCTGGCCGCGTCCTGAAAGCCCATATAACCATTGTGTCGCGGCCGCACCCAGCTCGCTTCCAGCGTCCGCCGCGTGTCGCGATAAAACCCGTCCACCGCCGCGTTCACGGCCTCATCTTCCCAAGCAAGGCCATGACCTGGTTGCCCGCCGGACTCGGCATAAATCGTGCCCTGGATGCCGCCGCTGGCGACCCAATACGCATAGTCGATCGCCGCCTCGCGGTCCGCTGAAAATGCGGAAACCGCAATCCCCGTTCCCCCCAGCGCCGATCCCACAGGTCCCAGCCCACCGGCATCGGGGATATCAGCGAATTTCAACCGGCCGGGCCGGAAACCTTTCAGCGCATAGCTCAGATAGCCATAGCCATACGGCATCACGCTCACGACGGGATGTTCGTGCGCCATCGCCTCGGATGCCGCAATCGGGTCCATGGCGAAATTGCTCGGCTCGATCAACGCCACCAATTCGCGCAGATGCTCGATCACTTTGGCGCCGGCTTCCGCCTCGATCAGCTCGCCTTGGCCGGTATTACACGCATGTCCCAGATTGCCGGCCAGCGTATAAAACGTCATCAGGCTGTGCGGCGCCAGCATCGGCAGCACCACCTGCCCCGCCTTCGCCAGCCCGATCAGATCGCCCCAACTGGTCGCCGGTCCCTCGACGATATCGGCGCGATAGGCCTGCACCTGCGTCGCCGCATCGATGGGGAACGCCCACTGATGCCCGGCCCAATTATAGCTCGGATAGGATTGCCCGACGCTGTACCGCGCCATCTCGTCCCGCTCGCTTTCGCGTCCCAGCACATCCAGCGGCGCGAGGCACCCTTCCTCGGTGATCTGACCAACGTGAGGGTGGTCGATGACGATCAGGTCATATTCCCGCGCCAGTTCCTCCACCGGAAACGTCTCGAAATCCTGCAGGCTGCGTTGATCCCAGTCGATCTGCACCCCGGTCTTGTCGCGCCACAGCGCCGACGTCGCCACCATCGGATCGAACCCGCGCGGATGCTTCCAGGTCATGCCCTTGAGGGTAATGCTCACAGCCCGAACTCCGCGCGAATCTTGGCGCTCTGCTCGCCGACCAGCGGCGCGGCCCGCGTGGTCTGCGCCCGCTTGCCATTGATCCGCAGCGGCGACTTGGTGGTGGTGATCGACACATTATCCTCGCGCGTCACTACCTGCAGCATGTCCAGCGCCTTGAAGCCCTCGCTCGCCATCAATTCGGGCCAATCCAGCACCTTGGCGCACCAGATATCGGCCGGCTCCAGAATACTCAGCCAATGCGCAGTGCTCTGCGTGGACAGTCGCTCGGCGATCAACTGCTTGATCGCATCGCGCGCCGTGAACCAGCTTTTGGGATCGGCATAAGCGCACAGCGCCTCGATCTCCAGCAGCTTTTGCAACTTGCCCAGCGGCGTCATGGCGATCGCCAGATACCCATCCGCTGTCGGATAAACCCCATAGGGCGCCGACAGATAGGCGTGCGCCGAGCGGAATTCGCTGCGCTTGGGCACCCGCCGCCCATCATTGAGATGGGTGGTCAAAACCTCGAACTGGAAATCCACCAGCACTTCGAGCAGGCTCGTCTCGATATGCGCGCCTTGCCCGGAAATCCCCCGCCGCACCAGCGCCGCCAAAATGCCCTGCGCCACGGCGGCCCCAGCCAGCATGTCGGCAATCGCCAGCCCGAACGGCACCGGCCCCTGATCGTGATCGCCGTTGAGCCACATCACGCCGGAACGTGCCTGCGCCAGCAAATCCTGCCCCGGCCGATCCACCCACGGACCTTCGTCGCCATAGCCGGTGATCGAGGCATAAACGATCCTCGGATTGATCGCCTTGACCGCCTCGTAATCCAGCCCCAGCCGCTCGATCACGCCCGGCCGGAAATTCTGCAACACCACGTCGGCCTTGAGCAGCAATTTGCGCAAAGCCGCCAGATCGTCCGCATTTTTGAGGTCGAGCGCCAGGCTCTCTTTGCTGCGGTTGATGGCGTGGAAAATCGTCGAATCCCCGCCAATCTCGGTATCGCTCAGATACAGCCGCCGGCTGAGATCGCCCCCATCCGGCCGCTCGATCTTGATCACCCGCGCGCCCAGGTCCTGCAACCGCAGGCTGGCATAAGGCCCGCTGAGGAACTGGCACATGTCGACCACGACAAGGCCGTCGAGCAGCTTGGTTTCGATATCGCTCATGGCTTATTTCTCCGTCTTGCCGACGAAGTCAGCCGGATTTCTGTAGAGGACGGTCTGGATATGCTCGCAATACAGCACCAGTTCGCCCTCGCCCTTGAACACCTCGTAGCTGGCGCGGATCAGGCCCAGCTTTTCGTATTTCGGCGATTTTTCCAGATTGGTGCGGATCGTATAAATGGTGTCGCCGATAAAGGTCGGCTTGATGAAGCGCAGCCGGTCATAGCCATACGAGAAGGCGTTGACGCAATTGGTCGCCACCAGCCCCAGCCCCGCCGAGAACACGAACGCCCCCGCCACCAGCCGTTTGCCGAATTGCCCCTCGGTCTGGGCGAAAATATCGTCCGCCACATAGGGGTGCATGTCGGTCACGAGCGCATTGAACGCCATCGATTCCCCCTCGGAAATCGTGCGGCGCAAGGAGCGAATTTTGTGGCCGACTTCCCAGTCCTCGTAGAACCAGTTCTCCGCATTCCACACCGGAATATCGGCATGGGCCTCGGGCATGGTCTTGGGATGGGTGGAATGGACGCCGACGGTGGGTGCGAATTCGCTCATGGTTGTGCCTGAACCTGGGTTGCGGGCGCTGCTGCCGAGGCGAATGCTGCTTCGGCCAGCGCCATGGTGTGCCACGCGTCTTCGACTGAACTGACGAGAACGTCATCCTCGCCCGCCGCGAAGCGCTGCAGATTGTTCATCGTCCCGATAAACGCATGCGGGAACCAGCCGCCCGAGAGGGACACCTGGCTCCAGTCCTCGCCCTTGCGGGTGATCCAGAGTTCGTCTGGCTCGCCCTTGGGATAGTTCAGCAGCAGCCCCAGCTTGACCATTGCCGCGCCTTCGGTGCCTTCGAAGCGGAAGCTCGCATCCTGGAATTTGCGGCCGAAATCGTGATTGTGGTTGATGCTCATCGTGGTGCGCACCCCGTCCTCGAAATCGATCAGCGCCGAGGTCCGCGTCTGCGCCAGTTCGGTTGATGGATGTCCCATCGTCCGCGCATGCACGCCCACCGGATTGCCCAGCAGATGCCGGATCAGATCGAGATAATGGATCGAATGCACCGCGATCTCGACGCGCGGCGCGCCCTTCAGAAACGGAAACAGCTCCCACGGCGTCACCAGGTTCAGGTGCACTTCCGTATCGATCAGCTTGCCCAGCCAATCACGCTGCAGCGCGTCGGCCACTGCCAGCATCATCGGAGAAAACCGCAGCTGGAAGTTGACCGCCGCCACCAGCTTCTTGGCCCGGCATAGCGCCAGGATGGCGGTGGCATCGCTCAAATCCCGCCCCATCGGCTTTTGCAGCAAAACCGCCGCGCCATCGGACAGCTTGGGCAGCACATCGAGATGCGCCACCGGGGGCAGGGCGAGGTCATAGACCGCATCGGGCGTCGCAATCGCCTCTTCCAGCGTCGCAAAGGCCGGAATATCCCATTTGGCTGCCAGCGCCCTCGCCTTGTCGCGGTCGATATCGAACACGCCCGCGACCGGCAGGTTCGCCAGCCGATAGGCCGGCAAATGCGCGTCGTTGACGATACCGCCGGCCCCGATGATCACGATCGGGCGCGGCGCGCTCGGTCGTGGCCAGCTCTGGCGCAATGCCGAATAGTCCGTGGGCACTCGCCCCTCCCTCACGACGGACAAAGCACCGTCATTCTTATGTGAATAATCTTTTCACATACGAGGAAGGCTTGCAAGTCTCAGTCGACGTGGAAAACTTCTTCCGTTCCCACCCACCATTCGCCCTCGGCGCGCGTTTCCAGCGGGGCCTGCATCGGCATGCACACAGCCCACCACTCCTGCGTGCGCGGATCGGCAGCCATCGCTGCCATGTCGGCGTCGTGGTCGGTGCCCACATATTCGTAATAGGCGAACAGCAGGTTTTCCGGCTCGCGCAGGAAAATCGAATAATTGGCAATCCCGCTGGCCTTGATCTGCGCCAGCACATCCGGCCACACGGCCGCGTGGACCCGCTTGTAGTCAGCGATCTGCTCGGGCTTGAGCCCGATGACCGAACCGTAGCGTTTCATTTTAAACCCCGTAAATCCGTTCAGCATTGCCATGCCACAGCTTGGCCTGCTCGTCCTCGCTGGCACCTTTGACGATTTCGCGCGTCGCCTCGACCCAGCGCGTGAGCGACCCCGTCAGCGTCACCACCGGATGATCCGAGCCCCACACCACACGGTCCCAGCCAAAACTCTCGATGATATGCTCAACGAACGGCCGCAAATCCGCAGTGGTCCAGTCCGCCCCCGCATAGGCCACGATCCCCGACACCTTCGCCGCCACATTGGGCAGTTTGGCCAGTTCGGTGATATAGCCCCGCCACGGATCGAGCCCTTTTCCCGCCACATCCGGGACCCCGCAATGGTCAAGGATGAACTGCACATCCGGCGCCCGCTGCGCCAGCATGGTGCCGATCGGCAATTGGTCGGCCCGCACGCAGAGGTCGAAGCTCAGGTCATAGTCCGGCAGGTGCCGTATGTTCTCGACGAACAGATCGCTCTGGCTCAATTCATCCGGTGCCTGGTGCAAAATCCGCCGCACGCCCTTCACATGGGCATGCTCGCTCAACTGCTCGATCTGGTCGACAAATCCCATGCCCTCAGGCCGGCAGGCCGCAATCGCCCCCACAATGCCCGGCAGGGTCAGCATGAACTCCGTCTCCTTGACGATATCGGCGTCCGCGACATCGACTTCCATATGCAGCGCCCCGGTGATCCCGAGCCCGCGCGCCTCGGAAAAGTAGTTCTCCACCGTCCAGGGCCGATTGATCGCGGGTGCGCCCTCCAGCCACGGATAGGAGAACTTGTCGGGATAAACGAGATGCAGATGGGTATCGAGAATGCGCATGCGTCGTTCCTCCTAGGCGCTTGGCGTTGAGCGCCGCGATAATTCCTGCCCCGCCTCGCGCAGCAGGTTCAGGACCTGCTGCGTATTGGGGGCGTCGAGCTTGTCGAGCCGTTGTGTATAGGGGCAGGTCAGCACGGCGATCACCGACCCCATTGGCCCGAAAATCGGCACTGAAAGGTTCAAAACGCCCGGCGTCTGGGCGCTGGGCATATTTTCGTAACCCTGCTGGCGCACCCCGTCGAGTCGCGTGATCAGCCCTTTGGGCATCTTTTCGGGTGTGCCCATATCCTGCTCTTCCATCATCAATAGGCGTTCTTCGGGCGTCGAAAACGCCAGGAACACATGTCCTGAGCCGGTATTGACCAGGCTGATTCGCGAGCCCACCCGGATCGATACGTTCCAATAGCCCGGGCTGTCGACCTGGGCGATGACCACCAGGATATTGCGGTCCTGCACCACCAGATGCACCGCCTGTTCCGCCTTGATCGCAAACTGTCGCAACACTGGCGTCGCCTGGCTGATCAGCCGGCGCATCGGTGGTCTTGCATGCCCCAGTTCGAACAGCTTGAGGGTCACCTCATAGCGGTCCTCCGGCGTGCGCCGCACATAGTCGCGCCGCACCAGCCGGTCGAGCATACGGTAAATTTCATTGGGCGATCGGTCGAGCGCCTTGGCGATCTCGGCTTGGCTCAGGCCGTCATCGGTGGCCGCCAGCAGTTCAAGAATATCCAGACCCTTGTCGAGCGCCGGCGCGCGATAGCGATCGGCATCTTCCGCAATACTCACCGGTAGAACTCCCCTCCACTCGCGCTAACGATGCTAGCCATTCACCTGCAAATTGCTAGCGGCCTGTTAGCATTCGGCACCGTATTCCGACCGCTGCAGCCGTTGACGGGGCAACAAGAATTGTGCTTACCTACGAATAGACTTTTCAAATATGGATGATCAAGCCTCGAGCGAGGCGGCATCGGAAGGTCCCCTGTGGAGGAGAAATCAATGGCAACCAAGTTCCTGGCCAAGGCCCTACTGGCCTCGGTCGCGCTGGCGACGCTGTCCGGCGCTGTCATGGCGCAAGAATTCGATTACGGCTCGTTCCCCGGCTACACCCTCAAGGTGAAGCTCATCGGCGGTACGCAGTAC
Source organism: Devosia sp. (assembly GCF_028290435.1). Taxonomy (GTDB): domain Bacteria; phylum Pseudomonadota; class Alphaproteobacteria; order Rhizobiales; family Devosiaceae; genus Devosia. The sequence goes on along the minus strand of NZ_JAQGJV010000040.1, from coordinate 8,089 downwards.
GAAAAGCTCTATACCCGTATTCCCGAGTGGGAAGCGTTGACCGGCGCCAAGGTCGAAATCGTTTCATCCAAGAACCATTTCGACCTGGACCGTGAAATCAAGCAGGACATCGCGTCCGGCCAGATCACCTGGTGCGTTGGCTCCAACCACACCAGCTTCGCGCCCCAGTATGGCGATCTCTATATCGACCTGGCACAGTCGATCCCGGCGTCCGAGCTGGCTAAGTACGTCCCCGGCACGCTGCAGGCCTCCATGGTCGATGGCCGTCTGGTGCAGTTGCCGCGCGTCACCGACGTGTCCAACCTCTACTATCGCAAGGACCTCTATGAGGACCCGGCGAAGATGGAAGCCTACAAGGCCAAGTTCGGCACCGATCTGGCGCCGCCCAAGACCTTCGACGAATTCAAGCAGCAGATCATTTTCTTTGCCGATGCTCCGAACCTTTATGGCACCGCATTCGCCGGCAAGGACGAAGGCATGTCCGGCCGCTTCATGGAAATCCTGCGCGCCAACGGCGGCGACCTGTTCGACGCCAACTGGAAGCCGACCTTCAATTCGCCTGAAGGCGTAGCGGCCCTGCAGTGGTTCAAGGACATCTATGACGCCGGCGCCGTGCCGGCTGGTACCGTCAACTACACCTGGGACGAAATCGGCCAGGCCATGGCCGCTGGCCAGTTGGCTGTCGATCTGGATTGGCCGGGCTTTGCCGGCTTCTACAGCGATCCGACCGCCTCCAAGATCGCCGATCACCTCGGCTTCGCCGTGGCGCCTGTAGGCACCTCCGGCAAGCGTGGCGGCTGGTCCGGTTCGCACTCGTTCTCGGTGACCGAAGCCTGTGACAACAAGCCGGCCGCCGTTTCGCTGGCCGTCTTCCTGACCAATGACGACAGCGAACTGATGGAAGCCGAAGCCGGCAACCTGCCGACCCGTTCCGCCACGTTCGACCAGGCCGTGAAGTATTTCAACGAGAACGGCAAGACCGCTCTGGCTGAGATGTTCCCGATCTGGCAGGCCAGCCTTGCCGATGCCCGGACCCCGCCATTGATCCCGCAGTGGATTGAAGTCAGCAACGTGCTCTGGCCCCAGCTCCAGGCCGCCATCGTGGGCGAAAAGACCCCCCAGGAAGCGCTCGATCAGGCCGCTGCCGATGCGACCACCATCTTGGAAGACGCTGGTATCCTCAAGCAGTAAGCCAATCGCCGCTTCGGGGCCTGCTCCGAGGCGGCAACTCCCACGATGTCTTCCGGCGCAGGCCGGAATCCATCCTGAGATTCATTCAGACAAACGCATCTCAGGATGGACCCCGGCCGGTGCCGGGGTGACACTGTGGCGGGTCTCGGACACGAGGCCGCCGCTCACGATAGAGGCCTGTCCTTGACCACAGACGTTCAAACCCTTTCGCAGCCGCGAACCAAAGACCGGGTGTCTTTCTTCGCCTCGCCGCGCGCCATTCCCTATATGCTGCTGCTGCCGGCGATCGTGGTTATCCTGTCGGTCGTACTGGTGCCGCTGCTGGTCTCGTTCTGGACCAGCTTCACCGCCTATAACCTGACCAAACCCGCGACCCTGTTCCAGTTCGTCGGTCTGCGCAATTACCAGCGCCTGCTGACCAATGCGGATTTCTGGTGGGCTTTCGGGCGCACCTTCGTTTTCGTCACCATCACGCTCAATCTGGAAATGCTGCTCGGCCTGGGCCTGGCGCTGCTGGTCAACAAGATCACCTGGGGCCAGCGCACGCTGCGCACCATCATGATGTTTCCCATGATGTTCTCGCCCATCCTCGTGGGTTTCCAGTTCAAATACATCTTCAACGACTCGATCGGGCTGCTCAACAACGCCCTGTTCGACCTGCACATCATCAGCCAGCCCATCCCGTGGCTGGTCGATGGTACGCTGGCCAATTTCTCCATCATTTTCGCCGAAATATGGATGTCGACCTCGGTGTTCGCCATTCTGCTGCTGGCGGGCCTGATGGCGCTGCCCAAGGAGCCGCTGGAGGCCGCGCGCGTCGATGGCTGCAATCCGCTCCAGGTGTTCCAGCACATCACGCTGCCGTTCCTGATGCCCTTCGTCTATATCGCCATGACCATTCGCTCGCTGGACGTGGCGCGCGCCTATGACATGGTCAAGATCATGACCAATGGCGGCCCCGCCGGCCGTACCGAGCTGCTGTGGACGCTGATGACCCGCACCGGCTACCAGAACAGCCAGATGGGCATGGCCAATGCCATGGGCTATGTGTCGATCATCCTGTCGATCGTTTTCACCTTCTATTTCTATCGCAAGCTGGTCGCCGCGCGCACCTTCATGGGAGGCGCACAATGAGCCGGTTGACCATCGAAAAGCCCTGGCAACGCTGGCTGATCCGCTTCGGCGTCTTCGTCGCCATGGCCATCCTGACCGTGCCCGGCCTCTGGGTCGTGCTGACCGCGTTCCGGCCGAATATCGAAGTGCTGGCCCGCCCCGCCGTGTGGATTCCGCAAAACCCCACGCTGGACAATTTTGCCCGCCTGTTCGGCCTGTCATCGGCCCAACAGGGCCTGCCGGTGCTGCAATATTTCACCAATTCGCTGGTGATTTCGATCACCTCGACCTTTGTGGCCGTCGTCATCGGCATGGCCGGCGGCTACTCGTTCGCCCGCTTCAGCTTCAAGGGCAAGGCGACGCTGTTTCTGGCCTTCATGCTCAGCCGCACCGTCCCTGGCGTGGCGCTCAGCCTGCCGCTATTCATCATCTGGGCGCGGCTGGGGCTGATCGATACCAGCTTCGGGATGATCCTCGTCTATATGGCGGTCAACATCCCCTTCACCATCTGGCTCACCGATGGTTTCTTCCGCCAAATCCCGGTCGATCTCAGCGAAGCCGCCCAGATCGATGGCTGCACCCGCTGGCAGGCATTCTGGAAGGTGGAATTTCCGCTGGCCCGCTCGGGCCTAGCCTCGGCCGCCATCTTCGCCTTCCTCACCTCGTGGAATGAATATGCGCTGGCGAGCCAACTGACCCGCACCACGGCCTCCAAGACCATGCCGGTGGGCCTGATGGATTTCACTGCCCAATTCACCGTCGACTGGACCGGTATGAGCGCCATGGCCGTGCTAATCATCATCCCGGCTTTGGTCCTCACCTTCGTTGTACAGAAACACCTGATCGCCGGCCTGACCTTCGGCGGCGTCAAGTAAGGATATCCCATGGCTCCCGTTCGCCTGGAAAAAGTCGTCAAGACCTATGGCAAGATCGAAACGGTGCACGGCATCGACCTCGATATCGCCCACAATGAATTCGTCGTGCTCGTCGGCCCCTCTGGCTGCGGCAAGTCCACCACCCTGCGCATGATCGCCGGGCTCGAGGAAATCACCGCCGGCACGATTTCCATCGGTGATCGCGTGGTCAACGACCTGCCGCCGCGTGCCCGCAACATCTCCATGGTGTTCCAGAGCTACGCGCTCTATCCGCATATGACCGTGCGCGACAATCTCGGCTTCGGGCTCAAGATCGCCAATATGCCTGAGGCGGAAATCAAAACCCGCGTTGATGACGCCGCCGAGATTTTGGGCCTTGGCCCCTATATGGATCGCCTTCCTGCGAACCTCTCGGGCGGCCAACGCCAGCGCGACGCCATGGGCCGCGCCATCGTGCGCAATCCCGACGTGTTCCTGTTCGACGAGCCGCTCTCCAATCTCGATGCCAAGCTGCGCGGCCAGATGCGCGTCGAAATCAAGAAGCTCCACCAGCGCGTTAAGACCACGGTCATCTACGTCACCCACGATCAGGTCGAGGCCATGACCCTGGCCGACCGCATCGTCATCATGCGCGACGGCCATATCGAGCAGATCGGCACGCCCTCGGATGTGTTCGAGTACCCGGTCAACACCTTCGTCGCCGGCTTCATCGGCTCCCCGCCGATGAATCAGCTCGATGCGGTAGTGAAGGCCGGCAAGGCCGTGCTGACCGACGGCGTCGAAGTGCCGCTGCCGGCCGATAGCGCCGTGACCGAAGGCCAGTCCATCATCCTCGGCTTCCGCCCCGAAAGCTTCGCGCCGGCAGGCCATTCCCTGCACGGCACCGAAAACGCCATCTCGATCAACCGCACCATCGCCATCGCCGAACCACTGGGCACTGAGACCATCCTGTTCACCGAACTGGGCGGCAAGGAAATCCAAGGCAAGATGCTCAATCCCCGCGTCGTCAAGCCGGGCGAGAGCCTGGATTTCACCCTCGACCTGACCCGGCTGCACGTCTTCGACAAGGCCAGCGGCAAGAGCGTGAGGGCATAATGGCCAAAATCACCCGCATCGAACTCCTGATGGTTGACCTGATACCCAAGGTCAAACGCGTCGACGCCATTCAGAGCTTCGTCAGCCAGGAAACCCCCATCGTCCGCATTACGGACAGCGATGGCGTGGTCGGCACCGGCTACAGCTACACCATCGGCACCGGCGGCCATTCCGTCATGGAGCTGCTCAACCGCACCCTGTGCCCCGCCATCATCGGCCGCGACGCCTATGACATCGAGTCCATCTGGCGCGACCTGCTGTTCCTGACCCACGCCACCACTATCGGCGCCATCACCGCCATCGCCATGGCGGCGATCGATACCGCGCTGTGGGACCTCAAATGCCGCAAGCTCGGCCTGCCGCTGCATAAGCTGGCCGGTGGCGCACAGTCCGAAATCCCCCTCTACACCACCGAAGGCGGCTGGCTCCATCTGGAGCAATCTGCGCTGGTCGAAGACGCCCTGCGCGCCAAGGCCGACGGCTTCAAGGGCGCCAAGCTCAAGGTCGGCCGCCCCATCCACGAGGACGTCGCCCGCATCACCGCCGTGCGCGAGGCCGTCGGTCCGGGCTTTGAAATCTTCACCGACGCCAACCAGGCCTTTGCGGTCGATGAAGCCATCCGCCGCGCCCGCGCCTATGAGCCGCTCGATATCGGCTGGCTCGAAGAACCGCTCCCCGCCGACGATATCTCCGGCCATGTCCGCCTTTCCGAACATACCAGCCTGCCCATCGCCGTCGGCGAGAGCCTCTATTCGGTCAGCCACTTCCGCGAATACCTGCAGCGCCATGCGGCCTCGGTGATCCAGGTCGATGTCGGTCGCATCGGCGGCATCACGCCCTGGCTCAAGGTCGCCCACATGGCCGAGTGCTTCAATATCGTCGTCAGCCCGCATTTCCTCATGGAGCTGCACGTCTCGCTCTGCGCCGCCGTGCCCAACGCCCGCTGGGTCGAATACATTCCACAATTGGATGACTTGACCACCGAACGCATGACGATCCAGAACGGTAAGGCTCGGCCTTCCGACGCCCCCGGCCTCGGCATCGCCTGGGACTTCGCCGCCATCGACCGCCAAGTGGTCGAAGGCAGCCGTTCCATCATTCAATAGGAATCAACCATGTCCGATATTTCCGGCAAAATCGTTCTCATCACCGCTGCCGCCCAAGGCATTGGCCGCGCCTCGGTGGAGGCGTTTGTCAAAGCCGGCTGCAAAGTCATCGCCACCGATATCAATGCCGAAAAGCTCAAGGAGCTGGATGGCACGCCCAACGTCACCACCCGCATCCTCAACGTGCTCTCGACCGATGACGTCAACAAAGCCGTCGCCGAAATCGGCCGCATCGACATCCTCTTCAACTGCGCCGGTGTGGTTCACAACGGCACCGTGCTGGAGATGAGCGACAAGGACCTCGATTTCGCCCTGGACCTCAATGTCCGGGCCCAGGTCCGCACCATTCAGGCCGTGCTGCCCCAGATGCTCGAGCGCAAGGATGGCGCGATCATCAACATGTCGACGGTGGCTTCCTCGGTCAAAGGCGTGCCGAACCGCGCTGCCTATTCCATCTCCAAGGCCGCTGTGATTGGGCTGACCAAGTCGATTGCCGCCGATTATGTCACGCAGGGCATCCGCATCAACGCTATCGCCCCTGCCACGGTTGATAGCCCCTCATTGCACGAGCGCTGGCATGCCACTGGTGATTTCGAAGCCGCGAAGAAGGCTTTCATCGCCCGCCAGCCCATTGGCCGCATCGGCCAGCCCGAGGAAATCGCCGACCTCGCCGTCTATCTCGCCGGCGCCACTTACACCACCGGCCAGGTTCACGTCATCGACGGTGGCTGGACGGCCTGAGGTCAGGACGCCAGGCGGGCCTCCGGGCCCGCCATCATTACCCGGTTGCGGCCGGCGGCCTTGGCGGCATAGAGCTGCCGGTCGGCTTCATTGAGGATATCATGCAGGCTAGCGCTGCTCGCGAGATAACCAGCGACACCAAGGCTGATCGTGACTGCGGGCGGCATCCGGTTCTCGAACGCCAGCGTCGCCACGGTCTCGCGCAGAACTTCCGCCATCGCCAGCGCCTCGGCATGGTTGGTCATTGGCAGCAGCGCGATGAACTCCTCCCCGCCAAACCGCGCGAAGCAGTCGCCTTGGCGCAGCGCCGCCTTGCAGGCCTGCGCCACATCCCGGATCACGTCGTCGCCGACGCCATGGCCATGCGTGTCATTGATCGCCTTGAAGTGATCGATATCGGCCATGATGACGGCGAAGGATACTCCCGTCGAGCGAGCGCCCAGGAAGGCAAGTTCGGCCTGCACCATGAACGAGCGGCGATTGGCTATCCCCGTCAGCGCGTCGGTTTCCGCGGCCAGCGTCAGGGCCGTCTGGGCCGTGCTGAGCTGAAATGCCATTTTGAAGGCGACGGAGCCAAGCCCCGGCGCCGTCAGGGCAGGGGACACCACGGCAACGATCATCCCGTACCAGAAAAAGTCGTTGGGGCCGGGAATCAGCAGCAGCAACACAGCCGTGGTCACGACCGAGCCCGTAATGGCGATCAATGTCGCCAGGAGCACGGTGCGCGTCATGCCCAGCGTCAGCAACCAGGCGTAGTAGCGCCGGTAGCTCTGCGCGATGAATTTGCTCGTCACTCTGTAACCTCGTCGTCCGGATGTGGGGGCGGCGTATCCGAACAATCTCACGACCGCCGTTCAGCCAGGTTAACCGGCATGGTTAACGCATCCTTCCATCTCCTGTTATCAGCTCTACTGAGTACGCCATGACCAAAATCACCGCGCTGCGCACCCACGATCTCCGCTTCCCCACCTCGGACGCCCTCGACGGCTCCGATGCGATGAACCCTGATCCCGACTACTCTGCCGCCTACGTCATCCTGGCCACGGACGGCGCCCACGAAGGCCATGGCCTGACCTTCACCATCGGCCGCGGCAATGAAGTCGTCGTCGCCGCCATCAAGGCGCTGACCTCGCGCGTCGTCGGTCTCGACCTCGCCTGGATCGCCGAAAATCCCGGCCGCTTCTGGCGCCACGTCACCGGCGACAGCCAGCTCCGTTGGATCGGCCCCGACAAGGGCGCCATGCACCTGGCCACCGGCGCCGTGGTCAACGCCGTCTGGGACCTGCTCGCCAAGCACGCCGGCAAGCCGGTCTGGCAATTCGTCGCCGACATGACCCCCGAACAGCTCGTCTCCATCATCGATTTCCGCTACCTCACCGACGCCATTACGCCGGATGAAGCCCTCGCCATTTTCCGCAAAGCCGAAGCCGGCAAGGCCGACCGCGTCGCCACCCTCAAGGCCGAGGGCTACCAGTGCTACACCACATCGGCGGGCTGGCTGGGCTATTCCAATGAGAAGCTGACCCGCCTCGCCACCGAGGCCGTCGCCGGGGGTTTTAACCACATCAAGATGAAGGTCGGCCGCGATCTCGACGACGATATCCGGCGCCTCGAAATCGTTCGCTCGATCATGGGGCCAGATCGTTTCCTGATGATCGACGCCAACCAGGTCTGGGAAGTCGACCAGGCCATCGACTGGGTCAAGGAACTGTCCCGCTTCAATCCCTATTTCATCGAGGAGCCAACCAGCCCCGACGACGTCTCCGGCCACCGCGCCATCCGCCAGGCCATCGCGCCCGTGAAGGTCGCCACCGGCGAGATGTGCCAGAACCGCATCCTGTTCAAGCAGTTCATCAAGGACGGCGCCATCGACATCGTCCAGATCGACGCCTGCCGCATCGGCGGCCTCAACGAGGTGCTGTCGGTGCTGCTGATGGCCGCCAAATACAACCTCCCCGTCTGGCCCCA
>NZ_JAQGJV010000084.1 GCF_028290435.1 Devosia sp. | reverse complement strand
GGTCGCGGTTGATCAGCCCGCCCCGGTCGAGCTCGCCGAGGATGGCCATGATGCCGCCGGCGCGATGCACGTCTTCCATGTGCACGTCGGACTTGGCCGGCGCCACCTTGCACAGCACCGGCACGCGGCGCGACAGCCGGTCGATGTCGTCCATCGTGAAGTCGATCCCGCCCTCATGCGCGGCGGCGAGGATGTGCAGCACCGTGTTGGTCGAGCCGCCCATGGCGATATCGAGCGCCATGGCGTTCTCGAACGCGGCTTTCGTGGCGATCGAGCGCGGCAGCACCGAGGCATCGTCCTGCTCGTACCAGCGCTTGGTGATGTCGACGATGAGGTGGCCGGCTTCCTGGAACAGGCGCTTGCGGTCCGAATGGGTGGCAAGGGTGGAGCCATTGCCGGGGAGCGACAGGCCGAGCGCTTCGGTGAGGCAGTTCATCGAATTGGCGGTGAACATGCCCGAGCAGGAGCCGCAAGTGGGGCAGGCGGCTTCCTCAACGGTGGCGATTTCGGCATCGGTATATTTATCGTCGGCGGCCATCACCATAGCGTCGACCAGGTCGAGAGCCTGCAGCTTGCCCTTGATCATGGCTTTGCCGGCTTCCATCGGGCCGCCGGAAACGAAGACCACGGGGATGTTGATGCGCATGGCGGCCATCAGCATGCCGGGGGTGATCTTGTCGCAATTGGAGATGCAGACCATGGCGTCGGCGCAGTGGGCGTTGACCATGTATTCGACGCTGTCGGCGATCAGGTCGCGCGACGGCAACGAATAGAGCATGCCGTCATGGCCCATGGCGATGCCGTCATCGACCGCGATGGTGTTGAATTCCTTGGCGACGCCGCCGGCCGCCTCGATCTCGCGGGCGACGAGCTGGCCGAGGTCCTTGAGGTGAACATGGCCGGGGACGAACTGGGTGAAGGAATTGACCACGGCGATGATCGGCTTGCCGAAATCGCCATCCTTCATGCCCGTCGCGCGCCACAGGCCGCGAGCGCCGGCCATGTTGCGGCCATGGGTGGTGGTGCGGGAGCGATAGGCTGGCATGGGACGTCCTCAAAGTGAAGGCCGCGTTGGGCGGTCGATGTTGGAAACAGGTTAGACCCATTCCAGAAACAGGGCAAGAAAAAAGCGTACCGTACCGTACGGTACTGTTGGAGGACTTGATTGGCTGTATTTCGGGAGCGGAGGGGAATGGGAGAGGCCACTGGGCCGGGAACCGCCACACGCTGATCTGGATGTCGCTTCTCCTTAGTCCTCGGAGACTGGCGCCATTGTGCGTTTCAACATCTCTATAGTCGCTGCGTCCGCCGGCAAAAATGTTTCGATGGCGAGTTCGGAGAGGGTGACGTCGAGGGGTGTGCCGAAGACCATTGTGGTGGAGAGGAAGGACATTATTCCAGCCGGGCTGCGCAGTTGCAGGGGGACGGCGATGGCGGTGGCGGGTTGGGCTGGGGTTGGCGTGCCGGCTGGGTAGTGGCGCAGTTCTTCGTAAAGGTCGGCGAGGACAGGGTCGGCGGTGTCGGTGATCTGGCGGGCCAGGCGATGCAGCAGGTGGGCCTTCCATTCGAACAGGTTGGCGATGCGCGGCGCGAGGCCCTGGGGATGCAGGCTGAGGCGGAGCACGTTGACGGGCGGTTCGAGCAGGAAGGGCGCGATGCCCTCGAGCAGCGGGGTTATGGCGGCATTGGCACGGACCAGGGTCCAGTGGCGGTCGATGGCGAGGGCGGGGAATGGCTGATGCGCTGCCAGGAGCGTTTCGAGCAGGTCCAGCGTGGGGCGGAGCGCGGCGTCGTCGAGCGGGCGCTCGGGGAAGATGGGAGCAAAGCCTGCGGCCAGCAGCCAGGCGTTGCGTTCGCGCAGCGGGATATCAAGCGTTTCGGCCAGCTTGAGCAGCATGGGGCGGCTGGGCTTTGAGCGGCCGGTTTCGATGAAGCTTAGATGGCGCGCGGAGATGTCGGCGTCGCTGGCCAGGTCGAGTTGGCTGAGCCGCCGGCGACGGCGCCAGTCATGCAGTTTTTCGCCGATGGAGCCCATGTCTGTCATGACGGCAGACTAGCAGAGCAGGGCGTCAATTCCATTACCTCAAAGGTAATTGGTTTGCGTCGCCAGCAGTGAAAAATGGCAGCCGTTCGATAATGAACGCAAACGGAGAAACTGCCATGACCGACGCCATGACCATCGCCAAGGCCTATTTGGCGACCTGGAACGAGACCGATGCCGGCCGCCGTGCCGCATTGATTGCGCAAAACTGGAGCCCCGCCACAACCTATGTCGATCCGCTGATGGCGGCGGATGGTCCCGAAGCTCTCAACGGCATGATCGGGGCCGTGCAGGAGCGGTTTGCCGGCTTCGTCTTTACGCTCCTGGGCAAGCCGGACGGCTTTGGCGATCATGTTCGCTTCAGCTGGGGCCTTGGCCTGCCGGATGGTGAAATCATCATTGAAGGGACCGACTTCGTGACGGTGCAGGGCGGGCTGATCGAAAAGGTCACCGGCTTTCTCGACAAGGTGCCTGCGGCCTGATGGTGCCAGGCAACCGCGGGGGTCATCCGCGCGGTTGCCCATAATCGAATTGAGCAGTCGTCAACTATTGGTGCCGATAATGCTGGCGGCGCTGGACCCGATGGCGAATGGCTGACGTTGCTTGCTGTGCGGGCGGGTCAATGTGCGCGGGCGGCGAGATTGAGGCCGAGATGACCAGCAAGACGAGCGAACCGCGCGATGGCTGGGCGAGCAAGCTCTGGAGATTTGTAGTGCGGCACCGGGTGAGCATTCTGGATCTGGGAATGCTCCTGGCGGTGATGCTGGTGCTGGCCTATGTGGCGTTCGAAGTGGATATTTTTGCCACCGAGGGGGCCGTCTCGGCGGCGCAGGAGACGGTGGAACTGGACGAGACCCTCATGCTGGGTGGCGTGCTGTCGATCGGGCTGCTGGCCTTCGCCATACGGCGCTATTTCGACCAGAAGCGCGAGATAGCGCGCCGGACCGTTGCTGAGCAGGAGGCGCGGGTGCTGGCCTATCAGGATCCGCTGACCGGATTGGCCAATCGGCGGCAATTCGAGGAAGCGCTCAATATCGCCATTGCGGCGCCGCCGGGCGCTGGCAAGGCGCATGCGGTGCTGATGCTCGATCTCAATGGCTTCAAGCAGGTCAACGATGTCTACGGCCACGGCGTGGGCGACGAGGTGTTGACCATTGTGGGGCAGCGCCTGTTGCGTGCGGCGCGGCAGGGCGACCTGGTGGCGCGGCTGGGTGGCGACGAATTCATTATCCTGGCGCAGCATCTGATCGGGGCCGAAGCGGCCGGCAGCATAGCGTTGCGCATCATTCAGGGGCTGGTGGAACCGGTCGCGACCGGCAGTACGCGCCATGCCATTGGCGCCGGCATCGGCGTATCGCTCATCCCCTCCGATGCCGGCAGCAAGGACGAGGCGATCCGCACCGCCGACGTGGCGCTTTATCGTGCCAAGGCCGAGCGGCGGTCGGCGTTCCGGTTTTTCGAGCCGGATATGGACCGGCTGGTGCATGAGCGCGAGCAATTGGAGCGCGACTTGCGCGCGGCGCTGGCGGCGGACCGGATCGTGGCGCAGTTCCGACCATCGCTGGGCCTGCGCAGCGGGCAGATCATCGGCTACGAGGCCATCCCGAGCTGGCAAGCTGACGATGGCAGCGCGGTTGCTCCAGAGCGGTTCATGGCGGTGGCCGAGGATACCGGGCTGATCCACGAGGTGGCAAGGCGGGTGCTGGAGCGGGCCTGCCACGCGGCGATGAGCTGGCCGCAGGATGTGACGCTATCGGTCGATATTTTTCCCGGCCAGTTGCAGGATCGCGAGCTGTGGAAATCGATGCTGGGGACGCTCGATGCGGTGGGATTCGATCCGCGCCGGCTGACCGTCGAGATTACCGAGGCGATGATCGTGCAAGATCTCGAAGCAGCCAAGCTGGCGCTGAGCCCGCTGCGCGATGCAGGGGTCAGCATCGCGCTGGACAATTTTGGCACCGGCTATTCGAGCCTTTATCACATGCAGGCGTTCAAGCTGGACAAGGTCAAGATCGACCGCAGTTTTTTGGAAAATATCGGCGACGCGGAAGCCGCCAAGGTGGTCAAGGCACTGGCCGGGCTAGGCCATGGGTTGGGACTAACGGTGAGTGCCGACAATATGGGCGGAGTGGACGGGGTGGCGATGCTGCTCGATTCTGGCATCGAGGAAGCCCAATCATCGGGCCGGCTGATGAGCGCGGACGAGGCGCGGGTCTATTGGCTGGGGCAGCCCGCGCCGCAGCGGCATCTGGCCTGAACTGCGGCTAGGCCGCGGCGGGGCGCTGCGCCATGACCATGTAGTTGATCGCCATGTCGCGTGACTTGCGCCAGTCGTCGGCCAGCGGGTGATAAACGACGCCGGTCTGGTCGGTGACCACAAGGCCATTGCGGGTGATCAATGCCTTGATCTCGTCGGGCGTGAGGAACTTGTTCCAGTCATGGGTGCCCTTGGGTAGCCAGCCCAGCACATATTCGGCGCCGATGATGGCGAAAGCCAAAGCGCGGGCGGTGCGGTTGAGCGTGGCGGTCAGCATCAGGCCGCCGGGGGCGACGAGATCGGCGCAGCTTTTCATGTAGAGCGGCACGTTATCGACGTGCTCGACGACTTCCATGTTGAGCACCATGTCGTATTTTTGCCCCTGGGCGGCGAGGGCTTCGCTGGTTGTGGCCTCGTAGGTGACGGCGACGCCCGATTGGGCGGCGTGCAGGGTGGCGATCTTGATGTTGCGCTCGGCGGCGTCGATGCCGGTGACAGTGGCGCCAAGGCGGGCCAGCGGCTCACACAGCAGGCCGCCGCCGCAGCCGACATCGAGAATGGTGAGGCCCTCAAGCGGGCGCATGACGCTGCCGTCACGGTGGAAATGGGCCAGCACATGCTCTCGGATATAGGCGAGGCGGACGGGATTGAACTTGTGGATCGGCTTGAACTTGCCCTTGGGGTCCCACCATTCCTGGGCCATCGCGGCGAATTTGGCGACTTCGGCATCATTAATGGTGGTGGCGGTCATGGACGGGCTCCGGGTTCGTGAGACAACGTTGGCTCGACGTCCACCGTTGCTTCCCGCGGACTTGATCCGCGGGTCTCTCGCCACACGGTATGGGCGGAGAGTGGCCCGCGGATCAAGTCCGCGGGAAGCGATTGTGGGTGGGGTGAGACGTGATGACACCCCACACGCCGCCAAGGGCAGGCATGTTGGATGTTGATCCTCCGCGCCCTTTGTGGCATGGCAGCGCCAACAACAAGCGTACCGCCGGGTTCGGTGGAAGTCCGGGGAAAAGATTGGCCCGTATCGTCGTCAAATTCGGTGGCACGTCAGTGGCGACCGTCGAGCGCATCCGTCAGTCGGCGCGCCATGTCAAACGCGAGGTCGAGGCCGGCAACGAGGTCTGCGTCGTCGTCTCGGCCATGAGTGGCAAGACCAATGAACTGGTGGGCTGGGTCAACGAGGCCAGCGCCTTCCACGATGCGCGCGAATATGACGCCGTGGTTGCCTCGGGCGAGCAGGTGACGGCCGGGCTGATGGCCATCGTTCTTTCAGAGATGGGTATCCAGTCGCGCTCGTTCGCTGGCTGGCAAGTACCGATCCGCACCGATGACGCGCATGGCGCGGCGCGGATCATGGACATCGACGGCACCGAACTCGACAAGCGGATGAAGGATGGCTGGGTGCCGGTGATCACCGGGTTCCAGGGTATTTCTCCACATAACCGCATCACGACGCTCGGGCGCGGCGGCTCGGACACGTCGGCGGTGGCGGTGGCGGCGGCGGTCAAGGCGGATCGTTGCGATATCTACACCGATGTTGACGGTGTTTACACCACGGACCCGCGCATCGTGCCCAAGGCGCAGCGGCTCTCCAAGATTTCCTTTGAGGAAATGCTGGAAATGGCCTCGCTCGGTGCCAAGGTGCTGATGATCCGCTCGGTGGAAATGGCGATGGCGCATAAGGTGCGGCTGCTGGTGCGCTCGAGCTTCGATGACCCGGACGCGCCGCAGCTGGCGCCAGACGGAACCCCTGGCGTGCCTGGCACTCTCGTGTGTGATGAGGATGAGATCATGGAAAAGCAGATCGTTTCGGGCGTGACCCTCGCCAAGGCGGAAGCCAAGATCACCCTGCGCGACGTCAAGGACAATCCGGGCGTGGCGGCGGCAATCTTTGGTGCGCTGGCGGACGAAGGCATCATCGTCGACATGATCGTGCAGAACATTGCCGACGATGGCGCCACCACCGACATCACCTTCACGGTGCCTGACAGCGAGTATGATAAGGCGATCAAGACGCTGCAGGCCGCCGGCACCGACAAGCGCATTGAATATGCTCGGATTTCGGGCAGCAAGGGTGGCGCAAAAATCTCGGTCGTGGGGGTGGGCATGCGCAGTCACGCCGGTGTCGCATCGTCCATGTTCAAGGCCTTGGCCGACAAGGGCATCAATATCCAGCTGATCACCACTTCGGAAATCAAGACCTCGGTTCTGATCGACGAGCAATATGCCGAGCTTGCGGTTCGCGCGCTCCATACGTATTACGGGTTGGATAGAAAAGACGCGTAGACTCGACTGAGGAACCGCTCAGCCGCGCCGCGCGAGGGGGGCGGCTTCGGCTGCCGATAGCATATGGCCACAAGCATAGGCGGCCCGCGCGTGCTGTTGCGGCAATTGCGCGAGACCATGGCGGAGCCGCTGGGAAGCCAGGCCCGCCTCGACAAGATCGTGGGCCTGATCGCCGACAATATGCGGGCCGATGTCTGCTCGTTCTATGTGCTGCGCGACGACGGCGCGCTGGAGCTGTTTGCCACCAAGGGGCTGGCCGCCGAATCGGTGCATATGACGACGCTGCGGCTGGGCGAGGGCCTGGTCGGCATCATCGCGGCGGAAGCCGAACCCCTGAGTCTCGATGACGCACCCAGCCATCCCGCTTTCGCCTATCGGCCCGAGACGGGGGAAGACCCCTATTCGGCATTCCTGGGCGTTCCGGTGCTGCGCGCCGGGCAGACGCTGGGCGTGCTGGTGGTGCAGAATACCGAGCGGCGCCATTATGGCGAAGACGAGATGGAGGCGATGCTGACTACGGCCACAATCCTGGCCGAGATGATCGCCACCTCGGACTTCGACAATCTGATCAAGCCCGGGTCCGATATCGACCTGAGGCGTCCGCGCATGTTTACCGGCGTCAGTTTTACCGATGGCATCGCGCTGGGCACCGTGGTGCTGCACGATCCGCGCGTGGTGGTCACCAATTTCATCGCCGAGGATACCGAGCAGGAAAAGTCGCGGCTGAACACGGCGCTGGAGCGCATGCGCGTCTCCATCGATGCCATGCTCGATCATGGCGACATGCAGCCGAGTTCCGACCATCGCGATATTCTGGAAACCTACCGCATGTTCGCCAATGATCGCGGCTGGGTGCACCGGCTGACCGAGGCGATCGAGAACGGGCTATCGGCCGAGGCCGCGGTGGAGCGGGTGCAGAACGATACCCGCGCGCGGATGATGCGCCAGACCGATCCCTATATTCGCGACCGGCTGCATGACCTGGACGATCTGGCCAACCGCCTGCTGCGGGTTCTGACCGGCGACCATCAGGGCATCGGGCGCAACCTGCCGGACAATGCGATTCTAGTGGCGCGCAATATCGGGCCGGCGGAACTGCTCGAATATGACCGTACCAAGCTGCGCGGCATCGTGCTGGAAGAGGGCGGGGCGACGGCGCATGTGGCCATCGTGGCGCGTTCGCTGGGCATGGTGGCGGTGGGCCGGGCGCAATCGATCGTCTCGATGTGCGAAAGCGGCGACGACATCATCATCGATGGCGCAGCGGGGCTGGTGCATTTGCGGCCGACGCCCGATATCGAGCAGGCCTATATCGACAAGGTCAAGGTTTCGGCCAAGCGGCGGGCGCATTATGCGGCGCTGAAAAATATTCCCTCGATCACCAAGGACGGGATTGAGATCACGCTGCTGCACAATTCCGGGCTGGTGGCGGACCTGCCCATGCTCGACGACACTGGGGCGGCGGGCGTTGGCCTGTTCCGCACCGAATTGCAGTTCATGATTGCCAGCAAGCTGCCGCGGCTGGGCGAGCAGATGGACCTTTATGCCGAGGCCATGGCCATCGCCAAGGACCGGCCGGTGGTGTTCCGCCTGCTCGATATCGGCGGCGACAAGGTGTTGCCCTATCTCCGCTCCGACAGCGAAGAGAACCCGGCTATGGGCTTCCGCTCGATCCGGCTGGGGCTGGATCGGCCGGGGCTGCTGCGCACGCAGATAAGGGCGCTGCTGATGGCGGCGAACGGGCGGCCGCTGAAAATCCTGGTGCCGATGGTGACCGAGACTTTCGAGTTCCGCCAGACCCGGATGGTGGTCAATAAGGAAGTGGACCGGCTGCGGCGGGCCGGCAAGGCCGTGCCGAGCAAGCTGGAACTGGGGGTGATGGTGGAAGTGCCATCGCTGTTGTTCGAGCTGGACCAGTTGTTGCCGGAAGCCGATTTCGTCTCGATCGGGTCCAATGACCTGGTGCAGTTCTTGACGGCATCGGACCGGGCCAATCCGCGGGTGGCCAAGAATTACGATCCGATCGGGCTGCCCCGGTTGCGGGCGATCCGGCATGTGGTGGACGCGGCGCGCAAGTATAATGTTCCGATCACCATGTGTGGAGAACTGGCGGGCAAGCCGGTCGACGCGCTGGCGCTGATGGCGGTCGGGATGACGCGCCTCAGCATGGGGCCGGCCTCGATCGGGCCGATCAAGGAACTGGTGCTGAACCTGGATCTGACGCCGATAAGGCAATCGGTGGCGGCAGCGCTCAGCGATGGGGCGAGCGGGGTGCCGATACGGGCACTGCTGCAGGAATGGATCGAGAAGCAGGGCTTGCCGATCTGATTTGCGTGATGCGGGTCTACAATGACTAGCTGGCCGGGCTCCACTCTTGGCAATCACCCCCTCCCGACCTCCCCCATCAAGGGGGAGGTGCCACTCCACTCCTTGAACTCAATTATGCCCCAGCTACCGGCAGACACCTCCCCCTTGATGGGGGAGGCTGGGAGGGGGTGATGAGAGCCCCGATCTTCGGCTTGCCCACCTACTGGACTTGAGTTCCGCCCCCGCGCCGCTTAAACGCTCGGTAAGAACCGGAAAGAACACGCATGGCACAACTTCCCCAGGACAAGCTCGACGCGCTTGAGACCCGTTTCCAATATGTGGAAGCGGCGCTGTCGGGTGGGGCGGGGCCGGAGGAGTTCGTCAAGTTCAGTAAGGAACATGCCGAGCTGGCGCCGATCGTCGGGGAAATCCGTGGCTACAACAAAGCGCTGAGCGATCGCGTCCAGGCCGAGGCGCTGCTCAAGGGCGGCGACAAGGAAATGGCCGAGATGGCCGAGGCCGAAATCGAGGAACTCGACGAGAAAATAGAGCGGCTCTATCAGGCGATCCGCGTATTGCTGCTGCCCAAGGATGAGGCCGACGAGAAGTCGATCATCCTCGAAATTCGCGGCGGCACTGGCGGCGACGAGGCGGCTTTGTTCGCGGGCGACCTGTTCCGCATGTATGAGCGCTATGCCGCCAACCATGGCTGGAAGGTTTCCATCATGGAAGAAAGCGCCGGTGAAATGGGCGGCTTCAAGGAAATCATCGCCAATGTGAGCGGCAAGGGCGTCTATGCGCGGATGAAGTTTGAGTCGGGCGTGCACCGCGTCCAACGGGTGCCGGCGACGGAAGGCTCAGGGCGGATTCACACGTCGGCGGCGACGGTGGCGGTGCTGCCCGAGGTCGAGGATATCGACATCGAAATCCGCAACGAAGATATCCGCATCGACACGATGCGGGCTTCGGGCGCGGGCGGACAGCACGTCAATACGACGGACTCCGCGGTGCGCATTACCCACATGCCGTCGGGGATCGTGGTGACATCGGCGATGAAGAGCCAGCACCAGAACCGGGCGCAGGCCATGCTGGTGTTGCGGGCGCGGCTCTACGAAATGCAGCGCGAGGAACGCGACAGTGCTCGTTCGGCGGAGCGCAAGGGGCAGGTGGGTTCGGGCGATCGGTCGGAGCGGATCAGGACCTATAATTTCCCGCAGGGGCGGGTGACTGACCACCGGATCAACTTAACGCTCTATAAGCTCGACAAGGTCATCGCCGGTGAAGCGCTGGACGAACTGATCGAGGCGCTGATCACCGAGCATCAGGCCGAGCAATTGGCCGATCTGGAAAACGCAAACTGAGCCAGAGCATCACCATAGGGGCGCTGTGGCGGCAGTGGCGCGATGTGCTGGGGCGGCTGGGATTTGACAGTGCGGCGCTGGACGCCAAGCGGCTCACGTCGTTTGCGCTGGGCCTGAGCGACCTCGAGATTGCGACACGCGAAGGCGAGGCGGTCGATGAGGCCGGGGCGCAGCGCGTGGTCGAGCTGTTGCAGCGGCGGCTGACCGGGGAGTCAGTGGCACGCATTGTCGGGGAGCGGGAATTTTATGGGCTGGCGTTCGGGCTGAACGCGGCGACGCTGGAGCCACGGCCGGAGACGGAGATGCTGGTTGACCTGGCGATCGCGGCGCTGCCGGGGGGCGGCAGGCTCCTGGATCTGGGGACCGGGACCGGGGCGATTGCGATTGCCGTGCTTGTCAATCGGCCGGATGCGACCGCGCTGGCGACGGATTTGAGTGCGGAGGCGCTGGCGGCGGCAAGCGGGAATGCGGCGCGGCATGGGGTTGAGGATAAAATCGCGTTTTTGCAAGGGTCTTGGTTCGAGCCTGTGGGGGCCTCCCCCCACCCTAACCCTCCCCTCAAGGGGGAGGGGACTCCATCGAGTTTGGGGCAGAGTAGTGGATTGAACGTGGAGCCAAAGCCCCTCCCCCTTGAGGGGAGAGGTTGGGGTGGGGGGAAGCCGCAGCCGGACACTGACCTGTTCGACCTCATCATCTCCAACCCGCCCTACATTACCTCAGCGGTGGTCGAGACGCTTGCCCCTGAAGTGCGCGACTTTGATCCCCGGCTGGCCCTTGATGGCGGCCCCGACGGCCTAGCGCCATATCGGATCATCGCCGCGGAGGCGGCGCGCTATCTGTCGCCGGGCGGCCGCGTGCTGGTGGAGATCGGCTATGACCAAGGGGCGGCAGTAACGGCGCTGTTTGTCGCTGCGGGGTTTGGCAATGTGGCGGTGCATCGGGACCTGGCGGGGCTTGATCGTGTGATCAGCGCGCACCATATCAACGGTATAACGCGCACAGCCCGGTGAACTGGAGCATTTTATGCTTGGAATGGCGGCGCGAACCATATAGCTTCACATTTGCTGTCAACGGCGCATCATGGGCGCCACGGTGATAGTCACCCGTTCATCTTAAAGGCTGCAAAGCGCAGCGCGGTCCCGGAAGTCCGGCCCACGCTGATGATGTCGGAATAAGTGGCATTGCCGCGCGACAGTTGACGGTCTTCATGAAGCCAGACTTTGCCAGATGATGGAGCCAGGGGCTCCGCCTGGCCTTTGGCCGACCTCGGCATTATGCCGGTCCGCCAGATGTGTGACGCTTAACTTTTTTGAGTTAGACAAAGCGACCAGATGAGACCCAACAGCCAAAATAACAATAATAACAGCAACAAAAACCGCTCGCGCGGCCGTAACGGTGGACGCAAGCACGTCAATCCGTTGTCGCGCAGCTTCGAGAGCAATGGCCCCGATGTGAAGGTGCGCGGTAACGCCCCCCATATTGCGGAGAAATATATGCAGCTCGCCCGCGACGCGCAGTCGAGCGGCGATTCGGTGATGGCGGAGAACTATCTCCAGCACGCCGAGCATTATTTCCGTATCGTTTCGGCGGCACAGCCCAATGCTACGCGCGAAGACGGCGACGATTTCGACGACGATATGCCCGAAATCAATTCGCGGTTTTCCTCGCCCCAGCCCGCTAGTCAGCAGAACGATAGCGACGAGGGCGGCGAGCAGCCGTACCAGCAGCAACAGCCGCAGCAGCAGAACAATGGCGGGGAACGCCAGGATCGTGGCGACCGGCAGGAGCGTCAGCCGCGTCCCGATCGGCCATCGGCCGAAGAGCGAGCCAAGGCCCAGCAATTGGCCCGCGAGCAGGCCGCCGCGGCCGCCGCCGAAGCCGCAGCCGCTCAGGCTGCAGCGCCGGTAGCTGAAGTTGCGCCGCTAGAAGCCGTTGCCGAAGGCGAAGTCGATGGTGAGCCGCGCAAGGTGCGCGAGCGCCGTCCGCGCCGTCGCCGTCCGGCGGGTGGCGATGTGGGTGATCCGGCTAATGAGCCACAGCCCGATGTCGGCGATTTGCCGGCGTTCATTACCGCTGGCGGGACGACCGCCGCGGAGTGATCCGGGAATACAAGATTTGAAAAGGCCGGGCAGCGATGTCCGGCTTTTTTGTTTTCTCACCTCTCCCTTGGGGGTAGAGGTCGACACGCAGTGTCGGGTGAGGGGCCTTTGCTGGATGAAGTGTGCGGGGAAGGCACCCTCACCCGGCTCGCAAGGGCGATCCGACCTCTCCCTCGAAGGGAGAGGTGGCGGTCCGGCCGACGCATTGGCGTGCCGGGGGGCGGGCGACCCTTTTCCTTTCCAATCCTCTCCCTATATCAGGAGCGTGATGGAGCAGCGCCGTTGAACGGGCGTTTCATCGAACGACGCTTCCGCCGTTGTGTTGGTGCCTTCGGGGCCGGGCAGCGGGCGAGACCAGGAGAGTTGAATGAACATTGAAAAATATACCGAGCGGGCGCGTGGCTTTATCCAAAGCGCGCAGACCGCTGCCCTCGGCAAGGGGCACCAGCAGTTTACGCCGCTGCATCTGCTGAAAGTTCTGCTCGATGACGAGCAGGGCATGGCCAATGGCCTGATCGAGCGCGCCGGGGGCAATCCCAAGACGGCGCGGGCTGGGGTCGAAGCGGCACTGAACAAATTGCCGAGCGTATCGGGCGATGGCTCGCAGCTGTATCTCAGCCGCGAACTGGCGCGGGTCTTCGACACCGCCGAAAGCGCGGCGCAGAAGGCCGGCGACTCGTTTGTCACCGTTGAGCGCCTGCTGCTGGCGCTGGTGATCGAGAAGGATACCGATGCCGGCAAGATCTTGTCTTTGGCCGGGGTGACTCCAGCGGGACTGAACACGGCGATCGAAGAAATCCGCAAGGGCCGGACGGCCGACAGCGCATCGGCGGAGAATTCCTATGACGCGCTCAAGAAATATTCCCGCGACCTGACGCAGGCGGTGCGCGAGGGTCGGCTCGATCCGGTGATCGGGCGCGACGAGGAAATCCGCCGCACCATTCAGGTGCTGAGCCGGCGCACCAAGAACAATCCGGTGCTGATCGGCGAGCCCGGCGTGGGCAAGACGGCGATCGCCGAAGGGCTCGCCATCCGCATCGTCAATGGCGACGTGCCGGAGAGCCTCAAGAACAAGTCGCTACTGTCGCTCGACATGGGTGCGCTGATCGCCGGCGCAAAATATCGCGGCGAGTTCGAGGAGCGGCTGAAGGCAGTGCTCAACGAGGTCACCTCCTCGGATGGGCAGATCATCCTGTTCATCGACGAGATGCATACGCTGGTGGGCGCCGGGAAATCCGAAGGGGCGATGGATGCATCGAACCTGTTGAAGCCGGCTCTCGCACGTGGCGAGTTGCACTGTGTCGGCGCGACGACGCTGGACGAATATCGCAAGCATGTGGAGAAGGACGCGGCTTTGGCCCGTCGTTTCCAGCCGGTGTTTGTCGATGAGCCCAGTGTCGAGGACACCATCTCGATCCTGCGCGGGCTCAAGGAAAAGTACGAGCTGCATCACGGCATCCGGATTTCGGATTCGGCGCTGGTGGCGGCGGCAACGCTGTCCAATCGCTACATTACCGACCGGTTCCTGCCCGACAAGGCCATCGACCTGATGGACGAGGCGGGCGCGCGGCTGCGGATGGCGGTGGACAGCAAGCCCGAGGCACTGGACGAGCTTGATCGGCGCATCATGCAGCTCAAGATCGAGCGCGAGGCGCTGCGCAAGGAAACCGACGACGCCTCCAAGACGCGGCTCGACCGGCTGGAGAGCGAGTTGGGTGGACTCGAAGAGCAGGCCCAATCGCTGTCGACCAAGTGGCACGCCGAAAAGGACCGGTTGCAGGGCAGCCAGAAGCTCAAGGAAGCGCTGGATGCCGCCCGCAGCCAGCTCGAAATCGCACAGCGGACGGGCGACCTGGCCAAGGCTGGCGAGCTGGCCTATGGCGTCATCCCCGGCCTAGAAAAGCAGATCAAGGGTGCTGAAGACGCCAATGGCGACGGCGTCGTCGATCCGCTGATGGCCGAGGAAGTCGTCACGCCCAGCCACATTGCGCAGGTCGTTTCCCGCTGGACCGGCATTCCGGTGGACCGGATGCTGGAAGGTGAGCGCGAAAAGCTGCTCAAGATGGAAGAGGCGCTGGGCGCGCGGGTGATCGGGCAGGCCGAAGCCGTGGCCGCGGTCGCCAAGGCCGTGCGGCGGGCGCGGGCCGGATTGCAGGACCCGAACCGGCCGATCGGCTCGTTCATGTTCCTGGGGCCAACCGGCGTTGGCAAGACCGAACTGACCAAGGCGCTGGCGCAGTTTCTGTTCGATGACGAGACCGCCATGGTGCGCATCGACATGAGCGAGTTCATGGAGAAGCACTCGGTGGCCCGGCTGATCGGGGCGCCTCCGGGCTATGTGGGCTATGACGAAGGTGGCGTTCTGACTGAAGCGGTGCGGCGGCGGCCTTATCAGGTGATCCTGTTCGACGAAATCGAAAAGGCGCATCCCGATGTGTTCAACGTGCTGCTGCAGGTGCTCGATGAAGGCCGGCTCACCGATGGGCAGGGCCGGACGGTGGATTTCCGCAATACGGTGATCATCCTGACCTCCAATCTCGGGGCCGAATACCTGGTCGAGCTTAAGGACGGGGACTCGGTGGAGCTGGTGCGCGGTAAGGTGCTGGACATGGTCAAAACCGCGTTCCGCCCCGAATTCCTCAACCGGCTCGACGAAATCCTGTTGTTCCACCGGCTGGGCCGCGAGCATATGGGCGCCATCGTCGATATCCAGTTCAAACGGCTGGAGAGCCTGCTCAAGGACCGCGACATCAAGCTGACGCTGACGCCGCGTGCCCGCGATTGGCTGGCGAACGAAGGCTACGATCCGGCCTATGGCGCCCGTCCGCTGAAGCGGGTGATCCAGCGCTCTGTGCAGGACGGTTTGGCCGACGAGATTCTGAGCAGTCGTATCGCCGATGGCGATCAGGTGCTGATCGAGGCCGGCGAGGACGGGCTGGTGCTGTTGCCCGGCATGGCGCCGGCAAGCGACGCCGCCGCATAAAGTCGATTGGAAGGCCGGGTGAAACCCGGCCTTTTTGTTCTAGCCGATGAAATTGGGCAAGATCAGCTCGCGCCAAATCCATTCGGGGCCCTGCTCGCCGCCCGGCGTATCATAGAGACCGGCCAGGATGACGCAGGCAACGCCGGCTCCGGGCAGCACGAACAGGCGCTGACCGCCATTGCCATAGCCGGCAACGCTGGGCGTGCTACCCGGAAAGGCCGGCGGCGTCGCGCGGCCTAAATACCAGAGATAGCCGTAGGCCTGGCCCCAGACCGTATCCGTCCGGCGGGTCCAGCTTTGCGTGAGCCAGGACGATGGCACGATCTGGCCGCCTTCATGCCGGCCGCCATTGGCCAGCATGGACCCGATGCGCAGCAGGTCGAGGGCCCCGAGCCGCAGCCCGGCCGCGGCCGAATAGACGCCGTCGACTCCCGCAAACCATTCGCTTCGGTGGATGCCGAGCGGCCGAAACAGCGCGTCACGAGCGAAATCGGGCAGGCTTTGGCCGCAGCCGCGCTCGATCAGCGCGCCGATCAGGGCGACCGCGCCGCCTGAGTAAATCCAGCTTGTGCCGGGCGCGGCCACGATGGCCCGGTCGAGGGTGAAGCGGTAGCGATCCGCCGCCATCTCCATGGCGATTTCGGAATTGCGCGGATCGGTATAGGGCAGCGACTCGTCCCAATCGAGCCCCATTGTCATCGACAGAGCTTGGGCAACCGTGAGCCGGCGTCGGTTCGGATCGGCAAGATCTGCATATTCGGGGAAGGCGTCGACCAGTGGCGCATCAAGGCCGGGAACAAGGCCACGCTCAAGGGCGATGCCATACAGCAGGCCGACGATGCTTTTCGTCACCGAACGCAGGTCGTGCAGCGTGGTGCCGGTAAAGTCGATGCGGCCGATGGAATCGTAGCCGATCTGCTGGTCCTCGCCGACGAAATAGCGATCGAGCAACAACCTGCCGTGCCGGGCGAGAACAATGGCGTGTACGGGCGGCAGCTGTCCGGCGGCGACCAGCGCTTCGAGCTTGTGGGCGAGGTCGGGGGCGAATCCCGCGTCTTCCGGCACAGCGTGCCCCCATGCTGAGGTCATGAGGCTCTCCTTTAGTTCCGCTTGAAGCAGATCGACATTTGGCGAGATGTGGAAGGCTGAATCGTTGCCGGACCGGGTTGCCAGTCGCAGGCTCCTAGGCTAGAACAAAGACGGAACATAGAGGTGAAAAATGGCGGACAAGATTGACTATATCGAGTTCCCCTCGAGCAATCGGGCGGTAACCAGCGCATTCTTCCAGGCGGCCTTCGGCTGGGGCATTACCAGCTATGGACCCGATTATGACGGCTTGAACGACGCCGGCATCGACGGCGGGGTCGATCAATCGGCCGGTAAGGTCGCGGCCACGACGGCGATCCTGCGGACCGATGACCTGGATGGCGCGGAACAGCGGGTGATCGCAGCGGGCGGCGTGATCACGCAACCGCAATTCGATTTCCCCGGCGGGCGGCGGTTTCATTTCCGCGAGCCGGGCGGGAACGAGCTGGCGGTTTACGTGGCGCGGGAATAGGGCTGGCGGCATCATCGGCAGCGGCCGATGATTGCCTATCGACTCGAGGACCCACCATGACACAAGCCAGCGAACCCATTTCAGACAATACCGCGATGGCGACGACGCCCGCGGAGCGGCGGTTCGTGCTGATCGCGGCGATCCTGGCCTCGAGCATGGGGTTTATCGATGGTTCGGTGATCTCGATCGCCATTCCGGCTATCCGAGCCGATCTGGGCGCGACGCTGGCAGATGCGCAGTGGATTTCCAACGGCTACCTGCTGTTCCTGTCGTCGCTGATCCTGTTGGGTGGCGCAGCGGGCGACCGGTTCGGCCTGCGCAAGATGTTCGGCCTGGGCATTGTGGTGTTCGTGCTGGCGTCGATGGTGGTCGCGTTTTCGCCGACGCCGCTGGTGCTGGTGATTGCACGCGCGGTGCAGGGCGCCGGGGCCGCCTTCATGGTGCCGGGGAGTCTGGCGATCATCGCCAAGGCCTATCCGCGCGACGAACGCGGCAAGGCGATCGGTATCTGGGCGGCGGCTTCGTCGCTGACGTCGATCGGCGGGCCGATCATTGGCGGCTTCGTGCTGACCTGGTTTGGGCAAGCAAGCTGGCGGCTGATTTTCGCCATCAACCTGCCGCTGGGCGCGGCGGCGCTGGCGCTATTGTGGTTCAAAGTGCGGGCGGACCGGCCCGAGGCGGGCCGGAAGCTTGACGTCGTGGGAGCGGTCCTGGCGACCTTGGCGTTGATGCTGATCGCTTTCGGGCTGACGGGAAGCGGCAGCGAAAGCACGCCGCCGCTGAGCCATATTGCGCTTTATGCCGGTGGCGGCCTTGTGGTTGCGGTGCTGTTCCTGGTCTGGGAGGCGCGGACCAGAACCCCCATGCTGCCATTGCGGCTATTCGCCATCAAGGCATTTTCGGGCGCCAATGCGCTGACCTTCGCGCTCTATTTCGCGCTGGGCGGCACGATGTTCTTCCTGCCGATGACGCTGATCGCCGGCTGGGGCGTGTCCCCCGCCGAGGTGGCGCTGGCACTGCTGCCGCTGGGGATCCTCTAGAACATATTGTACTCGTTCAGCGGCATGATGGCGGACCGGTTCGGGCCGGCGCCGCTGATCGCGGTGGGCTCAATCCTGGTGGCAGTCGCATTCGGCTTGCTGGGCCTGACGGCCCCGCTGCACAATGTGTGGTTTGCCGTCATGCCCTGCATCGTGCTGCTCGGCCTGGGCATGGGACTGGTGGTGTCGCCGCTGTCGACGGCGGTGATGACCTCTGTCACCGATAGCGACACCGGTGTGGCGTCGGGCGTCAACAATGCGGTGGCGCGTGTCGCGGGATTGATGGCGGTGGCCCTGCTCGGCGTTGTGGTGGCCTCGGTGTTCGAGCAAGCGCTGGGGAGCGCTGCGGAACTGCCGATCTTTTTCGGCATGGCCGCGCCGGGATTGAGCCCGAGCGAGGAAGCGGCGCGGCTAACGGCAACTGACGCCGCCTTTGCCAGCGTCACCTATGTGACCGCGGTACTCAGCCTCGTCTCGGCGGCGATCGCGTGGTGGACGTTGGAGCGCAAACCGGTAAAGCGGGCGGGAAGTCCCGCCACCCCCTAATTCGCCGCCGCAACATTCACCTTGGCGGGGTCGCGCGACATCAGTTCGTTGATCTGGGCGATCACCTGGTGGAACTGGTTCTGGTATTGCGGCGGCATGGTGTTTTCGCGCGGTAGCTTGACGCTCAGCGGATCGACCAGGTTGCCGTTGATCTTCATTTCGAAATGCAGATGCGGGCCGGTGGCATAGCCGGTTTCGCCAACATAGCCGATCAACTGTCCCTGGCGCACGCGAGTGCCGACATCGATGCCGGGTTCGTACCGGCTCATATGGGCATAGGCCGTCTCGAAACCATTGACGTGCTTGATTTCGATCTTGTTGCCATAGCCCGATTCCCAACCATGATATTCCACGACGCCATCGCCGGCGGCATAGATCGGCGTACCGCTCTTGGCAGCCAGATCGACGCCGGTATGCAGCTTGCGGGTGTGGAAAATGGGGTGAATGCGGTAACCGAAGCGCGAGCGCAGCGTGCCGCCGCCTTGCAGCGGACGGCGATTGAGGAAGCGTTTGCCGGTTTCGCCCTCGGGATCGTAATAGTCGACGGTGCCGTCGGCAGTCGCAAAGCGGTAGAGTTGCCGCGTGGTCTGTCCCAGGGTAATGCCGACATAGAGCAGGCCCGTTTTGCCATTGGCATCGGCGGGCGTCTCGAGCACTTCGATACTGTCGCCGGCGACGACCTTTTTGGTCATGTCGATGTCATAGGCAAACATGCCGATGATGCGCTCGATGGTGGCATCGTCCAAGTCGTGCTTGCGGCCGGTCTCCCAGATCGAGCGGTAAATGGTGGGCAGGTTGGCGACGTTGATTTCCTCGGTGTCTTCATCGGGGAAGGTGATCGCCGGCGGCTCGAGGCCCAGCACATATTGGCCATTGTCAGTCAGCGCGACCGTGGCCTTGTGCTTGTCGGTATTGGTGGCGTCGTCATGCATATAGACGCTGAGACGATAGGGAATGAGGCTGTCGGAACTGCGCGACGGGCCGAACAGGATGCGCAGGCGCGTGCTTGCGGGCAGATTGGTGGTGGGCAGCACGTTGTGCAGATTGGTCTCGATCGCCGTGATCATTGGCGCCGTAAAGCCGTTCTTGGTCAGAACCTCGTCGATCGGTGTGGTCTCGCGAATGGTCAGGATGCGCTCGGCACGGCCGAGGCCGGCCTGCTCGGCGTCGACGGTGCGCGGCACCACGGTGACATTTTCGGCAACGCCACCCAGCGTATCGCCACCGACCACGCCGAGATCGCGAATGGTCGGACCCAGCGCCGCATAGGCCAGGGTCGGAGTATCAAAGCCGGATTCCGAATAGGCGCTTTCCACCGTGTCGCGCACGAAGGCGGCGGCGGACTGGTCGGAAATCACCTTGGCGGGCACGAAGGTCATTGGCATGGCGGCCAGCCGAACGGCGACTTCGCCCTCGACCTCGGCGCCATAGATATCGGTATTGACCTCGGGCGCCGCGGTATTGGTTTCGGGCGCCGTGGCGGTGAGAATGGCGACCGGGTCATAGGCCGGTGCATCTTCGGACAGCGAGGTGGCCGCGGTGGCCAGCGTCGCCTTGATACGCACGAAGGGCTGGTTGCGGATCATGTCGCGACCGTCGACGGTTTCGCGGATGGACGCCTCGATGACTTCGAGGTCCGACCGTGTGGCGGCGACAGGGCGCGAGCGCGAGGATTTTGCCGACAGATCGGTGGGGGCCTGGATCTCGGCCTTGGGCCGGGCGAGCTGCAAAGCCTCGTAGGCGGTGGAGAATGTATCCTGGCCTTGAAACGATACGTAAAGCGCGGCGCCCATTAGCAGCACGGAGGTGAGGCCGGTCATGACGGTGCCGGTGAGCCAGGCAAAGCTCAGCTCGCGGCCATGGGGGATTTCGCCATCGGTCGATTGGACTGTGAGGGGGGGACAATCTTCGTATCCCGTGGCCTTCAGCAGTGCCGCATGGCGATTTCGTTGCGTTGCGTTCAACGCCCAATCCTTAGAACTGTCACGGTCGTTCCCCGAGGGCCGGTCTGACGCCGGTCTGCATAGAAGCAAGTTCACGCGCGTATCCGCAGGAGTCTTATACGCGCAGTTGGGTGATCTGCAAGAAATGCGGCGATATTAGGCCCCAGGGCGTTTGAGGGGCGATTGGATAGGGGCAAGCAATCGGCCCAAGAGAGGTAAAGGGTTGAACCGTCTGCAAACAAAACCATATCGGGGGAGTTCGCGCTGTAAGGCCCGCAACCAATGGCCTCTCGTGGGAGTTATCCACACGGGCGAATCCGTGTTTTTCCGAAAAAGTCAGTTTTGTCATTTTCCGGGCTTTACAGGTCAAACACCTGCCCCTATAACCCGGCTCATCGCTGGAGACCGCGGCGCCGCAAGGCCCGCAGCGACCGGCAAGCTTCTGAAGTTGCTAAG
>NZ_JAQGJV010000057.1 GCF_028290435.1 Devosia sp. | reverse complement strand
GGGGTTCACGGTGGAATTGGCACCGAATTCGATGTCGCCGCGCACCAGCGCATGGCCGGCAATCCAGCTATTTTCACCCAGCACCAGGCGGCTGGTGAAGATCGCGGCGTCGGACGCCACATAGGCCTTGGGCGCGAACGGCGCGCCGGCCCACAAGGCCAGTTTGGCTTTCCGCGCGACATGGACGGGACTGGCAATAACCACCGGCGGGCGATCCCAGGTCAGCCATTGCAGGCGCTCTGCATGATCGGCAGCCCTGATGGCCTCCTCGGCGGCCGACAGCGCATCGCGCCGGGAAAACGGGCTTTCGTCGTGGCTCAACAGGGTCATGCAAGGCGCTCCAGGATCGCCGGTTCAATAGCAAACTCAAGTGGTTGGCCGGCGACAAAGCGCTCGACTTCCTCAGTCACCAACTGGCCCAGCCGGAGGCGTTCGGTGCCGACTGCTCCGGCAACATGGGGCGTCAGGAACACATTGGGCAAGTGATAAAGTGGCGAATCCTGCGTCGGAATTTCGGGATCGGTGACATCGATCACGGCGTGGATGCGCCCGGTTTGCAGTTCGGCGATCAGCGCATGTTCGTCGATTATCGCCCCGCGCGCCGTGTTGATGAATGCCGTATTGGAGCGCATCAGCGCCAGTTCGCGCGCGCCAATCATATGCCGGGTCGAGGGCAGCGATGGCGCGTGAACCGACACCACATCCGAGCGCTGCATCAGCATATCCAGATCGACCAATTTGACCGTTTTGGCGATCGGATCGCTTGGACCAACAAACGGATCGCTTAGCAGCACCTCGAAATCGAAGGCCTCGAGAAATTTCGCCACCTTGCGCCCGATGCGAGACGCACCGACCAGGCCAATGGTGCGTCGATAATTGCCAATGGGCTGGTCCATTATCGCGTAGGTGGAGCGGCGGCTGGGGTCGGCGCGATAGAGGTCACGCAACTGGAACACGTGCTTGTTGGCGAAGATGATCGCCGCCAGCGTGAATTCGGCAACCGGCACCGCATTGGCGTCGGCGGCATGGGTGACGGTAATGCCGGCCTCATAGACTGCCGCGTCGAGGGTGTACTTCACCGTGCCGGCCGAGTGAGCGATCAGGCGCAACTTGGGCGCGGCAG
Organism: Devosia sp.; assembly: GCF_028290435.1. Taxonomy (GTDB): domain Bacteria; phylum Pseudomonadota; class Alphaproteobacteria; order Rhizobiales; family Devosiaceae; genus Devosia. The sequence goes on along the minus strand of NZ_JAQGJV010000057.1, from coordinate 6,625 downwards.
CGACGACTTCGGCGGTAACCTGAGGGCAACCCCAGCCGGTGACCAGAATATCGAGATCGCGCAGGATGCGCCGCGCCTCGGGGGTGGAAAAATCCTGGATCGGGGTGGGCGAAACCACGTCGCAACACGCCGCCAACCGCGCCAGCGAAGCGTTATCGAAGACATACTTGGTTTTGTCCGCCGCCATGGCGAAGGCGAGCTTGGGTGCCATCAAAACCTCTCCGGCACCAGAATGGCGCTGACATCAATTCCCTCGCGGGCAAACAAGGCTTCGAGTTGGGCAACATCCGGCGCCTGGGGCGGCTTGGCCAGCGCCGCATCGGCAGCGGCGCCCACCGGCAATGCCATTGCTGCCGTGATCAGCACCGTCGCGCCCACAGGGATATCCCCGCGCAATTGCGGCACGATGGTTTTGGCGACGATCAGATTGGTGTTGGGGAAGGCCTTGTGCGCCCGCCCCGCCCGCTTGCCGGCCAGATCGAGAATGACACTGACGTCGGTCTCCGACCGCGCCAGCGCCCTGCCCGCACCATCGCCATAAATATCGGCATTCAAATCGGCCCGCCCGATGGCAAAGCCGCCTTCACTGGCCTTGAGCGCCCGCGGCGTGGTGATGCGATGCACGCGGATATGCCAGGGACTGGCCGCCAGCAGCCAGGTTTCGACGCTCACGTCGGCCCAGGGCTTCCAGCGCGCAAACAGCATATGGCCCGCGATTTGCGCCACTTCGTTGGACTCGCGGACACGGTAGTGGCGGCCATCGTCGGAAAACCCGATCATGCCGTCAAAGGCCGCGTTGTCAAAGCCACGCTCGTCAGATTCCACGGAAAAGCCATAGCGCGACGCATAGACGAACTTGGCGTATTTTTCGGCGCCGAAGCGCATTTGGTAGTTCTGCTGCCCGCTCGACAGCGCCACCACATTGCCCGGCGTCTGCAGCATCACCATGCCGGGATGCTTGAGCGGCAACGGCTCCTCACGCTTGACCGCCGGTGTCTCCTCCGCCGTCCAGAACGGATGATCCGCCGCCAGCGCCAGTGGCAGGAAGGCCTTTAGCGCCCAATAGGGCGAGCCGGCCGAGTTGTAATTCTCGCTCATCAACAGGTTCGGATAGCCGTAGCCGATCGACAAAATCCCATCGCGATTGGCGATGGGCTGCTTGGCCCACCAGCGCAGATGGCGCATGAAATGACCCTTGATCTCGCCCCAGGGCAGCGCCTCGACATCGGCAAAGGCCAGTGCCCCCCAGAACCCACCGCAGGCGAAGCGATAGGTCAGGCTGCGCCCAAAGGCGAGTACGCCGCCATCCTCATCAAACCAGCTCGTTATGTCCCTGGCAAACAGCGCAGCGCGCTCCTTGTAACGCGCCACGCGGGCTTCATCGCCGCGTGCCAGCTTGGCGTAGATCAGCCCGTAAAAGTGCATGGCGAAGGGAATGTAGTGATCGATCCGCCGCACATTGCCGTCGCGATACCAGCCCTCGCCGAGATAGAAACCGTCCAGTTCTTCCAGATATTTGTCGGTCAGCGACCGATCGAACTCGACCCCGCATTCCTCCAGCCCCAGATCGACCAGGATGCGGAAGAACTTCCAGTTATTGTCGGCATAATCGAACTGCCGCGCATGCTTGAGATAGGCCGCCAGATTATCCTTGGCCTTCTGCTCCAGCGGCTCCCACACCAGATGCGGCACCATGCGCAGGGTAAAGCCGATGGCCGCCAGTTCGACCATGCGCTGGTCGGTGGAATTGACCGTGCCCCAGTATTCGGGATGCTCCGGGTCCGTCCCATTGGCGAGGCCACGCCGATACAGCTCCCAATGCTCGAAATCACCCCCACCCGCCGCCAGTGGCGTCAGCCCCCAGAGCGGGCGCGCAAAGCCTTCGAGGTCCGCCGCCGCCCGGTCGAAATGCGCCGCCGCCGCGTCGAGCCGCACGCGTGCGCCGCCCTCGGAGAAATACGGCAACAACGGCGCGAACAGGTCGTTCAAACCCTTTTCGACATCGGCGCGACTGTGCAGCGGATTGCCGGCCAGCGGATTGGCGCTCAGCGGATCATAGGTCATCTAGGCATAAGTCCCGGTGGCGGGCGCTTCGTAGGCGCCCTTGAGGTCTAAACTTTCGGCGAAATGGCAGGCTGCTTGCTGCGCCGTGCCGTGGATCGGGCGCAAGGCCGGGCGCTCGGCGCGGCAAATGTCCTGCGCATAGCGGCAGCGGGTGTGGAACGGGCAGCCGACCGGGCGATTGCCCAGATAGGGAATTTCGCCCCGCACCTCGACATTGCGCCCCTTGCGCCGCAGCGGATCGGCGATCGGCAGGGCTTCCAGCAGCACTTCGGTATAGGGATGGCGCGGCCGCTCGAACAGCATTTCGGTGGGCGCATTCTCCACCACATGGCCCAGATACATGACGACCACGCGGTCGGCGATGTAGTTCACCACCCCCAGATCGTGGCTGATGAAGATATAGGTCAGCCCGAAATCGCTCTTGAGGTCCTCGAGCAGATTGAGAATTTGCGCCTGGATCGACACGTCGAGCGCCGACACCGCCTCGTCGGCAATCACCAGCTTCGGATCGAGCACCAGCGCCCGCGCGATGCCGATGCGCTGCCGCTGCCCGCCGGAAAACGCATGCGGGTAGCGCCCGACACCATCGGCCGCAATACCCACCTTTTCCAGTGTCGACACCACCCGGTCTTCCAGTTCCTTCCCCTTGGCAATCTTGTGGATGCGCAGCGGCTCGGCGACGATATCGAACACCCGCATATTCGGGTTGAGCGAACTCATCGGGTCCTGGAAGATCATGCGGATGTCCTGCCGCCAGGGCTTGATCTGCCGCTTGTTGAGCGCGGTTAGTTCGACCGCCTCGTGGCCTTTGGGGTAGTAGGTCACCGTGCCCGCCGTCGCCGGCTGCGCCTTGATGATGCAGCGGCCCAGAGTGGTCTTGCCGCAGCCGCTTTCGCCGACCACGGCCAGCGTTTCGCCTGCCTCGACAGTAAGGTTGACATCACTGAGGGCAGCAAGCGTGCGCGTTGGCCCGAACAGGCCCGAATTCAGCGAATAGCTCTTCGACAGGTTCTCGACTTTCAGCAGCGTGCTCATGCGTTCGCCTCCGCCATGACCGGCGCTTTTGTCAGCAGGTGGCAGCGCGCGACATGGCCATCACCCACCACCGTCCGTTCCGGCCGGATCGTGGCACAGGGTTCGAACGCGTGGGGGCAGCGGCTGGTGAAGGCGCAACCCTCGGGCCGGTCCGAGGCCGAGGGCACGGTGCCCTTGATCGGCGACAGGCGGACCCGGTCGGCCTTGCGCGCCATCTTGGGGATCGAGGCCATCAGCGCCCGCGTGTACGGATGCTGCGGGGCGCGGAACACGTCATAGACATTGCCCTGCTCCACCACATCGCCGAGATACATCACCGCCACCTCGTCGGCGATTTCCGCGACGACACCCAGATCGTGGGTGATGAACAGCATGGCCATGCCGTAATCGGCCTGCAACTGGCGCAGCAGGTCGAGGATTTGCGCCTGCGTGGTCACGTCCAGCGCCGTGGTCGGCTCGTCGGCAATCAACAGGTCCGGTGTGCAGGCCAGCGCCATCGCAATCATCGCGCGCTGCCGCAGCCCGCCCGAAAGCTGGAACGGATAGGCATCCGCCCGCTCCCGCGCGCCGGGAATGCCGACCTGATCGAGCAGCGCCACGGTGCGCTCGCGCGCCTGTTTCTGGTTCAGGCCCTCGTGGATCAGGATCATCTCGTCGATCTGGTCGCCAATGGTATGCACCGGCGACAGCGAGCTCATCGGCTCCTGGAAGATCATGGCGATCTTGTTGCCGCGCACCCTGCGCAACGGCAGGCTGTCCTGCTTGAGCGCAGCGAGATCGATGGTCGGCTCGTCCTTTTCGCTGAACAGGATCTTTCCGGTACGGATATTCGCGTTCTGGTCAAGCAGCCGCAGGATAGCCCGCGCCGTCACCGACTTGCCGCAGCCGCTTTCACCGACGAGGCACAAGGTCTTGCCGGCAGTCAGGGTCAGATCAACCTGCCGCACCGCCTCGATATCCGCCTCGTCGGGGGACGAGAAGGTGATGGACATGTTTTCGATAGCAAGGAGAGGTTTATCGACCATGGGGATCAGCGGCATCGCGAAGGCCGTCTCCGAAGAAATTGAGCGACAGGATGATCACCACCACGCAGATGCCCGGCGTCAGCAGCCAGGGCGCGGTGGCGAGCGTGCGAATGTTCTGCGCGTCCTGCAGCAGCGTGCCCCAGGAAACGATCGGTGCTTGCAGGCCCAGGCCGAGGAACGACAGCGCCGTCTCCGCCAGGATCATGCCGGGCACCGCCAGTGTTGCCGCGGCGATGATGTGGCTCATGAAGCTGGGCACCATGTGTCGGGTGATGATGCGCCAGTCGCTGGCGCCATCCAGTTGCGCCGCGGTGACGAAATCCTCGGTTCGTAAGCTAAGGAAGCGTCCGCGCACAACGCGTGCCAACTCGGTCCAGCCGATCAGCGACAGGATGACCGTGATGGCGAAATAGGTCTGGATCGCCGACCAATCCTTGGGCAAGGCAGCGGCGAGGCCGAGCCAGAGTGGAATGGTAGGCATGGAACGGATGAACTCGATCACCCGCATCACCACGCTATCAAACCAGCCGCCGTAATAGCCGGAAAACCCGCCGATAATGATGCCGAAGAACAGGCTGAGCGTGACCCCGGCAAGGCCGATGGAGAGCGAAATGCGCGTACCGTGGATCAGCCGGCTCAATAGATCACGGCCGAGACGGTCAGCCCCCAAAATATAGAGCGGGGTTTTTGGATCGGACACGCCGAACAGCTTGACCGACAGCGGGATGAAGCCGGCCAGCTTGTAGGGCTCGCTCGGGGCAAAGAACTGCAGCGGGATTTTCACCTCGGGATCGATGGCGAAGGTGCGCCGCATCGCCTTCTTGTCGATGGTCGATTTGTAGCCGTTGACATAGGGCCCGAACGCCCAGGAGCCATCCTCGTTGCTCGAAATGAACTGGATAGCCTGGGGCGGCGCATAGGTGTAACGCGGATTGTAGGCGCCCGGCTCAACCGGGGCGAGGAATTCGGCCAGCAGCGCCACGAGATAAAACGCGGCAACGATCCACAGGCCAACTAGCGCCAGCTTGTGCTGCTTGAACCGGCGCCACATCAGAGCGCGCTGGCTTTCGCGCACCGGCTTTTTAATGACTGCCGGAGCGGCGATATCGGTCATGGTTTCGCTGACCATCTATTTGCTCCCGAAGCGGATACGGGGATCGATCCAGGCCAGCAGCAGATCCGAAATCAGCGTGCCGATGACGGTGAGGATGCCCAACAGCAGGATGATTGCCCCGGCCAAGTACATGTCTTGCGACGTCAGCGAGCGCAGCAGCAGCGGCCCAGCCGTGGGCAGGTTGAGCACCACCGAGACGATCACCGAACTCGATACCAGCGCCGGCAGCAGCCAGCCGATGGTCGACACGAGCGGATTGAGCGCCACGCGGACGGGATATTTCATGATGGTGCGAAACTCGCTCAGCCCCTTGGCCCGAGCCGTGGTCACATAGGGCTTTTTCAGCTCATCGAGCAGATTGGCGCGCAGGATGCGGATCAGCTCGGCCGTGCCCGCCATCGATAGCACCAGGATCGGCGCCCAAGCATGGCTGGCGAAATCCACGATGCGGCCAAAACTCCAATGGGCGTTCTGGTATTCGGGCGAAAACAGCCCGCCAATGGTTTCACCAAACCAGATGAAGCTGAGATACATCAGGATCAGCGCGAAAAAGAAATTGGGAATGGCGAGCCCCAAAAAGCCCCCAATAGTCGCGAGGTAATCGCCCAGCGAATATTTGCGCACGGCGGCGTAGATACCGATAGGCAGCGCCACCAGCCACATCACGATGACGGCCAGCCCCTCGAGCAGGATGGAATTGCCGAGCCGGCCCCAGATCAATTCGCTGACCGGCGCCTTCCATTCGAAGCTACGGCCGAAATCGCCATGCAGGAGGCCAACGGTCCATTTCCAGTATTGCACCAGATAGGGTTCGCCGAAGCCGTATTGGTCGCGCAGCGCCTGGATCGCGGCGGGATCGACCCGATCACCATCAGCGCTGAGTTGCGCCACATAGGTGGTCAGATAATCGCCCGGCGGCAATTGGATGATGGCGAAGGCGATGAACGACACCGCCCAGATGGTGAACACCATCGATATCATCCGGTTCGTTATGAAACCCAGCATGGGGGTGTTCCTAAGTTTTCTGCGCTGACCTGGCAGTCGACACCCTTCCCCTTGCGGGGAGGGATCAAGGGAGGGGAGACGTTTAGCCACAGTCGAACATCGTGGCTCCGAACACCCCCACCCATCCTCCCCCGTCGAGGGGGAGGAGCCGCATCGTGGGCGTGGCGAAATCTCGCCACCGTCAATTCCATCCCCTCGCGGCAATTGGGAGCGCCGCGAGGGGCGGGAGGGATCAGCTCCAGGGGTTACTCAAAATACCACTGGAACGGATCATAGGGTGCCGGCGACGGGAACAGGTAAGCCTGCTTCAGCGTGTCCGGAATATTGTGCAGATTGTTCTTGGCCAGGTAGTAGCCGTCGCCAGGCAGGTTGATGCCGATGA
>NZ_JAQGJV010000053.1 GCF_028290435.1 Devosia sp. | reverse complement strand
CGCAGGTCGCGCCTTATGGTCTGGGTGGTGACGTCGAACCGTGCCGCCAGTTCGGCCACCGACGCCGCGCCATTGGCCCTCACGGCATCCAGAATGGCGCTTTGCCGCTCGCCGAGCCGCGCGCCGTCATTGGCCGCGACCAGCTCGGGGCCGTTGTCCAGCGAGGGGCGTCCGCTCACTTGAGACGGACGCCGAGATAGCTGCGGTCGTCGGTCAGCATGGTGGCGGTGGTTCCCTTGGTGCTCATATAGCGGCCAATCTTGTGAAAATCCTCGGCCTCGACCTCGGCGAAAGCCGCTTCCCAAGCCGCTACGCCAAAGCCGTCGCCGAGCTTGAAATAGCCATCGGAGAATAGCTCCACGGTTTCGATTTCTGCCAGCGGATAAGTGCGGGTCTCCACAAACCGGTTTGGCACTGCAAAGCCGTCGAGCCCGCCATAGCCAAGCGCGGGCTCGGTGACGTTCTGGAACTTGCCCTGGCCATGGGAGATGCCGTGCTGGATCAGCAGCAGCAGTTCGGCTTCGGGAATTCCGGGCAAGTGGGCGCGGCAAGCTTCAAGCGCGCGGCGTTCGATTTCGGCGATGACTGTCGGCTCGGCAGTGAGCGAGCCGGTGGTCTGGTTGCGTGTGCCCTGCCAGGTCACGGCGGCGGCCAGTTTGTCGGCCTCCTCTGCAGGGCGGCCCAGAGCCTCGAAATAGCGCCAGGTCTCGCGGCGCAGGATGGCTGTCACATCGTCGAGGGGTTTGAGCACCTGCAGCACGTCGGTGCCGTTGATGCGCAGGCCGCTATCGCCAACGGCGACAACCTCCAGCTTGTCCTCGATTTGGAAGGCGAGCATCACCGTGCAGCCGGCGCGCAGTTTCCAATCGGCGGTGACGGCGTCGAGCACGCCATGGGCGACATAGCCATCGTGGATGGCTTTGCCCAGGTAAGCGATCAGATGTTCGCCGCCCTGATATTGCAGCTCGGGCTGGTCAGGCTCGCCTTGCGCCAGCAGAAACTTTTCCACGGCGCGACGCACCACACGCGAGGCGTAGCGGCCGGACAGCATGCCGCCATAACGGGTGCCGTTGCGGTCGGTTACGCCGTCGATAACGGCGTAACCGAGGTCAGGCATGATAACGAGGCTGTCTTCATTGGTCTCGGGATGACCAAACTTCTTGCCTAGCGTGAACGCTTCGAGCTGCCTCATTCAGACCTTCTTGTCGTCGAGTGTTGAAACGGAGGAGGGGCGATTACTCGCCAATCGCGGTCCGCCATTTTGCGAGGACTTCCTCGGCACCGCCGAAATCGGCCAGCGGCTTGACGTTGACCAGCGTCAGGTCGGTTAGGTTCGGCGTCCCGGTTGGCCCGGCGACGTCGGTGCGCACCGAGCGGCGGCCGATATCCATGGCAAGTTTTTCCTGGGTGGATTTGGACATGGCCCAATCGATGAAGGCCTTGCCGCCATCGGGATTGGGGCCGCCCTTGACCAGCGCCACGCCATCGGGGGTCGCGGCAGTGCCGTCGGTCAGGTGCACGATGGCAATCGGGGCGCCGCCCTGGACATATTCCAGCGCATTGTCCTCGAGGGTCAGGCCCATGGCGGTTTCACCATCGGCGACGAAACGCGGCACGGCGCCCGAGCTGTCGGCGAAGACGAAGTTCTTGGCGATGGCGGCGTATTCGTCCCAGCCCTTGTCGCCGAACACGGTCAGCACCGTGGTCAATTGCTGCATGGCGGAACCCGAACCATCGGCGCGCGCCGAGGCGATCTGGCCGGCATATTTTGGATCGGCCAGTTCGGCCCAGGTTTTTGGCGCGGTATCGAGCGGCTGCAGGTCGGTATTGACGGCCAGCACATAGACCACCGCCGTATACGGGGTCCAAGCCGGATTGGAGATGAACTGGGGATCGATCTTGTCGAATTCGGGTGGGCTATAGGGGACCAGATTATCGGCCAGTTCGGTAAGCGAGCTGCCCGAGATCGACCAGATCACGTCGGCGGCCGGCGCACCGGCTTCAGCGACGACGCGCTTGGCGATGTCGCCGGAACCCAGCTTGACCACCTCGGCCTTGAGCCCGGTTTCCTGCTCGAAAATGGGCAGCAGCGTATCGACGATCGATGACTTGTGGGCGGTGTAGATGACGACCGTCCCCTCCGCCGCGAAGCCGATGGCGGTGAAGCCGGTCGAGGCGATCAGCGCTGCGGACAGGCTCAGAAATGTACGTTTGCGAATATTCATGTGGTCCCTCCCGTTCGTTTTGGATCATTGAAAGATCGAATTGATCCTGACCCACACAGAAAAATGTTGCAATACGAAAATTATGGCTGTTCTCTGCTGTTGAAATGACGCTGGGGGAGCGCCGCATGAGCTATTTGACCGTCACCAATGCCATCAAGCAGTTTGGAGGCAGCTTTACGGCGCTGAGCGGGGTGTCGATCACAGTCGAGCGCGGCGAGTTCTTTACGCTGCTGGGCCCCAGCGGGTGCGGCAAGACCACGCTGTTGCGCTCGATCGCCGGGTTCAACGATTTGACCTCGGGCGAGATCACGCTGGACGGCGCCAACCTGCGGCTGGTGCCGCCGCACAAGCGCGATATCGGCATGGTGTTCCAGGACTATGCGGTGTTTCCGCATTTGAGCGTGTTCGACAATGTGGCCTTCGGGCTCAAGCCGCGCAAAGTGCCGGCGGCCGAAATCAAGACGAGGGTGACCGAAGCCTTGGCGGCGGTGCGGCTGGGCGCGCTGGCGGACCGATTGCCGGCGGCGATGTCGGGCGGGCAGCAGCAGCGCATCGGGCTGGCGCGCGCCATGGTGATCAATCCGCACTTGCTGCTGATGGATGAGCCGCTGTCCAATCTCGACGCTAAGCTGCGCGTCGAATTGCGCGAGGAAATCCGTGATATCCAGAAGCAGGTCGATATCGCTACCATCTATGTGACGCATGACCAGGAAGAGGCGCTGGCGATTTCGGATCGCATCTGCGTCATGAGCGCCGGCCAGATCGAGCAGATCGGCACGCCGCAGCAGATTTACGGCAATCCGCAGACGCGGTTCGTCGCCGAATTTGTCGGCACGCTGAACAGCCTGACGGACAATGATGCGCTCAAGGCTGTGTTGGGCCAACTCAGGCTGTCGGCGCCGGGCGCGTCATGGGCGGTCCGGCCCGAGCGGCTGGGCCTTGGCGAGGCCGATGCCGGCAGTTCCGATGGCGTCGTCGCCGTGCCGGGGATTGTGGGCAAATACACTTATCTCGGGCGCGAGGCGCATGTGCTGGTCAAGACGGCGATCGGCGAACTGGTGGTGCATCTGTCCAATCCGGGTATCGAGGCGACGCGGCAGCCTGACGAGAAGGTCAGCGTGTTGATCGAGCGCAGTGCGCCGATGGCGTTCGACGCGGCCGGCAAACGCCTGCCTGCGGCAGGGTGAACGCCATGCCACGCTTCAATTTCTGGACCGGCGTGATGGTGCTGACCTGGCTGTTGTTGATCAGCCTGCTGTTCGTGCCGGTCGGCTCGGTGCTGCTGTCCAGCCTCTACGACCAGGCCGGTAATTTCACCTTCGCCAATTATCAAAAGTTCTTTGCCGAGACGCGGTTCCACCAGGCGTTCTTCAATACGCTGGTGGTGGGGTTTGGCGGTTTGGTCGGCGCATTGGTGCTGGGCTCGGTCATGGCTTTTTGCGTGTCGCGCTTTGAAATCCGCGGCGGCAAGTTTGTCTCGCTGCTGGCCATCCTGGCGCTGGTGTCGCCGCCATTTATCGGGGCCTATTCGTGGATCGTGCTGTTCGGCGCCGGCGGCGTGGTGCGCGGCGGCCTGCGCGAGATGGGCGTCAACATGCCGCCGATCTATGGCCTGGGCGGCATTCTCATCGTCTTCGCGCTGAAGTTCTATCCCTATGTCTACCTGATGGTTTCGGGGGCGCTGAGCAACGTCAACCGCTCGCTGGAGGAGGCGGCCGAGGGGCTGGGGCTGACGCCGTGGCAGCGCACCTTCAAGATTTCGTTCCCGATGGTGTTTCCGGCGCTGTCGGCGGGTGGGCTCTTGGCGCTGATCCATGCCATCGCCGATTTCGGCACGCCGCGCCTGCTGGGCAGGGGCTATAATGTCTTGGCAACGGAAGCCTTCACGCTCTATTCGGCGGAGGTGGGCTCCAACATGTCGATGGCGACCACTATCAGCGTGCTGCTGATAGTGGTCTCGATGATCTTCGTCTTGCTGCAGCGCTATGTGTCGCGGCGCAATGTCTACCACGGCAACATGATCAACAAGCCGGTCCGCGTCCGCCTCAAGGGCTGGAAGAACGTGGCGGCGCATTTCGCGGTCTATTTCATCGGACTATGCGGGGCCATGCCGGTGATCGTGGCGATCATCTATTCGTTCCGCAAGACCAACGGGCCGGTATTCCAGCCCGGCTTCGCACTGCAAAGCTATGAGCGCATCCTGTTCAACCTGGGCGATGTGGTGCGCAATTCGCTGACCTTCTCGGTGGGGGCGGTGGTGCTGATTGTGCTGGTCGGCACCCTGATCGGCGTTCTGGTGGCGCGCCGGACCAATCTCAATACGGCGCTGCTCGATGGGGCGTTCATGATCCCCTATGTGATGCCGGGCATTGTCATCGGCATCGCCTATATCGCGGCGTTCAACACCGGCCCGGTCGTGCTGACCGGCACGGCTGCGATCATCGTACTGTCGATCTTCATCCGCCGGCTGCCCTATATGGTGCGGACCACGGCGTCCTCGCTGCGCCAGATTTCGCCCAGCATGGAAGAGGCGGCGATCTCGCTCGGCTATAGCCCGTTCAAGGCTTTCCTGCGCATCACCGTGCCGCTCATCGTGCCCGGCATCATTGCTGGGGGCATGTTGAGTTTCGTCACGGCGATCAATGAGTTGTCCTCCTCGCTGGTGCTTTATGTGGGGCGCACTATGACCATGCCGGTGCGGATTTACCTGCTGATCCTGGATGGCGATTTCGGCACCGCCGCCGCCTTGTCCACTGTGCTGCTGGTGCTGAGCGGTGTGGCGGTCTACATCGCCTTTCGCTTCATGGGGCGGAACGAGCAGGCGCTGTTGTAAGACTACTCGTCGCTGCGATCGCTGCCGAAGGTGGAGGTGCTCGAGCGCCCGCCTTTCGGCCGCCAGACGCGGCGCAGAACGAGGGCATCGTTCTTGACCATCAGCAGCGACAGCATGGCGGCGAGGCTGGGCACGAAGACCACGGCGGCGGCGGCGTCGAGCGCGAACCATTGCCGGTCGCGCTGATGCTGCTCGGGCCACTCATCCAACTGGTGGCTGACCCGAAAAGCAAACACCGAAACCATGCAGGGCGAGGTCGAGCCGTCTGGCTCGATGCGGCGGTAGGCAAACTTGGCCAGCCGCGACTTGCTGATCCGGCCCTTGATGCCGGCCTCCTCGAACGCCTCCTGGCGCGCCGCCTGGGCGTTGCTCTTGCCATCCATCGGCCAGCCCTTGGGCAGCAGCCAGTGACGGCTGATGCGCGAGGTGACGAGCAGGATTTCCAGCTCGCCGTTCGCGTTCAATCGCCATGGCAGCGCGGCCACTTGCTTGAGGCGTTTGGAAGACGGCGCCAGTTCAGTCATGCAGAGTCGCTTTGGATGGTTGCGTCCTTCGGGCGGGCGACGGGATGGTCCTCCCCAATCCCCTCATCACAGCACAATGTTCATGTGAACCATAGGTTCGCAATATCCAAGCGATATTTGTCCGATGAAAAAATCGTCACCAAAAAGGCTGTGCAAACGCCGCCTTTGTCCGCTCAATCTGGGGTTTGCTGCGCGCGGACACACTGCAGCCAGCGCCTTAAGAATGTTCATTTGAACATTTTTGGGTTGCAAAGCGACATTCCCCTGTTACGACTTGTTGTCAATCAGGGGCGGGAGGCTCCTGCAAGGATAAGTGGAGAGAGCATGTTGAAAAAGGCTTTGGTCATGTCCGCGGGACTCGTTGCCATGTTGGCGGCCTCCCCGGCCGTACAGGCGGCGACACAAATTCAATGGTGGCATGCCATGGGTGGCGAGAACGGCGCCAAGCTCGAAGAGATCGCCAAGGGGTTCAACCAATCGCAGTCCGACTACGAGATCGTCCCGGTGTTCAAGGGCACATATGACGAGGCGATGAACGGCGCAATTGCGGCTTTCCGCGCCAATGAACAACCCGCCATCATCCAGATATACGAGGTGGGCACCGGCACCATGATGGCCGCCAAGGGCGCGGTCTATCCGGTCTATCAATTGATGAAGGACCAGGGCGAGCCGTGGGATCAGTCCAAGTTCCTGCCCGCCGTCGTGGGCTATTATTCCGATACCGACGGCAATGTGCTGTCGCTGCCGTTCAACTCGTCGACCCCGATCCTCTACTACAACAAGGACGTGTTCGAAAAAGCCGGCCTCGATCCCGAGACGCCACCCAAGACCTGGGCGGACATGGAAAAGTTCTCCCAGCAGATCGTCGATAGCGGTGCCGCCACCTGCGGTTTCACTACGGCCTGGATTTCCTGGATCCACACCGAGAACCTCAACGCCCTGCACAATATGGCCTATTCGACCGAGGCCAACGGCTTTGGCGGCCTGGGCGCCGAGTTCGTGTTCAACAATCCGCTGACCGTGCGCCATTGGGGCAATCTCAAGAAGTGGCAGGATTCAGGGCTGTTCAAGTTCGGCGGCCCGGCCGGCGGCGACAATGCACCCCCGCTGTTCTATTCGCAGGAATGCGCGATGTTCATGAACTCCTCGGCCGGCCGCGCCGCGGTGATCAACAACGCCAAGGACTTCAAGGTCGGTTTTGGGCCGCTGCCCTATTATGACGACGTGATCCAGGAGCCGCTGAATTCGATCATCGGCGGCGCCACGCTGTGGACGCTACAGGGCCGTCCGGCTGAGGAATATGCCGGCGTCGCCAAGTTCTTCACCTATCTGCAAAAGCCCGAAGTGCAAGCCGACTGGCATCAGTTCAGCGGCTACCTGCCGATCACCGAGGCCGCCTATGAGCTGGGCAAGAGCCAGGGCTATTACGAGGCCAATCCAGGTTCGGACATTGCCATCAAGCAGTTGACCCGGATCGAACCCACGGAGAACAGCAAGGGCATTCGCTTCGGAAATTACGTGCAGGTGCGCGGTCTCATCGACGATGAGTTCGCGGCCCTCCTGGGCGGGCAGAAGACCGCGCAAGAAGCGCTCGATGACCTCGTCAAGCGCGGCAACGAGCAGTTGCGCGATTTCCAGAGTGCCAACGAGTAGGCCCATACCTCCCGGGCCGGCGTGCGAGCGCCGGCCCTTCGAGGGCAGAACTGATCCGACGCGAGGGGCCATGCAAGGCAAGCGCACCGTTTTTCCCAACAAGGTCCTGCCCTATCTGCTGCTGTTGCCGCAGCTGGCGGTGACCATTGTCTTCTTCCTCTGGCCGGCAGCCCAGGCGTTCTGGTCATCGTTCCAGCGCGAGGATGCGTTCGGGTTCAAGACCACCTTCGTGTGGTTCGCCAACTATACCAAGCTGTTCGCCGATCCGGTGTACCTCAACTCGTTCCGCACCACGGTGATCTTCTCGCTGGCGGTATCGCTGCTGTCGCTGGGCATTGCCCTGCTGTTGGCGGTGGCGGCGACGCGGATGCTGCGCTCGTCGCGCATCTATTCGACATTGATCGTGTGGCCTTATGCGGTGGCGCCGGCCATTGCGGGCATTCTGTGGTGGTTCCTGTTCAATCCCTCGATCGGCATCATCGCCTATGTGCTGCGGCGCTTCGGTATCGACTGGAACCACCTGGTCGATCCGAACGACGCCATGATCCTCGTGGTGATCGCCGCGACCTGGAAGCAGATTTCCTACAATTTCCTGTTCTTCATGGCGGGGCTGCAATCCATTCCCCATTCGCTGGAAGAAGCCGCCGCCATCGACGGCGCCGGGCCGACCAAAAGGTTCTGGACCATCATCTTCCCGCTGCTGTCTCCCACGACATTCTACTTGATGGTGATCAACGTGGTTTACGCCATGTTCGATACCTTCGGCGTCATTCACGCCACCACTGAAGGCGGGCCGGCACGGGCCACCGAAATCCTGGTCTACAAGGTCTATTTCGACGGCTTTGTCGGGCTCAACCTGGGCTCGTCCGCCGCTCAGTCAGTCATTCTCATGGCCATCGTTATCGGCCTTACCGTCGTCCAGTTCCGCTGGGTCGAGCGGCGCGTACAGTATTGAGGGTGCATCATGGTTGAAAACCGTCCGCTATTGAATTTCCTGTCGCACCTGCTGCTGATCCTGGGTGTCGCCGTCGTGGTGTTCCCGGTCTATGTGGCGTTCATCGCCTCGACCCACGGGCCGAACGATTTCCTGTCCGGGGTGGTGCCGTTGTGGCCGGGGCCACATCTGCTGGAAAACTATTCGCAGATGCTGACCACGGGGCTTTCCAGTTCGGGAGCGCCGCC
Source organism: Devosia sp. (assembly GCF_028290435.1). Lineage (GTDB taxonomy): Bacteria > Pseudomonadota > Alphaproteobacteria > Rhizobiales > Devosiaceae > Devosia. The sequence continues at coordinate 12,612 of NZ_JAQGJV010000053.1, read as the reverse complement.
GCTGCTGCCGATGATGTGGAATTCACTGATCATGGCGGTGGGGGTCGCGGTGGGGAAAATTTCCATCTCGATCCTGTCGGCCTTCGCCATCGTCTATTTCCGCTTTCCGTTCCGCACGTTGGCGTTCTGGATGATTTTCATCACCCTGATGCTGCCGGTGGAGGTGCGCATCGTGCCGACCTTCCAGGTGGTGGCGAGCCTTGGGATGCTCAACAATTACGGCGGCCTGATCGTGCCGCTGATCGCTTCGGCGACGGCAACATTCCTGTTCCGCCAATTCTTCCTGACGGTGCCAGACGAGCTGATGGAAGCCGCCCGCGTCGACGGAGCGGGGCCGCTGAAGTTCTTCTGGGATATCTTGTTGCCGCTGTCGCGCACCAATATCGCGGCGCTGTTCATCATCCTCTTCGTGCTCGGGTGGAACCAGTATCTGTGGCCGCTGCTGATCACCACGGACCCACACCTTTATACGGTGGTGATGGGCATCAAGCGGATGGCGGCGGTGGCCGATGCCGAACCGCGCTGGAATATCGTCATGGCGGCGGTGATGCTGGCGGCGCTGCCGCCGGTGCTGGTGATCGTCGCCATGCAGCGCCTCTTCGTCAAAGGTCTCACGGAAACGGAGAAATAGGATGGCAACGATCGAGTTGATCGACCTCAAGAAGAATTATGGAGCCATTCCGGCCGTCAAGGGCGTGGACCTCAGTGTTGCCGATGGCGAGTTCATCGTTCTGGTCGGCCCGTCCGGCTGCGGCAAGTCGACCTTGCTGCGCATGGTGGCGGGGCTGGAAAGCGTGACCTCGGGGCGCATCGAGATCGGTGGCCGCGACGTGGTCAAGGCCGAGCCCGCCGAGCGCGACATCGCCATGGTGTTCCAGAACTACGCGCTCTATCCGCATATGACGGTGCGCAAGAACCTGGAATATGGCCTACGCAATCGGCGCGTGAAGAACGAGGAAATCACTCGACGCGTGCAGGAGGCCGCGGCCATGCTGGAGATCGGGCCGATGCTTGATCGCAAGCCGCGTGAACTCTCTGGCGGGCAGCGCCAGCGCGTCGCCATGGGACGCGCCTTGGTGCGTGAGCCGGCGGCGTTCCTGTTCGATGAACCGCTGTCCAATCTTGATGCCAAGCTGCGGGTGCAGATGCGCGTGGAAATCCGGCGGCTGCAGCGCCGGCTCAAGACCACCAGTCTATATGTGACGCATGATCAGCTCGAGGCGATGACGCTGGCGGATCGTCTGGTGGTGATGAATGGCGGATTGGTCGAGCAGGTCGGAACGCCGGTCGAGGTCTATGAGCGGCCGGCAACGGTGTTCGTGGCGGGCTTCATCGGCTCGCCGCCAATGAACCTGATCGATCTCGATTATTTGCGCGCGCAGTCGGCCGGGACCGACCTGGCATTGCCGAACGGGACCGACCTAGTTGGTATTCGTCCTGACGATATGGTGCTGATCGGACCAGTCGAGCCCTCCATTGCCCTCAAGGCGACTGTGGAATTGCTGGAGCCGGTCGGTGGCGAAAGCCACCTGCATATCCGGCTGGCTGGCTCTAACCAGTTGGCCATCGTGCGGGTGCCGGGCCGGCCCAGCTTTGTCGAGGGCTCCGAGATTTCCGTCTTCGCCCGCATCGGCGACCTGCATCCCTATAACCGCGCCAGCGGAAACCGAACCGACTGAGCGAGCAAGGATATTTAGCGTCAATGAACGAGCTCTCTTCTGCCACCAAGCGCAGTATCGACGATGTGCAGGCCCATCGCGGTGCGTCCGCCGTGGCGCCGGAAAACACCGTGGCGGCATTCCGCGCCGCCCGCGAGCAGGGTGCGCGCTGGGTCGAACTCGATGTGGCATTGCTCGGCGACGGCACGCTGGTGGTGATCCACGACCCCATCCTGGACCGGACCACATCGGCATCGGGATCGCTGGCCACAATAGGCGCCGCGGACCTTCACACGATCGACGCAGGATCGTGGTTCGATCCCGCATTCGGTGGCGAGAAGCTGCTGACCTTTGAGCAGGCGCTGGTGGCGCTGGGCGAACTGGGGCTGAACGTCAATGTCGAGATCAAGCAGCACGCCCATCACAAATCGCTGGCGCAACTCACCGAAGCGGTGCACGCAGATTTGCAGCGGCGCAACAGGCAGACGCAGGTCATGATCTCCAGCTTCGATGCCCAAGCGCTGAAGGCGATGAAACAGCTCGGCCCGAGCTATGACGTCGCCATGCTATGGGGCGAGCTGCCGGCGGACTGGGAAGCTGTGCTCGATGCCATTCCGGCCAGCACCATTCATTTGAACTATCGCCATCTAAGCTTCGCCGTGCTCGATGCGACGCGTAAGCGCGACGTGCGGGTGCGAGTCTGGACCTGCAATGCGCCCGAGCAACTGGCGCCGTTCTGGGCCGAGGGGCTGGCTGGCGTCATCACCGACAATCCGACACTCTTCCTGAGCTGAGGTTCGCCATGGCCGTCCCCCAACTGTCGGTTCGGCAGCGGCACATCATGGCACTGATAGAGGCCGATGGTGCCCAACAGATCGAGGATCTGGCGCAGCGGTTTGGGCTGACGACCCAGACCATTCGCCGCGACATCAATGTCCTCTGCGATCTTGGCCAGGCGCGGCGGTTTCACGGCGGCGTCGATCTGCCGGTGATGTCGCGCAATATTTCGGTCAATGCGCGCTCCCAGCTCAACAGCAGCGCCAAGCGACGCATCGCGCTCTATATCGCCTCGCAGATCACCGATGGCTCGACGGTTTTCCTCGGTATCGGCAGCACGGTGCAGTTCGTCGCCGCCGCCCTGCGCGAACGCAGCGGCTTGACGGTGGTCACCAACAATATCGATGTGGCGCGCACACTGGGCGAGGCGCCCGATGTGGAGCTGCATCTCACAGGCGGCATCTGGCGGGCCAATGACCAGGACGTCGTGGGGCCGGACGCGGTCAAGTTCTTCGGCAAGTTCTATGCGAGCTTTGCGGTGATCGGCGCCGGTAGCCTGAGCGCCGAACATGGCGTGCTCGATTTCAGCTATGGCGAGGCCCAGATCGCCAATGCCATCATCGAGAATTCGCGGGTGCGGTTCCTCGCCGCCGACTTCAGCAAATGGGGTCGCGACGCCAGCATCAGGGTGGCGCCGTTCGACCAGTTCACCCATCTGGTGACCGACCGGAAGCCCGATGACGCCGCGGCGCAGACGGCCTTGCAGCAGAGCGGCGTCAAGGTTGTGGTGTGCGATGAGGCCGTGGCATGAGCTTTTTGGGCTCCGCGCCCGCGCTGGCCGACGTCGACGGAGTGCGCTATCTGTTCACCGATATCGACGACACCCTGACCACCGGCGGCAAGCTGCTGCCCCAGACCTATCAGGCGCTGTGGGACCTGGCCGAGGTGGGGATCGCCGTCGTGCCGGTCACCGGCGGTTCGGCAGGTTGGTGCGAGCACATCGTGCGAACCTGGCCCGTTGCTGCCGCGATTGCCGAGAGTGGCGCGGTGGCGATGACGGAGGACAAGGGCCGCGTCAGCTTCGAGTTCTGGGAGAGCGAGGCCATTCAGCGCCAGCGGCAGGCCGAGCAATTGGCGTTCATAGCCGAGACGTTGGCACGGCATGACGGGTTCGGGCTGGCGCATGACCAGGCGTTCAGGATTGCAGATGTGGCGGTGGACATTGCCGGGCATGAGCCTGGGGCGATCAACGCGCTGGCGGCCGAAATCCGCGCCAGTGGTGCGACCGCGGCCATCAGCTCGATCCATATCAACAGCTGGATCGGCCGCTATGACAAGCGCGCCATGAGCGAGCGGGTCTTGCTGGCTTTGTCGGGGCTTTCGCTGGCGGACGCGGGGCGCGCCGTGTGCTTCGTGGGCGATTCGCGCAACGACGCCTCCATGTTCAGCGCTATCGGCAACACCTTTGGGGTGCGCAATATCGTGCCCTATCTGCAGGAGCTTCCGGTGGCGCCGCGCTGGTTGTCCGAGCGGCCCGCCGGGTTGGGCTTCAGCGATATCGCCAGTATTCTGGTCCGCGCCAAGAGCTGACGGGCCGGCGCGGAGTGTGTCGCGGAACGGTCGCACAAGGGTCACATCACCGTCACGGCCATGAAGCGCGACTGTCAAACTCGCCGAATAGGACTGCCGCCGCTGGCAAGAGCGCTCGGCACCCCATTTGGAGAGACCCCCAATGACACGCAATTGGCTGCTCAATGCAGCATTTACGGTAGGCGCGCTGGCGCTCGCCACTGCGCCCGCCCTCGCGGCTCCGACCAAGTTCGATTTCTGGTATGGCCTGTCGGGCGATCTGTCCGAGCGCATCCAGGACATGTGCAAGGACTTCAACGCGTCCCAGGCCGATTATGAAATCGTCTGCACCAGCCAGAACGATTACGACACCAACCTGCAGAACACGATTGCGGCTTACCGCGCCAACAAGCAGCCGACGATCAGCCAGATTTTCGACGCCGGCACGCTCGATCTGATGCTGAGCCAGGCCTATCTGCCAATCGGCGAGCTGATGACCCAGAACGGCTACGACATCGACTGGAGCAACTACTTCTCCGGTATCGCGTCGTATTATTCGACCTCGAAGGGCGAACTGCTCTCGATGCCGTTCAATTCCTCGACCGCGATGATCTATTATAACACCGACGCCTTGGCCAAGGTTGGTTTCGAAGGCCTGCCGACCACCTGGTCGCAGGTCGAAGACGTCGCCCGCAAGATGAAGGCCGCTGGCTACGATTGCCCGATCGGCTTCGATCCGGCCGGTGCCTGGCAGTGGTTCGAGCAGTTCGAAGCCATCCACAACCAGCCTATCGCCACCAACGGCAATGGCTTTGATGGCCTCGATGCCGAAATGGTCGTCGGCAAGGGCAAGTTCGTGCAGCAGTTGACCTGGCTCAAGGCCATGTATGACGAAGGCCTGCTCGTGCTGAAGTCCAAGGACACCGGCGAAGTCGACCAGGACGCTTTCGCCGCCGGCAAGTGCCAGATTTTCTCGGGCTCGATCGCAGGCCACGGCTCCGTGACCGCCAAGGCAATCCCCGATCTGCATTGGGACGTTGCCATGCTGCCGATGCTTGATGGCGTCGAACGCACCAACTCGCTCGTTGGCGGCGCTTCGCTCTGGACCCTCAAGGGCAAGACCCCGGAAGAATACAAGGGCGCCGCGGCGTTCTACAACTTCCTCGCCACCCCCAAGCAGGCCGAATGGTGGTCGACCGTGACCGGCTACATCCCGGTGACCAATACCGGTTTTGAAGCCATGAAGGCCAATGGCTTCTATGACGCCGCTCCCTATAAGGGTCGCGAAAAGGCCGTCGAAAGCCTGACCTTCACGCCGCCGACCGAAAACACCCGCGGCATCCGTCTTGGCAACTACGCCTCGATCCGCGCCGAAATGGTCAAGACCATGCAGAACGTGCTGTTCAACAACCAGCCCGTGCAAGAGGCGCTGGACGAGTTCGACGCCAAGGGCAACGACATCCTCCGTCGCTTCCAGGCCACCTACAAGGACGCCGTTCTCCCCTGATCGGTTGATCTAACTGCGTGGGCGGCCATCAGCCGCCCACGCTCTTTCATTTTCACGAGGCGGGTATCTGCAATGGAACGGCGCGCTTACTACCGCAACAAAGGACTGCCCTGGCTGCTCATCGCGCCGCAGCTCCTGCTGGTGCTGGTGTTCTTCTACTGGCCGACATCGCAGGCGCTGTATTGGGCGTTCACGCTGGAGCAGCCCTGGGGCGGCGGCAATAGCTGGGCCGGCTGGGACAACTTTCTCGCCATTTTCCATGATCGCGAATATTGGGGCACGGTCGTTCGCAGCGCGTTCTACGCCTGCTGCACCACGGCGCTCTCCATGTTCATGGCGCTGACCCTGGCAGTGTTCGTCGATCGCTCGCTCAAGGGCACGCGCGCCTTTCAATCGGTCTATGTCTGGCCCTATGCCATCGCGGCTCCTGCGGCAGGCGTCGCCTTCCGCTTTATCTTCGCGCCAGAAGCGGGCCTAGTCGGCGCGATCAACGGTCTCTGGCCCGGCATCTGGAACCCGGCCATCAACGGCTACCAGGCCTTGGGCATGATCATCGTCTGCCATTCCTGGCTCGGCATCGGCTACAATTTCATCTTCTTTTTGGCAGCCCTGCAAATGATCCCGCGCTCGATTTCCGAGGCCGGGGCGATGGACGGTGCCCGCCCGGTCCGGCGCATGCTCGACCTGCAACTGCCCCTGATCGCCCCCACGGTGTTCTTCCTGTTGATCATCAACCTGATCTCCAGCTTCACCGACAGTTTCGGGCTGATCGACACCATGACCGAGGGCGGCCCGTTCGGCTCCACGGAAGTCATGGTCTACAAAATCTATTTCGACGGCTTCAAGGGGCTCGATTACTCGGGCGCCGCCGCCCAGTCGATCATTCTCATGCTGCTCGTTGTGGCGCTCACGTTCGTGCAGTTCCGATGGGTCGAAAAGCGTGTCCACTACAACTGAGGATCTGCCATGATCGAGCGCTCGCGCATCTTCGACATCGTCACCTACGCGGTGATGATCTTTGGAATGGTCATCGTGGTGGCGCCGTTCTGGATCACCATCGTGGCCGGATCACAGTCGCTGCAGGAAGTCAGCCGGGTACCGATCGTGCTCTGGCCGTCCAGCCACCTGTGGGACAATCTGCTGGAGGCGTGGACCCGGGCCGATCTCGGTCCCAAGCTGCTCAACAGCATGATCATGGCCGTCGGCGTCACTGTGGCCAAGATCAGCCTGGCGTCGATCTCGGCCTTCGCCATCGTGTTCTTCAACTTCCGCGGCCGCATGATCTGCTTCTGGCTGATCTTCGCCACTCTCATGCTGCCGCTTGAAGTGCGCATCGTGCCGACCTATTCGATCGCCGCCAATGCGCTGATGCCGTTTCAGGTGATTCTGGACACGCTGGGGATCACCGGGCTGGTGGAGACGCTGTCTGGTCTGCGCATCGATATGGAATGGAACCTGCTCAATTCCTATCCGGGCCTGATCCTGCCGCTGGTGGCGACTGCGACCGGCACCTTCCTCTATCGCCAGTTCTTCATGACCATTCCGGACGAGCTGGTCGAGGCGTCCAAAATGGATGGCTCGGGCCCGCTGCGCTTCTTCTGGGATGTGCTGCTGCCCCTGAGCCGCACCAATATGGTGGCGTTGGCCACCATCCTCTTTGTCTCGACCTGGAACCAGTATCTGTGGCCGCTTCTCATCACCACCGACCGCAAGAGTTTCGGCACCGTGGTGATGCAGCTCAAGTCCCTGATCCCGGCCCTCAATGGCACGCAGGACTGGAATGTCACCATGGCGGGCGCCCTCATTATCATGCTGCCGCCGCTCCTGGTGGTTGCCCTCATGCAGCGCTGGTTCGTGCGCGGCCTTATCTCAAGCGACAAGTGATCGGATCGAAACGATGACCACAATCACCTTTAAATCCGTCAAGAAACGCTACAAGAAGAACCCCGTCGTGCATGGCGTCGACGCCCAGATCGAGTCCGGCGAATTCGTCGTGATCCTGGGGCCATCGGGCTGTGGCAAGTCCACGCTGCTGCGTATGATCGCCGGTCTGGAAGAGATCAGCGATGGCGAAATTCTGATCGGCGACACCGTGGTGAACAAGCTGGAGCCGCGTGAACGCGGCTGCGCCATGGTGTTCCAGAACTACGCGCTCTATCCGCATATGAGCGTGCGCAAGAATATCGGCTATGCGCTCAAGGTCGCCGGCATGCCCAAACCCGAACGCGAGGCGCGGGTGCTCAAGGTGGCCCAGTCGGTCAGCCTTGAAGGCTATCTCGATCGCCTGCCGGGGGAACTGTCGGGTGGCCAGCGCCAGCGCGTCGCCATGGCCCGCGCTATGGTGCGCGAGCCAAAAGTATTCCTGTTCGACGAGCCGTTCTCCAACCTCGATGCCAAGCTGCGCGTCGCCATGCGCTCCGAAGTGCGCCGGCTGCATCGCGACCTCGGCGTGACCTCGGTGTTCGTCACCCATGACCAGACCGAGGCGATGACGCTGGCCGACCGGCTGATCATCATGAATGGCGGTCGCGTCGAGCAGATCGGGCGTCCATCCGATGTCTATCACAACCCCGCCAGCCGCTTCGTCGCGGACTTCATCGGCTCGCCGGCGATGAACCTGATCGAGGGCGAATTCGACGCCAAGGGCGTGTTCAATCACGGCAAAGGCGGGCAGTTGCGGGCAGAAGGCGGCATGGCGCTGGCCGGCCGCAAGGTGGCGCTCGGCATTCGTCCCGAAGCGATCCGCCGCGCCGGGGCCGGCAGCAACGGCGCCATTGCGGCAGTGGTCGATTATGTCGAGGAACTCGGGGCCTCGAGGCTGATCTATGCCGATGCCAGTGGCAGCCGGCTGATCGTCGTGGATACCGGGACCGGCCCGCTGCCCGGCGGCACCAAGCTGCATTTCACCTTCGCCGAGCAGGATGTTCACCTGTTCGCCGAGGATGGCCGCCGCATCGAAACCCATGCCAGCGCCGCCCGGATGGCAGCGCATGCAGAACAGCCCATCAACGCCTGACTTTAGGGAAATTTCATGAGCAATATCATCGCCACCGGCTTCAATGCCAGTTCCGAGGACGGGGAACTGTTCAGCCTCGAAGCGGACCTGCGCGCGCTGGCCGATATGGGCGTCGACACGGTCGAAATCGGGCTGACCAGCGTCGACATCATATCTGGCGTCCGGATCATGGAGGAGCGCGCCAAGCGCCTCGGGGCCCTGACCACCCAGTTCGATTTCCGCTACACGGTGCACGGCCTGGTGTCGTCCAATTTCATGGACCCGGCGACCGTTGGCTACCAGCTCGCGGCCGCCAAGGCGCTGGTCGAGTTGTGCGACCGCATCGATGCGCGCATCATCGTGCAGCATGGCGGCAGCCTGTCGGCCGAGCAGGTGCATGACCGCGCCAATGCCGATGTCCGCGAGCGTGAAGCGCTGACCGAACTGGCCGATTTCGCCCGTCCATACGGCGTGCGCGTCGCGTTCGAGAACATCTTCACGACGGCGTTCGGGCAGTATCGCCAGACGCCGTCCGAGATTGCCGAAACGGTCAAGGCGGTGAACCATCCCAATGTGGTGGCGCTGATCGATTTCGGCCACGCCTATATTGAGTCGACGTTTCGCGGCCTCGATTTCCGCGAGCAGATCCGCGCCATGGCACCGGTCACCGGCCATCTGCATGTCCATGACGGTTTTGGCCGTCCGCAGGGGCATTACCAGCCCTATCACCCGCAGGAAAATACCGCGATGGGTATTGGCGACCTGCACATGCCGCTGGGCTGGGGCGATATTGCTTGGGAGGAAATCTTCGCCGAACTCGATTTCCTGCCCGACACCATCCTGATGATGGAAATCGGCCGCCGCTATCGCAGCGAGCAGCCCGACAGCCTGCAGCGCGCCAAGGCGCTGATGACGGCGCGGTAAGCTATGAGCGTGGCTCGGGCACAAGGGGCCACTTGACGATGCAAGCGGGAACGCGAGCGTTTCCGCCTGGCACTTGTCCGATGTGCAGGCAGGCCACGGCCAGGCGCCAAACTGGCTCGGCGTCGGCACAGCGATGTTGTGAAAGCCGGAATGGTGGAGCTGAGCGGGATCGAACCGCTGACCTCGTCATTGCGAACGACGCGCTCTCCCAACTGAGCTACAGCCCCGTTCCGACAGGGCGAGATATGAAGAAAAATCGAACCGGTTGCAAGGGGATATGTTTCTGCTTTGCGGCCCGCCGGCTAGACCAGTCTATGTTCGATCAGGCTTTTGCCGGTGGCGATGGAGGCTTCGGCGGCGGTGATCAGCGGCCGGCCCAGGCGCGCGCTACCAAGATGGCCGTCGACGCGCTTCTGGGTGCCCATTTCGTGCATATTGTCGCGCACGTCGCGGTCGAACAGGGCCGCGAGGCGCACCACCCAGTTGGGGAGTTCGGCGGTGGGCACGCGGCGGTCGGGGAAGGCGGGCTTGAGCATCTTGCCCATATCGGACATCCAATAGGTGCCTTCCGACGCGATGCAGCGCTGGCCTGCGGCGGCGGGATTGGTCATGGCGTCGACCTGCAGGGCCGCCACATCGCGCACATCGATGACCGACATGGCCAGCTTGGGCACGGCCGGTAATTTGCCGTCGAGCAGGCGGCGAATAAGCATGGACGAGGTGCCGGGGTCTTCATCGAGCAATGGCCCGAAAATGCCGGCGGGATTGATCACCGCGAGATCGTCGTGGCGGCCGGCTGCGTCCATCAGCGCCCAGGCCTCGCGCTCGGCGAGAGTCTTGGATTTCGGATAGGCGCCCGTGGTGGGGCTGTTGACATTGGTCCAATCCGCCTCCGTCAGGGCGCGCGAATAATCGGCGTGACCATATTGGATGGCGGCGATGGATGAGGTCAGCACGATGCGCTCGACCTTGCCGGCCAGGGCGGCGGTGATGGCGCGGCGGGTGCCCTCGACGGCGGGGCGGATGAAGTCGTTCTCGTCCTTGGGGGTCTCAAGGGCGAAGGGCGAGGCCGTGTGTTGCAGGTAGCGGCAATCCTTGATCGCGTCATCCCAGCCGGCGTCGCTCAACAGGTCGAGGGCGACAAATTCGAGGCGGCTCACGTCAGCGCCGGCATTGGCCAGGGTCGCGCGGACCTTGTCGGCGCGGTTGAGATTGCGCACACTGCCGCGGACGGTGTAGCCAGCATTGAGCAGTTGCAGCGCGACATGGCCGCCGAGGAAGCCGGATATGCCGGTGAGCAGAACGCGATCGGACATGGATCATTTCCTTTACGAATTGAACGATAGATATTAAAATCGTTCAATTAGTTCAAGAGTGAGTTTTGATATTTGAGCGAAACGGCAGACGGCAAGACCCAGGAAAAGCGCCGCCGCATTCTCGAGGCGGCGCGTTTCCTTGTGCTGCGCAATGGGTTACGCGGCACCACGATGGAGGCGATCGCCCGCGAAACGGGGATTGCCAAGCCGACGCTCTATGCTCAATTCGCTGACAAGGACGCGATCTTTGTCGGCATCGTCGATACCATAATGGACGATCTGCTCGCCGCCTATGATAGCGGCATGGCGGGAGACGGGGATATCCCGGAGCGTGTCGGCGCGGCGCTGGCGGGCCAGTACGTGGTGCTGGCAAGGACGCTGGCGGGATCGCCGCACGCTGGCGAGCTGATGAGCGAGCACAAACGGGTCGGCGTCAGGTTCCGCGACAAGGACCTGCGGGCCGAGGCCGAAATCGGCGCCGAGCTCCGGGCCGCCGGGGTGGGCGAGCCGGAATTGTTGACCCGGGTGGTCTGCGCGGCGGCTTATGGCATTGCGTTCAAGATCACCGATGAGGCCCAAATGGTCGCCGGCATCAAGCTGATGTGCCGGCGACTGATCGAGCCGGAACTGCACTAGACAGCCGCCCAGCCTCCCGATTTTTCGCTGGCGACGACGGCGTCGAGCACGGGCATGCTGGCAATGGCGTCGTCCACGCCCCAGGGCAGGGCCTGTTCGCCGAGCACGGCCAGGGCAAAGGCCTCGGCCTGTTCGGTATATTGATCGACGGCAGGAAGGATTTCGCGCCGCGCCAGGGTGCCGTCGAGACCGCCGCTGCTGTCGATCGTGATGGCGGTGAACTCGTCGGCGGGCGCGTTGAACGGGATGGTGATCTCGAGCTTGGCCTTGGTGCCCAGGACCTGCACGCGCTGATGCGCCGCCGCCTGGGTGGAGCAGATGAAGCTGAGCTGGCGGCCATTGCCGAAATCGGCGAGCACGCTTGCAAGGCGATCGGTGCCGAAATCGGGGTCGCGTTCGACGAGGGAAACGACGCGTTTCGGCTCGGCGCCGAAGATGAAGCGCGCGGCGGTGATGGGGTAGCAGCCGATATCCATGATGCCGCCGCCGCCGATATCGGCCTGGTTGCGGACGTTGGCGGGGTCATTGTTGAAGTAGGAAAAGACCGCATTGATGGCGCGGACATCGCCCAATTCGCCCGAGGCGACGATGTCGCGGGCGCGCAGCCATTGGGGGTGGAAACGGATCATGAAGGCTTCGAGCACGATGATGCCGGACGGGATCTGGCGCAGCGCTTCGGCATCGGCGGCATTGAGGGCGATGGGCTTTTCGCACAGCACGTGCTTGCCGGCCTTGGCAGCGGCGAGCGTCATGGGCACGTGCAGGTGATTGGGGAGCGGATTGTAGATGGCGTCGATATCGGGATCGGCGAACAGTTCCTCATAGGAGCCATAGGCCTTGGCGATGCCGAGTTCGGCGGCGGCGGCCTGGGCCTTGCCAAGATCGCGCGAGGCAATGGCGACGACTTCGGAATGGGCGGATTTCTGGATGGCGGGGGTGACCTTGGCCATGCCGATATTGGCGGTGGACAGAATGCCCCAGCGGATCTTTTTGGTCGTGGTCATGGATGCCTCCTCAAGCTGCATCAGGCTTAACGGGGCGGGACGAGCTTGACTAGTATGGAAGTGGGCGTGCGCAAGCGCCGCGCGGGTGGACCGGGCGGATTCCTTGCCATTCGAGCGTAGCTCTCATGGCCTTCTCTCCTCAAATCGATCCACTGGATCGATTTGCCCGCAGAGCGGGACGGCTCGAAGACTGCGGCATGCGGCGAGACTTGCCTCATGGTTTTGT
>NZ_JAQGJV010000031.1 GCF_028290435.1 Devosia sp. | reverse complement strand
ACTGGACCAGCGGGTCACCGAGCGTGATGCCGCTGGCGTTGATCCGGAACTCGCGGATCGTGTCTTCGTGGGTGCCCGTGCGCTTCTTGACGATCGAAATGGCGCGCCGCACCCGCCCAGCCGCTTCAAAATAGCGCAGCAGGTTCTCGGTATCGGCCAGATAGGTGACGTCCACCGGCGCTTTCATATCGCCGACCAGCCCATGCTGCGCAACGGTGAGGAAGGTCGTGGCGCCCTGCCGGTTCAGATATTGCAGCAGTTCATGCATGTGCAGTAGCAGCGCATGTTCCTGCGGCATGGCGGCCTGATAGCCATTGAGGCTGTCGATCACGACGGTTTTGACCTGCGAGGAATCGACGCGCTCGCGTACGCGATGAGCAAATTCACCCGGCGACAATTCGGCCGCGTCGACCTGCTCGATGAACAGGTTGCCGGTCGCCTGCATCGCCGCCAAGTCGATATTCATGGCCTTGGCACGGGCGAACAGCAGGCCCAGTTCCTCGTCGAAAATGAACAGCGCGACCTTCTCACCACGCTCCACCGCCGCCTTGGCGAAATGCATGGTGAGCAGCGACTTGCCCGCGCCGGCCGGTCCCAGCACCAATGCACTGGAGCCGCGCTCCAGCCCGCCGCCGAGCAGGGCATCGAGCGCCGGAATACGGCTGGTCAGGGCACTGCGCTCAAAGCTGGTTTTGTGCTCACCGGCCACGAGGCGCGGAAACACGCTGACACCGCCGTGCTGGATGGTAAAATCATGATAGCCGCCGCGATAGGCCTGGCCGCGATACTTGATCACCCGCAGCCGCCGCCGCTCGGCCCCATAATCCGGCGCCAATTCCTCCAGCCGCACCACGCCATGGGCGACCGAGTGAACAGTCTTGTCGTTGGACTCGGTGGTCAGGTCATCCAGCATCAGCACGGTGGCGCCATTGCGGGCGAAATAATGCTTGAGCAGCAGGATTTGCCGCCGATACCGGAGCGAACTCTGGGCCAGAAGCCGGATTTCCGAGAGGCTATCGAGCACGATGCGGGACGGCTTGATGCGTTCGACCGCCTCGAACATCGCCTTGGTGGTTTCACCCAGCTCCAGGTCCGAGGAAAACAGCAGGGTTTGTTGCTGCTCGGCGTCGAGCAGGCTTTCGGGCGGCGCCAGCTCGAAAATGTCGAACTTGTCGCCGATGTCCCAGCCATGGGACGTCGCCGTCATGCGCAATTCGTCCTCGGTCTCGGACAAGGTCACGTAGAGTCCGGTTTCGCCATTCTGGGCGCCATCGAGCAGGAATTGCAGGGCGATCGTGGTCTTGCCGGTGCCGGGGCTGCCCTCAAGCAGATAGAGATGGCCACGGGTCAAGCCGCCAACCAGGATATTGTCGAGCCCCGATACGCCGAGCTTGGCTTTGGTGGCGATTGATTGATCTGACATGACGCTCACTTAGAAAACGCTGGCGGCTTTGCACCGCTCCGACCCCGAATTCTCGAAAACGGCGTGTGGCGCCAAAGAGTTCCCGTACGAGACGAACACTGGGCCAAAAAACTTCGCCGCCCTTTGAAGCCGCGCCCGCTTCCCGTAAAGTCGGGCTGCGTCCAGTCTCAGGAATCGGTTCTCATGCATCTGCTGCTCGTCGACGGCTCGGGTTATATCTTTCGCGCTTTCCATGCCCTGCCTCAGCTCAATCGCAAATCCGATGGCCTGCCCGTCGGCTGTGTGCAGGGCTTTTGCAACATGCTGTTCAAGCTGACCGAGGACATGAAGGGGGATGACGCGCCCACCCACATGGCGGTGATCTTCGATCACTCCGGCAAGACTTTTCGCGATGACATCTATCCGCAATACAAGGCCCAGCGCCCGCCGGCGCCCGAAGAACTGGTCCCGCAATTCCCGCTGACCCGCGCCGCCACCCGCGCCTTTTCGATCCCCTCGATCGAAATGGAAGGCTGGGAGGCCGATGACATCATCGCCACCTATGCGTGCAATGCGCGCCGCGAGGGCTACAAGGTCACCATCGTGTCCTCCGACAAGGACCTGATGCAGTTGGTGGAGCCCGATGGCTCGATCCGCCTGCTCGATACCATTCCGCGTCCCGGCCAGCCGCCGCTGCGCTGGATCGGCATGGACGAGGTGTTTGCCAAGTTCGGCGTGACCCCGGATAAAGTGATCGACGTGCAGGCGCTGTGCGGCGACAGCGTCGACAACGTGCCCGGCGTGCCCGGCATCGGCGTCAAGACCGCGGCCGAGCTGATCAACCAATATGGGAGCGTGGAAAACCTGCTCGACCATGTCGACGACATCAAGCAGAACGCGCGCCGCGAAAAGCTGCGCGAGAACGCCGAAAGCGCCCGCATTTCCAAGCGCCTGGTGACCCTGTCGCAGGAGGTGCCGGTGGAACTCTCGCTCGATGCGCTGATCCGCGTGCCGATGGCGCCGGGGGCATTGTTCCCCTTCCTCAAGGCGATGGAATTTGCCACCATCACCAAGCGCCTTGCCGGCCTGCTCGATGCCGATCCCGATGCCTGGGAGGCCGATCCGGCTATCGCCGCCAGCGGCCGCGATCCGCGCAAATCGGCCGACCTGTCGGTGGCGCGCGCCAAACTGGCCGCCCCGCAAGTGCCCGGCACTGGCCCCACCCTGCATGCCCAGGAAGAGCATGCGCGCATCAAGGCCATCCCGATCGATTATGACGCCTACGAGACCGTCACTACGCTGGACCAGCTCAGCGCCTGGGTGGCGCGCATCGTCGACAAGGGCCATGTGGCCATCGATACCGAGACCACCGGCCTTGATCCGCAATCGGCGGACCTCGTGGGCGTGTGCCTCTCCACCGAGCCGGGCAATGGTTGCTATATTCCGGTCGGCCATTCGCGCGGCGCCGCGAGCCTGCTCGATGAAGGCGGGCTGGTCGAGGGCCAGTTGCCGATCCGCGAGGTGCTCGACATTCTCAAGCCGCTGCTCGAAAACAAGTCGATCCTCAAGATCGGCCAGAACACCAAATACGACACGTCGATCTTCGCGCGCTACGGCATCACCATGGCGCCGATCGATGACACCATGCTGCTGTCCTACGCGCTCGATGGCGTGCAATATAACGGCCTCAACGTGCTGGCCGATAACTGGCTCGGCCATACCGGCATTTCCTTTTCGGACCTCGCCGGCACCGGCAAGGCGCAAAAGACCTTCGACCAGCTCGAAATCCCCGCCGCCGCCCGTTACGCCGCCGAGGACGCCGATCTCACGCTGCGGCTCTGGCATGTGCTGAAGCCGCGCCTCGCTGCCGAAAATGCCACCACACTTTACGAAACGCTGGAGCGGCCGTTAGCGCCGGTGCTGAGCCGGATGGAATCGCGCGGCATTTCAGTCGATCGTGCCATTCTCTCGCGCCTCTCGGGGGATTTCTCCCAGCGCGCCGCCGCCTTCGAGGCCGAAGCCTATGAGCTGGCCGGACAGAGCTTCAACCTGGGCTCGCCCAAGCAGCTGGGCGAAATCCTCTTCGACAAGATGCAGCTGCCCGGCGGCTCCAAGACCAAGACCGGCGCCTGGGCTACCGGCGCCGACGTGCTTGAGGACCTGGCGCTCAAGGGCATTCCGCTGGCCCGCACCATTGTCGACTGGCGCCAGCTCACCAAGCTCAAGGGCACCTATACGGACGCCCTGCCCGCCCATATCAATGCCCGCACCGGCCGCGTGCACACCTCCTACAGCCAGGCCTCGGTGTTGACCGGGCGCCTGTCGTCCAACGAGCCCAACCTGCAGAACATCCCGGTGCGCACCGAGGACGGCCGCAAGATCCGCAGCGCCTTCGTGGCCGCGCCCGGCAAGATTTTGATCTCCGCCGATTATTCCCAGATCGAGCTGCGGGTTTTGGCCCATATCGCCGATATCCAGGCGCTCAAGGACGCCTTCGAGGAAGGCCTCGACATTCACGCCATGACGGCATCCGAAATGTTCGGCGTGCCGGTCGAGGGCATGCCCAGCGACGTGCGCCGCCGCGCCAAGGCGATCAATTTCGGCATCATCTACGGCATTTCCGCCTTCGGCCTCGCCAACCAGCTCGGCATTCCGCGCGGCGAGGCAGGCGACTACATCAAGACCTATTTCGAGCGTTTTCCGGGCATCAAGGACTACATGGACGAGCAGCGCCGCCGGGTGAAAATCGACGGCCACGTCACGACGCTCTTTGGCCGCAAGATCCAGTTCCCCAACGCCAATTCCGCCAACCCGTCCGAGCGCAGTTTCGTCGAACGCGCCAGCATCAACGCCCCCATCCAGGGCACCGCCGCCGACATCATCCGCCGCGCCATGATCCGCATGGAGCCGGCCTTGAAGGCGGCCGGCATCGAAGCCGACATGCTGCTGCAAGTGCACGACGAACTGATCTTCGAAGTGCCATTGGGGAGCGAGGCGACGGCGATGCCGGCGATCACGAAGGTGATGGAGGGCGCGGCGGAGCCGGCGGTGCGGCTGTCAGTGCCGATCCGGGTCGATGCGCATGCGGCGCATAATTGGGATGAGGCGCACTAGCGAGGTACTAAAACGGCTGTGAAAAAACACGAAGATGAAGGCGATAGAGGCTTACTCTGTACGCGCCATAGAATACGTTGGTAGGTAACTAACAGGGTAATAGAAAGTGCAGGACAGCGCCGGATCGAAAATTATTCCGACTCGATATGGCCGTTATCTGCGTGAACACGAAATCCTTCGCGTCTCAGCGAGAATTGGGGGTGACCCTATTCAGGCCGCGGAGGCGGCAAGAAGAGAAGTGTTAGTCTGGGCACAAAACAGAAGTGGCGGACAACTTCCTACCGAAGCTTGGTCCTTCGAAGGTTTCGAGGTTTTTGCGGGCGGGAGAACAAGTGTCGCCGTCAGAATCGCCGGCCTAGATTCCGATATTTGGGCCATAAGGGCTGATGACCCGGATAAGATTGTACCCGGACGGATATGGACCACTGAAGTTGTGATCGGCAGGCACAAGGCAGAGCAACCGAGATTTAGCCTTCGACTTCTGGCAAGCTCTCAAGAGACGACTCTTGACGTATCGCCGCATGTTCCTGGTTTGGTTCAACAGGTCAGCGAAAATCACGGGCTTTACGTCAACAATATCGACGCGTCTTTTGAGCCTGTCGATTTCATCGATGAAATCGACGTTAAGACATTGATTGATCTCATATTAGACCCGACTCGGAAAATTCCAATCTTCGTTCTTTCCTCGGTTGTTCAACCCGACGGCTCCTTGTCCCCATTGATTGAGAGTGCAGGGCTCGCTCGAGCTACATTGGGTATTGGCTTTGTGGCAGTGGTTTCGCCCGAGGCAAGTTGGGCATTAACGGACTATTTTGGCAGGGCGCATTCAGTTTTTAGCGGTGGAGTCCGAGCGTACCTTCCTGGGTTCAGTAGAAGTGCCAACCCTTTTGATCACCGCTTGATTGTGGCTGACCAACTTGGGACGACGGAAGCCAAAGAGCGATGCGGGCGCTGGCTACGTCTCATGGCGGCTCAGCAGAGCATTAGGGCGAACAAGATAGGCGAAGAGGTGTTGGCGTTCTCGGCAATCCGGAACTCCTCCTTGAAGCTTCGACAAGAGTCACTTGTGAGAGAGGGCGCAACCGACACGGAGAAATTAGTCGCGGCTGAGGTGCGGATTAGCGCTCTCGAGAAGGAAGTGGCGGAGGAGCGGACGGCGCAGGACTATTTTGATGAGGAAGCAAAGAAATCTGATGAACGCGCACGAGCGGCTGAGGCACAGCATCGTGCATCTGTTTTTCGGATTCAAGAGCTCCTTGGGCTATTAAAAGAGAAGGGTGCGCCGGAGGATGAGGTAGCAAGCGTGCCGGAAACGTGGGCCGACTTTACCAATTGGTGCGACACCGTTCTGGCCGGGCGCGTTGCGCTTGCGCCGGCTGCAAGACGCGGAGCTAGATCGCCAGATTTTGAGGATATCGCGCTCTGCGGTCGAAGCCTGCTTTGGCTTGCAAACGAATACCGAGACGGTCGGTTAAATGGCAGTGAACGCGATTACAAGGACTATGCCATAGAGGCGGGAATTCGAAACGCTCGATGTGGAGGAGATGAGTTTGAATTCGAGTGGCAAGGACGACGCGAGACGGCTGACTGGCATATCAAGAATAATTCCGATACTCGCGATCCAAGGCGTTGTCTGCGCATCTACTATTTCTGGGAAGAGGAAACGCGGCAAGTAGTCATTGCCGATATGCCAGCGCACCGCCGATCAGCGGTAAGTTAATGGGCCATTTTACTTGGTAGCCGTGTATCAGCTCGGTGTGCAGGAGGTTACCATGCGCCGCTCTCAGGTACATTCCGGCTTGCGCTGGAATGACACCGTCGGCGGGGCGTGCAAATTCCATCAGAACTGCTCTCTACCTCCTACTTCACCTCAATCCCCACCACATCCTTTACGCTCCGTCCGCCATGCACATCGCCCGGCACCACCAGCCGCAGGTGGTCGAACGAGGCTTTGCCATCCGCGCCGTCATAGGCCAGCAGCACCTGCGTGTTGGCGAAGTTGGGGTCGAGTTCGCCCAGGGCGACCGAGACGGCGTAGCCGTCGCTGCCGGTGATCAGGAGCGTGTGCTTGAGGGCGGCGTTCTTGCCCTCGTCGTTGACCAGCACGGCCTTGTTCACCAGGTCCCATAGCAGCGCACCGGTATAGTGGCCGGTTTCGGGGCCCTTGGAGGTTTCGAAGCTGACATCGAGCGTGGTGGCGGGGAGCGCCTTGAGGGTCGTTTCGTCGAGGGTCAGCGGCGTGGTGACGGCGCCGGTCAATTGCGCGGGGCCGGCCTGCGCGAAGACGGTGGCGGGCAGGGCCAGGAGGGCGAAAACCAGCGACAG
This sequence comes from Devosia sp., assembly GCF_028290435.1. Taxonomy (GTDB): domain Bacteria; phylum Pseudomonadota; class Alphaproteobacteria; order Rhizobiales; family Devosiaceae; genus Devosia. The sequence continues at coordinate 17,440 of NZ_JAQGJV010000031.1, read as the reverse complement.
GGCAAAACGGGACATGGGTCACTCCGATATGTTTGGACAACCATATCGGGCATGGGTGGCGCTGGCCAGATGGCAGAGTGGCGTCGCCGCAAACAAACCATGGGAGGGTCTGGCGGCCCGTCTTGGCCTTGGGTAACCCGCCCGGCTTTGCCCGGACGGCGCCGCGTTACGCCCGGCTGAGCCGCAAGCCGTCGATCGCCATGGCGAGCACGCGCTGGCGCTGTTCGGCGCTGGGAAAGGTCACGCCCGCCACGCCCGCGATGAGGCGCATGACGTCGTCGATGTCGGTATCGGCCCGGACTTCGCCCGCAGCCTGCGCCCGTTTCAGCAGCGGCTCGCCGGCATTGTAGAAGGCGTCGCGGCAGGACCGGACCATGGCGGATTCCCGGTTGAGCGCCTCGATCAGCACCTTCTTGGTGGCGGCGTATTCGACGAAGCGCCAGAGCCAGCGCTGCAGCGCCTCCCAGGGCGGCAGGCCTGCTACCTCGGCGGCGGCGCGGACCAGGTCCTCGGCACCATCGATATAGACGGCCTCGATCAGCACGGCGCGGGTGGGGAAATTGCGGTAGAGCGTGCCGATACCAACGCCAGCGCGGCGGGCGATATCCTCCAGCGAGGCCTCGGTGCCGTTTTCGGCAAAGGCGGTGCGCGCCGCAGTCAGCAGCGCATCGAAATTGCGCCGCGCATCGGCGCGATGAGGGCGTTGGACGGCAACAGTGATGGTGTCCACCGCTGCGGACATGGCTGATCTCCCGGAATGACCTTGCAAGCGGAGGGTCCCTCCGCTATATAGAACCGGAGGCATCCTCCGCATTGAGGTCTTGCCTGTTCTATATCGGAGCCTGCCTCCGGATAGTCAAGTTACAAGGACGTTTGTCATGACTTCCACCAAGCGCGGCCCCGCCGCCGCTATCTTTCCTATTCTGGCGATCAACGTCGCCATCTTCGCCATGCTGCAATCGTTGCTGGTGCCGGTGCTGCCGATCATCCAGGCCGATCTGGGCACCACGCCCGCTGTCGTCACCTGGACATTGACCGCCTGGCTGCTCACCGCAGCCGTATCGACGCCCATTCTGGGCAAAGTCGGCGACATGATCGGCAAGCGCCGCACCATCGTCATCGCGCTGGGTGCCGCGGCTTTTGGCAGTCTTGTCGCCACCTTCGCGCCCACTATCGAACTGGTGATTGCCGGCCGCGTTATCCAGGGTTTTGGCGCCGCGGTGTTCCCGCTGACCTATGGCATTGCGCGCGACGAATTCCCCAGCGCCCGCATGCCCTCGATCATCGGTGCGCTGTCGGCCATTATCGGCATCGGCTCGGGGCTGGGCACAATCCTGGCCGGCCCCATCGAAAGCGCCTTCGGCTGGCGCGGCCTGTTCTGGATTCCGATGGTGTTGTTTGTCGCCAGCGCCACGGCGACGCGGTTCGTCGTTCCCGAGTCGCCGTTGCGTACTGGCGGCAAGATCAACTGGCTGGCGGCGGTGTTGCTGGCGGGTTGGCTGGTGAGCCTGTTGCTGCCGCTGAGCTTCGGCACCCGCTGGGGCTGGGCGTCGAGCAATGTCATCGGCCTGTTTGTCGCGGCCGCGGTGCTGTTCGCCGCCTGGATCGCAGTGGAAATCCGTTCGGCCAATCCGCTGATCGACATGAAGCTGATGCGCCTGCCCGGCATCTGGACCAATAACCTGACCGCGCTGCTGTTCGGCGCGTCGATGTTCGGCGTCTTCGCCTTCCTGCCGCAACTGGCACAATTGCCGGCCTCGGCCGGGTTCGGCTTCGGTGCCAGCGTCACCCAATCGGGCCTCCTCATGCTGCCCATGCTGGTGGCGATGGCGGTGGCCGGGTTTGCTAGCGGGCCGATAGTGCATGTGGTGGGGTTCAAGTATCAGTTGGCGCTGGGCGCGGCCTTCGTGGCGCTGTCCAGTGCGGCCCTCGCGCTGTTCCATGCCAGCCAATGGGAGGTGTCGGTGGCCGGCGCGGTATTCGGGCTAGGCCTAGGCTTCGGCATCGCCGCCATGGCCAGCCTGATCGTGCAGACGGCGCCGGCCGGGCAGACAGGGGTCGCCAGCGGCATGAACTCGAACCTGCGCACCATCGGCGGGGCGATCGGGGCGGCACTGATGAGTGCGCTGGTTACCGGCAATCTGCAGGCCAATGGCCAGCCGGCCGAGATCGGCTTCGTCGCCGGCTTCTTCGCCATGGCGGGTCTTGCGACGCTGGCAATCGCGGTGGCGTTCCTTGTGCCCGGCACGCGCCGAACCACCATCGCCATGGACCCGATGGAGCGATTGGTGCCGGCCGAGGCCTGAGCGTCTTGCCACCGACACGGCAAAGGCCCACATCTGGGTGCCGGACCCGTCCGGCACCAGCGTCAAAAGATAGTGCGACTTCGCTGCGAGCCGATGCATCCATCCGCCCGCAACGACGTTTCCCTATCCAACTCAGCAGGAGCGTTAGCATGAGCAATCTCGACGGCATCAAGGAACATATGGAAGTCATCGGCGCCGACGGCGTGCATGTCGGCACTGTCGACAAGGTCGAAGGCGGCCGTATCAAGCTGACCAAGGCCGATAGCGGCGAAGGCAGCCATGAAGGCCATCACCATTATATCGAGGGCCAGTTGGTCGCCGAGATCGAAGGCAACAAGGTTCGCCTGTCGGCGACCGGGGCCAATGCGGTGCTGTTCGAAGAAGAAGAAGGCGGCGGTCAGGCCTGATCGCCTTACTGCGGGCGATGTTCGACCAGTTCCTCATCGCCCAGGAAGGCGTTTACCCCCAGGCGCTCGCCGAGTTGCGCGCCGGGGAAAAGCGCAGCCACTGGATGTGGTTCATCTTTCCGCAACTCGCCGGGCTTGGCCACAGCGCCACCGCCCGGCGTTTTGCTTTGCACAGCCTCTCCGAAGCGCGCGACTATTTCGATCATCCCGTGCTGGGCGAGCGGCTTCGGGAATGCACGCGCGCGGTGCTGCACAAGGCCGGTGTGCCCAGCGAGCCAGGGCCGAGCATTTTCGAGATTTTTGGCGCGCCCGACGATCGCAAGTTTCATTCCTGCATGACGCTGTTTTCGCGCGCGGCGCCGCATGAACCGCTGTTTCGCCGCGCGCTGGTGGTGTTTTTCGACAGCGTCGAGGATATCGAGACGATCAAGCGGCTCTGACGGGATTGGGGTCCGGCGTTTCGCCTGGATCGGGAAATGGATCGCGGTCCGGAGGCATAATGGGCTCTTCGCCCGGCTCGACGGGATCGCTGATTGGATTGGGGGTGGGATCGGCCGGCACCGGCTCTGGCCCCATCGGCGGCACCGGGCCGGGATTGGTCTCATCAGGCAGGGTCGGCACGCTGGGTTCGGTGGGCATGGGAGTGGCTCCTTGTGCCAGACCAACTGCCGACGGACGGCGCGGTTCCTTCCAGCTTATCCCCGCGCAGTCTGGAAGGGGCATTATGGCTCCATTCCCTCCAGCGGCCCCGTGCTGGGACGGGCAAAGGGGGCGGGCTTAGCGGCGCTCAAGTGTCGCGGTCCGCCCCTCGCCATTCGGCGGGATGGCGAGGGACACAATCAGCTTGGCGGTGTCGAACAGTTCGGGGGCGCGTTCGGGCCATTCCACCAGCACGATGGCGGCGGGATTGTCGAGCAGGCCGAGTTCATCGACTTCGCGCGGATCGCCCAGGCGGTAGAGATCGGCATGCAGCACCGCGCCCTTGGGCGTGTCATAGGGCTGCACCAGGGCGAAGGTCGGCGAGGGCACGTCGAGGTCGGCATCGCCCGCCAGAGTGCGGATGATGGCGCGGGCCAGGGCGGTTTTGCCGGCGCCCAGATCGCCCAGCAGCAGCACCAGGTCGCCGGGCTTCAGGCTCGCCGCCAGTTCGGCGCCCAGCGCGTCGGTGGCCTCGGGATCGGCGAGCAGCCGGTCCATTATTCGGCGACGCCGGCCATGGCGCTGTCGCGCGGCAGGTTGACGGTGATGCGGCTGCCACGCGGTTCGCGGCGCTCGGCGGTGATGGTGCCGCCATGCAGGTTGACGAAGGTCTTGACGATGGCAAGGCCCAGGCCCGCGCCGCGCTGGCGGCCGGCGGGCGCATCGATGCGGGTCAGGATGGCGTTTTTCATTTCGTCGGTCAGGCCGGGGCCCTCGTCCTCAATGACGAACAGCATGCGCTCGGAACGCGCCGACACGGTCAGCTTGATCTCGCCACCGGGCGGGGAGAAGCGCGCCGCGTTGGACAGCAGGTTATAGAGGACCTGAACGATGCGGGTGCCATCGGCGATAAAGGGCGGCAGGTGATCGTCGACCTCGACCGTCAAGTTGATAGGCTTTTCGCCCGAGATTTCGGGGAAGGTCGCGGACAGGCCAGCGCGGGCCTTGTCGACGAGGCTGGTGACGTCCTGCAATTCGGGGCGCAGCTCCGCGATGCCGGCATCCACCGAGGCCAGGTCCAAAATATTGTCGATCAGCACGCCCAGCGTCACTGAGGAGGCGCGGATGTAATCGGTATAGGAACGCTGACGCTCGGTGAGCCCGCCGCCTTCGCTACTGGCCAAGAGGTCCGCGAAGCCGATGATGTTGGTCAGCGGCGAGCGCAGTTCATAGGATACGTTCTCGACGAAGGCATCCTTGAGCAGGTCGGCGGCGACCAGCGCGTCATTGCGCTCTTTCAGCACCTTGGAATAGCTGGCGCTTTCGGTGACATCGAGGAAGGTCATCATGGTCTGCCCGTCGGGCAGGCGGGTAATGGCATAATCCAGCAGCCGCCCATCGGCGCGGTTGATGCGGCCGGTGGTGTCGGAGCGGGTCGGGTTGAGGTCGATAATGCCGCGCTTGAGATCGCGCCAGATGCTGGCGCCATCATCCGGCATGGCCCGGCCCGAGGCCTCGGCGATCTGGTCGATATGGGGGCTTTGGCCCAACTCGTTCATCGGCAGCTTCCACAGCCCGGACAGGCGTGGATTGGAAATGGTCAGGCGGCCATTGGTGCCGAACACCGCCACGGCCTCGCTGAGCGCATTGATGGTTTCGCGCTGCACATTGGTGAAGGCCTTGTTGGTGCTTTCGAGCTTGAGGCGTTCGGTAATGTCCTCGAACACGTAGATGACGCCGCCCCTGGCGCCGGCTGGGGCCGCGATCACCTTGATGGTGCGGCCATCGGGCAGATGCCAGGGCTCGTTGTCGCGCGGTGCCTTGAGGCTATAGGAGGTCAGGTGTTGCGCCCGCCAGGTCTGGTAGTCGACTTCGGAGGGCAGCATGCCCTCGGTCCGCAACTTGTCCAGAATGGCGCGCTCATCGAGGCCGAGCACCAGGAATTTGGGGTCGAGGTGCCACAGATTGGCATAGGCCTGGTTGAACTGCACCAATTCGCGATTGGCGTTGAAAATGGCGATCGGGGTGGCCAGCGCGCCGATAATGCCGGTGATATGGGACAGCGTCGCATCGGCCGGCTTGGCGGCGACCTCGGCGGGGCGGAAATAGCCGGCGCGGCCGTTTTCGAGCGGAAACTCGACCAGCTCGAAGGCGCCCTGTTCGGGCCAGGCGACCGGGAGCATCGCCTTTTGGCCGTTGGCGCAGGCAGCGAGGTGTTTCTTCAGCAGCGGCGCATCGAGCAGTTCGGCCGGCGCGGTCTCGCTGCCTGCCTTGCCGAGGTCCTTGGCGAGCTTGAGATAGGCCGCATTGGCGAAGACCAGCCGGCCGGAAGCGTCGCGGGCAAAGGCGGGCTGGTCCATCATCGCCAGTACGGCGCGGGCGCTGGCGAGGTCGCCGGTGGCGGAGGTGACGGCAAGCTGCGGCATTGCCGGTTCGGGCTGCAGGAAGGCGGGGCGCAGACGCAGGGCCGCGCCGCCACCCAGCACCCAGCCATTGGCGCGCACTACGCGGCCATCGAGCGCCTTGAGGCTGGCGGCGAAGGCATGGCCATCGACGCGCAGGGCCTCGAGCAGGCGGGCCAGCCGGTCGGCGTCGTCGCCGATGAGCCAGGAGGAGAAGTTGAGGACGCTTTCGGGTTGTCTTCCGGGCGGCAGCACCGAGGCGACCTGCCCGAGGAACTTGACGCCGCCAGTGCCATTTTCGGTCCAGAACACGGTGACTTCGCGAGTGCCCGACAGCAGCACTTCGTATTCGTCGACCAGGGCGCGCAGGCTGGCGATCTGCTCGCCGGCCCGTTGTCGGGCGGCCTTGCCGTCGACCAGCATGCTGCGCACGATGGCCATGGCGACCAGTGCGAAACCTCCGGCACCGACGGCGATGGCCAGCGGCGCGGCGCCGCCAATGGTGGTGCCGGAGCCGGACTGTGCGAGGGCGGGCACAGCCGATAGTAAGGTTAGGGGTGCGGCACCGAGTACCGCGAATCCCCAACGTCTCCGGAAACGATCCGGCGCCATGCGCTGCCTCTTTAAACTGTTGTCGATGCCAGGCCGGCCCGTTTTCCGGGTCCGGAACGCATGCACTCAAAGCGGAGCGACGTACGCCGAATCAGTTGATCCTGCCGCCCCATTCGCCGGCCTCGAGCTTTCCCATTTTGATGGACTCAAAATGGGGCTCTCGGTCTTTGCTTGGTCACGTTTCCGAACCGCAAAAGTGGTATCCACTTTTGCTGGAAACGCTCTAAGCGCCCCTGACCGCCGAATCACCTCACCATACCGGTCGCGTGAATCGGCTAAAAGAGTCTTAATGGCTGTGCATAGCGGGCAAATCATTGATATGCCCACTTGACGGAGAACGAAGCAGAAACGAACAGGGGCAAACAAAAAGGCCAGCCGGACGAACCGGCTGACCTTGAGCATAACAGCAATAGGGATAAATCAGTACCTGTATTCGCCCGACTTAAATGGCCCGTTCTGCGAAACACCAATATAGTCGGCCTGGGTCTTGGTCAGTTTAGTCAGCTTGGCACCGAGCTTGGCCAAGTGCAGTTCAGCCACTTTCTCATCGAGATGCTTGGGCAGAACATGGACTTTCTTCTCCAGGTTCACCCCATTGGTCCACAGCTCGATCTGGGCCAGGGTCTGGTTGGCGAAGCTGGCGCTCATCACGAAGCTGGGGTGGCCGGTGGCATTGCCCAGGTTCACGAGGCGCCCTTCGGACAGCAGCAGCAGGCGCTTGCCATTGGGCTGCTCGATCAGATCGACCTGTGGCTTGATATTGGTCCACTTGAAGTTGCGTAGGCCCAGGACGTCGATCTCATTATCGAAATGGCCGATATTGCAGACGATGGCCATGTCCTTGAGGTTGCGCATGTCATCGACCATAAGCACGTCGCGGTTGCCGGTGGCGGTGACGACGATATCGGCGCGATGGGCGGCGTCCTCGAGGGTCACGACCTCAAAGCCTTCCATGGCGGCCTGCAGGGCGCAGATCGGATCGACTTCGGTGACCAGAACGCGGGCGCCGGCGCCACGCAGCGATTCGGCCGAGCCTTTGCCCACGTCGCCGAAGCCGCAGACGATGGCGACCTTGCCGGCGAGCATCACGTCGGTGCCGCGACGGATGGCGTCGACGAGGGATTCACGGGTGCCGTACTTGTTGTCGAACTTGGACTTGGTGACCGAATCGTTGACGTTGATGGCGGGGAACGGCAGCTCGCCCTTGGCGTGCAGCTGATAGAGGCGCATCACGCCCGTGGTGGTTTCTTCGGACACGCCGCGGATCGCGTCGCGGATCTTGGTGAAGAAGCCGGGGCTCTGGGCCAGGCGCTTGCGGATGGTGGCGAAGAAGATTTCCTCTTCTTCACTGCCCGGCTTGTCGAGGATGGAGATGTCCTTTTCGGCCTTGGCGCCGTTGAGGATATACATGGTGGCGTCGCCGCCATCGTCGAGGATCATGTTGGGGGTGAGGCCATTGCCCCAGTCCATCATGCGATCGGTGAACTGCCAGTATTCCTCAAGGCTCTCGCCCTTGTGGGCAAATACCGGGACGCCGGCGGCAGCGATGGCGGCCGCAGCGTGATCCTGGGTCGAGAAAATGTTGCACGACACCCAGCGCACTTCGGCGCCGAGAGCAACAAGCGTCTCGATCAGCACGGCGGTCTGGATGGTCATGTGCAGCGAGCCGGCAATGCGCGCGCCCTTGAGCGGCTGGGCGGCGGCATATTCCTCGCGGATCGACATCAGGCCGGGCATTTCGATTTCGGCGATGGTGATTTCCTTGCGACCGAAATCGGCAAGGGCGATGTCTTTGACCGCATAGTCGGTCGGCTTGAGGCTCATGAGGATGCTCCGGGCATGATCAGGGACGATTGAGGGGGCTTATACGCGGAGGGCTGCTGCGGATCAACCGGGGATATAAAGATAAGTTTATATCCCGGTAATGAGTTATCTGGGGCGGAGAACACCCCCCTCCTACCTCCCCCATCAAGGGGGAGGTTTCTCTCCACTCGTTAAACTGGATCGAGCCACACCCACCGGCAGACACCTCCCCCTTGATGGGGGAGGCTGGGAGGGGGTGAGGGGTAGCCCCAATCAATATATGATGGGCGCTTACCGATAGGCCGGATACCGCTTCTTGAACGGCATCGCCAAGAACCGCCAAATCCCCGACATCAGCAAATACCCCACCAGCAATCCGCCACCCGCATAGAGGATGCCTTCGACCGTCACCGGGACCGCAGGCTTGTAATTGTCCAGCGTCCGCGCGCCAATATCGGTATCGAAATACGCGGGCATCATCTGGAAGCGCTCCACCGCATTGGCGTTCTGAATGCGAGCAAGCGTCGCACTCAACTGCTCGTAGCGCGCGAAATTGGCCGCCTCGCTGGTGCCGCGTCCGGCCAGAAATTCGTCCGAAGATGCCTCGAATCGCGTCAGCGCCTGCTGCCGGTCGAGCCCGGCCTCCTGTGCGTCGTGATCGAATTTCTCGGTGACGATGCGCAACTCATCGACGGCGCCGCCCAGGCGCTGGGTATATTGCTGGGCATATTCGGGGAACTGGCTGAGCGCGACGGCCAAAGCCACACCACCAATACCGGCAACGACACGCCGCATGAACTGCTCTCCTTGGACCGGGTCAACGGCAGCGTCTCGTCAGCGGTTCCAGTCGACCTTGCGCGATGGCCCGCCCAGCGACAGTACGACCGCGTCGATGAAGTCCGTCTTAAACCTGGAATAGGCCTCGCGATCCTCGCGAAACCGGGCGGCCAGATCTTGCTTGAGGGTGAAGTAAGCGGCGCGAACCTGCGCATTGGCGCGCAGGTGGTCACGGAACATCAGATGCCGCGTGACCTCGTCGGCATCATCATGGATATGCAGGTGATGCGTGCGACGTGGCGCCGGCGGCAGGCCTTTGGCGAGGTAAAGCTTGGTGGTGTCGGGATTGGCGGCCCAATAGGAATAGCTCAGGGCCTCCAGCGCAGCAATGGCGGCACGCGCCGCCTTCAAATCAGCGACCAGCGCAATGATATCGATGATGGGCTTAGCGGGAAGGCCGGGGATCGAAGTCGACCCCATATGCTCCAGGAGAAGCGGCGGCGTGGCAAAGCACGGCAGGATCAGCGCGCGCTCGGCTTCGAATGCTGCAGGCCAAGCCGGATCGGCCGCATGCAGTTCGATCGCCTCGCTCACCCCGCGGCCCCGTCGCTATCCTCGTCAAAGCCGTTATTGACCAGCTCGACGATGGCTTCGAGCGCCTCGCGGGCCTGTTTGCCGCTGGCCTGCACCAGGATGGTCGAGCCGGGGCCTGCCCCCAGCATCATCAGACCCATGATGGAATTGCCGGCCACCGAGGTGCCGTCCTTGATGACGCTGATGGTGGCGTCAAAGCACTCGGCGGTGCGCACGAAGCGCGCCGAGGCGCGGGCATGCAGGCCCTTGCGATTGACGATGGTCAATTGCTGCGCGACCGCGCGGTCGCCGGCCGCGGTTTCCATCAGCTATTGCCCAAAATCGAGTTCGCGACGTTGATATACTTCCGCCCGGCCTCCTGGGCCATGTTGACGGCTTCCTTGATCGGCATGTCGCCGCGGATGCGCGCCAGCTTGACCAGCATGGGCAGGTTGACGCCGGCGATCACCTCGACCTGGCGGTTCTGCATCACCGAAATGGCCAGGTTCGACGGGGTGCCGCCGAACATGTCGGTGAGGATGATGACGCCGCCGCCGTCCTCGGCATCGTCGATGGCCTTGAGGATGTCGTTGCGGCGCTCTTCCATATTGTCGTCCGGACCAATGGCGATGGTCTCGCAGTGATCCTGCGGTCCGACGACATGCTCAAGCGCCGACTTGAATTCATGGGCAAGCGCGCCATGCGTCACCAGAACCATACCGATCATGCAATTTCCCCAGACTGCCCGGAACGCCCAGTCTACGACGTTTAAGGCATGCCAGTATATCCCGCCACGCCCCACGCGCTATCAAAAGGCCGGTATATCCCAGCCTAAAGCGCCTTGGGAGCTCAGTCTTGCCCCGGTACGGCACGGATTCAAGTGGTATTTTGTCACGCCAGGAGCGAGCGCGGGCTCAATGCCGCGATGGCTTCGCGGACCAGCAGCATCTGATGGCCCAGCCCGACGACGCCGGCCTTGGGCACGGGAGCCCGCGCGACCGTGGTGCCGAGCAGGTCGGTGGAGAATTCCTCCTCCTCCAGCATGCGGGCGAAATCCTCGACCAGATCGATCACCAGGTGCACGCGCGCCTCTGACTGCTGCGGCCGCCGCACCAGGCCGCGCCCGCGCAATTCGACCAGCCCGCCCAGATTGGGCGGCGCGTGCATGGTGACGATATCGTCCTTGGCGCTCAGATCGACCCGATCGTCGGAGACGAGGAACGATGGCTGCCCCCGATCGGTCCAGCGATCGAGCAGGCTCAGCGCCAGCACGGACTTGCCGGCGCCGGAGGGCCCGCGCAACAAGACGCCGATTTCGCCCAGGACCAGCCCAGTGCCATGCACGTTCTTCGGTTTGCTCATTGCGGCAATCTATTTGCGCGCCTTGGGCAATACAACAGAGAACACGGCGCCGCTCCGGTCGGTGCGATTATGCGCCTTGATGGTTCCTTTGTGGGCTTCCACGATCTGCTTGGAGATCGACAGGCCCAGCCCCGAATGGTCGCCAAAACTCTCGGTATCGGGGCGGTCGGTATAGAAACGCTGGAAGATGCGGGTGACGTCGCCGGTGATGCCGCGACCCTCGTCGGTGATGGTGACGCTGATATCGTCGGCGTCGGTGGCGAGCGCCACGCGCACGCTGCCGCCATCGGGCGAGAACGAGACGGCGTTGTCGATGAGGTTGGAGAACACCTGCGCCAGCCGGCTTTCATGGCCGTTGACGATGGCGGCGCCCCGCCCGACGCGCTTGGCCATTTCGACATGGACATTGCGCTGGGACGCCATGTCGTTGTGCATCGACACCATGGCTTCGGCCAGCTTTTCGATATCGACGCGCTCGGCGCCTTCGCGCGCCAGTTCGGCATCGAGCCGGCTGGCATTGGAAATATCGGAAATCAGGCGATCGAGCCGGCGCACGTCGTGCTGGATGATGGCGTTGAGCCGTTCGAGATCCTCGGGCCGCTTGGCGCGCGGTAGGGTTTCCACAGCGCTGCGCAGCGAGGTCAGCGGGTTCTTCAACTCATGGGCCACATCGGCGGCGAAGCGCTCGATGGCCTCGATGCGGTTATAGAGCGCATCGGTCATCGAGCGCAGGGCGCCCGACAGATGGCCGATTTCGTCGGTGCGGTCGGTGAAATCGGGAATTTCGGCGCGGGCATTGCCGGCGGTCTGCACCCGCTCGGCCGCCGCCGACAGGCGCCGCATCGGCCCCGCAATGGTGCCTGCCAGCAGCAGCGACAGCGCGATCTGCACCGCCGCGGCGATCAGCGCGATGCGCAGGATGCCCCAACGCTCCTGCGTCACGATCTGGTCGATATCACCCGGCGCGGTGGACAGCAGGATGACGCCCACCACGGCGCGCAGGCGCTGGACCGGCACGGCGACCGAGACGACGAGCTGATTATGCGCATCGACGCGCACGAAATCGGCCGGCGCGCCCTGCAGCGCCGAATCCACCTCCGGATAACGGCGGCCTTCGTCGATGTCGTATTCCTGATAGGTCGGATAATTGTCCCCCGGCACCCAGGCCAGCATGGCATTCCACCAGTCCCATAGGAAGAACGGCGGCTCGGTAGTGATGGTCTGCCGGATCACCTCGCCGCGCGCATAGATATTGTCGCTGTCGAGAATCATCAGCCCGCCCTGATCATAGATCCGGGCGCGGGTGCGGGTGGGCGTGATCAGGTTGCGCAGCAGCGGCGCCACCCGCTCGGGATTGATGGGAAATTCCAGCGTCGGATCGAAATAGCTCAGCGGCGACACCGAGGAGCCGCTTTGCAGCTCGAGCAGGCGATCGGGGTTGACCGAAATCACGTCGCTATCGACGGTGGCCGAAGCCGCGACGGCCGCCGCGATGATTTCGCCCTGCACGCGCAGCGATTGCACGCGGGCATCGATCAGCCCGGCGCGCCACTGGTTGAGGTAGAGGATGCCCACCACCAGCACCAGCAGACCCGCCAGGTTCAGCACCATGATGCGGCGCGTCAGGCTGGAGAAAATGGTGAAATCGAGGAACTTCCCGATGCCATAGGCCAGCTTGTAGAACGGCGTGATCAGCGTGCGCCAGAGGTGGCGGCGCCGCCTGGGCTCCTTAGGAGGCGGGGCAGCCGTATGCTCGACCGGCGCGGTAGCGCCAGTGTCCTCTTCACGATCCTGATCCAGAATAGCCAAGGGCTTCTTATTGCTCCTTGAAGCGGTAGCCGACGCCATACAGCGTTTCGATCATTTCGAAGTCGTCGTCGGTGGCCTTGAATTTCTTGCGCAGCCGCTTGATGTGGCTGTCGATGGTGCGGTCATCGACGTAAACCTGGTCATCATAGGCGGCGTCCATCAGGGCGTTGCGCGATTTGACCACGCCGGGGCGCAGCGCCAGTGCCTGCAGGATCAGGAATTCGGTCACGGTCAGGGTGACGCGCTGGCCCTTCCAGGTGCAGGTGTGGCGCTCTTCGTCCATCACCAGCGAGCCACGCTCGATCAGCGCCTTGCCCGAACCGGGTTCGCCCGGCGCGCCGGCCGGAGCCGAAGGATCGCGCGGGGCCGCGCGGCGGAGGATCGCCTTGACGCGCTCGACCAGCAGACGCTGGGAGAACGGCTTGGTGATGAAATCATCGGCGCCCATCTTGAGGCCGAACAGCTCGTCGATTTCCTCGTCCTTGCTGGTGAGGAAAATCACCGGCACGTCCGATTTCTGACGCAGGCGGCGCAGCAGCTCCATGCCGTCCATGCGCGGCATCTTGATATCCAAAATGGCCAGGTCCGGCTTGTCGGTGGTCAGGCCCTCAAGGCCCGACGCGCCATCCGTATAGGTGGCGACCTGATAGCCTTCGGCTTCCAGCGTCAGCGACACGGAAGTGAGAATATTGCGGTCGTCGTCCACCAGGGCGATCTTTGGCATGAGCTGCCTTTCTCTTGTTTTATAGACAGGCACAACGGCCCGGACGCTTTTAGGCTTGCGCTCTTGCAAGCGACAAATACGCGTTAAATATGGCGCGGCCAAGGGTAACGCCACCTGGCAACCCCTACAAAAGCCGATGCAACTTCAGTCTTAAGACCGATTCCGGGATGGTTGGTGTTCGCTCCCATGCAGTAGTTTGCGCTTAGTTAGCCGACACGCAAAGTCTTTTCGTGCCGGAGATTGGGAGCGACAAGATGAGCATGTTCGATCATCAGGCCCTGCGCCAGACTATTGTGGAGGGCGCCGGCGCCCTTTCGCTCAACGCCATCGCGCCGGCATTGGTGGCACTGGCGCTGGAGCGCCGCGAGGCCGAATTGACGGCGGACGGCGCCGTCTCGGTGCGGACCGGCGCTTTCACCGGGCGCTCCCCCAAGGACAAGTTCATCGTTCGCGACGGGCTGACCGAGAACAGCGTGTGGTGGGACAATGCCGGCGCCATGAGCCCGCACGATTTCGATGTGTTGCTGGCCGACGCCATCGCTTCGCTGACGGGCCAGGACCTGCATCGCCAGGACCTGCTGGCAGGGGCCGATCCGCGCCACCAATATGGGGTGACGGTGCTGACGCCGAGCGCCTGGCATGCGCTGTTCATCCGCAACCTGCTGATCCGCCCCGGCGAGGTCGAGACTGGCTCGAGCGCGACGCAGGTCACCATCGTGCATGTGCCGCACTTCAAGGCCAATCCGGCGCGCCATGGCAGCCGCACCGATACGGTGATCGCGCTCGATATGAGCCGCAATATCGTGGTTATCGCCGGCACGCTCTATGCCGGGGAAATCAAGAAGTCGGTGTTCAGCCTGTTCAATTTCCACGCACCGCGCCAGGGCGTGCTGCCGATGCACTGCTCGGCCAATCTGAGCGCCAACGGTGAAACCGCGCTGTTCTTTGGCCTGTCGGGCACCGGCAAGACGACGCTCAGCAATGACGCGGCGCGTCCCCTGATCGGCGACGACGAGCATGGCTGGAGCCAGGACGGCGTGTTCAATCTTGAGGGCGGCTGCTACGCCAAGACCGTCAAGCTCAGCGCCAGCGCCGAGCCCGAAATCTTTGCTGCCACCAAACGGTTCGGCACGGTGCTGGAAAACGTGGTGCTCGACGCCAACCAAGTGCCCGAATTCGACGACGTCTCGCTGACCGAAAACACCCGCGCCGCCTACCCGCTCAGCGTGCTGCCCTCGATTGCCAAGGGTAGTGTCGGCGGCACGCCGCGCACGGTGGTGTTCCTGACCGCGGACGCCTTTGGCGTGCTGCCGCCGATTGCCCGCCTCACGCCAGAGCAGGCAGTTTATCACTTCCTCTCCGGCTACACCGCCAAGGTGGCTGGCACCGAGCGCGGCGTGACCGAGCCGCAGGCGACGTTCTCGGCCTGCTTCGGCGCCCCTTTTATGCCGCTACACCCCAGCGTCTACGGCGACATGCTGGCTGAAAAACTGCGCAGCAGCGGCGCCAGTGCCTGGCTGATCAATACCGGCTGGACCGGCGGCGGCTACGGAGTGGGCAAGCGCATCGACATCGCCTCCACCCGCCGCCTGCTCAACGGCGCGCTGGGCGGCACGCTGGAGCGGACCCCGATGCGGATTGACGAACTGTTCGGGTTTGAAGTCCCGCTGGCGGTGGAGGGTGTCGATGGCAAGCTGCTGACGCCACGTGCCACCTGGGCCGATGGCGAGGCTTATGACGCCAAGGCGATTTATCTGGCGGGGCTGTTCCGCAAGAATTTCGAGAAATTCGGCGGCGTCGCCGATGCTTCGGCCGGGCCGAGATTAGCGCAAGCGGCGGAGTAGGCGCCGGGGCATTCATCGATCTGAGCGCTCCTAAAATCAGCATCACCTCAATTCCTCGGCTCCATCGTCCCCTCCCCCTTGAGGGGAGGGCAAGGGTGGGGGGAGGCCTCATCGGGAGTGGAGCCCCGCCCGAGTTGATCGCCACTCTCGCGGCGCCTTCCCCCCACCCCCAGCCCCTCCCCTCAAGGGGGAGGGGAGCGCGGTTCTGCGCTTCATCGAAGATCGCGTCGCATGGAATGGCGTGACGAAGCTCTCGTGCTGGGCGTGCGCCGACACGGCGAGTCGAGCGTGATTGCGGAATTGATGACGCGCGAGCATGGCCGTCATCTTGGCATGGTGCGCTCGGGCCGCTCTCGCGCCATGCAGCCCGTGCTGCAGCCGGGCAATTCGGTGGACGCCACCTGGCGCGCGCGCATCGAGGAACATCTGGGGCTCTACGCATTGGAGGCCATGCGGCTGCGCACATCCGATCTCATGGCCTCATCGCAGGCGTTGCACGGCGTTGGCCTCGTCTGCGCCTTGCTGCGGCTTCTGCCCGAGCGCGAGCCTCATGTCGCGCTGTATGAAATGGCGCGCCTGATTGTCGATCGCCTGCACGAGGCGGGCATTGCGCCAGCCCTGATGGTGCGGCTCGAAATGGCGATGCTGGTGGAACTGGGGTTCGGGCTCGATCTCAACGAATGCGCGTCGACCGGCGCGAAAGATGATCTCGTCTATGTGTCGCCGAAGTCGGGGCGCGCCGTCTCACGCATCGCGGGCGAGCCCTGGCGGGACAGGCTGCTGCCGCTCCCCGATTTCCTGACCGCCGACGACCCGGAAGCGCCCGTGGAACGGGACTCTGTTCTCGCGGGGTTTCGCCTGACAGGATATTTTCTGGAGCGGGATCTTTTCGCGGCGCGCGGCGTGCCCATGCCGGACTCGCGCGCCGCCTATCTGGCCTGCCTTTAAGGGGCGCAGACTTCGCGAAGCTCGACGCGCGTCACGCCATAGCCCTCGTCCAGCGGCACTTCGCGGGTCGCGCAGTTTTCGCTGGCTTCCACGCGGTCCGATTGGGGACCAGCGACGGCGAAAGCGCCGGCGCCGAGAATCGTTGCAAGCGCGAGGAAGGATATCGTGCGGATCAAAAGTTTCACGCCAATGGACCTGTTTTTCAGATGAATACGATGCGTTCTCAGCCTCTTAAATGCGGCTTTGAGTCGCGAAGTTCCGCACCAATGCGCGGATTGACAGAACAGATGGTGGCGAAGGGTTAATGGCGCGGCGCGTGAGACGCAAGTGCCGATTGGCCACACTGGCTTGCAAGTTGGGCCTTGCCGGTGGACGGGACAAAAAGGGAACTTGCGAGCCCGCGGGGCATGCTTTAACCCCGACGCATGGCCAAGCCCTTCACGCCGCCGGCGCCTCCGGCCGAACCCGATCCGATCAATCTCAGGGATGCGCTCGAAGAGCGTTATCTCGCCTATGCGCTGTCGACCATCATGGGTCGCGCGCTGCCGGATGCGCGCGACGGGCTGAAGCCCGTGCATCGGCGCATCCTGTACGGCATGCACATCCTGCGGCTCGATCCGGGCTCCACGTTCAAGAAATGCGCGAAGATCGTCGGCGACGTGATGGGTTCGTTCCATCCGCACGGCGACCAGGCGATCTATGACGCGCTGGTGCGCCTCGCGCAGGATTTCGCAACGCGCTATCCGATGATCGAAGGGCAGGGCAACTTCGGCAACATCGACGGCGATAACCCCGCCGCCATGCGATACACCGAAGCCCGCCTGACCCTGGTCGCCCAGGCCATGCTCGCCGGCATCGATGAGGACGCGGTCGATTTCCGCCCGACCTACGACGGCGAGGAATCCGAACCCATCGTCCTGCCCGGCGCCTTCCCGAATCTGCTGGCCAACGGCGCAGCCGGCATCGCCGTGGGCATGGCAACCTCGATCCCGCCGCACAACGCCGGCGAAATCTGCGCCGCCGCCATCCACCTGATCCAGCATCCCGAGGCCACCACCGCCGACCTGCTGCGCCACATGCCCGGCCCCGACTTCCCCACCGGCGGCGTGCTGGTGGAAGACCCGGCCGCCATCCTGACCGCCTACGAAACCGGCCGAGGCGGCTTCCGCCTGCGCGCCAAGTGGGAAGTGGAAAAAGGCAAACACGGCACCTGGTGCATCGTCGTCACCGAAAT
>NZ_JAQGJV010000029.1 GCF_028290435.1 Devosia sp. | reverse complement strand
CCGGCTCGCTCGACCGGCTGTTGATCGAGGCGGCCAACAGGGCCGGCAAGCCTTTGGGCGAAACCGTGCGGGTCGAAAGCTTTCCGGCCCTGGTGCGCATGGTGGAGGCCGGCTTCGGCATCGGCTTTTTGCGCAGCAATAGCCTCCACCTGCTGGCCGGCACTGACCTGATCTGCGCGCCGCTCGCCGAGCCCTGGGCCTTGCGTCAACTGCTGGTGGCCCGCCGCAAATCCAGTCCGCTTTCGGCGGCCATGAAGCGCTTCATCACGCTCTGCGCCGATACCTACACGCCCTCGATGTGAGGCTTGCGACAATAAGGAGCTTGAGCCGCCTCGGCTTCCGCACTAGAGCGGAGGCAGGGAGACGTCACGCCATGTCAACGTCGCGCAGGTTCAGCAAAGAGATCGGGACGGCATTTGCCGTGCTGGCGCTCTATCTGCTGACCATCCTGACGCCGCTGCATCAGGCCCGCGCCACCCAGCTCGACTTCGCCGCGCTGGGCTATCAGACCTTGGAAACTGGCTGGGTCCTGTGCTCTGCCGACACAGATCGCAGCGAGGGCAAGAGCCTCGTCACGAAGTGCCCGGCTGCCAGCATCGGCAAGCAACAACTGGTTGCGCCCGCCCTTGCGGTGATCGCGGTTGATGCGCCTACGATGGTGTCGGTCGCCTATGCCGAGCCGCCGCACCATCTAATCGCGCCGCGCCTCAACGTTTCGGCGCCTCCCAGAGGCCCTCCGGCAATCGCCTGATTTTCGGCCTTTGGCCGGCTCAGTTCTTTGTTTTCTGGAGAAAATCCAATGCTTCGCACCTTTTTCCGCGCCGCCGTTGCGGCCATCGTCATGCTGTCATCTACTGCTGCCTTCGCCCAAGAGGGCCATGATATGGGCGCTCCCGTAGTCGTCGGCACGCTCGAATTGAGCGGCGGCTTTGCCCGCGCCACACTGCCCAACGCCCCGGTCGGCGGGGCTTTCGTGACCATCACCAATAATGGGACGACCGATGACCGGCTGGTCTCGGTGTCGTCTTCCGCCGCCGATGTCGGACAAATCCACGACATGTCGATGCAGGGTGACGTCATGAAAATGCGCCAGCTCCCCGACGGCGTCGTCATCCCGGCCGGCGAGACGATAACCTTCCAGCCCGCGGGCCTGCACATGATGTTCATGGGGCTCAAGCAGCCGTTCGTCGAGGGCCAGACCGTCAAGATCACGTTGACTTTCGAGCAAGCGGGCAGTGTCGATCTCGACGTGCCGGTGCTGGGCGCTGCCGCCGATTCGGCGATGCACATGGACCATTAGGGGCCGATGATGATCAGATCTTTTCGTCTGTGGCTCTGGGTGGCGGTAGTCGCCCTGGGCTTGACCGCTGGCGCCGCGGCACTGCTGCTGCGCCAACCAGCGCAAGCCGCGCGCAGCTTTGGCGGCGGCACCTATTCGCTGGTCGACCAGAACGGCAAGGCGGTGGACCAGACTATGTTCCAGGGTCACCCCTCAATGCTGTTCTTCGGCTATACGCATTGCCCTGATGTTTGCCCCACCACCATGGCGGAAATGGCCTCGTGGTTTCAGGAATTGGGTAATGATGGCAAGGACTTGCGGGCCTATTTCGTCACCGTCGATCCGGAGCGCGATACCACCTCTGTGCTGGGCGATTATGTGAGCTGGGTGTCTGACCGCATCACTGCGGTGACCGGCGATCCGGCGGAAATCGCCAAGATTATCAAGGCCTGGGGCATCTTTGCCGAGAAGGTGCCGCTGGGGGGCGACGAGTATTCGATGGACCACACGGCCTCGGTTTTCCTGCTCAATACCAAGGGCGAATTCGAGGGTACCATCGCTTATGGCGAAGCCAATGCGACGGCTTTGGGCAAGCTGCGGAACCTCCTGGCCAAGAGCTGAATGTTCGGGGCGGATGCGAATCCGCCTCGCCTTCGCTAAGGTGTTTGCAGTCAGCATGCTGGAGTTCTTGCGATGCAGCCACGGATCAATATCATCACCATCGGGGTCGATGACCTCGAACGCGCTTTCGCGTTTTATCGGGCGCTGTTCGACCTGCCCGATGACAGCATCGGGGCCGGCGAGGATCACGTCGCTTTCTTCATGAGCGATGACTTTTCCTTCGTGCTGTTCCCACGCGAGCAGATCGCCCAGACCGCCGGCAAGGAAGTCGCGATTACCGGGACCGCGCAATTCGTGCTGAGCCATGCGGCGGAGAGCCCAGAAGAGGTCGATGAGATTTTGGACCAGGTGCTGATCGCGGGTGGGGCGATCATTACGCCGGGCACGCAATCGGAATGGGGCTATTCGGCCTATTTCGAGGATAGCGAAGGCAATGTCTGGGAATTGATGGCGACCGCGAAGGCGAACTAGGGCCAATCGTCATTCGTCTGATGCCGGCCTGCAAATGCCGGTTCCCTGTGCTTCCGGTCCTCACGTACCGACGTACGCTCCGGTCCGGTTCTCGCGAACCGCCATTTTCGTCTCGGCCTGAGACGAATGTCGACCGGCCCTAAACCTCGCTATTCCGCGCCTTGAAAGCCGCTCTCGCCGCTTCGACCTCGGCATGATTCGCCTCTGCCCACATCCAGACACCGCAGAACGCGGCGCCGAGGCTGCGGCCGAGGTCGGTGAGGGTGTAATCGACATGCGGCGGGATCACGGGGTGGACGGTGCGCTTGATCAGCCCGTCATATTCCATCTGGCGCAGGGTCTTGGTCAGCATCTTTTGGCTGATGTTGCCGACGAGGCGGCCGATCTGGGTGAAGCGGACTGTGCCGTGCTCGTCCAGCGTCTCGAGGATCAGCATGGTCCACTTGTCGGCGACCTGGCCGATGACATTGCGCACCAGGGCCTCCAGCGCCGGATCGAGCGGTTCCATCGCCACGCGTTCCGACCAGCGATAGATTTTTGGCGGCGCAGATGGGCTAGTCACGGACACTCTCTTTTGGGTGTGTATCGAACTTTCGGGAGCCTACTTCCATATGGAGAGTGTGCGGCATATCTGTCCTTCACGCAACACGAAAGGACATCGCCATGCAGATCACCGGAAACACCATTCTCATTACCGGCGGCGGCTCGGGCATCGGTCGGGGCCTGGCCGAGGCATTTCACCAGCGCGGCAATCAGGTGATCATCTCTGGCCGCCGCCAGTCGGCGCTGGACGAGGTCATTGCGGCAAATCCCGGCATGGTCGGCTATACGGTCGACATGGCCGATAAGGCGGATGTGGCTGACTTTGCCAGCCGGGTGGTCGCAGCGCACCCGGCGCTGAATGCCGTCATCAACAATGCCGGTATCATGGTGGACGAGGATGTCATCGGCGGGGATTATCTCAACATCGCCGAAGACACTGTTGCCACCAATCTGCTGGGGCCGATCCGGCTGATCGCGGCACTGCTGCCGCATTTCCGGCGTCAGCCCAAGGCTGCGGTGCTGACCGTGTCGTCGGGGCTGGCTTTCGTGCCCAAGGCATCGACGCCGACCTATAGCGCCACCAAGGCGGCGATCCATTCCTATTCGCAGTCGCTGCGGTATCTGCTGCGAAACACGGAGGTTGAGGTCATCGAGATCGCGCCGCCTTATGTGCAGACGTTCTTGCAGGGAGCGCATCAGGCCAACGATCCCAATGCGATGCCGCTCGATGCCTATCTGGCCGAGACCATGGAACTGCTGGCCAGAGCGGTTGGTGGGGAGATTTTGGTCGAACGGGTCAAGCCTCTTCGCTTTGCCACCGAGACGGGGAATGCGCAGGCGGTGTTTGATTTTATCAATCCGCGGTGAAAGGGAATTGCACCATCCTGCCTTCCCGCGGACTTGATCCGCAGGCCTCTCGTCGCGCATGCGGGGTTGAGGGTGGCCCGCGGGTCAAGCCCGCGGAAAGGGCGGTGGGCGGGGTGGGTTTGTGCAAACAAAAGAGGGGCGCTGGGCTTGCGGGCGATCGTCCCACACACTCGGTGTCACCCCGGCGCAGGCCGGGATCTATCCCGAGATCATGCAATACGCCGCTAGATCGCCGTAACGGCAACCTTGCGGCGGGCCTGACTCTTGAGATGGGCCCCGGCCTGCGCCGGGTGACGCCGTGGGTGGGATGCCAGGCGTTCAAGCAAGGTTCGCTAGGCCGTAGCCGCTAAAAACCGCCGCCGGTCTTGAACCCCGTCGGGCCCTTGCGGGTGCCTTGCGAGCCGCCGGTGCGGGGGCGGGAGAAGCCACCGCTGGAGCCGGAACTGGGGCGGGAGCCGGATGAGCCGCTGCTCGGCCAGTTGAAGCCACCGCTGCTGGACCTGGACTTGCCGCCGCCGATACTGGAATCGGGCCAGTCAAAGCCGCCGCCATTGCCGGACCAGGGGCCCGAATTGCTGCGCCCATTGTTGGGCAGGCCGACGCCGCCGCCCCAATCGGTGGTGCCGGCTTGCCAGTTCTGGCTTTTCTGCCACTGGCCCCAATAGGTTGCCGCCGAAATGCCACCGCGCAGGAAATCGTTGAGCAGGTCGCCCACGAGACGATCCTCGCGGAAGGTCGAGCGGGGATCGTCGAAGCGCTGCTTCTTGAATTCCCACTGGATGTCTTCCAGCTCGCGACGGCGGGCCGCCAAGGTCTTGAGGCGGTCCTTCTGTTCCAGCGTTTCGCTGTCCTCGTCCTTGATGCGGGCGCGGGCGTCGTCGATCTGCGCCACGATGGTATCGTCTTGACCGGTTCGGGTCAGGCGCGCCTCGGCCAGTAGGGTCTGGATATCCTCGCGGCCGAGACCGGCGGCGAGCGCGGCAAGCGCTTCGGCGAAAGCGGGGTCATTGCCTTCCGAAAGGCTCGCCAAAGCCTTGGCGGTGTCGTCGCGCTTGTCTTCGGCGGCGACGATTTCGGCATCGATGGCCGCAATGCGGGCCTGGATGGCGTCGAGCGCGTCACGGATCGGCTTGCCGCCGGCGGCGTCGATGGCCTCTGTTTCCAGCGCATCGGCCTCGGCCTCGGCCTGCTTGGCCAGCGTGATCTGCCGCTCGGCATGCTCGCGTAGGCGCAGCGGGATTTCGTTGAGCATGGCGAAGTTGGGCCGGGCTTTTTCGAATTTGACGAGGCCGGCGACCAGACTATCGAGATAGCGGATCAGGTTGTTGGCGCGGTAGCCGCTGGTGCCATAGCCGCGCTCCCACAGATACATGAACAGCCCGTCGTCGCGATAAGGGCGGCCTTTCTGCTCGCGGTCGGCCTCGGCCTGCTCGGTCTTGCGCATCGATTGGGCGGCCACATCGGCCAGTTCGGTGGCGTCCTTGCGCTTGGCCGCAAAGCCGGGCTCCTTGGCGATGCTGGCGCCGATCCTGGCGGCCAGCGCCTTGAGCTCGGCTTGCCGCGCATCGAGTTCCTTGAGCGCTGCGCCGCGGTTCTCGGTCGACTGGACCAGCCCGGCATCGATCGCCGCCAGGTCCTTCTCGGACTGGCTCAAATCCTTGGCATGCGCCCTCATCATTTCGCGGGCCTTGATCTCGGCCTGCGAAATACGTCCGTCCAATTCGGTCTGGATGGCGGGGTCGAGCCGCAATTGCGCCAGTTGGCGGAACAGCTCGGCCTCGGTCTCGCGAATCTTGGAAATGCGCTCGGCCGAACGGGCGAGGCGCTTACTGATCTCATCCTCTTCGCGACGGATATCGCGCATCGCTTCATCGAGCGAGGCGAGGGCTTCGGGTCCGCGGATGCTCATTGCTCTACCACCGCGTCAACGCGCCACCCAATGTGGGCATGAGATATTCGACATCGAGGAAACCATCGGACTTGCGACCAACCTCGTTGGTCTGGATGATGCCATCGTCCTGCTTGTCGGCGGCGACGGCATTGTAAACGCTTTCGGGCACCCGGAGCGCCCACATGGCGACGGTTTCGGTCTGCCCGGTTTCCTCGTTGAGGATGGGCAGCGACAGCGCCTGGTCGTCCGGATCGATGGCCTCGACGATGATGTAATAATTGGTGGCGGCGGTGTTGACCTGGGGAATGGTCCAGACCCCCGATTGCACGCCGGGTCGGTTGACCACGCGCAGGGTATATTGTTGGCGCAACTGGTCGCGCAAAGCCGTCAGATGGCCCAGCGCCGCCTCGGCTTGCGGGCGATTGCCTTCGGCCGCATAGGCCTTGCCGCGGGTGCGCCAGTCTTCAGCCTGGACCACGGCCTGCTGCACCTTGGTCTCTTCGAAAATGGTCTGGTAGATAGCGTCCATCTGCGCCGGCAGGCCTTCGACCAGCTCGACGCGCGCCTGTTCGGCGATGTTGGCCTGATACGGCTTGTAGACCAGGTAATAGCCACCCAGGAACACAGCCAGCGCCACAACCACGCCGACCACCGGCCGGCCCCATTTGCCGCGGCTGGTATAGAGCCGCGCCACGGTGGCGCCGAAGCTGGGCTTGGGGGGATCGTAGACGAAGCGGCTTTCGGCCAGCGCCGAAACGCCTTCCTTGAGGATGTCGTCGGTGACCTCGATGCCCTGCTGGTGGTAAATCGCGCGCAGCTTGTCGATCAACTGCTGCTCGCGGGTGACCCCGTCAAGCTCGCGCGTCGCCAAATCCTGACGATGGCGCAGTGTATCCACCACGTCCATCGCCAGCATGATTTCGTCCAGCGGCGCCGCCGGTTTGGCCGTCACGTCACTCATCGTCGTGGGTCACCGTATCGGGGTGTTCCTTCAGGACTTGGTTTCGAGCAGGAGCGCATTGCCCTCGGCGGCCAGCACTGCCAAGCGCCGCTTGCCATCCTCGACCGCGTCGCGGATTTCGGCCGAATTCTTGGTCGAGGCCACGCGCATCTCGTTGATGATGGTGCGGCTGCGTTCCTGGAAGTTGATGACGCTGTCGAGCAGCTTCTTGACCGCGTCGGCGCGAATGGTGGGGCCGTAGCCGGCCTTGATCGCTTCTTCCTGCACCTTGTCGCCGATCTCGGAGAGGGTTTCGAGGCTCTTGCTCATCCCTTCCTTCATGGCGTTGAGGGTTTCGGTGGATTCGTGCAGGCCGAACATGCCGGTGAACGAGGCGGAGAGGGCGGTCAACACCGTCTCGTTGGTCGAGAAGAACGAGATCGACTGCTGATAGACGCGTTCCTTGGCATTGGTGGTCTGCATCAGGCGCGCCATCACCACTTCGGTGGTGCTGTAGGAAATCGTCAGATTGTCCGAGAGGTCCTTGGTGATCTGGTAGCGACCCTCTTCGTTCTGCATGTCGCGCAGTTTCTCGTCGCGATCCATTTCGAGGCGTGCGCGTTCAGCCGGCACAGTGCCCGCATAGGCCGCGACGGCCGCTGAGGATGCTTCCAGCACGGCCTTCTTTTCAGCCAGCCGCTTTTCGGCGGTTTCCAGCACTTCGAGCGCCATCACCTCGGCCTGCTTGAGCGCGCCGCGGAAATCGCGATAGGCTTCGAGGATGGTGTGCTCGCGGTCGATCTGGTCCTTGGTGTCGGCGGTGACCGACAGGTAGACGTCGCGGATTTTGTTGAAGCGCTGGGCGATATCGCCGCGGCTGACCTTCATCCACACATTGGAGGCGCGCTCCAAGAGGTCAATCTTGTTGTCGGAGAGCTGGTCGACCATGCCCTTTGCGTCATCACGAATGGAATCAAATCCCTTGGTGATCTCTTCGTAGCGTTCGCCGATCTTCATGGCGGCGATCTGCACGCGCACCACTTCATTGAAGGCGCTGGCCTGGCTGAGCGTGCGCCCGATCAGCACCACGCGGGTTTCGTCGAGTTCGGTGATCTGGGAGAGCAGGCCGGTGATCGGCGCTTCGCCCTGCTGCTCGGGCCAGATGCCCAGGTCGCGGATCGCGGTGACCGCTTTATCCAGGTATTGCAGGGGGCGTTCGGCGATAACAGTCGTCGGCGGCGTCGCACTCAATGTGGCATTGGCGGTGTCGTCGGTCATTTTCGCTCCCCGTAGTGAACGCCTTGGACAGGCGTTATGCGCTTGGCGCGCTCATAGATTGCCGCTGGGCAGCGCACTGACAATTGCAACTGCCTCCGGGCCCAACTATTTAGCTCATATTGGTGCGAAAAAGCCGCACGTAAAGAGCGAGATGGCACCACATGGCGGGCAAATGTAGAACCGGGCTTTCGGGCCACAATGGGGCGCTGCCACAGATGGGCCAAAACCATGTCGCGGCAGGCTCGCGCTGATGGAGTTCGGGGGCCGCTACCATGTCGCCGCGCCGCGCCAACAGGTGTGGGCGGCGCTCAATGATACCGAGGTGCTCAAGGCCGCGATTCCGGGCTGCCACCGCATCGATTGGGCGGGGGAAACCGCGTTGGACCTTGAGATCAAGGTAAATCTCGGGGTGGTCCACCCGGTGTTCAAAGGCGGGCTGAGCCTGTCCGGCATCGTGCCGGCGGAGCGCTACACGCTGACCGGCAAGGGCAAGGGTGGGCTATTGGGACTGGCGGAGGGCTCGGCCGATATCGTGCTGCGCGACGTTGGCGATGAAACCGAACTGGTATTCGCCGCCACCGGCGGCGCGTCCGGCCAGATCATGCGGCTGGGAAAGGCCATCATCGGCAACTCGGCGCAAAAGGTCATCGACGGCTTCTTCGAGCGTTTTGGCGAGGCAATGGGCGCCACGGTGACGCCGCTGCCGCCGCCGTCCGAATGATCGTCCGGGTCAGTTCTCGCTGAATTGCCGCATCGCCCGCAACATTCGCCGCATATGCAGGCTGTCAGGCGCGCAATCAAGATGCATTCGGCCAGCGGCCGCCTTCGCCCCTGTCACATCGTGCGGCTCAGCATAGCCTTCCGCCAAGACCAGGGCATCCCGCAAAAACTTCTGATACTCCGACCCCGCGCCAACGTCGCATTCTACGATGAGCCGGTCGTATAAATTCAGCAGTATCAGTTGGCGGATAAGCGCGTCATCCGCCGCTGCCGCCACAGGAGTGAGCATCGCCAGCAGAATGCCGGCGGCGGGTCCTAAAATCCAAGGCATGGCTTCTCCTCTTTGAGATCGTCGGTTAGCGCCGTTAACACAGCGCTAACCACGCCTCTATCTGCCTCAAAAGCATCACGATTGGTCCCGCTTTGTTGGGTTAGGAAACAGCTAACGCTTTCCCCGCAATGCCAGCCAATCGATGTGACATGACCGACCGCACTCAAGATACCATTGCCCTGTTCGCCATCGCGCTGGCTGCCATGCTGGCGGTGTTCTCCGCCGACGGCAATCTGGCCGATCTGTTCGCGCGCATCATGGCCTGGTTCTAGACTCGGTCTGCCTGCCGCGCCGCGGCGTACTCCCGCCCAAATTTTGACCATCCGGAAAAATTTGCTGCTTTTCCTCTTGCGGGGCGAACGTTTGCACGATTGTATCGCCAGTCAGCGCACGGGGATTGTCCGCTGGAGCCACGCTCCAACGCTCATGTGCGATACAGGGAGCATCCAATGACACTGACTTCTTTGACCAAGGCCATTGCCGGCGGCGTCGCACTGAGCGCCATCGCAGCAGGCGCCGCTTTTGCCGATCCGGCCGTGATCTATGACGGCGGCGGCAAGTTCGACAAATCCTTCAACGAGGCCGCCTATAACGGCGCCGAAATGTACAAGAAGGAAACCGGCGGCACCTACGGCGAATTCGAAATCACCAATGACGCCCAGCGCGAGCAGGCCCTGCGCCAGTTCGCTTCGCGCGGCTACTCGCCGATCGTTACCCCCGGCTACAATTTCGTGACGGCTTTGCAGGCCGTGGCGCCTGAATTCCCCGATCTGCACTTCGTGATTCTCGACGCCGTCGTCGATCTGCCGAACGTGCGCTCGGTGCTGTTCAAGGAACAGGAAGGCTCCTACCTCGTCGGCATGCTCGCCGCCATGAAGTCCGAAAGCGGCACCATCGGCGTGATCCCGGCCTTCAATCTCGACCTGCTGGAAGCCTTTGCTTGCGGCTACAAGCAGGGCGCCCACGCTGCCCGCCCCGACATCAAGGTGCTCGAGACCTATATCGGTTCGGGCTTTGACGCCTTCAACGACCCCGCAAAGGCCACCGAAGTCGCCAAGAGCCAGCTCGATCAGGGCGCGGACGTGCTGTACCAGGTCGCCGGCGGTGCTGGTGCGGGCGTACTGCAGGCTGCGGCTGATGCCGGCAAGTGGGGCATCGGCGTCGATAGCAACCAGAACTACCTGCATCCCGGCAACGTGCTGACCTCGATGACCAAGCGCGTCGACGTCGCCACCTACAATGCCTTCATGGATGAAAAGAACGGCAAGTGGACTGCCGGCGTGCTGAACCTGGGCCTGGCCGAAGACGGCGTTGGCGCTGCGTTCGACGACAACAACAAGGCCCTGATCACTCCGGAAATGACCGCCGCGGTTGACAAGGCTCGCGCCGATATCGTTGCCGGCACGCTCAAGGTGCACGACTTCCGCGAAGACAAGGCTTGCCCGGTCTGATGGCAGCACAGGTTTAGTCGCCTTATGGCAACCCAGACCTCATCGAAGCAGCGGCTGGAAACAGCCGCTGCTTTGGCGCCCGCAATTGAATTGCGCGGCATCAACAAGCATTTCGGTGCTGTCCACGCCAATCGGGATATCGACCTGATCGTGCGGCGCGGCACCGTGCATGGCATCGTGGGCGAAAACGGCGCCGGCAAATCGACGCTGATGTCGATCCTCTATGGTTTTTACACTGCCGACAGCGGCGAAATTCTCGTCAACGGCAAGCCGCAGACCATCACCGACAGCCGCCACGCCCTGGCGCTTGGCATCGGCATGGTGCACCAGCATTTCATGCTGGTCGAAAATTTCTCGGTGCTCGAAAACGTCGTGCTCGGCGCCGAAGACAGCCCGCTGCTCGCCAAGACGCTGAGCCATGCGCGCGCGCAGCTCAAGCGCCTCGCCACCGATTATGGCCTGGAAGTCGATCCCGATGCGATCATCGAGGACCTTTCGGTGGGCCAGCAGCAGCGCGTGGAAATCCTCAAGGCGCTGTATCGCGGCGCCGAAATCCTCATTCTGGACGAGCCCACTGGCGTGCTGACGCCAGCCGAGGCCGACCATCTGTTCCGCATCCTGCGCACGCTGCGCGATGAGGGCAAGACCATCCTCCTGATCACGCACAAGCTGCGTGAAATCATGGCGATCACCGATGAAGTCTCGGTCATGCGCCAGGGCGCCATGGTCAAGACGCTGGTCACCGCCGAAACCTCGCCGCCCGAACTGGCCGAGGCCATGGTGGGCCGCCGCGTGCTGCTGCGCGTGGAAAAAGGCCCCGCCGCGCCCGGCAAGGTGATGCTGGAAGTGCAGAACCTCGTCGTCACCGACGATTTCGGCATTCCGCGCGTCAAGGATGTCAGCTTTTCCGTGCGCGCCGGCGAGATCGTCGGCATTGCGGGCGTTTCGGGAAATGGGCAGTCCGAATTGCTGGAAGCCATTTCCGGCATGCGCGACCAATTGCTCGGCACGGTCATGCTCAATGGCGAACCGCTCTCCTTGCGGGGCGATGACGGCGCCCACCGTGCCCGCCTCGCCGGCTTGGCGCATGTGCCCGAAGACCGTCAGCGCATGGGTCTGGTCACGGTGTTCCAGGAATGGGAAAATTCCATCCTTGGCTATCACCACGAATATGGCAAAGGACCCGGCCTCGATATCGCCAAGGCCAAGGCCGAGGCCAAGGAGCGTATCGCCAAGTTCGATATCCGCCCCGCCAATTCGGACCTCAAGACCGCCAATTTCTCCGGCGGCAACCAGCAGAAGATCGTGCTGGCGCGCGAGATGGAAGGCAACCCCGATGTGCTGATCGTCGGCCAGCCGACGCGCGGCGTCGATATCGGCGCCATCGAATTCATCCATAACCAGATCATCAAGATGCGCGACGCCGGCAAGGCGATCCTGCTCGTTTCGGTGGAGCTGGACGAAATTCGCTCGCTCTCCGACCGTATCCTGGTGCTGTTCGACGGCCATATCGTTGGCGAAGCCGATCCGGCAACGGCCGATGAGGGTGAGCTTGGCCTGTTGATGGCCGGCGTTACCAAGGACGGCCACGCCCCCGATGCCGGTCCTGGCACCGTGCCGGCCCATGAAACCCTGATCGAGAAGAACCTCACGCAAATGAGCCCGCAGGATAACAAGGACAAGTCGGGGTTGGACGAATGAGCGTGCGCGTCCCCTTGCCACGTTGGGTCGATGTGGCGCTGCTGCCAGTGCTCAACGTCGTGCTGGCCTTCCTGATCGGCGGGCTGATCGTGCTGTCGGTCGGCCAGAACCCGCTCGATGCGGTCGGCTACATGATCTACGGCGCCTTCGGCTATGGCAGCGGCTTCGGCTATACGCTGTATTACACCACCGATTTCATCTTCGCGGGCCTGGCCGTGTCGCTGGCCTTCCATGCCGGCATGTTCAATATCGGGCCCGAGGGGCAGGCCTATGTGGCGGGCCTGGGCGTTATCATTGTGGCGTTGCTGTTCAACGGCCTGCATTGGGCATTGATGTTCCCGCTGATGATCATTGCCGGCGGCCTGTTTGGGGCGTTCTGGGCCTTTATCCCGGGCTATCTGCAGGCCAAGCGCGGCAGCCATATCGTCATCACCACGATCCTGTTCAACTTCATCGCCATCTCGCTGATGGGCTATGTGATCACCAAGATCCTCAAGCCCGCCGGCGTCGATTCCGACGAAAGCGCGCCAATCCAGGCGATTTCGCGCGTGCCGCAATTGCGCGAATTCCTTGCCCTGTTCAAGAATTCGCCCGTCAACCTGACCTTCCTCCTGGCCATCGTGGCGCTGTTCTTCGTCTATTGGCTGGTCTGGCGCACCAAGTTTGGCTACGCCATGCGCACGCTTGGCCGCAACCCGACGGCGGCGCGCTATGCGGGCATTTCCAGTTCGCGCATGATCATGACCACGATGGCGCTGTCTGGCGCTCTGGCCGCCATGGTGGCGGTCAACAATGTGGGCGGCGTGCAGGGCCGGCTGATCCTCAATTTCGTCGCCGGGGCCGGCTTTGTGGGCGTCGCGGTGGCCTTCATGGGCAAGGCCCATCCGGTGGGCGTGGCCCTGGCCTCGCTGCTGTTCGGCGCGCTCTATCAGGGCGGGCAGGAACTGGCCTTTTCGATGCCCGGCATTACCCGCGAAATGATCGTGACCATCCAAGCCCTGGTGATCCTGTTCACCGGCGCCATGGGGGACATGCTGCGGATACCGCTGGAGAAACTTTTTGCGCGATGGCAGCGCCCGGCCGGAGGCGGATGATGCAGTATTTCAACGATCTGGTCCTGATATTCGATTCGACCGTTCGGCTGGCGGTGCCGCTGATCCTGGCGTGCCTGGCGGGGCTCTATTCCGAGCGCTCGGGCATTGTGGATATCGGGCTTGAGGGCAAGCTTCTGGGCGCGGCCTTTGCGGCGGCCGCCATGGCGGCTGTCAGCGGTTCACCCTGGCTGGGCCTGCTTGCCGGCATCGGCGTGGCGCTGTGCATGTCGGCCATCCACGGCATCGCCTCGATCAACCTTAAGGGCGACCAGACCATTTCCGGCGTGGCGCTGAATTTCCTCGCGGCGGGCCTGACGACGTTCCTGGGCCAGAGCTGGTTCCATCGCGGCGGCTTCACGCCCCAGCTCAGCGCCGACCAGCGTTTCAACCCGATCACGCTGCCGTTTGCCGAACAGGTCAAGGACGTGCCGATCATCGGCGAGATTTATTGGGAACTGATATCGGGCCACAATATCCTGACCTATGTGGCGTTCATCGCCGTGCCGGTGAC
Organism: Devosia sp.; assembly: GCF_028290435.1. GTDB lineage: Bacteria > Pseudomonadota > Alphaproteobacteria > Rhizobiales > Devosiaceae > Devosia. The sequence goes on along the minus strand of NZ_JAQGJV010000029.1, from coordinate 2,045 downwards.
GGCCTTCGTGCTGTTCAAGACCCGATTCGGGCTGCGGCTGCGCGCCGTGGGTGAAAACCCCAAGGCGCTCGATACCGCCGGCATGTCGGTGGGCTGGCTGCGCTATCAGGCGCTGATCATCACGGCCGTGCTGGTGGGCATTGGCGGCACCTATCTGTCGATCGCCCAATCGGCCGGGTTCAACAACAACATGTCCGCCGGGCGCGGCTATATCGCGCTGGCGGCGTTGATCTTCGCCAAGTGGAAACCCTGGCCGGCGCTGTTGGTCTGCCTGCTGTTCGGGTTTTTGGATGCGATGCAGTTCCGCCTGCAGGGCATCAAGTTCCCGGTGATCGGCGAGGTGCCCGTGCAGGCCATTCAGGCGCTGCCCTATATCCTGACCATCATCCTGCTCGCAGGGTTCATCGGTCGGGCAGTTGCGCCAAAGGCATCGGGCATTCCCTACACCAAGGAACGTTAAGCGCCCCAAGGCGCAGAGGACGAGCGATGTCACAGACTCCGACGGACAAGGCCCTTTACGAGGCCGCCGAAGCCATTCGCGCCAAGGCTTACGCGCCCTATTCGAAATTCTCGGTGGGCGCCGCCATCCTGGCCGATGACGGACAGATTTATTCGGGCTGCAATATCGAGAACGCCGCCTATCCCCAGGGCAGTTGCGCCGAAACTTCGGCCATCGCCGCCATGATCGCGGGCGGCGGCAAGCGCATCGCCCGCATCTACGTGACGGGACCCGGTTCGGCGCCCGTCACCCCTTGCGGTGGCTGCCGCCAGCGCATCCGCGAATTCGCCGATCTCGACGCCACCGTGATTTCGCACGGCGTCGAAGGCGAGGCGCTGGTCTGCACGCTGGAACAATTGCTGCCCCATTCGTTCGGCCCGGAGTTTTTGGGGAAATGAGCAAAGCTCTCAAGACCATCCACAAGATCGCCGGCAGCGAGCCGATCGCCGCCGCCATCGTGCTGGGCTCAGGCCTGTCGGCGCTGGGCGATGAGCTGACCGATAAGGTCACCATCCCGTTTTCCAGCCTCAAGGGTTTTCCTTCGGGCGGTGTGTCCGGGCATGGCCGGGACCTCCTGATCGGCACCATGGGCGGCAAGCGGATCGCCATCCTGACCGGACGCGAGCATTATTACGAGCACGGCAACGCTGCTGCCATGCTGCCGGCGCTACAGACCATGGCCGATCTCGGCGCGAAAACGCTGCTGCTGACCAATTCAGCCGGCTCGCTCGATGAGCGCTTCCGGCCGGGCGATCTGATGCTGATTTCCGACCACATCAACTATGCGGGCATGAACCCGCTGATCGGCGAGCCGACCGATCGGCGTTTCGTCAACATGGTGGATTGCTACGCGCCCGACCTGCGCGCCAAGGCCAAGGGCCTCGCCGAGAAGCTGGACATTCGCCTCAATGAGGGCATTTATCTCTGGTACTCCGGCCCCAGCTTCGAAACCGTCGCCGAAATCCAGATGGCGATCCGGCTTGGCGCCAATGCCGTGGGCATGTCGACGGCGCCCGAAGTCATTCTGGCTCGGTTCCTGGGACTGAAAGTGTGGGCCTGCTCGTCCATCACCAATATGGGCGCCGGGCTTTCGAATGAAAATATCAGCCATGAGCATACCAAGACCATGGCAGTGCAAGGCGCGGAAAAACTGAGAAAACTCATCCCCGCGCTGGTGGAGGAACTATGAGCCTCAAGGTCGTCGACAACACGCAGCATGACGCGAGCCACAAGCGCAATCCGGGCTTTCCACTCGATCTCGATTGGGTCGGCCGGGTGCGGATGAACCGTTCAGCGCTGGAACGCCGCGCCGGCAGCATCGGCGCGCGTCGGACGGTCAAGAAGGACTATCAACTGGCTTGGTTGCTCAAGGCCATCACGCTGATGGACCTGACCACGCTCAATTCCGACGATACCGATGGGCGGGTGGAACGCCTCTGCGCCAAGGCGCGCAACCCGCTGCGGCGGGATATCGTCGAGGGCTTGGGGATCGGCGGCTTGCGGATTTTGCCCGGCGCGGTGTGTGTCTATCATCCGTTCGTCAAGA
>NZ_JAQGJV010000016.1 GCF_028290435.1 Devosia sp. | reverse complement strand
GTACTGCGCGATGGGCAGATTTTTGGCTGGATGGACGAGTTCAAGTCCGAGGGGTTGGTGCGCCATTACGGCGCCAGCGTCGAGACGGTCGAGGAAGGCCTTATCTGCCTGCAGCATGAGGGCGTAGCGACGCTGCAGATCATCTTCAATATCCTGCGCCAGGACGCGGCCAAAGACCTGCTGCCGCAGGCGGCGGCGCAGAATGTCGGCATTATCGTGCGGCTGCCGCTGGCGAGCGGCTTACTCACCGGCAAATACGACAAGGATACGCGGTTCGACGCCAGCGATCACCGCAATTACAATGCCGACGGCGCGGCGTTTTCGGTGGGCGAAACCTTTTCGGGCATTCCGTTCGAGCGCGGTGTGGAACTGGTGCAGGAGCTGAAAGGGCTGGCGCCCGAGAATGTGCCGCTGGCGCAGGTGGCGCTACGCTGGGTGTTGGATCATCCGCAGGTGAGCACTGTGATCGCGGGTGTCAGCAGGCCGGAGCAATTGGCGGACAATGTCGCGGCGAGCGAGCGGGGGTCGTTGTTTCCGGCGCTGATGGGGCAGATGGCGGAGTGGTATGAGCGCGAAGTGAAGCCGGAGATCCGCGGCGGGGTTTAGTCAGCGGCGGGCTTGCGGCAGACGCGAACCTTACGCCTTCGTCATCGTTGCCCCCTAGCGCATCCTCTTGCGCCTCCCTACCTTGTGCGCAACGCATTCCAAGAAAAGACCCTCCCCATGTCCACTCATGATGCCTTCGAACTCGTCCGCGACGAGCATATTGCCGAGGTCAATTCCCAGGCGAAATTGTATCGCCACAAGAAGACCGGGGCGGAGGTGCTGAGCCTCGTCAATGACGACGAGAACAAGGTATTCGGCATCACCTTCAAGACGCCACCCGAGGATTCGACGGGGATTGCGCATATCCTGGAGCATTCAGTGCTGTGCGGCAGCCGGAAATATCCGGTCAAGAAGCCGTTCGTGGAGCTGATCAAGGGATCGCTGAATACCTTCCTCAATGCCATGACGTTCCCGGATAAGACGGCCTATCCGGTCGCCAGCCAGAACCTGCAGGATTTCTACAACCTGGTGGATGTGTATCTGGACGCGGTGTTCTTCCCGCTGATCAGCGAAGACACGTTCCGGCAGGAAGGCTGGCACTACGAGCTGGAAGATGCAGCCGCGCCGCTGGTCTACAAGGGCGTGGTGTTCAACGAGATGAAGGGGGTGTTCTCCTCCCCCGACAGCGTGATGCGCGATATTTCGCAGCGTTCGCTTTATCCCGATATCACCTATGGCAAAAGTTCGGGTGGCGATCCGAAAGCGATCCCGGATTTGAGCTATCAGCAGTTCAAGCGCTTCCATGAGAAGTTCTATCATCCGTCCAATGCGCGGGCGTTCTTTTCCGGCGATGATGACGCCGGGGAACGGTTGAGCATTCTGGACGCCTATTTCTCGGAATTCGATCGGGCCCCGGTCGATGCCGAGGTGCAGTTGCAGCCGCGCTTCAACCAGCCGCGTAATATCGTGGCCACCTATGCGGGCACCAAGGAAGACGGCAAGGCGCGCGACGGCATGGTGAGTGTCAACTGGATGATCGATCCGCCGGCGGACAAGACCGAGTCGCTGTCGCATGGCCTGCTGAGCTATATGCTGGCCGGTAATCCGGCGGCGCCGCTACGCAAGGCCTTGACGGATTCGGGCCTGGGCGAAGGCATCACCGGGGGTGGCATTGGCTCGGGCCTGCGTCAGCCGATGGCCAGCTTTGGCATGAAGGGCATCGACGCGGCCGACGCCGGCAAGGTCGAGGCGCTGATCCTGTCGACGCTCGAGCAGATCGCCACCGACGGCATCGACAAGCAGACCGTGGAAGCGGCGCTCAATACGTTCGAATTTTCGCTGCGCGAGAACAATACCGGCTCGTTCCCGCGGGGCATGTCGATGATGTTTTCGGCGCTGGGCACCTGGCTGCATGGCGGCGATCCGCTGGCGCCGCTGGCGTTTGAAAGCGCGCTGACGACCCTTAAGGAAAAAGCCGCGAGCGGCCACTTCGAGAGCGAGATCCGCCGCCTGTTCCTCGACAACATGCACCGCACCACGGTGACGCTGAGCGCCGACGACAAGCAGGGTGCGCGCGATGTGGCGGCGGAGGAGGCGCGGCTGGCCAAGGTGCGCGCGCGGCTCGATGTCGAGGCGATCAAGGCGGTGATTGCCGATACCGAGAAGCTGAAGGCGCTGCAGGAAGCGGTCGACGACCCGGCGCAGTTGGCCAAGATTCCGACGCTGGGGCTGGCCGATCTGGAGCGGACAATCCGCACGGTGCCGATCGATATCGGCGCGCTGGCTGGCACCAAGCTTTTCTATCACGACCTGCCGACGCTGGGTATTTTGTACCTCGATCTGGGGTTCGACCTGCATGTGCTGGACAAGGGCCTCTTGCCTTATCTGCCGCTGTTCGGGCGGGCGCTGATGCAGACCGGCACGAGCAAGGAAGATTTCGTGTCGCTGACGCAGCGCATCGGACGCTCGACTGGCGGCATTGCGCAGCATCGGGGCCTTTCCGCGCGGCAGAACGATAGCGGCAGCGCCGCGTGGTTTTTCCTGTCGGGCAAGGCGGTGCCGGACAAAGTCGAGGAAATGCTCGCCATCATGGGCGATGTGCTGCTCGACGCGCGGCTCGATAATCGCGAGCGCTTCAAGCAGATGGCGCTGGAGGAAAAGGCCGGGTTCGAAGCGCGGCTGGTGCCGTCGGGTAATTCGATTGTCGATACGCGGCTGAAATCTGGACTGACGGAAGCGAGCTGGATCGCCGAACAGATGGGGGGCATCAGCTATCTCAATTTCGTACGCGATCTGGTCAAGCGGATCGATAGCGACTGGGACAGTGTGCAGGCGGCGCTGAAGCGTATTCGCGATACGTTGTTCAATCGTGGGCGGGCGGTGGTGAATGCCACGGCGGACGCTTCGATTTGGGGCCGGGCACAGGGCGAAGTCGCTTCGTTCCTCGAACGCCTGCCAAGTGGCAATCTGGCATTGGCCGACTGGAGCGTGGATTTCAAGCCGCGTTCGGAAGGGCTGATCATTCCGGCGCAGGTCAATTATGTGGGCAAGGGCGCCAATCTCAAGGCGCTCGGGTTCGACCTGACGGCGGCGTCGAGCGTGGCGATCAAGTTCCTCAATACCACCTATCTGTGGGACAAGGTGCGCGTGCAGGGCGGGGCCTATGGCGGATCGAGCCGGTTCGACCTCACCTCCGGCAATTTCTCGTTTTTGAGCTATCGCGATCCGAACTTGCTCAAGACCCTTGATGCCTATGACGGAGCCAGCAAGGCGCTCAATGCCGGGATTGGCGACAATGACCTGACACGCTCGATCATCGGCGTGATCGGCGACATGGATGGCTATGAATTCCCAGACGCCAAGGGCTATTCGTCGATGTGGCGGCAATTGACCGGCACGACAGAAGCCCTGCGCCAGCAGCGGCGCGATGAAGTGTTGAACACCTCGGTGGCCGACTTTAAGGCGCTGGCCGAGGCCGTGGATGCGGTCCGCGACAAGGGCCATGTGGTGGTGCTGGGCGGGGAAGCCGCGATCACCGGTGCTAACGGGAAGCGGCCGGGGCTGCTTGAAGTCACCAAGGTGCTATAAATGATCTGGGTAACGGCTCTGGTCTGGCTTGTGCTGGTCATCTAGGGCCCGGTGGTCTCGAACCGATCCGGGCTGGCCGCGTTGTCTCTCCTCCACAGGAGAGACAATCATGGTCACCAAAGCGATTTACGCCAGCATGAAAGCCAAGCCGGGCAAGGAAGCCGAAGTGGAGACATTCCTGAAGGGGGCGCTGCCGCTGGTGCAGGCGGAACCCGGCACCGTCACCTGGTACGCGCTCAAGGAAGGGGGCGGCCGCTATTCGATCTTCGATACGTTCGAGGATGATGGCGGCCGGGACGCCCATCTCAACGGCAAGGTAGCGGCAGCGCTGATGGCCAAGGCGGACGAATTATTCGCCGAGCCGCCCAGCATCAACAAAATCGATATCCTGGCCGACAAATAGTCAGATCATCTCCAGCGAGGCCTTCCGGCGCGGCGGCGGGAAGGCCTTGTCGAGCTTGGCGAGATCGGTCTCGGTCAGCTCGATATCCAACGCGCCGAGATTTTCGCTGATGCGGTCGGCGCGGCTGGTTTTGGGGATGGCGACGATACCGGGTTGGCGCAATACCCAGGCCAGAGCGATCTGGGCTGGGGTGGCGGCGTGATTGCGGGCGATTTCGGTCAGTATGGGGTGATCGAGGAGCGCGCCCTGTTCGATGGGTGAATAGGCCATGATCGGCAGCGAGCGGCGCTGGGCTTGCGGCAGCAGATCGAATTCGATGCCGCGGCGGGTGAGGTTGTAGAGCACCTGATTGGCCGCGCAGCGCTTGGAGAGAGCGTCGAGTTCGACTATGTCGGCGGGGTCGAAATTGGACACGCCCCAGCGCAGGATTTTGCCGGCGGCGACGAGATCCTCCAGGGCGCGAACGGTTTCGGACAGCGGCACCGAGCCGCGCCAATGCAGCAGGTACAGATCGAGCCGGTCGGTGCCGAGGCTGCGCAGGCTCGCTTCACAGGCAGCGATGGCCTTGGCTCGCCCGGCATTGGAAGGCAGCACCTTGCTGACGAGGAAGGTGTCGTCGCGGCGGCCCGCAATGGCTTCGCCCAGCACGCGCTCGGCGCCGCCAGCACCATACATTTCGGCGGTGTCGAACAGGGTCACGCCTTCATCGAGCCCGGCGCGCAGGGCGGCGATTTCGGCGGTGGTATCGGAATTGCGCTCGCCCATTTTCCAGGTGCCGAGGCCGAACACGGGAATCGGTGTGCCATCGGGCAGGGGCGTGGTGGGGATTTCGCGCATGATCGGCTCACCTTGATTGTCGAGGGGGCAACCTGATGCGACTATGCCTCGTTCCATTGCGCAAGTGGGAAAACTCATCGCCATGCTGCTGGACCGTAATCTGCATATCCGCGCCATCGATGCCTTCATCGATCCATCGACGCCCAAGGCGCGGGCGATCGTGACGCATGGGCATGCCGATCATGCACGCAGCGGGCATGGCGCGGTGCTGGCGACGCCGGACACCATTGCCATCATGAAGGTGCGCTATGGCGAGGATTGCGCGGGTTCGTTCGAGCCGCTGGAATTCGGCGTACCCCGGCAGATCGACGATGTGACGATCACGCTTTATCCGGCCGGGCATGTGCTCGGATCGGCCCAAGTGCTGATCGAACAGGATGGGCAAAGGGTAGTCGTAACGGGGGATTACAAGCGGCTCGCCGATCGGACGGCGCAACCCTATGAGCTGGTCAAATGCGATCTGCTGGTGACCGAGGCGACGTTTGGGCTGCCGGTGTTTCAGCATCCCCATCCCAGCGTCGAGATCGGGCGGTTGCTGAAATCAGTGGCGGACCAGCCGGAGCGTTGTCACTTGGTCGGCAGCTACGCCCTGGGCAAGGCGCAGCGGGTGATTGGGCTGTTGCGCGATGCAGGGTGGGACGAACCGATCTATCTGCATGGGGCGATGATCCGGCTGTGCGAACTGTACCAGGAGCTTGGCGTGGAACTGGGCGATTTGCGTCCGGCGACCGGCACGGTGAAAGCCGAGATGGCGGGGCAGATCGTGATTGCGCCGCCTTCGGCGATCCGCGACCGATGGAGCCGTCGGTTTCCCGATCCGGTGGTTTGCCAGGCCTCGGGCTGGATGAGCGTCAAGCAGAGGGCGCGGCAGGCATTGGTCGAATTGCCGCTGGTGATCTCTGACCATTGCGACTGGGGCGAATTGCGCCAGACCATCATGGAGACCGAGGCCAAGACCGTGTGGGTGACGCATGGGCGCGAGGATGCGCTGGTCTATTGGTGCCGGCAGCAGGGCTTGCAGGCCGAGCCGCTCAATATCCAGGGTTTTGAGGACGATGGCGGGGAGGGCGAGGAATGAAGCGGTTTGCCCAATTGCTTGAGCTGCTGGCGCTGACGCCGTCGCGCAATCGTAAGATTGTGGCGCTGACGCAGTATTTTGCCGAGACGCCGGACCCGGATCGTGGCTTCGCGCTAGCGGTGCTGACCGGGGCGCTGACGTTTCGCAATGTGAAGCCGGCGCTGCTCAAGGATATCGTGCTGGCCGAGGTCGATCCGACGCTGTTCGCAATGAGTTATGATTATGTGGGCGATCTGGGGGAGACCATCGCACTGATCTGGCCGCATCATGGTGAGCAGAGCGATCTACCGTCGCTGACCGATTTGATCGAGCTGTTCAATACGACCAGCAAGAGCGAATTACCCAAGCTGATCGCCTCACTGCTGACGCGGGCGGGGATCAATGAGCGCTGGGCGTTGGTGAAGTTGGCGACGGGGGCGCTGCGAATCGGGCTTTCGGCGCGGTTGGCCAAGACGGCGCTGGCGGAGATGAGCGGCAAGGATTTGCAGGAAATTGAGGAGGTATGGCACGGGCTGAAGCTGCCCTATCTCGATCTGTTCGCGTGGCTCGATGGCAAGGCCGATCGACCCGATATTGACCAATCGGCGCGGTTTCATCCGCTGATGCTGTCCAATCCGATCGATGAAGAAAAAGACCTCGCCAAGCTCGTGCCGAAGGATTTTTCGGCGGAGTGGAAGTGGGACGGGATTCGGGTGCAACTGGTGCTCGGGGGCGGCACGGTGTCGCTGTTTTCGCGCACCGGGGACGATATTGCGACGGCGTTCCCCGATATCGTGGACAATGTCAGCGGGCTGGCGGTGCTGGATGGGGAATTGCTGGTCGGCAAGAATTTTGAGCCGGGCAGTTTCAACGATCTGCAGCAGCGGCTGAACAAGAAGGTCGCCTCGGCCAAGCATCTCAAGGAAAGCCCGGCTTTCATTCGGGTCTATGACATGCTGTTCGATGGGCGGCAGGATGTGCGGGCGCTGGACTGGACGCAGCGGCGGGCACGGCTGGAGGCCTGGATGGCGGCCAATCCGCAGACGCGGCTGGACTTGTCCGAGGTTCTGCCATTTGGGGATTGGGACGATCTGGCGCGGATGCGGCGGCAAGGTGCCGACGAGTATGGGCACGAGGGGGTGATGATCAAGCTGCGCAGCTCACCCTATGTGCCGGGGCGGCCCAAGGGCTATTGGTTCAAGTGGAAGCGTGATCCCAACGTGGTGGATGCGGTGCTGATGTATGCGCAGCGCGGGCATGGCAAGCGCAGTTCGTTTTATTCGGATTACACGTTCGGCGTCTGGAAGGGCAACGAGATCGTGCCGATCGGTAAGGCGTATTTCGGGTTCACTGATGAGGAGCTGAAGCTGCTGGACAAGTGGGTGCGGGCCAATACGATCCAGAGTTTCGGGCCGGTGCGCGAAGTGAAGAAGGAACTGGTATTCGAGGTGGCGTTCGACTCGGCACAGCAGAGCACGCGGCATAAGTCGGGGGTGGCGCTGCGGTTTCCGCGCATCAACCGGATCCGCTGGGACAAGCCGGCGAGCGAGGCGGGGACGCTGGAGGATATGGCCGTGTTCGTGGCGGCCAGCTAGGAGGATGTCGTGTCATCGCGGTCAATTCACGTGAAGATCGTCGCGCTGGAAAAGCAGATGGCCCAGGCCGCCGAGGCGATGGACTTCGAAACCGCGACCCGGTTGCGCGACGAGATTGCGCATCTGCGCGGCGAAATGCCCGAAGTGCCGAAGGTGGATGATGAGGGTGGGTTCACCACCACGGTCAGCCAGCCGCCGCCGGGGGCAATGGGGCTGGGCACCAATGTGCCGGTGCGCCAGCCGCCCAAGGGCTGGGTCAAGCCGAAGAAGCCGGATTTCATGACGAAGAATACCAAGCCGAAAGGTGGCCGCTAACCCGCCTTGGCCATCCGGTCATCCGCCAGCTTCTTGATTTCGCGCAGTTCGGCGATGGTGGTCTGCAAATCCTCCAACTGGCCTTCCAGCGAGGTCAGGCGTTCCTGGACCATGCCCGCCAAAAGGTGGACCTGCTGGTTGCGGTCGGCGTCGTAGAGGCTGAGATAATCGGAAATATCGCGCAGCGAAAAGCCGAGGCGTTTGCCGCGCAGGATCAGGATCAGCCGGGCGCGATCGCGGCGGCGGAAGATGCGGGTGGCGCCGACACGTTCGGGCGAAATCAGGCCCTTAGCCTCGTAGAAGCGCAGGGCGCGGGTCGAAATGCCGAATTCGCGGGCGAGATCGGCAATGGCGAACAGGTCGCGACTTTCGGGCTCCAGGCGGTTCATGGCTTGGCCGCCTTCATCGCCTGATACTCGGTGCGCAGCTCCTTTTTGGACAGCTTGCCGATCAGGGTTTTGGGCAGGGTGTCCTTGAAGATGAACTCGCGCGGCATTTCGATCTTGCTGATGGTCTTGGTGAGGAAGGTCTTGAGATCGGCCTCGGTGACGCTCCGGCCGGGCTTGAGCTTGATGAAGGCGACCGGCGCTTCGCCGCGATAGCTGTCGGGGACGCCGATGACACTGGTTTCGTCGACCGCCGGATGGGTCATCAGCGCTTCTTCGATGATGCGCGGATAGATCTTGAAGCCAGAACAGATGATGAGGTCCTTGATGCGATCGACAAGGAAGACATAGCCTTCATCGTCCATATGGCCGACGTCGCCGGTGCGCAGCCAGCCATCCTGGAAGGCGCCGCGGCTGGCCTCGTCATCCTTGTAATAGCCGGCCATGACCTGGGGGCCCTTGACCTGAAGCTCGCCATTTTCGCCGATGCCGACGACGTTTCCGGTGTCGGGATCGACAAAGCGGATATCGGTGCCTGGCAGCGGCATGCCGATGGACATTGGCTTTGAGGGAACGCGCAGGGCGGCGCAGCACACCACGGGCGAGGCCTCGGTCAGGCCATAGCCTTCAGCCAAGAGGGCCGAGGACTTCTTGACATATTCGGCGCGGATTTCGTCGCTGAGCGCGGCGCCGCCGGAAATGGCGACCTCGATGCTTTTGAGGTGCTCGCTGGTGGCGCTGTCGGCGCGGGCGATGGCGGTGAGCAGGGTGGGTACGGCAGGCAGGATATTGGCGCGGGTGCGCACGAGCAGGGCCAGCAGGTCCTTGAGGTCGAAGCGCGGCAGCATGACGATCTGGGTGCCGTTGCACAGGGGCACGTTCATGCAGACCGTCATGGCAAAGATATGGAAGAACGGCAGCACGGCGACGACCTTGGAGGGCGGGTAGAAAATGCCGCCGCCCCATTTGTCGATCTGGCTCATATTGGCCGCGATATTGGCGTGGGTGAGCAGGGCGCCCCGCGGCACGCCGGTGGTGCCGCCGGTATATTGCTGGACGGCTATGTCCTTGGTGGCGTCGATGACCACGGCGGACGGGGTCTCGTGGCGAGAGATCATCTCGTCGAAATAGCTGATGCTGCGGGCAATGCGCGACCTGCTGGGCCGGGACAGGTCCTTGCGCTTGACGAGCGAGTAGAGGACCTTCTTGACCAGCGGCAAGGCATCGGGGAAGTGGCAGACCACGACCGACTTGATGTGGCCCTGCTCGACCAAGGCTTCGGCCTTTTCAAAGATCATCTTGAGATCAAGGGTAATCAGCACCTCCGCATCGGCGTTTTCGGCGATGTGGCTCAGCTCCTTGATGGTGTAGAGCGGATTGCAATTGACCACGATGCCACCGGCGCGCAGCACGCCGTAATAGGCGATGGGATAGAATGGCGTATTGGGCAGCATCAGCATGACGCGGCTGCCCTTGGTCACGCCGAACTGGTGCTGCAGGGCGCCGGCAAAAGCGATGATCTTGCGGGCCAAATCACCGAAACTGGTGGTGCCGCCCATGAAATCCATGGCGGGGGCGAAGGGGTCCTTGGCGCAGGCGGCTAGCACTTGCTCATGCACCGGGCGCGTATCGATGGCAACGTCCCAACGAATGCCGTCGGGATAGCTCCCAATCCAGGGCCGCAGGGGTGTCGGCACGGACGTGTCGAGTGCGGTATCCATCAGATATCCTCCAGGGGCGCTGCCGGCGTCCGCTTGGCGCGGATCGAGTTGGGGTAACTATCCCACGGCTTTACGTTAGCGTCAAACAGGTGCCCGGGATTTTGGAGGGCGCTCGGATCGCGTCGCACACCATGAATAGATGACGTTTCGGATCGTTGGTTGACGTAAACGTCAATTGGAATAAACTGTCGGTCAATCGTTAAGAGACGGCGCGCTATGATGAGTGCGGCCTTGCGTGACTATGCTGGCGTCAGTCGGCTCTTCGCCTGGGTTTGGGGAATGCGACGTCATCCGGGGCAACGGATGCGGCGCCGAGGAGGGGACGACATGACACTCGCACTTATCGTGATCAGTCTGGTCGCGGCTGCGGTTCTGGCGGTGCGCCAGTCGCCGCTGTGGCAATGGGGCGTGGCGGCGCTGGTGATCGGCCTGCTGACGCGCGTGGATTTCACCGGCGCGGGCGCGATGTTCGCGACCGATATCGGCGGGCTGATCCTGGTGCTGCTCCCGGCAATCATTCTGCTGCTGCTGTCGGTCGAGGCCATCCGCAAGAGCGTGGTGACGCGGCCGGTTTACGGCATGGTCAAATCCATTCTCCCACGGGTGAGCCGCACCGAACAGGAAGCGCTCGATGCCGGCACAGTGGGGTGGGATGCGGAGCTGTTTTCGGGCCGCCCCGACTGGACCAAGCTGACATCGATCCGGCCACTGACGCTGAGCAAGGACGAGCAGGCGTTTTTAGACGGACCTGTCAATACCGTCTGCAAGATGATCGATGATTGGGATACGCGCCATAACCGCAGCGATCTGTCGCCGGAAGTGTGGCAGTTCCTCAAGGACAACGGCTTCCTGGGCATGTTGATCGGCAAGGAGCATGGCGGGCTGGGTTTCACCGCGCAGGCGCAGTCGATGATCGTGTCCAAAGTCTCAAGCCGCTCGGTTGCAGCCGGCATTACCGTGATGGTGCCCAACTCGCTCGGGCCCGGCGAATTGCTGGAAAAATACGGCACCGACGAACAGAAGAAAAAGTATCTGCACCGGCTGGCCAAGGGATTGGAAGTGCCGTGCTTTGCGCTTACCGGGGTGCATTCGGGCTCCGATGCCGGTGGCATGCGCGATATCGGCATCGTCACCAAGGGCATGTACGAGGGCAAAGAAGTGCTCGGCGTGCGCCTGTCCTGGGACAAGCGCTATATTACGCTGGCGCCGGTAGCGACGCTGGTGGGCCTGGCCTTCATCATGCACGATCCGGATAACCTGCTGGGCCGAGGCGAGAAGATCGGCATCACACTGGCGCTGGTGCCATCGGCCCATCCGGGCGTCGAAATCGGACGGCGGCATTACCCATCGCGGCAGGCCTTCATGAACGGGCCGACCAAGGGCACCGACGTGTTCGTGCCCATGGAGTTCCTGATCGGCGGCACCGACTATGCCGGACAGGGCTGGCGCATGCTGATGGAGTGCCTGTCGACCGGGCGGGCGATTTCGCTGCCGGCCATCGGCTCGATCTCGATCAAGCAGAGCCTGCGCGTCAGTTCCGCCTATGCGCGGGTGCGGCGGCAGTTCGGCATTCCCGTGGGCATTATGGAAGGCGTGGCCGAGCCGCTGGGGCGGATGGTCAAGAACGCCTACACGTTCGAGGCGGCGCGGCGGCTGACGGCCTCCATGGTGGACGAAGGCCAGCGGCCGGCGGTAATTTCGGCGCTGCTGAAATATCGCGCCACCGAGGCGATGCGAGAGAGTCTGGACGACGCGTTCGACATTCATGGTGGACGGGCGATCCAGGACGGGCCGACGAACTATCTGTTCGGCTCCTATATGGCGACGCCGGTGGCGATCACCGTGGAGGGCGCCAATATTTTGACGCGCACGCTGATGACCTTCGCGCAGGGCGTGTTGCGGGCGCATCCGTTCCTCTACAAGGAAATCGAGTCGGTGCAAAACCCCGACAAGAAGGCCGGGCTCGACGCATTCGACAAAGCCTTTGGCGGCCATACCAGCTTCATGCTGCGCAACATTTTTGCGACCTTCCTGCATGGCGTGTCCGGCGGCGCCTTTGCCTCGACACCCAATGACGGTGAAATGGCGCACTGGTATCGCCAACTGCATCGCTACAGCCAGGTGTTCGCGCTGGTGGCAGATTGGACCACGGTGTTCCTGGGCGGCGCGCTCAAGCGCAAGCAGATGATTTCGGGGCGGATGGCCGATATCCTGGGCGATCTCTACCTGATGTCGGCCACGCTCAAGCGCTATGACGAGGAAGGCCGGATTGCCGAGGACAAGATCGTCGTCGATGCGATCATGGCCGACCGGATCGCGGCGATGGAAAAGGGATTCGGCGAGATTTTCGCCAATTTCCCCAATGGGCCGATGGCCAATGCGATGCGCTTCCTCTGCTTCCCGCTGGGGCGGCACGCCAAGCCCGCGACCGACCGGATCAATTATCGTTTCGTGCGCGCCGTGCTGCGGCCCGGTGCGTTCCGTGACCGGCTGACCACGGGGACCTTCGTATCGATGGACCCCAATGACATTACCGGCGTTCTGGAAGATGCCTTGATCAAGGTGACGGAGGCCGAGGAGATCGAGGCCAAGTTCTCCAAGGCGGCGCGCAAGGGCGTGTTCGAGCGGCGGCTGGATCGCGATGCGATTGCCGATGCGGTCGCGGCGGGTGTGCTCAACGACAACGAGGCCGGCATCATGCGGGCGGCGGATGAAGCCACCAACCGCGTGGTGAAGGTGGACGATTTTTCGCCGGATGAGCTGGCGGCCGAGCATCATCGCAAGGCGGCGGAGTAGGCCTGGATCAGCCAGTCGACACCCTCCCCCTTGAGGGGAGGGATCAAGGATGGGGGGAGCTCAGGCTAAACTGGGACCCAGTTCGCGGAGCGTTCCCCCCACCCCTAACCCCTCCCCTCAAGGGGGAGGGGAACAAGAGGAGCTAAGATGTTTCAGCCTAAGGTGACGCAGACCAAGCATTGGCACTTCGCCATCGACGTGGAGCAGCTGGGCTGGCTGACCATCAATACGCAAGGTGCGCCGGTCAATACGCTGAGCCGCGAGGCGATCACCGAGCTCGAGGGCCTGGTGGCGCAATTCGAGGACTTGGCCAATTCCAGGGAACTGGTCGGCGTCATCCTGCTGTCGGGCAAGGATAGCGGCTTTATCGCTGGTGCTGACGTCTCCGAATTCGACGCCATGAGCGACTTCTCGGTACTGCCCGAAGCGCTGAAGCGTACGCATGCGTTGTTCCAGCGGATCGAGAATTTGAAGATCCCGATGATCGCCGGCATTCACGGCTTCTGCCTCGGCGGCGGGCTGGAGCTGGCGCTGGCGTGCCACTACCGCATCGCCGTCAATGACGACAAGACGCGGATCGGCTTCCCCGAAGTCGGCCTCGGCATTTTCCCGGGTTTCGGCGGCACTGGCCGCTCGATCCGGCAGGCCGGTCCGGTCGATGCCATGGGGATCATGCTCACCGGTCGCATGCTCAAGGCTGGCGCCGCGCGCGGCATGGGCCTCGTGGACAAGCTGGTGCGCCATCGCGACATGCTGGGCTGGGAAGCCCGCAAGGCCGTCCTGCAGAAGCGCAAGTCGGGTACTGCCGGCTTCACCAAGCGCATCATGGGCATGGGACCGCTGCGCGGTTACGCCGCCAGCAAGATGCGCGACGAGGTCGCCAAGAAAGCCCGCAAGGAACATTATCCGGCTCCTTATGCGCTGATCGACCTGTTCGAAAAGCACGGCAATGACTGGCAGGCCATGAGCCGCGGCGAGATCGAACCCTTCGTGCCGCTGATGGGCACCGATACGGCGGCCAATCTGCGCCGGGTGTTTTTCCTCTCCGAAAGCCTCAAGAAGCAGGGCCTGAAGGGCGCTAAGTTCGCCCGGGTGCATGTTATCGGCGCGGGTGTGATGGGCGGCGATATTGCGGCCTGGTGCGCGTTGCGCGGCATGAGCGTGACGCTGCAGGATCTGGATATGGAGCGCATCAAGCCGGCGCTGGATCGCGGGAAGGCCCTGTTCAAGAAGCGGCTGCGCAAGAGATACGAAATCGACGCGGCCGTGATGCGGCTGGAGGCCGATCCCACCGGCAAGGGCGTGAGCCGGGCCGATGTGATCATCGAGGCGGTGGTCGAAAAGCTTGAGGTCAAGCAGGCCATCTTCGCCGGACTGGAAGACAAGCTCAAGCCGGGTGCGATCCTCGCCACCAATACCTCTTCGATCGAGCTGGAGCGGATTGCCGAAAAACTCAAGGACCCGGCACGGCTTATAGGGCTGCATTTCTTCAATCCGGTGGCGCAGCTGCCGCTCGTCGAGGTCATTCGCTCGACCTTCAATACCGATGCCGAAATCGGCAAGGGCGCGGCCTTTGCGCTGGCCATCGGCAAGAGTCCGGTGGTGGTGAAATCGGCGCCGGGGTTCCTCGTGAACCGGGTGCTGATGCCCTATATGCTGGCGGCCGTGGAGCGGGTGCAGCGCGGCGAAAGCAAGCAACTTTTGGACGCGGCCGCCGTGGCGTTCGGCATGCCGATGGGGCCGATCGAGCTGATGGACACCGTTGGGCTGGATGTCGGCAAGTCGGTGGCCAAAGAATTGGGCCATGCGGTGGGCGACAATACCCAATTCGCCGATCTGGTGGCGGCCAACAAACTCGGTCGCAAGAGCGGCGAGGGCTTTTACAAGTGGGTCGACGGCAAGGCGGTCAAGGGGCCGGTGCCGGAGGGGCGTGACATGGCGGCGCTTGGCCGCGAGCTGGTCAAGCCGCTGATCGACATGAGCGAGATTGTGGTGGCCGAAGGCGTTGTCGCCAATGCCGACCTTGCCGATATCGGCGTGATCATGGGAACGGGTTTTGCGCCCTTCCTCGGCGGGCCGATGCGCGCGCGTAGAGATGGGAAAGCCTGAGATGACCGAACTTCGCAGAGTTGCCATTGTCGGCTCGGCCCGCATTCCCTTTGCGCGCGGCCACACCGCCTACCAGGATGAGACCAATCTTTCGATGCTCTCCACCGTACTGGGCGGGCTGGCGGATAAATATGGGCTCAAGGGCGAGAAGATCGACGAGGTGATGGCTGGCGCCGTCATCGGCCATAGCCGCGATTTTAATCTCGCGCGCGAAGCCAGCCTCGATGCCGGGCTGTCGCCGCGCACGCCGGGGACGACGATGCAGATCGCCTGCGGCACCAGCCTGCAAGCGGCATTGGTAGTCGGCGCCAAGATTGCTTCGGGGGAAATCGAGAGCGGGATCGCCGCGGGTTCGGATACCGTCAGCGATAGTCCCATCGTGTTCGGCACGAAGTTTCAGCATCGGATGATCGAACTGTCGCGGGCGCGGACGACGGGTGAGAAGTTCAAGACCTTCAAGGGGTTCTCGTTCGGCGAGCTGACGCCGGTGGCGCCCTCGGTCAACGAGCCGCGTACCGGCATGTCAATGGGCCAGCATTGCGAATTGATGGCGCGGCAATGGGGCATTACCCGGCAGGCGCAGGACGAGCTGGCTTATAGGAGCCACCAGAACGCCGCCAAGGCCTATGACGAGGGTTTTCACGATGACCTGCTGGTGCAATGCGCCGGGCTAGCGCGCGACAACAATGTGCGCGCCGATACGACGCTCGAAAAGATGGCCACGATGAAGCCGGCCTTCGACAAAACCTCAGGCCATGGCACCCTGACGGCGGCCAATTCGACGCCGCTGACCGATGGGGCCTCCTCGGTGCTGCTGGCGAGCGAAGATTGGGCCAAGGCGCGCGGCCTACCGGTGCTGGCCTATCTGACCATGGGCCGCGTCGCGGGCAATGACTTCGCCCATGGCGAAGGGCTGCTGATGGCACCGACGATTGCAGTGTCGGAACTGCTGGCGCGGGCGCGTTTGAGCTTTGACGATATCGACTATTTCGAGCTGCACGAGGCCTTCGCGGCGCAGGTGCTGTGCACGCTCGCAGCGTGGAACGACCCGCAATATTGCAAGGATGTGCTTGGGCGCGACCAGGTGATGGGCACGATTGATCCGGCCAAGATCAATGTGAAGGGATCGAGCCTGGCCTATGGCCATCCTTTTGCCGCGACCGGGGCGCGTATCCTGGGGCTGACGGCCAAGCTACTGGCAACGGGTGCTGGCAAGCGCGCGTTGATTTCGGTATGTACCGCGGGCGGGCAGGGTGTGACCGCGCTGGTGGAGCGGGCTGCATGAGCGACAACGTCGTCAAATTCCGGCGCATCGAGAAGAACCCGGAAAAGCCACCCAAAAAGGACTTCAAAGCGCCCAGTTGGCTGGCCTGGGTCGTCCTGGTACTGGTGGCCTGCGCCATCGTGGCGTTGCAGCAATCGGGTGTGCTTGGGCGATAGCTCGGCTTGACAGTAAGCGGCATCGTGCCAAGCTAGGGGCAGGAGGTCCGCGATGACCAATAAGCTCGATCCAATTATTTCCGAGTTCGAGACCCAGGAACAGGCCGACAGCTACGACAAGTGGTTCCGGGAACAGGTGCGGGCGTCGATCGCCGACAAACGCCCTGGCGTCCCGCACGACGAAGCGATGGCGAGGATTCGCAAGCTATTCGAGAGGCCGCGAAGAAGTCAGCCTGATGCTTCAGATCATCTGGAGCGAGACGTCCCTCGAAAAGCTTGAGGCCATCGTCAGCTACACCGGCCAATTCGATGAGCGTGCCGCGGCGGCTCTCCACGACCGCATTGAGGATGCCGTATTACCCTTGTCACAGCATCCCTATCTTGGGCGCCCGGGGCGGGAAGATGGCACCAGAGAGCTGGTCGTCCATCCCAATTACATCGTTATTTATTAAGTTCGGCTCGACGATGTACAGATCGTCTCCATCCTGCACGCCCGCCAGGAATATCCCTGAAAAAATCCTTGGGCAGTTGACGTTTAGGTCAAGGTTTTACTTGTCAGTGGACGAAAAGGCAGGATACCGTCCAATCTTCTTGACCAGCGGGTCAAATCCGCCGGCATAGACGAGGGCATCCGGGCCGCAGAGTCTGGAGCACATAATAGCATCAGGAAATAGTCCACAGGAGATGGCACGAGCATGAAATTCACCCAGGTTTTCAAAGCGGTCGCGACCGCAGGCGCCTTGGCGCTGATGATGGTGGGGTCGGCGTCGGCCGTTACCCTCAACCTCGGCAATGGTGGCGAACCCGGTTCGCTGGACCCGCACAAGGTTTCCGGCGATTGGGAAAATCGCATCGTTGGTGAATATCTCGAAGGCCTCGTCGCCGAAGATATCAAAGCCGATCCGATCCCCGGCCAGGCCGAGTCTTGGACGATTTCCGATGACGGCACCGTCTATACCTTCAAGCTGCGTGCCGATGCCAAGTGGAGCGATGGCGTGGACGTGACGGCGCAGAATTTCGTCGATGCGTTCCAGCGCCTGTTCGATCCCAAGACCGCCGCTGAATATGCCTATCTGCAATTCCCGATCAAGAATTCGACCAAAATCGCAGCCGGCGAAATCACCGATTTCAGCCAGCTGGGCGTCAAGGCCATCGACGACAAGACCCTCGAGATCACTCTCGAAGCCTCGACCCCCTATTTCCTCCAGGCGCTGACCCACTACACCGCCTATCCGATCCGCAAGGACATCATCGAGAAATTCGGTGACCAGTGGACGCAGCCCGGCAATATCGTCGGCAATGGCCCCTATAACATCACCGAATGGGTGCCGGGCTCCTACGTCAAGGCCGTCAAGTCGGATACCTATTATGATGCCGCCGATCTCAAGATCGACGAGATCATGTTCGAAAATACCGAAGATCTGACCGCCGCGCTGAACCGCTACCGCGCCGGCGAACTCGATATTTTGACTGACTTCCCGTCCGACCAGTATCAGCTGCTCAAGGACCAGTATCCGGGCCAGGCTCACGTCGCCCCGTTCCTGGGCGTCTACTACTACGTGATGAACCAGTCCAAGCCCCCGCTGAACGATGTCAACATCCGCAAGGCACTGTCGATCTCGGTGATGCGCGATGTGATCGGGCCGGACGTGCTGGGCACGGGCGAACTGCCGGCCTATGGCTGGGTGCCGCCCGGCACCGGCAATTACGACGGCGCGGCTTACGCTCCTGCGTGGTCGACCGAGCCTTATGAGCAGCGCGTCGAAGAAGCCAAGGCGCTGATGGCCGCAGCCGGTTATACCCCGGAAAAGCCGCTCAAGCTGCAGCTGCGCTACAATACCAATGACAACCACCAGCGTATCGCGGTCGCCATTTCCGACATGTGGAAGCAGATCGGTGTCGAGGTCGAGCTGTTCAACGCCGAGACCGCCGTGCACTACGACGCGCTCAATGCCGGTGACTTCCAGGTGGGCCGCGCCGGCTGGCTGCTCGATTATAACGACCCGAGCAATACGCTTGACCTGCTCAAGACTGGCGTCAAGGGCACCGACGGCGTGGTCAATTGGGGCAACAACTATGGCCGTTACTCCAATGCCAAGTATGACGAGCTGATGAACCAGGCCTCGAGCGAACTCGACCTGGTCAAGCGTGCCGGCCTGATGCATCAGGCCGAGGCGCTGGCGATGGACGATTTCGCCAGCATTCCGATCTACTGGTACGTGTCCAAGAACGTTGTTTCGCCCAAGATCACGGGCTTTGAAGACAACGCCAAGGACATCAATCGTATCCGCTGGATGACCAAGTCCGAATAGTCCTGCAAATCGCTGGATCGCGTGTGGACGCACGCGATCCAGCATTCCCTCCGGCCCATGATGGCCGTATGACGGGAAAGGTCACCTCATGATTGCTTACGCGTTCCGTCGCGTCCTATCGGCGATCCCGATAGTTTTCCTCACCATAACGGTGTGCTTTTTCATCCTGCGCCTGGCGCCGGGCGGCCCGTTCGATGGCGAGCGTGCCCTGCCGGCCAATGTGCTCAAGAATTTGCGGGCCCACTATAATCTCGATCAACCGATCCTGACCCAGTTTTTCATCTATGTGGGCGGCGTCCTGCAGGGCGATTTCGGACCGTCCATGGTGATGGAAGATTTTACCGTGTCGCGGCTGCTGTCCATCGGCCTGCCATTCACGCTGATGCTGGGCTTCACTGCCTTTATCGTTGGCACGATTGCGGGCCTGGTCGCCGGGGCGCTGGCGGCGGTGAACCAGAACAGGTGGCCAGACTACCTGCTGGTTTTCGTGGTGCTGATCCCGCTGATTATTCCCAATTTCCTGATGGCCAATCTGGCGCAACTGATTTTCGGGGTCTACCTCGGCTGGCTGCCGGTGGGGGGCTATCGCCCGGGCAGTTATATCAACCTGGTGATGCCCATCATCATCCTCGCCATGCCGCACGGGGCGCGCGTGGCGCGGCTGGTGCGTGGCTCGATGATCGAGGTGCTGGGCACCAATTATATCCGCACTGCCCGCTCCAAGGGGCTGGGCGCGGCGCTGATCCTGACGCGGCATGCGATCAAGCCGGCGCTGTTACCGGTGGTGTCCTATCTGGGACCTGGCCTCAGCTACCTGCTGACCGGCTCGCTGGTGGTGGAGCAGATTTTCGCCCTGCCCGGCATCGGCAAGTACTTCATTACCGCGGCGCTCAACCGGGACTACGGTCTCGTACTGGGCACCACCATTCTATACGTCTTCATCATCCTGGCCCTGAATCTCATCGTCGACGTGCTTTATGCCTGGCTTGATCCAAAAGTGAGGCTGAACTGATGGCCGGTATTACGGGCAAAGACACGGTGCTGACGGCCTATGCGGTAGCGCTCGAACAAGAAGCCCCCAAGGGACGCTCGCTGACGCAGGACGCGTTGCGGCGCCTGTTCGCCAACAAGGCGGCGGTGGTCTCGATTTTCCTCCTCGCCGCGGTGATCCTGATTGCGATCATCGGGCCATATTTCCTGCCCTGGAGCTACGACAAGATCGATTGGACCTCGATCCGAAAGCCGCCCGATTTTGCCAAGGGCCACTTTCTCGGCACCGACCAGAATGGCCGCGACATGGCTGCCCGCATCCTGCAGGGCACGCAGATGTCGCTAACGGTGGCGGGTGTCGCCACCGTGGTGTCGGTGGTTATCGGCATCGCCTACGGCGCCATTGCCGGCTACTTCGGCGGCCGCATCGATGCCGCCATGATGCGCTTCGTCGATATCATGTACGCGCTGCCTTATATCCTGTTTGTCATCATTCTCGTGGTGATTTTCGGGCGCTCGCCGGTGCTGCTGTTTGTGGGTATCGGGTGTCTCGAATGGCTGACCATGGCGCGCATCGTGCGCGGGCAGACCCTATCGATCAAGGAACGCGAGTTCATCGAGGCGGCGCGGGCGGGTGGCGCCAAACCGTTCGCCATCATCTTCCGGCATATCGTTCCGAACCTGACCGGTCCCGTGGTGATCTACGCCACTCTGACCGTGCCCGAGATTATTCTCACCGAGAGCTTCCTGAGTTATCTTGGCCTCGGCGTGCAGGAGCCGCAGACCTCCTTGGGCACGCTGATTTCCTTCGGCGCACCGGTGGCGGAGGCTCTGCCCTGGATGTTGTTCGGCCCGGCACTGTTCCTGGTGCTGATGCTGGTATGTTTTTCCTATATCGGGGATGGCCTGCGCGATGCCCTCGATCCAAAGGATCGCTGAGCTATGAAACAGGTACTTTCCGTCCACGACATGTCGGTGACTTTCGCGCTGCATAACAGCGAAGTGCATGCCGTGCGCGAGATGAACTTCACCCTGGGCGAGGGCGAAACCCTCGCCGTGGTGGGCGAAAGCGGCTCGGGCAAAAGCCAGGCTTTCCTCGCTATCATGGGCCTATTGGCGCGCAATGGGCGCACCGGCGGTCGCGCCATGATGGGGGATGTCAACCTGATCGGCATGGCACCGGACCAGTTGGATCGCTATCGCGGCAAGGATATCGCGATGATCTTCCAGGATCCGATGACCTCGCTCAATCCCAGCCTCAAGGTCAAGACGCAACTCAGCGAAGTGTTGGTCAAGCATCGCGGGTTTGATCAGGACAAGGCGACGAAATCCGCTGTCGAAATGTTGGAGCGGGTTGGCATCCCCGAGCCTGCCAAGCGCGCCAATGCCTATCCGCACCAGCTTTCCGGCGGCATGCGCCAGCGCGTCATGATCGCCATGGCACTACTGTGCCAGCCGAAAATCCTCATCGCCGACGAGCCGACCACGGCGCTGGACGTGACGGTGCAGGCGCAGATGCTCGATCTGTTCAAGACGCTGACCGACGATTTCGGCACCTCGCTGGTGTTGATTACCCACGACCTCGGGGTCGTGGCGGGCGTCGCCGACCGCATGATGGTGATGTATGGCGGGCGCGCGGTGGAGAAGGGGGGTGTGGACGATCTGTTCTACGATCCGCGTCATCCCTATACGCTGGGGCTGCTGCATTCGACGCCGCATATCGCCAAGCGGGCGGCGCGGCTCGATCCGATCCAGGGCCTGCCGCCGAGCCTTGAACATCTGCCCAAGGGCTGCTCGTTCAATCCGCGTTGCGCCTTCGCGTTTGACCGGTGTCTGGTGGAGCGGCCGCCGCTGACC
>NZ_JAQGJV010000007.1 GCF_028290435.1 Devosia sp. | reverse complement strand
GGCGTGGGGATGCAAAAAGTTGAGGGGCGCCTCACGCCCCGTAGGGGATCCAGACGTTCTTGACCTGCGTGGCCTTGCCGAGGAAATAATCCCCCTCAAACAGCCGATCGGCGAGGTCATAGTACAGCCCCCTGCTGGTCCAGGTCTGCTTTAGATTTGTGATGGAGGCCTTTTCCACCATGGTGGACGTCTCCAAATCCCCGGCGAACCACAGCCCATCGACGCCGTCGTGTTCGGCCAGGGTCTTGGCCAAAGCCACGCTGTCGCCGGTGACAATGTTGATGACGCCGGAGGGCGCGTCGGACGTTTCGATGACCTGATAGAGGTCGGTGATCGACAGCGGCGACTGCGCCGAGGGCACCAGCACCACGGGATTACCCATGGCCAAAGCCGGGGCAATCAGGGCGATGGAGCCAAGCAGCGGACGCGACGGCGGCGCCACGATGCCGATGACGCCGAGCGCTTCGACCATGGCGACGGCCACCGTACGCTGCGGCGGGTTGTGCACCGCGCCATCATATTTATCGGCCCAGCCCGCAAAGGCGAACAGCCGTTCGACCGACAGCGCGACTTCGCCCACGCCGTCGTCGCCAGTCTGCGCCTTGATGCGCGCCGCAAACTCGTCCCGGCGATAATCGAGATTTTCGGCAAGAAAATAGAGGATCTGCGCCCGCGAATGCGCCGCGGTCGTCGCCCAGCCCAGCGCGCCACGCGCGGCCTCGACGGCATTGCGGATATCCTTGCGATTGCCGTCGCCGACTTCGCCGATCAGCTTGCCATCGGCCCCATGCACCGGGCGGTTGTACCCGCTATCCGGCCGCGCCTGCTTGCCGCCAATATACATCTTGGCGGTCTGGTCGAGATGGCCGCTATCGAGCGGATTGGCGGCCTTGGTCGGAGCCGCCGCTACGACGGGAGCCGGTTTCAGCGCCTTCTCCCATTTCGGCTTGAGATAGGCGCTCATGCCCTCGCGGCCACCTTCGCGGCCAAAGCCTGATTCCTTGTAGCCGCCGAAGCCAACGGCCGCGTCGAAATTGTTGGTGCCGTTGATCCAGACCACGCCGGCTTTGATCTTGGGGGCAATGTCCAAAGCCAGATTGATGTTCTCGCTCCAGATCGTTGCGGCGAGACCGTACTTGGTATTGTTGGCGAGCTGCACCGCCTCCTCGGGCGTGCGGAAGCTCATCGCCACCAACACCGGCCCAAAAATTTCCTCGGCCACCAGTGTGTTGGCCGGCGACACATTGGTCACCAGCGCCGGCTTGAGAAAACACCCGGCGCCCGGCAGCGTCATGCCATCGGGCTCATAGATCACGGCGCCTTCGGCCGCGCCGCGCTTCATCAGGTCGCGAATGCGCTCGACCTGCACCGGGGCCACCAGCGCCCCGATGTCCACCGACTTGTCCAGCGGATCGCCGACGCGGAGCGTCGACATGCGCAGCTTGAGCTTGGTGATGAACCGCTCCTCGATGCTCTCCTGCACCAGCAGCCGCGAGCCGGCGCAACACACCTGCCCCTGATTGAACCAGATGGCGTCGACCAGCCCCTCGATGGCGCTATCGATATCGGCATCTTCGAAGACGATGTAGGGCGACTTGCCGCCCAGCTCGAGGCTCAGCCCCTTGCCGGTGCCGGCGGTGGCGGCGCGAATGGCCTTGCCCACTTCGGTCGAGCCGGTAAAGGCGATCTTGTCGACGCCGGGATGGGCCACAATGGCCTGCCCGGTGCCGCCCTCGCCGGTCACAATGTTGACCACGCCCTTGGGCAGGCCGACGCGTTCGCAGATTTCGGCAAACAGCAGCGCCGTCAGCGAGGTGAACTCGGCTGGCTTGAGGATCACGGTATTACCGGCCGCCAGCGCCGGAGCGATTTTCCACGCCAGCATCAATAGCGGAAAATTCCACGGAATGATCTGCCCGCAGACGCCATACGGCACCGCGTCAGGGAATTCACGGCTCAGATGCTGGGCCCAGCCGGCGTGGTGATAGAAATGGCGGGCGACCAGCGGGATATCGATGTCGCGGCTTTCGCGGATCGGCTTGCCATTGTCGAGGGTTTCGAGCACGGCGAACAGGCGGGCGTGTTTCTGCACGGCGCGAGCAATGGCGTAGAGATATTTGCCGCGCTCATAACCACTTAGCGCGCTCCACAGCGGGAATGCGGCGCGGGCGGCTTTGACTGCAAGGTCGACATCGGCGGGTGTGCCGTCGCTGATTTGCGCCAAGCTCTGGCCGTTGGCGGGATTGTCGGACGAGAAGGTCTTGCCCGGAGCGGTCCATTCGCCATTGATGAAATGGCCGAACTTGCGGTCGTGGCTGTCGAGCCAGGCTATGGCCTGCTCGGGGCCTTCGGGGGCCGGGCCGTAGTCGAGCGACTGGAAGATTTGCGCGATCTTGTTCATGTCAAACCATGGGCTGGCGGTAATCGGCGGCGTAGTGGCCGGTGAGGCCGTGCTCTAGCTGACGCTCGATATCGGTTAACAGACTGCTAGCACCGAAGCGGAACAAGTGCGGTTGAAGCCAACGCGTTCCAAGCTCTTCCTTGAGCAATGCCATGTACTTAAGGGCGTCGCCCGCAGTCGCAATGCCGCCAGCAGGTT
>NZ_JAQGJV010000011.1 GCF_028290435.1 Devosia sp. | reverse complement strand
TGAGCACCGCCATGGCGGCATTGGGATTGGAAAACCAGTCGACGCGCGGCAGGCCGACGCCCATCAGCAGCTTGTTGACCACCCCGAAATCGAGGCTGAACATCAGCCGGAAGATGGCCGAATAGGCGACCTCGCCGACCACGACCGGAGCAAAGAAGGCGAACCGGAACAGGCCCTTGGCCTTGAGCTTAGGTGAGTTCAGCAGCACGGCCATCAGCGTCGCCAGCGCGATCATCACTGGCACCTGGATGGCCAGAATGACGAGCGTATTCTTGAGGGCGTTGAAAAAAGCCGGGTCGCTGATCATGCGCGCCCAGTTGAAGGTGGGGTTGAATCCCCATGGATTGATGCGGGTATTGTGCAGCGAGATATAGAACGAGTTGACGATCGGCCAGATCCAGAAGGCCACGAAGATCAACAGGTAGGGCGCCAGAAAGCCGTAAGCTGGGCGGTTTCTCAGTCGCATGGGAACTCTCACTGTCGCATCTGGCTGGAGAGCCGTCCCCAGACATCAAGTCTGGGGACGGTCCGCTGGGTGGGCCGGGAGGCTGGTCCACCCAGTGACGTTACGGAGCGATCGGCAGGCCCGATGCCCCGGCGATCTGGTTGGCGGCATCATCCAGCGCCGTTTTGGCGTCGGGGAATTCGCCATTCAGGTAGCGGGTCTGGGTAGCGCGATAGACGGACTCGGCGTCATTCTGGAACGCGGTCGTCGTGTTCGGAACGATGCGCGGCAGGGTCGCGAGGATGTCGGACCACACGGCCTGGCCCCCCCAATATTCCTGGCCCTGGCTCACATAGGGGTCATCAAGCGCGGAAATCAGCGACGGAACGAGGCCGAATTCCTTGAGCATGGTCACCTGGCCGGCATTGGTGCCGAGGGCGTAGGTCAGGTAGCCATAGGCCGCTTCCTTGTTGGCGCTGGCGCTCGGAATGGCCAGGGCGGAGCCGCCAAGGTTGGCCGCATGCCGACCGTCGGCGGTCAGGCTTGGCATCTCATAGACGCCCCACTCGCCCGACTGCTCTGGAGCGGCCGAACGGATGCCACCCTCATACCAGCCGCCATAGACCTGGGACGCAACCGTGCCGGCCTTGATCGACTGCAGCTTTTCGTCCCAGGCAGCGGCGGTCAGAACGCCCGCATCCACCATGGATTTGAGCGCATCGAGTGCGGCCACGCAACCGGGCTGGGTGATGCTGATCGACTGGCCATCGGGCGAGAAGTAGCCGCAGCCCTGCTCGTTGGCGATCATGTTGAACCATTCGCTGTCGCCATTGAGGTTGCCCTGGGTCATAACGACACCCGGATTGGCCTCCGCCACCTTCAGGCCCGCGGCGATGAAGTCGTCCCAGGTCTTGATGGTGGCCGGATCGACGCCGGCTTCCTCATAGAAGTCGCGGCGATAGAACACGACGACCGGGCCGGTATCCCATGGCATAGCATAGGGCACGCCATTCGCTTCGAGTTCCGCGCGCTTGAACTCGGGGAAGCCGGACTGGACCTCATCGGTGTAACCCAGCGCGCGCAGGTCGACGAAGCAGTCGGGATACTGCGAAAAAATGCTCTTGGCCTGTGCGCCCTGCAGCGAAACGATATCGGGAAGCCCGACGCCGCCGGCAGCGCAACTGGCCTGCACCTTCTCGAAGATCTGGTCGCTGTTCAGGTCTTCCATTGTCACCGCGACATCAGGCTCCCCGGCATTGAAGCCTGGAATCACCGCTTTCAGCGAGGATGCGCCCGTATTCCAGCTCCAGATGGCAACATTTCCGGTCAACCCGGCAGCGCTCACCTGGCCGCCGGCCATGGCAACGATCAGACATGCGGCGGCGGACGCCGTCGAAAATTTTATCAAGGTTTCCTCCTGCAGACGTTTGCCGTCTCCGAAAAGCAGCTAGACGAAGGCCATTCCATGTGTCAACTATTCGGTCACAAATAACCAAATAGTGGTCAGTCCATGTCGATTTCTACATCCCTCATTCGCGCGCTGGACGTTCTGACCCTCATCGCCGGGCGACCCGAGGGGGCTTCGATCGCCGAAGTCGTCGCTGCATTGGAGCAGCCACGCTCCAATGTTGTCAGGATTATCAATACGCTGGTGCAGCAGGGGTTTGTGGAGCGTGCGGGCCGGATACTGCGACCCACCGAGGCGCTCTACGACCTGTGTACGCATGACCGGTATGGCCATCTCAGGCGCAAGTATCGCGACCTGTTGCGCCACATCGCCTCAGAGCTCAACGAGCTCGTCCTGCTCGGGGTGCAGGAGGGCAATGCCATCATCCATATCGACTTCATCGAGAGCGATCACCGCGTCCGAGTGGCGCCCTCGCCGGTCACCCGCCACGACCTCCGGCACAATGCGATCGGCAAGGTCGCCCTGGCCCGCCGGCCCGACATGATCGAGGAATTGGCCCCGGACGAAGCGTTCCTGGACGAGCTTGCACAGGTGCGGCGCTTGCGGCTGGGCTGGAATCGGGAAGAGACCACCGAAGGCGTCATCGTCATGGCCTGTCCCGGCTACAGCAATGCGGTCACCGAACCGATCATCGCCGTGGCTTGGCCAAAGAACAGGTTTAACGAGCAAAAGGGTCAGCAGGCCCTACAGGTCATCAAAAACGCCATTCAAACCATAAAGGCGCCGCCCGAAGTCATGCGGATGAATGCCAGTTGATGGCCTGAGAAGGCCCCTGCCGCAGGGCCACATCAAACCGCTGCAGTGCGGGCCTGGCTACGGCGCTCTTTCGGCGACACCCCGTATCGGCGCTTGAAGCTGGTAGCGAAATACTGGCTGGACGAGAAGCCGCAATCATAGGCCACTGCCGTCACGGACAGGTCCGGGTTTTCCGTCAGCAACAGGTGCGCCTTGGCGAGGCGCAAATTGTGCAGGTAGCGAGCAGGCGTCGTGTTGGTCAGCGCCAGGCAATGATGCGCGAACCGGGTCCGCGACAGCTTGCATTCGGCTGCCATGTTCTGGAGTGTCCAGTCCTCATCCAGCGCATGCCACAGCCGGTCGAGGAAAATCCTCACCGTTCGCCGCGACCGCGTCAGTGTCTGATCCAGATCGGGCTTGTGGGTCTCGATCTGTTGCACCAGATGCATCAGCATGGTCGAAATGGTCAGGCGGAGGCGGACCTCGTCACGGTCGATCTCGTTGTTGGCGATGATGGGCACGATGGCCTCGAAGTCCTGTGCCAACGCACGGGATGCCTGATAATGGGTCCGTTCGTTCTTCGACAACAGTTCGGTCAGCCGCTTTTCGTCCCGCTCCGGCCAGGCCAGCCAGCTTGGCCAATGCCATTTCTCATGCGGGCGCCGCGTGCCCATGTCGAATAGCACCCAGATGATCTGGCTGGGGCCAACATGCGGATCCCCATAGGCGTGCAATTGCCACGGCCGCAGGACGAACACCTGCCCCTGGCTCAATTCGTGCCTCTGCCCATCGAGCGTCAGCGCCAGGTTGCCGCGCGCCACGTAGGCAATCTTGACCCCCTCGTTGCAATGCTCCTTGAGGCCCCAGTCCTGCGCCAGCGTCGCGTCCCAGCCGCCGACCGAACACACCTGCGGTAGCGCATCGTCGAGATCGAGACCGGGATAGCCGCATCGGGTCCACGCATTGAGCACCACCTTGCCGGCCTCCGAGGCGACCAGCAGGTCAGCGCAATTGCCCGCATAGAGCAAAGCTCCGGGCGCCCTGAAGACCGCCGGCCGGCTTAGCGCGCGCAACATGTCGTCCATACCATCCCCGCGTTCGAAATTTACCAGTCAGCTTCTATGGACGCATGAAGTCGTCACTTGCGCAATTCTTCGCCACGTTGCGAGAGGCGGCCAAACGACCTCCCCGACCTTACTTAGGAGGAATAATTTCATGCAACTCGGCTTTCACACCGATGCTTTTAACACCGCATTCTGGTCGTTCGAAAAATGCCTGCAATGGGCCAGCAACCACGATGTGCACTATATCGAATGCGGCCTGATCGACGGGGTCAGTTGGCTGCACGGCCTTGGCTACCAGCCACATGTTGCACTCTACGAGGATCCCGTGCTGCTGCGGCGCAAGATGGAACGGTACGGGGTCCGCTTCAGCCAGGTCGACGCCGCCTATCCGCTGTCCGGCGAGGATGGACCGCTGCGGGGCGTGCCCTACGTGCTCAAATCCATTGCCTGGGCCGCCCAAGCGGGCAGTCCCTGCGTCGACACGACCGACGGCTTGCATATGCCTCCCGGCCTGACCGAAGAGCAGGCCATGACCATGATGCAGCGCAGTTATGCCACCATCATCGAGGTCGCCGAAGCGCACGAGATCACCGTCAATATCGAGCCGCACGGCTATTTCACCACGCGTCCGGACTTCATGGCCCGCATGCTCGATTTCGTCGCCAGCTCCCGCCTGCGCATGAACATGGATACCGGCAATACCTTCATCGCCGGGCAGGAGCCGAGGGCATTTCTCGAACGCTTCATCGACAAGGTCAGCCATGTCCACGTCAAGGACGTGTCGGCCTCGCTCGCCGCCAGCGCCCGTGGCGGCCAGACCGGCATCGCCCTCAGTCACTGCGCGCTGGGCGATGGGGTGAACGCCGACAATATCGTCGCCTGCCTGGGCATGCTGCGCGACCACGGCTATGCGGGCGCGCTCAGTCTTGAATGCGAAGGCGCCAGCGGCCCGATGATCGAAAAATCGCTGGCCTGGATGCGCGGCCAATGCCGGGATTTAGGCATAGTGCTGTCCTGACAGCGAAGGCAAGAAGGCATCCCGGCGTCAAGCCGGGGCAGCATTCGGAAGCGCCAACGACCATGGTGGCAATGGCCCCTCATGGTGTCGGCTGCAGGCGGTCGAGACCGCCTGCAGGTGCGCCGGTCAGCCGCGATTTGGGTTGACCTGCTGCAGATTGTCGGGATCGAAGAACGCCATCGTGCTGCCGCCATTGCCATTGGGGACCCAGGCCAGGATCAGATCGCCCCAGGCTTCGACGCCGGTGGCCGTGACGCCGCGGTCGTGCAGGGCGCTGACCAGGGCGAATTCGGAGCGGCCGTGAATGGTGGCGCCGTCGCTATTGAAAGCGCCGTTGTCGCTGGCGAAGGTCGGCACGATCGAGAGGCTGACGAAGGTCAGCATGGTGGCGATGGAGAGGGTTTTCATAGTGATGTTCCTTTCTCTTTGAACACCCTCAGTTTGCCTCCCCTCCATTGCCTGAACATTGCGAAGTGCTTTTGTTTCAATTCTTTAGCCATGCAAAAACCGCAACGGCACCCTGCCGAAAGGCAGGGTGCCGTGCCGGTTCGACGCTGTGGAGGGATCAGCGTCAGACGTTGGGGAGCGCAGGCTCCGTGTGGGGCGCGTGATGGTCCGGTGCGCGCGGGAGAAAGCGGCCGACGAAGCGCGAGAATGCATCGACATAGGTCAGCATGACCGGCACGACGACCAGCGTCAGGAGGGTCGAGCTGATCAGCCCGCCGATCACCGCGTGTGCCATCGGGGCACTTTGCTGGCTGCCCTCGTGGATTGCCAAAGCCAGCGGCAGCATGCCGAAGATCATCGCCAGCGTGGTCATGATGATCGGGCGGAAGCGCGTGAAGCCGGCCTCGATCAGCGCATCGACCAGGGTCGCACCCTCGCGCCGCCGCTGATTGGCATTGTCGACGAGCAGGATCGCATTCTTGACCACGAGACCCATCAGCATGACGAAGCCGATCATCGAATACATGTTGAGCGTCGATCCACCGATCAGAAGCCCCAGCATGACCCCGACCAGCGACAGCGGCAGCGCCATCATGATCGCCAGGGGCTGCAGGAAACTGCCGAACTGGCTGGCCAGCACCAGGTAGATGAAGATCACCGCCAGCAGCAGCGCCGAAACCATGCTGCCGATCGTATCGGTCAGCATTTCTGCATCGCCGCCCTGCGCAATGGTGACGCCCGCCGGCAGCTCAAGTTGAGCGATGGCCGCATCGATATCGGCGGTGACATCGCCCAGCACGCGGCCTTCGATATCGGCCGTCACGCTGACCTGCCGGGTCAGGTTTCCCCGATTGATCTCGCTGGGACCGACGGTCGGTTTGACCTCGGCAATCTGGTCCAGCCGGATCGCGACTGGCGTATCGGTCCGGCTCTGGGCGATCGGCAGGCCGCCGATGGCGTCCATGCTCTGGCGCAGGGCTTCGGGCAAACGCACCACCACATCGAGCTGATCGCCCTTGGCATTGGTCCATTCCGAAGCGGTTTCCCCGCCCAGCATGGCGCGAAGGGCCGAACCCGTCGCCTGCATGCCGATGCCCATGTCGCTGGCGGCCTGGCGGTCGAGCACGATATCAAGCATCGGCTGTGCCTGTTGCAGGCTGACATCGACGTCGACGGCACCGGGTATCGCCCGCATGGCGTCCGCAATCTGTCCCGCCGCGTTGGACAGGTCATCGAGGTTTTGCCCGAGCAGCTTGATCTCGATGGGGCTGCCGCCACCCAAACCGCCGCCGGAGCTGACGACGAAGGTGGCGCCGGGGATCGAACGCAGCGCCTCGCGCACCGGCGCCGTCATCTCCAGCGAGGACCGGACGCGCTCGCCCGGATCGACGAGTGAGACGACGATGGTCGCGCGGTTTTCGCCCGAAGCGCTGCCCGCATTGACGGTGGTATAGATGCTGTCGACCTCAGGCATGGCCTTCAGCAAGGCCTCGACCTGATGCGCCTTAACCGCAGTGTAGGCCGTCGACGAGCCGGCCCGCGTCTCGACATCGACCTGGATCTGGCTGTTATCGGCCGCCGGCATGAATTCTGCGCCGACCATGGGGAACAGCAGAAAGCTGCTGCCGAAGGACATCAGGGCCACCAGCATGGTGATGATGCGGTGCCGCAGCGACCAGCTCAGCACGGCGCGATAGCCATGCGACAGCTTCTCAAATCCCTTGTCGAACAGCCCGATCAACCGGCCGATCGGCCCGCGCTTGGCATTGGGCTGGGAATCGGGATCGTACCAGACGCTTGAGAGCATCGGATCGAGCGTGAAGCTGACGAACAGCGAAATCAGCACCGCTACGGCGACGGTAACGCCGAACTGCACGAAAAACTTGCCGATAATGCCATCCATGAAGGCCAGCGGCAGGAACACCGCCACGATCGACAGCGTCGTCGCCAGCACGGCGAGCCCGATTTCCTTGGTGCCGTCGAGCGCCGCCTGGATATGGGATTTGCCCATATGCAGATGGCGCGTGATGTTCTCGCGCACCACGATGGCATCGTCGATCAGAATGCCCACCGACAGCGTCAGCGCCAGCATGGTCATCATGTTGAGTGTAAAACCGAGCAGGCTCACCACGGTCAGCGTGCCGATGATCGAGATTGGCAGCGTCAGGCCGGTAATGATGGTCGAACGCCAGGAATTGAGGAACAGGAAGACGATGACCACGGCCAGGATGGCCCCTTCGATCAGGGTCGCCTGCACGGTCTCGAAGTTTTGCTCGACCGGTTCGGCCGAATTCTGCAGCACGTCGATCGATACGTCGTCGGGCAGGCTGCCATCGCTGTTGAGCTTGGCGATCGCCGCCTCCACAGCATGGGCAATGGCGACGGTATTGCCACCCTCGATCTTGACCACGTCGATGGCCAGCGCCTGTTCGCCATCGCGGAACGCCAGACCTTCGGTGTCGGACGGACCCTGGGTGACGGTGGCGACATCGCCCACGGTGATGGTCTCGCCGCCTTTGCTGGCGACGATGATATCGCGGAAGCCGGCCACCGAGGATACCTCGGCATTGATCTGCACGGTCTGCACCAGCATGCCATTGATGATCGAGCCGGTGGGCAGGGTCTGGTTGTCCTGCTGCAAGGCCGAGATCACGTCGCTGACGCCGATGCCGAACGCGTTCAGCAGGTCCGGATCGATGAAGATATTGACCTGGTCGTCGAGGCCGCCAACCACCGTGGCGCTGCCGACGCCGGAAATGGCGGTGAGGGCAGGGGAGACGATATCGTCGGCCAGAGCAGTCAGGTCCAGCACCGGTTGGGTCGGGCTGCTCAGCGCCAGCGACATGATCGGGCTGGACGTCGGATTGAAGCGCAGCACCTGGGACGTATCGGCCGTCTCGGGCATCTGGCCGACAATCGCCGCCAGCCGATCGCGGACATCTTGCGCCGCGACGGCCGGGTCGGTCTCGAGGGTGAATTGCAGGATGACGGTCGAGTGACCGGCGCTCGAAGTCGAGGTCACCGAATCGATGCCGCCCAGCGTATTGACCGCTTCTTCGATCGGCTTGGTGATTTCGGTCTCGACGGCTTCGGGCGATGCGCCGGTATAAGGCGTGAGCACGGCAACGACGGGGAAATCGACGTCGGGATACTGCTCGATGGGCAGGCTGCGATAGGCGGAGATGCCGAACACCATGATCGCCACCATGACCATGGTGGCAAAGACGGGATGGCGAACGCTGATGGCAGTCAGAAACATGGCTCAGTTCCCCTCGACGATGACGGGGGCGCCGTCGGTCAGGCCCGACAGCGGCGTGCGCACGATGGTGTCGCCTGCCGTCACGCCCGAGCGCGCCTCGACCAGTTCGGCTGCCGCCCATTTGGTGCCGGTCTCGATGGTGTGTTCGGCGAGCACGCCGTCCACGATCGCCACCACATAGCTGGCATCGCCCCGCTGCTGAATGGCCTCGGCGGGCAGCGCCAGCACATCGTCATCCTGTTGCACGACGATCTCGCCGGTGACGAACATGCCGCCGCGCAGCTTGCCCTCTTTATTGTCGAGGTCGAGATAGACCTTGATCGAGCGCGTTCCCGCCTCGGCAATCGGGCTCACCCGATCGACGGTGCCGGTGAACTGCTGCCCGGTAATCCCCTGCACCG
Organism: Devosia sp.; assembly: GCF_028290435.1. GTDB lineage: Bacteria > Pseudomonadota > Alphaproteobacteria > Rhizobiales > Devosiaceae > Devosia. The sequence goes on along the minus strand of NZ_JAQGJV010000011.1, from coordinate 35,484 downwards.
TCAGCCGCACCGATTGGCCGGCCACGATACGTGAAGAGTCCTTGAGCGCCGCGACCACTTCCACCCGCACGCTCGACAGATCGACGAGCGACAGCATGGTCGTGCCCGGGTTGACGATCTGGCCCGGCTCGATGGTGCGTGTTGCAATGGTGCCTGCAAACGGCGCCGTGACGCGGGCGCGCCGCAGATTGGTTTCCGCCTGCGCGACCTGGGTCTGCTGCGTTGCAATCGTTGCCGTCAGACGGTCGGCTTCGGCTTGTGCCGTATCGAGCGTCGTCTGCGCCGCCAGCCCCTTGGCGGCCAGAAGCTTTGTGCGGTCCAGCGTCGCTTGTGCCGCGCGCAACTGCACTTCGTTGGACGCCATGGTGCTGCGCTGCTGGTCCAGTTGCAGTTGCAGATCGGTGGTGCCTACTTCGACCAGCAATTGACCTGCGGTGACGCTATCGCCGGGCCGCACGGTGACGGCTTCTGCCAGTCCGCTGACCTGGGCGGCAATCGCCGCCTCCTGCACGGGATGGATCGTGCCAGTGACCTTCACCAGATCTTCGATCCGCTGCGGCGCGATGGTCACCACTTCCATGGGATGCAGCCGCATCGTGCGGACCGCCTCCGGCGCCGCGACGGTGGCTGCGACCGGCGCGGGCGGGAGCTGATTGATCAGCAGCATCGAGGCGCCGCCGGTTGCGACCACCAGCGCCACGCCGGGCCAGAACCATTTTGCCCGGCGGCGTGGCGTTGGGGTGACGGCGGCGGTTTCGGCAACGGGATCGGACGGGTTCATTGCGGCCTCGCATGGCAAAAAAAGACGGCCGAGTGCGGCCTGTGAACCCACCAATGCCTGCCCTTGATTGCGTGAACGTTGCGGAACGCGCAATGCAGCCGCAATGTCTGTCGCTAGACTGGGCGGAAATCAGATAGGATAGCGGCATGCGAATTTTGCTGGTCGAAGACGAGATGGACATGGCGGCAGCGCTGACAGCCGCGCTCAGCCGCCATGACATTGTCGTGGACCACGCCCGCACGCTGGAGATCGCCGAAGAGGCCTGCCGCAGTGGCGTGCACGATGCCGTGCTGCTTGATCGCAAACTGCCCGATGGCGATGGCCTGTCGCTGATTCCGCTCCTGCGGCGCGAACAGGCCGGCCTGCCGATCATCGTGCTGTCCGCCCTCGGCAGTCCAGACCAGCGCGTTGCCGGACTCGATCACGGTGCCGATGATTATCTCGCCAAGCCATTTTCCACCGACGAACTGCTGGCACGTCTGCGCGCGGTAATGCGGCGGCCCGCCCAGCTCGGGGAAAGCTCGGTCAGCGTAGGCAAACTGCGCTTCAACCTCACCGAGCGCCTTGCCGAAGTGGACGGCGCGCCGCTGGACCTGACCCGCCGCGAACTGCTGGCCCTTGAAATCCTCGTGCGCCGCTCGGGCCGCACGGTTGCGCGCAGCGCGTTGGAGGAAGCGGTCTATGGCTACGACGATGAGATCGCCTCCAATACGCTGGACGCCCATATCTCCCGGCTGCGCCGCAAGCTCGGCGACGCTGGCGTGGAAATTCACGGCATTCGCGGCCTGGGCTATCTGCTGAAGGCCACCTCATGAGAGCCTGGGGACCAACTTCGCTTCGCGGCCGGCTGACCTGGCGCATGGTGCTGATGCAGGCCGTGGTGCTGCTCGCCTTTACCGGCGCCGCCGCCATTCCGATCATCCGCCTGATCAGCTCCGAGCAAGGACTCGACGACCGCGTCATCAATGACATCGCCGCTTCGGTGACCCGCAACGCAGCAGGTGGGCTGGACCTGACGCCCAACGACGCACTGAAACGCCTTGCGGCCAATTACCCGGCATTCTGGTTCTATGCTGTCGATATCGATAGCGCCCCGGTGCAGATGGGCAATGTGCCCAGCGGCATCGAGCCGATGCTGCGCGGCCTGACCCGGCTGAACTCGGCCAATATCGCCGATATCGGCATGGGCGGCTCTTCGGTGGCCATCGTGCGGCGCCACGATAGCGCGGCCGGCCCGCTGTGGATTCTGACCGCAGGCGGGCCGCAGATCGGCGCCAAGTCGATCGTGGGCGCCTTCGCCAACCCCATCTTTGTGGGCTTGCTCTTCGTCTTCACGGTCGTTTCGTTCCTCTACATCCCGGTGATCGTGACGCGCCAGTTGCGCGGCGTCGACCACATCGCGGCGGAGGCGGACACCATCGATGTCGACCAGCGCGGCGTTCGCCTATCGTCCGCCCATGTGCCCGACGAATTGCATCCACTGGTGCGGGCAGTGAACTCGGCCCTGCAACGGCTCGACGACGGCATGGAGCGCCGCCAGCGCTTCCTTGCTGACGCCGCTCACGAATTGCGTACCCCGATCGCCATTCTCTATACCCGCGTCGAGCTGTTGCCCGATGATGAGCAGCGCAGCCGGTTGATGCTCGATGTCGCGCGCCTGGGCAATCTGGCCAATCAGTTGCTGGACCTGCAGCGGCTCGATGCCAACAGCACGGTGTTCCAACCCGTCAATCTGGTGGAGCTGGCCGCCCAGGTTACCGCCGACATGGCGCCGTTGGCGATCGCAGCCGGCGACGACATATCCTTCGATGCCGAGATCGATACCGTCACCGTGGCCGCCGACCCCGCCTCGCTGTCGCGCGCCATCGTCAATCTCATCCAGAACGCGGTCATTCACGGCGGCAAGAAAACGGCGATCCACGTCGCTGTCGGCCGCGACGGCTCGCTGCGCGTCGCCAATACCGGCCCCGGTATTGCCGAGGAGCATCGTTCGACCATCTTCGAGCCATTCAATCGTATCGTGCCGCTCGATCAGGGGGCTGGGCTGGGACTGAACCTGGTCCGCGATATCGTGGCCCGCCACCATGGCCACATCACTGTCGGCGATGCGCCCGGCGGCGGCGCCCTGTTCGAGATTTCCCTCCCGCTTGCCGCGTCCCGCCCGCGCTGATCGTGCAGCGCTGTTGAACCAATCCCGTATCCTTGGCAGTAATGCGATGCGGTCAAACGAGGCCGATGGGGGAGTGACAATGAGCCAACGCACGCGGGCACTGGCCTGGGACCATGGCGTAACCAGCGTCGAAAGCCTCGGCGGCATGTTGGGGGCGACATCGTTCCTCCTGCCCGACGGGCGGCAAGTCGCGCCTTTCCAGATCGCACCCTGGGCGAACGAGACGGGTGGCGCGGAATTGCCGGGCATCTTGCGGCGCTTGCGCGGCGAATGGCCCTGCGTGCCATTCGGCTCCGATGCCGACCGCAAGCCAATAGGAGACTGGCCGGGTTCGCACAGCGCCGGCACAATCGAGAGCTTCCCCCATGGCTTTGGCTCCAATAATGACTGGACCTTTCTCGAGGGCGGCGCCGGGATCGCGCTATCGATTGCTTACCCCGATAGCCACCCCATCGCCTCGCTCGAACGCCGCGTGACGCCCGACCCAACCAGCGCCGCCCTCGATTTCGAACTGGTCATCAAGGCCCGGCACGATTGCCAATTGCCGCTGGGCCTGCATCCCTGTTTCCGCCTGCCGACCACCCCCGGCGCCATGCGCATCGAGATCGCCCCCGGCGTCAGCGGCGCGACCTTTCCCGTCGCCACCGATGCCTCCTCGATCTTCCAGACCGACCAGTTCCTGCCGCGCTGGAACGACGTCCCCCTGCGCGATGGCTCGCGGCTCGATGTCAGCCGCGTGCCGCTGCCCTATCATACCGAAGAGCTGGTGCAACTCATCGATATGCCCGGTTCCGCCGAACTGTGGAACACAGCAGAGGGCTACCGCGTCCGTCTCAAGTGGAACCGCGAGCATTTTCCAAGCGCGCTGCTCTGGTTCACCAATCGCGGCCGCACCTTTGCACCGTGGAACGGCCGACACCTGGCGCTGGGGCTGGAGCCGATCTGCTCGGCCTTCGATCTCGGTCAGCAGATATCGACTTCCGACAACCCCATTTCACGACGCGGCGTCGCGACGGCGCGCAAATTCACCGCCGGCGAGAGGTTCGTGACCCGCTACCGGGTGGAAGTGGAGCCCGCCGAAATCCTCTGAATTCCGGCGGGCGATGGATCAGGGCGCAAACCGCACCAGCACCGTGCGGATTTCCCTCGGCTTCAGGTCGACACTGAGCGCCTTGCCATCGAGCGGCATGACCGCCCCCGGATGCTCGATCGGGTCGGCGGCCCGGGCAGCGGCGGGCGAGCCGTTGAACGTCACCGTCTGCCGGGCCGGCCGGTCCGACAGGTTCTGCAGCCGCAAAGCCACCCACCCTGCGTCTTCACCCGGCTTTGCCGTAACCAGCACCGGCGATGCTGTATCCGCCGCAAAGAAACTGTCCGAGCGCTTCCCGGTCGGGGCGATATCGCGCATGGCGACGGGCGGCACCGCCACCTCGGCGGCAAGGCGCGTTGCTGCCGCCGCATCCACCGGCCCCTCATGCGTCAGCAGCCGATAGCGCAGCGGAATGCGGCCCGATTGGCTGGCGGCGAAATTGACCAGCCAGTGGTTGTTCAGCGCCCAGCTCATGATAGTCGGACCTTCCGGCTGCAAGGTGCGCGCCCACTTGCCCGTCGTGATGCCACCCAGATGCACCAGCGGCGCATCGAGCGGCACCACCGTGACGCCGCGCTGGCCATCGCTGACATCCACCCAGCGACCCACCGGATACCAATCCTTGGCCGCGCCATCGAGCTGGTCGTCATTGGGCACGGCGGGAATGCCATTGAGGTCGAGCGTGAACCTGGCGGCCTCCAGCTTGAACGGAAAAGCGACGAACACCGCCTCGGCGTCCCTGTGTTCGAGCTTGTCGATGCTCCAGTCGACCACCACGCATTTGGTGGCGGCATCGAGCGCATAAACCACGCTTGCCGCCGAAACGCCGGGCGCCTCGATATGCACCGTGATCGAGGCCCGACCCTCGACAATCGTCGCCTCATCGAGCCTGACCCTGCTCGCCGTCTCGCGCTTCCACGGCGTATCGGTGTGGCCGGTGAAGAACTCGGGCTTGTCGAAGCTGATATCGGCAATGGCGAGGCGATCGTCGGGGGAATCGACGGTCTCGTAGACATACTCGCCCGGCCCCCAGCCCTGATACTCGCCCGCGAAGTCATGGCCCAAGGCCTTGTCGAAGAATTCGGCGATCGCGCCGGTCCGGCGGTCGATCCGCAGCCGGTAATGCGCATTCTCGATCGTGTCGCCGCTCGCTTTGAGATCGCCTGACGGAACGCCATGTTTGAGACTGAGGAAAGCGTAGCCCATTGGGGGCACCGTGCCGGCGACCCGCCGGATTTCGGGCAGCGGCCGCGGCCCGCCCCAAGTGCTGCGCCGATTGAAGAACGTATCGAGCATGCCGACTGGCGCCGCGCCACCGCGCGGCTCCGGCTCCTCGACGATCACCTGGCGCTCCCAAGTCAGGGTGTTGAACACCAGCACCTCATCGATCCCCGATGGCTTGAAGGCTTCGGCGGGATCGAGATTGCCGAGATTGAAAATGCCCTCCGGCCCCTTGGTCCCCAGCGGGGCCGCCAGGGCATTGGCTGCCTTGGCCACCGCGCCGTGCCCCTCCATCGCCGCCGTATAGGCGTACCCGGCCTTGCGGTTCCATTGCGCCCGGCTGAACAGCGAATGCGGCGCTTCCACTGAAGAATAGGCACCCCAGGTGTGCTCATCGAACAGGGTCATGGATTCATAGATTTTGGCGGCGTGGTCGGCGCTCCATTGGCCTTCGCCCATGGAGCGCCGCCAAGCTTCCAGACTTTCGCCAATGCCGACGATCTCGTGGGCCGCGCGGTTGACGCCCACTTCGAAGGCTGACGACCCAACGCCATCGGCCCAGTGATCGGTCCAGTCGCCGCGCTGCGTGCCGATCACGCCCGCATACTTCTCTTCCAGCAACCGCCCAAAATCGGTGACGGTAATGAACTCCATCCGATAGGCGCGGCCCTCCTCGTTCCAGCGCTTGACGAAGTCCGGCATGCGCGCATCCGGCGGCCCGTTGTCGACGCGCACCGGATGGGTGCTTTCGCAATAAAGGAAATCGAACGGATAGCTGTCGTCGGCCTCCAGCTCGTCGATCCAGCGCGGCAGCAGGCGATCGACCAGGTCCCAATTGCCCAGCCCGGCCTGGCTGCGCCCGAACAGATAATGATAGCCGTTCCAGGCCAGCACCTGCTTGCCGCTCGGCCCCTCCCAGCGGAAGGCGCCGGGGAAGGGCTTTGGCCGCGCACCGCGAATGGGATTGATCGCCGCTGTGTAGAATTTAATGCCAAGATCGGCCAGCAGGTCGGCATAAAGCCAGGACACGCCATTGACGTCGTCCTGCATCGCCGCTTCGACGTGAAAGCCGAATTCGTCGCGCAGCGCGCGCAGCGGATAGAGGCTGCGATGCATCTGCTCGACATTGAGCAGCGGCGTCATGTTGTACTGCATGGCGGCGATGTCCACGCGGCCCTGTTCGTGCCAGTGGCGGAAGCGGGCAAGCTCGGCCTTGCTGGCTTGCTGCAGATATTTGAGGAATGGCCCGGTGGTCTCGATAGTCCAGCGATATTGTGCCTCGGCCGGATAGCCGTCGGTGGCTTCGATCAGATCGAGCGCCTGGCCCACAAACTCGCCATGCTGGCGCAGCGCCAGCTCCTGATAGTCGGTAAAACCGATATCGGTATGGGCATGGTTGCAGATGTAGATGGTCTTGATCTTGCTCATCGGGCGATCCTTTGCGGGGCGACTGTCCTCGATCTGGCGGCGGCCTTGGGGGGGCTGGGGTGGGGTCGTTCGCGACGCATCCAGGGCAGTGGAGCATCAGCGATCGGCACCCACCCGCAATCCCTCCCCGAGGGGAGAAGTGCGGCTGGCGCTCGGCTAGGGCTTGAGCGCCAGCCGGGTCCAGGCGCGTGGCGCAACGCCGAGCCGCACCGAGCCGCCGTCGCACGGCACTGCTTCGAGAGCTTCGCCGCTCAGCGACGTCCGGTTGGCACTGGCTGGGGTAAAGGTTCCAGCGCCGATCCGGGCCTCGATGGTCTCGTCGCTGGGATTGAGCAGGGTCAGTGCGACCGCGGTGCCTTCAGCCTCGATGCGGGTGAGCAGGATGGGGCCAAGCTCGGTGGTCAGCAGCGATGCCGCCTCATGCTTGACCGGACCGCGCTCCGCATAGACATGCGCGGCCAGCGGTTGTGCGCGGGCCAAGGCACCCTGCACAGATTTGCCCAGCGACTGGCGTTCCGATGGCAGCAGCCAGAAATTGAAGCGCAGTTCGCCCCCCTGGTCGGCCTGGAAATTGGTGCTCCAATAGTTGTTGGTCAGCCAGGCCAGCAGCGTCGGGCGCTCGCGGGTGACGCGGCCATCGGGATCGCCGAAGCGGCCGAAGGTGAAACCACCGATCTGCCACAGCGGCGCATCGGGGCAGGCGACTGTCAGTTCGCGCTGCGTGTCGCCGATGCGGATGAAGCGCTGTGTCGTGATGTAGTGGCGGCTGGCATAGGGCAATTGCTCCTGGTCGAGCTTGACCGTAGCGCCGCCGGTTTCATAGTCCACGTCCCAATTCTCCCCCAAAGCTGCCGGCAGGGGCAGATAGATCGAATGGGCTTCGGGGTGCGGCTGCTTGGTGATGACCGCCTCGATCTGGAGGGCCGGATCCTCCGGCAGCAAGCGATAAAGCACGCGGATCTTGTCGCCATTGGCGAGCGCAAAAGTTTGGGCGATCTCGGCACTGCCGCGCGAGAGCGTGGCCGTGGTTTCGCCGACCGTGGGCAGATCGCGCTGGGCTGTCCAATCCAGATGCCAGGCCTTGTGCCAATCGGGGGATTCCAAATCAACCTGATCGAACATGTCGGTGCGCACGCCCGAGGCGATGGCTTCAAGCACCGGCACGCCAAAGCGCAGGTTTTCCGCTGCCGCTCCCGCATATTCGACGCCATCCAGTTTGAGCGACGTGACGCCGCCCGCGCTCTGGTCCAGCATCAGCGTAATGCGCCCATTGGACAGCACGCCGTCCTTGGCCGATAGCGCAGCGGTTTCGGCCGGCAGCACGCCAGCGGCCGGCATGGTCACATAGGATAGGCCCGGCACCGAGATCGGCGCGGTCCAATAGGCGCGGGCGTCCGACAGGTCCGACATCACCACGTCCTGGCGCTGGATACGGTGCGACGATGGGCCGGTCGGCACCAGATCCTCATGCCCCGCGCCCTTTTTTGGGTCTGGCGCACCCGCCAGCGGCGGCAGATAGGGCAGGCGCAGGGCCTGGGTCACGGCGAATGGATGCGGGTTGAACACCAGCAGGCGCGGCTCGTCGCCCCCGGCATCGATCCCCAATTGCTCCAGCGCATCCCGGCGCAACATCCGCGCTACGCTCGCGCCATCGGCCGCGGTCGCGAGCTTGAGCAATTGCTGAGTGCGCGTTTCGGGCGAATTGGGATGGCTGATCGAGCGATCGGCACCCCAGGTATGTTCGGCATAAAGCGCCAGACCCGCTCGCGCGGTGTCATGCAGCATGGCGCGGCGGCGCGGCGTGGAGCCGGGATGGAAGGCCTCGGCTGCGAGCGCTGCATCAAGATCGCGCTGGCCGCGTAGCGCCTGCGTCGTCTCGTGTGCAGTGCTGCCGGCGCCAAAATTCCACCAGTCGGTCCAGTCGCCCCGCAGCGTCGGAATGCTCTCGGCGGGCTGAGCGCGCACGCGGTCGAAAAACTCCGAAATCGTGCCCATGCGCAGCTTGACGCCACCAGTAGAGGCATTTCCCTCGTTGAACTGCTGCACGAAATCGGGGAGCGCGTCCTGCGGGGCACCATTGTCGTGATAGCGGATATTGGTGATCTGCATCATCAGGAACGGATGGGTATAGCCATCGTCCTCGAAGCGCTTGGTCCAGGCTGGCACGCGGCGGCGCGCTTCCTCCATATCGGTGGGGATGCGGAGGGCCTTGTCGCTGGTGACGCCATAGATGAAGCCATTGTAGGCGGTGATACTGCGTCCACCGGGGGCCTCCCAATTGAAGGCCCGCGGCCAGGGTTTTAGCGCGTGGCCATAGTGTTCGTTGATCGCCATGCTGATGCCGGTAATGCCGTGATCGAGCAGCGCATCGACCATGCCCCAGGACAGGCCATTGACGTCGGTATTCATCGCCGAGCGCACCGGAATGCCCAGGTCGCGGAAGAACTGGATGGATTTGAGCACGTCCACCACCATGCCGTGGTCCATCAGCGGGGTCATATGCCAGCCCATGCCGGCCACTTCGAACTGGCCGCGCTTGACCGCGGCGAGGAACCGGTCGCGATCGCCATTGCTGGCGCTTTTCCACCAATCCATGGTCACTCCGGTCACTTCGCAGGTCCAGCGGAAGCGGGCGTCGTCGGGATAGTTCTGCGTGCGCTCGGCAATATCGAGCGCCTCGTCGATGAAGCGGCGATGCAGTTCCATCACCACCGGTTGCGGGTGGGTGTAACCGATATCGGTGTGGCTGTGGTGGACGAAGAGGATCTCGTTGATCATGACAATGCTCAGGTTGGCGAGTGGGAAGCGGCGAAGGCGATGGACATCGGCGTGCCGACGCGGTGCTGCTGGACGATGTCGCCCAGCAGGCCTCGGTCGGCATCGAAGGCGAAAACCGTCAGGGCGTCGGAGTCCTGGTTGGCGACGATGACGTGGCCGCCGGAGGGCGCAAACTCGAGCGCGCGCGGCGTGGCGCCGCCGCAGGGCCAGCGCCCGGTCTGGCGTAATGCGCCGGTCTGGGCATCGACGGCAAACCCGACGATTTCATCACAAACCCGCAGCGATACCAGCAGATGACGGCCATCCGGCGACAGCACTATGCCCGCCGGCTGCACGATCGTGGCACTCGAAGGCGGGATTGGGATGATCGAGACCGGGCGCAGCGCGCCATCTGGCGATAGGGCGAAACTCATCACCGTGGGCGTGAGCTCGCTGACCATGAACAGGTCACGCCCATCGCGTGCAAAGACGATGTGGCGCGGCCCCAGGCCCGGGGGCAGGGTGAAGTCACGATCGGGCGCGGCGGTCAGGCTGCCATCATCACCAAGTCGATACGCCACAAGAAGGTCGATCCCAAGATCGGCGACGTAGAGGAACTGACCATCCGGCGTTGGAATGACGCAATGGGCATGGGCCGTGGTCTGCCGATCGGGGTTAGGCCCGTGCCCCGAATGACTAACATGGGCCACCGCGGGTCCGAGCGCCCCATCCGAGTCCAGCGGAAAGACGGCAATGGACTGATCCGGCCACCCGTCTGGCGTCGCGCCATTGTAGTTGGCGACTGCGAGGAACCGCCCATCAGGCGTGAGGCTGGCGTGGCAGGCTTCGCCGCCACCGGTCGGCAACTGGTTGATCAGCTCAAGATCGCCACTTGCCCCATCCACGCGATAGGCGGCGACAGCGCTCTCGCGGGTCCCGGTGACCTCGCACGTGGCATAGAGCCGGTCGCCAGCGCGATTGCTCACTAGCCAGCCGGTGTCCTCGATGCCACCCGTCACGCCCAGCGTGACCAGTTCGCCCGTTGTCTCTTCAAAGCTCAGCCGGCTGATTCCCTCGCCATTGGCGGCCCCGTATTGCGGCATGGATCGTGTCAGGCTGCCGGCAAAGGCGTGAATGGGCATCGCACTCTCCTCAGGGCTCCACGCGGCTTGCTGCCGTTTCTGGACGCTCGTGGCCGAGGTCAGAAGCCAATTGACACGACTAGTATGGTAGCTCTACATTCATTTGGCAAGAGCGGGAGGACGTCGGTGAACGACGCAAAAAATACAGTGCTGGTGACCGGCGCGGCCATGGGCATCGGCCGGGCGGTAACGGAGGCTTTGGCGGCGGACGGTAAGAACCTCGTGCTGCTGGATCGCGATGCCGTGGCGCTGGAAAAGACTGCCCGCGAGATCGGCGGATCAGTAGTGACGCAGGTTGGCTCGGTCAGTGTGTTGGCCGACTGCGAAGCCGCAGTACGGCTCGCGACCGAGAAATTTGGCGGGCTGGGCGGCGTCTCCCACAATGCCGGCATTCAGCGCTATGGCGATGTGGTCACTACCACCGAGGCGCTCTGGGCCGAAGTGCTCTCGGTCAACCTGACCGGAGGCTTCCTCGTGGCCAAGGCGGCAATGCCCGAGCTGCGGCGCAACAAAGGCGCTATCGTCATCACCGCTTCGGTGCAGGGCATGGCCGCGCAAAAAGGTGCGCTGGCCTATGTCGTCGCCAAGCATGGCCTGATCGGTCTCGTGACCGGCATGGCTATGGACGAAGCTGCCAATGGCGTGCGCGTGCTGGGCGTTGCACCGGGCTCGGTGGATACGCCGATGCTGCGCGATGCCATCAATCTCGATCCCGATCCGGCCAGCCTCAATGTCGAAGTCGACACCATGCATCCGCTCGGCCGCCGCGCCCGGCCCGACGAAATCGCCAATGTGATCGCCTTCCTATTGTCCGAGAAAGCCTCGTTCATGACCGGCGAAACCGTGCGGGTCGATGGCGGGCTGCTCGCCCGCATTCCGGGCGCACCCACGAAATCCGGGAAATAGTTTATGAAGATCGTTGATATCAAAGCCACCACGATCGCGCTGCCGCTCGAGGCGCCGCTGCGCCATGCCTCGGGCGCCCATTGGGGCCGCTTCGTGCGCACCATGGTCGAGGTCATTACCGACGAAGGCCTGTCGGGCTGGGGCGAACTGGGCGGCGGCGGCGAAAGCGCCGAAAATTCCGTGACGAGCCTTTTGCCCTACCTCAAGGGCCATGATCCGCTGCAACTCGAACAGTTGCGCTGGAAGATCATGAACCCGGTCGCCAGCCTCTATAATTCGCGCATGCAAGTGCATGCCGCCATCGAAATGGCCTGCATGGACGTCGCCGGCAAGGCGCTGGGCATCCGCGCCTGCGACCTCATCGGCGGCGCGCTGCGCGAGTCTGTCCCCTTCGCCAGCTACCTGTTCTATCGCTACGGCAATGCCGAAAACGGCTTCGGCGACGAGTTCTCCGCCGACGAGATCGTCAAGGAAGCCAAGCGCCAGAAATCGCTCAACGGCTTCAAGACCCACAAACTCAAGGGTGGCGTCTTCAAGCCGGATCATGATGTGGAAGTGTTTTCGGCGCTGGCCGATGCGTTTCCGGGCGACAGCTTCCGGCTCGATCCCAACAGCGTCTGGTCGGTGGAAGACTCCATCCGCGTCGCCGGCCAGATCGCCCATATCCGCAACGATTATTTCGAGGATCCGTGCTTCGGCCTCGAAGGCATGCGCCGCCTGCGCGACCGCATTTCCATTCCTACGGCGACCAATACGGTGGTGGTCAATTTCGAACAGCTCGCGACCTGCATTCGCAATGAATCGGTCGACGTGATCCTGCTCGACACCACCTTCTGGGGCGGATTGCGGCAGGCCTATCGTGCCGGGCAAATCCTCGAAGCCTTCCAGTTTGGCACCAGCGTGCATTCCTCGGGCGAAGCGGGCGTGCAGCTCGCATCCATGCTGCATCTTGGCGCCGCGCTCCCCAATATGAGCTTTGCCGCCGACGCGCATTACCATCACCTGCTCGACGACATCATCGTCGGCGGCAAGATGCAGTATGTCGATGGCGAGATTGCCCTCCCCAAGGGGCCCGGCCTCGGCGTCGAAGTCGATCGCGACAAGCTGGAACACTATGCCGGCCATTACCGCGATGTCGGCGGCTACACTTATGATCGCGATCCGCAGCGGCCCGGCTGGTACTCGGTCCAGCCCGAGAGCCGTTACGCCGATCCTCTGGCCAGGAGGGCTTGATTTGGCAACGGTCACGCTGCGCAACATCATCAAGATCTACGGCGAATTCGTCGCCATCAAGGGCGTCGATATCGATATCGAGGACGGCACCTTCGTGGTGCTGGTCGGCCCATCCGGCTGCGGCAAGTCCACCCTGCTGCGCATGATCGCGGGACTGGAAACCATCTCGCATGGCGAGCTCAAGATCGGCGGCACGCTGGTCAACGATCTGCCCTCGCGCGATCGCGGCATCGCCATGGTGTTCCAGTCCTATGCGCTCTATCCGCATATGAGCGTGGCCGACAATCTGGGGTTCGGCCTCAAGATTTCCGGCGTCAGTAAATCCGAGATCGAGCGTCGCCGGGGCGATGCCGCGACCATGCTGGGGCTCGATCCCTACATGGACCGCCGGCCCTCGCAGCTCTCGGGCGGCCAGCGCCAGCGCGTCGCCATCGGCCGCGCCATGGTGCGCCAGCCTGAAGTCTTCCTGTTCGACGAGCCGCTCTCCAATCTCGATGCCAAGCTGCGCAACCAGACCCGCATCGAGATCAAGCGCTTGCAGCGCCAGCTCGGCGCCACGGTGGTGTTCGTTACCCACGATCAGGTCGAGGCGATGACATTGGCCGACAAGATCGTGGTGTTACAGGACGGCTTGGTGGCCCAGGTCGGCAGCCCGCTGGAGGTGTTCGAGCGGCCAAAAAACCAGTTCGTCGCCGGCTTCATGGGCGCGCCGTCGATGAATTTCATCGACGCCGTGGTGGGGCCCAACAATACCATTGAGGCTGGCGGCATCAGCCTGCCCGTGCCTGCCGATCGCTTCGACCTGCCGGCGCCGGGAACCTCGGTAACGCTCGGCGTCCGCCCGGAAGATATCGTGCCCGAAGGCCACGGCACCCGCCCGGAACTGGGCGCCGATTTCACCGCGCCGGTCAATTTCGCCGAAATGCTCGGCAACGAGAGCCTGCTGTTCGCCGACCTCGGAGGCACCGAGATGGTGGCGCGCATGCAGCAGCCTAGACCCATCGAACCCGACCAGAAGATTGGCTTCAGGATCGATGGCAGACGCGTTCATGTTTTCGACAAGAACAGCCAGATGTCGCTGCTTAGGTGACCTCTGGCCGCCGGATCACGGTAAAAACGGGAGAGAGAAGCATGTCATACCTCAAGACTATCGCCGCGCTTGGGCTGCTGACCACGGTTTCGGTGGGCAGTGCCTTCGCGCAGGATCTCAGCATCTATTCGGATAAGACCCCCTGGAATGCCGGCATGACGGGCGTTGCGGCGGATGCCAGCACTGCCTCCGGGCAGACGATCAAATTGCAGGAAATCACGCCAACCGACAAATATCAGGCGTTCATGCAGACCTCGATCGCCGGCAATAATGTGCCGGCCTTCTTCACCTGGTGGAATGGCCAGCAGCTCAGCGATGTCGTCGCCACCGGCATTGCCGCCGACCTGACGCCCTATTGGGACAAGGCCATCGCCGATGGCGACTTCACCGCTGCCCAGCGCGATCTGGTCAGCGTCGATGGCAAGCCGTATGGCGTGCTGCTGAACGTGGCCAACTGGGTGGTGTTCTACAATACCGCTGCCTTCGAAAAAGCCGGGATCGCCGCTCCTCCCACCACCTGGGCAGAGCTGATGGCCGATGCCGACAAGCTCAAGGCGGCCGGCTACACCCCGTTCAACGCGCCCACCTCGGGCGGCTGGATGCCCTTCATCTGGTTCTCCCAGCTCGTGCTCGGCAATGATCCGGACGCCTTTGTGGGCCTGACCGACGGCTCGGTGCCCTATGACGGCCCAGCGGTGAAGAAGGCCTTCGAAATCTGGGGCGACATGTATTCCAAGGGCTACTTCACCGACCCGCGCGAACAGGACGATTCCAAGTTCTTCGCTAACGGCACCGCAGCCATGTTCCTCATCGGCGATTGGCATTCGGGCCAGTTCGCGGATCTCGGCATGAAGCCCGGCGTTGATTTCAAAACCTTCTTGATGCCATCGGTTGACCCTGCCGTGCCGCAGTCGGTCATCGTAGAAGCCTCCCCCATCGTGGTCTCCAAGGCTGCGCTCGATGCCAATCCCGATCTGGGCAAGGCCGTCCAGGCCATGATGGGGGCCGATGTGTCCAACATCCTAGGCTCGCAGTCCCAAGTCTATAACGGCAATCTCAAGGGCACCCCGCCCAACGACATCATCAAGGCCGATAACGACCTTGTTGCTGCCGCCAAGCCACGCGCGCTGGTGCGCTGGTGGGAAGCCGTGCCGTCGCAGATCCAGGGTGACCTAGTGGCCGCTATGGGCGCCTTCATGCTCGATCCAACGCCCGAAACGGCGGCGAAATCGATGAGCACGATGCAGGCCATCAACGCCGATTACTGGGCCAATAAATAAGCCTTCCAAGCCGGTCGCGCCTCACGGTGCGGCCGGCGTCCATCGCAGGAAAATCCGCCATGATCACGACGGCCTCGGCATCGCTCAGCCCCGAAGTCTTGAAGGACGCCCGCCGGCGCGAACGGCGCGTCGCATGGCGGCAGACGCGGGTTGCTTGGCTGTTCATCGCCCCGGCCGTGTTCATGGTCAGCGCATTCCTGCTGATGCCCGTAGTGTTCAACATCATCCTCAGTTTCACCAAGTGGCAGAAGTTCACCGGGCTGGACAAGTTCGCCGGCTTCGCCAATTACGCGCGCCTGTTCAACGTGCCGTATTTCTCCGAGGCGCTCAGTAATACCGCCATCTGGGTCGTCGGCGCCATGGTGCTGCCGCTGGCCTTCGGGCTCGGCTTGGCGCTGCTGCTGCGCAATATGCCGCTGCAGGAGACGTTCAAGAGCCTGTTCTTCCTGCCCAAGGTGCTGGCGCCGACCGCGGTGGGCGCCATCTGGTATTATGTCTATGCCCCCCACGGCGTGCTCAATTCCGCCGTTGCCGGCCTCACCGGCCAGCCCTTCGATGTCGGCTGGCTCTATTCGGCCCAGACCGTCACGCCCTCGGTGATTTTCACCTTCGTGTGGCAGACCGTGGGCATCACCATGGTGCTGTTGCTGCTAGGCCTCGCCGCTATCCCGCGCGATCCGATCGAAGCTGCACGGGTCGACGGCGCTTCGGGGTGGCAGATTTTCCGCCACATCATCTGGCCGCTGCTGCTGCCCACGGTGCTGGTCGTGACCATCCTCAACGTCGCCGCGGGCTTCACCACGTTCGATCTGCTCTGGGTGATGGCCGGCGATTACCCTGGCAAGCGGACGCTCTCGCTGGCGGTCTATATGTATTACGAGAGCTTCTCCAACGGCGCGTGGGCCTATGGCTCGGCGGTGGCGGTGGTGCTGGGCGCCATGGTGATCGCGGTGACGGCGGCGCTGGCGGTGCTGCAGAGCCGCGTCGAAAAGAACATCCGGTAGGGCAGGACCATGGCAGTCGACATCACCGACCAGAATTTCATCAACGGCCTGATCGAACAGGAACGCCGCGCGCAGCGGCCACGCGGGCGCTGGCTCGTCGTGCCGATCCTCGTGCTGACGATTGCCTACCTGACGCCGTTTTATTATCTCTTCGTCACCATCTTCAAGACCAGTGCAGAATATGCCCAGAAGGGCGTGCTCGAACTACCCGCCTCGCTGGCGCCGTTCGCCGACAATGTCGTCCAGGCCTGGACCATTGCCCATCTGGGGCAGGCGGGCCTCAATTCGCTGAGCTATGCCGTCATCGGCGGCGCCATTGCCGTCGCCTTCGCCGCAGCGGCCGCCTTCGGCATGACCCGCCTCAACCTGATCGGCGCCAATGGCTGGTTCATGCTGATCTTCACCGGCACGCTGTTTCCGTTCCAGATGTATCTGGTGCCGCTGCTGTTCGGCTATCAGCGGCTCGGCCTGATCAATTCCTGGCTCGGCATGCTGCTGGTCTATGTGGCGATCTGCATTCCGTTTCCGCTCTTGGTGCTGCGCAATTCGTTTTCGGGCATCACCCGCGAAGTGGACGAGGCCGCGCGCATTGAGGGGGCCAGCGAATGGCGCGTTTTCATCTCGATGATCGTCCCCAATGCCAAGGGGCCGCTGATCGCGCTATTCCTGTTGCAATTCACCTTCATCTGGAACGACCTGTTGTTCTCCTCCATCCTGGCCAATGGCATCGAAGTGCGCTCCATTATGGTGGCGCTGCAGTCTCTTCAAGGGACTTACTCGACTATCGGGCCGAACGTGGTAATTACCGCGACGCTGATCTCCAGCATTCCAACTGTCCTGCTGTTTGTCGTGCTGCGAAAGTACTTCATGGCCGGTCTGCAACTTGGCAACAAATGACCAAACCCATGCCCGTCTCCGACCATAGCGGTGATGAGACCTATGCGTTCCGGCAGAACAGCGGCTCGATCGCCTCGCAGGTCTACGACTACCTGATGCAGCGCATCCTCGACATGGAACTGGAGCCATTCCGCGAACTGTCGGAGGCCAAGCTCGCCGCCGAATTCGGCATCAGCCGCACCCCGGTGCGCGAAGCCCTGGCCCGCCTCGCTCGGCGCGGTCTCGTCGATATCCTGCCCCAGCGCGGCACGCGGGTCTCCCCGCTCAGCATCGAACTGATCGCCAAGTCGCGGTTCATTCGAGAAGCGCTAGAGCGGCCGCTGGCTCGCATGGCGGCTGAAAAGCTGACGCCCGAGATCGCGAGCCTGATGATGCGCGAAATCGCGCTGCAGCAGACCTTTGCGGGCCTCAGCGACGATCAGGCCTTCCTTGAATCGGACGATCGGTTCCATGCGCTGATCGCGCGCGCGGCGGGCTTTGAGTCGATTTGGGACGATGTGCGCGAAGCCAAGTTCCACATGGACCGGGTGCGCCGGCTGTCGCTGCTGAGCCAGCAGCACATGTACTTCATCATCGGCGAGCATCAGGACATTATCGAACGGCTCAAGGCCCACGATGTGAGCGGCGCCGATGCCAGCATGGCCCTCCACCTGGTGTCGGTGATGCGCGAACTCGACCTGATCCGCGAACGCCATCCTGAATATTTTGCCCGCGAAGGCGCCCGGCAGCGCTAGGCCTCAGGCCGGCGGGGTCCAGTCTTGCATCTGCAGCACGTTGCCGCCGAGCTTGGCAAAGGCGCGCTGGCGGCAGGAGAAGACCAAGATTTGCTGGTCCCGCGATTGGCGGTGCAGGGCGTCGAACATGCGCTCGATGCGGTCGTCGTCGGAATAGACCAGCGCGTCGTCGAGGATGACCGGAGTCGGGCGGCCGTCGCGGGCGAGCAGGCGCGCGAAAGCCAGGCGGGTCAGCACCGAGAGCTGCTCGCGCATGCCGCCGCTGAGCCGGTCGACATCCTCATCCTGCCCATTGCGGCGAACTGATTGAGGCAACAGGGTATTTTCGTCGAAGACGATGGAAATATCATCGAACAGCAGGCCAATCAGCGGCAGGAGTTCGGTGATGACGGGCTTGAGATAGAGGTCTCGGGCGGCCGAGCGGGCCGCGGCAAGGGCCTTGCGCAGGCGGTCGAGGACTGCGATTTCGGTCTCGAACAGGGCCACGCGCTGAGCGGCGGCGGCCAGGGATTCTGCGGCCTCGCGCCATGCCTCTTCCACCGCATTGTCCGAGCGGGCTTGGATGTGGCCGTTGAGATCGGCCAGTGTCACACGCAACTGGCCCATTTGCTGCTCAGCGGCATCCTGCACCGAACGGGTGCGGCTCGAGGCGGCCTCGGCACCCGCCAGATCATGGGCGGCGGCGCGCATGGGAACGGCACGGGCCTCGGTGGCGTCATGCAGTGATTTCTGGGTAACATGCTCTGTTGTCAGCGAAATTTCGAGCGACGACCGGTCGTTTTCCGGCCCTAGGACTGCTTCAAGCGCCGCCAATTCGGCCTGAAGCGCGGCGTGGGTAGTTTCAGCACTGACGACGGCCTCATCGGCCTGGCTGCGGAGCGGCTGGGTCTCGCGGGCGCTGTTGCGGGTGGCGGCGACCTGCTGGGTGGCGGCGGCGAGGCGGGTACGGGCCTGCTCGGGATCGGCCTTGAGTTCGAGGTCGCCGGCGCTGAGTGCGGTCAGCCTAGCGATCTCCTCGTGCAGGTGTGGCAGGCCCTTGGGGGCGAGGTCGGTGAGGCGCTGGCGGGCGAGGTTGAGTTCGGTGTTTTTCTCGCGCGCCGCGGCTAGCCGCTGGTGTGCGCTGGCGAGGCTATCGACGCCCAGAACAGCCAGCATGCTGGATTTCTTGTTCTCCGCTCGATCGAGTGCTTGATCGGATTGCGGTGGTCGGTTGGAGCGCAAAGCGAGCGTGCCGATGCCGGCAATGTCCAACCGCAACGAGGTGGCAAAATTGACGTCGGTTGCGTCGGGGATCGCTTCGCCGCCGATGGTGATCGACCCGGCGGCGCCGCCCGCATAATCGAGGCGCAAAGTTGGCAAGCTTGCTGCTTGAGCGGCGCGCAGACCGACAAGTTCGATTTCCAATGCCTGCAATTGGTCGACGGCCTGGTGTGGCAGTGACAGGAGGGCGAGGGCGGCTTCGCCATCCTCGACTTGTTTGCGGGCAGTTTCGGCTTGTAGCAAGCGGTGGCGCAAGTCGGTCAGGCGTTCGGCGGCGTCGCGGGCTTGCAGGGCGGCATCGAGGCGGGTGAGGACATCGCGGGCTTCGTGTTCGTCATGCTCGGCTCCCTGCACGGCGGCGATGGCTTGCTCGTTGGCGGCGATGGCGGCGGCGCGGCGTTCGTTGGCTTCGTCGCGGCGGTGTTGTGCGGTGCTCGATTGTTGGCGCAGGGCCTCGGCGCGTTGCAGCGCGGCGCGGAACTCTGCCAGCGCGCGCGCGGCGGTGTCGCGGCGGTTGGCGGCGAGGGCGGCTTCGGCCTCGGCGGCCTTGAGGGCTTCGCTATGGGACTTGGCGGCTTGCAGCGCTTTGTCGGCGGCGACGATGGCGGCGCGGCGGGCGGCGTCCTCGTCGGGGTTTTCCAGTTCCGCCAGCCGGGTAAGGGCGATGCGGCGTTTGTCGAGCGCGTCACGCAGGGTAGTGACTTCGGTGGCGAGGCGTTGCTCAAGGGCGAACCACTTGTCGCGCTCTTCAAGAGTTGCCGCGTAGCGGCCACCGGCTTTTGGGCGCAGGGTAGCGGTGACGAGGCGATAGAGTTCTTCTTCGCAGGCGGCGGCGATTTCGGCCATGCGGCGGCCGCCGGTGAGGGCCTCGACTTCGCCCTGCACGGAGGACAGGAGACTTTCGCGGACGCGTTTTTCGCTTTCCTCTTCGGTATTGCTGCGCTTGTCGATGCCGGTAATGCCTTGGCGCACCCAGAGCAGGCCGGCTGGACCGGCGGTGCCGCCGCGGATCAGGCCTGCTATGAAGGCCTCGGCTTCATCGGCCTGCGCGACCAGGCGACCGCTGGCCAGATCGGTGACGCTGGCGCGCTTGCCGCCATAATATTGCTTGGTCAGGCGAAACCGGCCCTCGTCGGTGGCGATATCGGCTTCGACCATTGGATTGCCGCCGCTATAGGGGCGCAGCAATTGCACGGCCTTGGGCGTGCCGGTATGGGGCTGGAAGAACAGCGCGTGCAGTGCCTCGAAGCAGGTCGACTTGCCATATTCATTGGCGGCGCTAAGCACGTTGACGCCATCGCTGATGCCCTCGATGGCGACGCCGCGACCGGCAAAGCGCTTGACGTTGTGGAGGCGAAGGGCGGTGAGCTTCATGGCTCGACCGCCTCCGCGTAGCTGAACAGCCGGACGAGAGCGGCGCGGGCGATGTCGCGCTCGACGGTGGAGCGAGTCGGGTCATCGCTTTCCATCAGCAAAGCCTGCGCTGCCTCGCGCAGGGCACCGGCGCGGTCGATCAGGTCGAGATCGTCGCTTTCGCAATCCATGGCCAAGTCGGTTTCATCGAGTTCGAAATGGGCGAAGTCGTGTGAGGCGGTTTCGGCTGAGGCCACGAGCGCGGTGCGTCCACCCAGTCGAGTGCGGCCGGAGGCGGCAATGCGCAACAGGGTTTGGCGGCGTAGCGGCGCGGCGGGCAGTAGGGCGTCCAGCGCCATGGCGCTGTCCTCGTCGCCCAGCAGGTGCAGGGGCATTGTGCGCCAGGCGAAGGCGGCGGTATCGACCGGTGTTATCTCCGGCAGGCTGCCCGGCCCGGCGATCGAGACCAGCAAGGCCTGTCCCGGCTTGTCATGCTTGAAGCGGTCGGGCTCGGGGGTGCCGCTATAGCGCGTGCGCTCGTTGACGGTGACCTGGCCGTGCCAGTCGCCGAGCGCCAGATAATCAAGGCCGGCACGGACGGCGCGGTTGGGCGCGATAACGTCGGAGGCGGCGGCGTCCTCGGAAAAATCCTGGATAGCGCCATGGGCGAGGCCGAGGCGAATGGTGCCGTCGGCAGTCGCTGCACTGCTCATCCACTCGGTCAGGTCGCGGCCCGGTCGCCGCGCTGTGCAGGGGGCGGGCAACACGACGACGTCGGGGGCCACGGTCACAGGCTCGGCGCGTAGGGCCAGCGTGACATTGTCCGGCACGACGCTACGCGCGGCTTCCCACAATTGGTCGGCAAGCAGGCTGTCATGATTGCCCGGCAGCACGATCCAGCGTAGCGGGGCGTGATGGCCCATTTCGGCCAAGGCCTGCCGGAGCATGGCGGGCGTCGGCGTTTCGGTATCGAAGGTGTCGCCGGCCAAGAGGATCGTGGTGGCGCCGTTGGCCCGCGCCTGTTCAGCGAGCCGTGCGATCACCCCATGGCGCGCCTCGCGCAGCCGGCCGCGCAAATCCTCTGGCAAATTGCCGAAACGCTTGCCGATATGCAGATCGGAGCTGTGGAGAAAACGAAACATGACTCCCCTTGGCCTAAACGGACTCAAGATGCAATCGCGCGTTACAATCGGCCCGATCACGACCTAACGAGCAAGCGCTATCTCCCGCTCGATACCGATATTTTCGAGGAACTTTCGGTCGTGGCTGATGACCAGCAAGGCGCCGTCATAGGCGCGGAGGCCCGCTTCGACCGCTTCGATGGCGGCGATGTCGAGATGGTTGGTGGGTTCGTCGAGGATGAGCAGTTCGGGTGGCCGCGTGCCGCCGATGGTGGCCGCCAAGCCCGCGCGGAGCATTTCGCCGCCGCTGAGGCTGGCGACGAGTTGCAGTGCCGCGTCGGCGCGGAACATGAAGCGGGCCAGCGCCGAGCGGCCGGTGTTTTCGTCTGCATCGGGATTGAGCGCGCGGAAATTGTCGCGGATGCTCAAACCGGGGTCCAGAAGACTGACGGTCTGGTCGAGCAGGGCATAGCGGCCGAGGATGCGGGCGGTGCCGGAGGTGGGCGGCAGCGCGCCGGTGAGCAGTCGCAGTAGCGTGGTTTTACCCGAGCCGTTGGGGCCGGTGATGGCAACCCGCTCGGGGCCGATCAAGGTGAAGGAGAGGTCGCGGATGATCGGGTAGTCAGGGACCGGGCCGCCAGTAAGGCTATCGCATTGCACGATGGTCTTGCCAGCGGCGAGACCAGTCGGGGCAAGCTTGACTGAAAGCGGGGCGAGGATTTCCACCTGCGAGCGTGCTTCGCTCAGCGCCTCGGTGGCTTCGCCCCGCTTGCGGCTGGCTAGGCGGGCATTGTCGCCACCGGTGTTTTCGGCATTTTCCTTGCGGGCTCCGAGCACGATTTTGGGAATGTCGCCGCGCTTGCCCTTGCGGACGCCGGCGCCGTCCTTGCGGGCCTTGCGTTCGGCGGCCTGTTGCAGCTTCTGGTCGATCTCGCCAACCTTGCGTTCGGCCACGGCCAGACCATGTTCGGCGGAGGCCAGTTCGAGCGCCTTGCGTTCGGCATAATGCGCCCAATTGCCCCCATAGGTGCGGGCGCCCAGCGTGGTCAGCTCGACGATGGCATCCATTTCGGCCAGCAGCTCGCGGTCATGGCTGACCACGATGGCACCGCCGCGCCAGTGCCGCAGCAGATCGGCGACTGCGGCGCGGCCGTCGGCGTCGAGATTGTTGGTGGGCTCATCGAGCAGGATCATGTCGGGTTGGGTGAGGATCAGCCCGGCCAGCGCCAGCCGGGTGCGTTGGCCGCCGCTGAGCGTGCCGAGGAGGCGATCGGGGGCAAGGTCGGGCAGGCCCACTTGCGTCAACGCAGCGGCGATCCGGTCGGGCAGGGTCCAGTCAGCTTCGCCGGCGTCCTCGATCGTGCCGTTGCCGGCTTCGAGGCGCACGAGGCGGTCGAGGGCTTCGGTGACGCCGAGCAGGTCGGCGAGGGTCTGATCGTCATCGACCTGCACGGACTGGCGGAGCACATCGAGGCTGCCGCTGATGGCGATGTTGCCGTCGGCGGGGGTCAACTCGCCGGCGATCAGCCTGAGCAAGGTGGATTTGCCGGTGCCGTTACGACCGATCAGGCCCGTTCGGAGCGGACCGAAGGCGAGATCGAGGCCGGTGAAAAGCGGCTGATTGTCAGGGGTGGCGTAGGACAGATGCTTGAGCGTAACCGATGCGGGCATGGGCGGATTCCAGATGGGCGATGCGGGTGAGGCAGTCGGTCATCGTGAAATCCATTGGGTACCGTCCAGTCAGTGCTGCGTGTCCGCTGAAAATAGGCCGGCAGGCTCTGATGTCAAGCGCAGGCTAGAACGACAGGTCGAGCACTTTACCTTCGAACAGGCGATCGCGAGAGCCTTCGAGGTGGGCGCGCATGGTGTCGCGGGCGGTTTCGGCATCGCCGCGGGCGACGGCTTCGTAGATGGCGTTATGCTCGTCGAACACGCGTTCCAGCTTGATGCGCGGGCCCATCAGCGACAGGCCGTGCAGGTGCATGCCGACGGCGATGTGTTGCTTCAGGGCGTCGATCGAGGCGGTGTAATAGTGGTTGTTGGCGGCCTCGGTGACGGCGCGGTGGAACTGGAAATCGGCATCGGTGCGATGCAACTGGTGGCGGGTAGCGTCGCGCAGTTCGGCCAGGGCGGCGGCGATTTTTTGCACGGCGGCATCGTCGCGGCGCTGGGCGGCGAAATAGGCCGCGAAGGGCTCGATGGTCAGGCGGAATTCATAGCAGCGCTGGATATCGGCGATGGTTTTGACCGGCGAATAGCTTAGCGCCGAGGTCGGCGTTTCCTGTACGGCCACGAAGGTGCCAGCGCCCTGGCGGGAATAGACCATGCCGGCTTCGCGCAGACGTCCGAGCGCGTCGCGCACGACGGGGCGGGAGACGCTGAGGGCGGCGGAAAGTTCGTGCTCGCCCGGCAGGCGGGAGCCGGCGGCGTAGTCACCCGACAGGATGCGTTCGCGCAATTGCTCGAAGACGCGATCGACCAGGTTGGGCTTACTGGCCTTGTCGCCATCGGCTTTGACGGTATCGGGTTGTTGCGTCATTGCCCAAGCCTTGCAGTCACTGGATACGGGTCGCCTTGCAGATGTGTCGCCTGCGGAGCAGATGCAAGCAAGCTGGCAAGCACTCCGGTATCGCCGAATCCACCGGATTTAACAACGCAACGCAGCGGACGAAGGTTTGGGCGGTTGATCCAGAACCATGGCAGGCCCGGTGCGGCCTCGCCCTGCGGCTCGACCATGGTGATGCCGAGGGCGCGCAGAATGGCCAGCGCCGTGTCGCCGCCGCCGGTGACGAGTGTGGCGGGTTGTTCGGTTGTGATCAGGGTGGAGACGCCGGAGCCGAAACGGCGCGCGACCTGTTCGGGATCGTCGGTCAGCGGGCCGGAACAGCGCAGAACCAGCGGCAGCTGGTGCCGATTGGGCGGGACGGTGCCGGCGGGGGCTTCGAGGGCGACAAGGCCGTAGTGGCGCAGGTGATCGATCTGGGCGTCGGTGATCGGATCGCGCGAGCCGAGGGCGAAGAGGGTTTGCGCATCGGGCGCGAAGGGGGCGGGGCCTTGGGCGGGATGACCGAGCAGGCGGGCGAAGGCGATGCCGAGACCACGGGCGCCGACGGCGATGGCGCCGGACCAGTCTTGGGTGGTGACGAGGGCGTCGAGATCGGCCTGGGTTGCAGCGTCGATAACCGTGGCCGGGCGGTGGTTGTGGGCGAAGAGCGCCGCGATATCGATGGGCTTTTCGACGCCGCGGCCGGTGACGCGGCCATTCTGCGTCAGGCGCTGCTGGTCCGGCACGGCGGGGGCGACGATGAGCGAGGCGCGGCCAGTTATGTCGGCAATGGCGTGGGCCTCGACGCCGGGATTACCCTTGAGGCGGGAGTCGATTTTCTTGAGGATGATGGGCGGATTGGCGGCATTGAGTGCGGTTGCGGCTTGCGCGACGCGGGCCGTGGCTTCGAGCGCTGGTAGGGCCCGGGAGGCAGTGTTGACCGCCACGATATCGGCGCCGGTCGCCAGCGCCGCGGCAATGCCGTCGAGCGTGATGGCGACCGCGACGCGGAGGCCCGCGGCAACGAAAGGCGTGGCGGTATCGAGAGCGCCGGTCAGGTCATCGGCAATGATGGCCAGCCGGAGCGTCATGCGTGCAGGCCCCCCGGCACCAGATGGCATGCCACCATATGGCCCGGCTCGATCTGCCGCCATTCTGGAATGGTCTGCGCGCAGACCTCCTGGGCGATCGGGCAGCGGGTGTGGAAGCGGCAGCCGGTCGGTGGATTGAGCGGGCTGGGCACGTCGCCTTGCAGCACCTGACGGTGCCGGGTTTTCTCCAGCACCGGATCGGCCTCGGGCACGGCCGACAGCAGTGCCTTGGTATAGGGGTGCAGCGGATTGGCGAAGAGCTGTTCGCGGGTGGCCAGCTCGGCGAGACGGCCGAGATACATGACGCCGACGCGGTCGGAGATGTGGCGGACCACAGCCAGGTCGTGGGCGATGAACAGGTAGGTCAGGCCGTATTTTTCCTGCAGGTCAAGCAGGAGATTGATGATCTGGGCCTGGATCGATACGTCGAGCGCCGAAATGGCCTCGTCGCAGACGATGAATTTTGGCTCACAGGCGAGCGCCCGCGCGATGGCGACACGCTGGCGCTGGCCGCCGCTGAGCTCATGCGGATAGCGGCCGGCAAAGCGTGGCGGCAGGCCGACATCGGTCAGGAGGCGATTGATGCGCTCGGGCAGTTCGGCCTTGGTGCACAGCTTGTGGAACAGGATGGGCTCGCCCACCGCCTCGCCGATGGTCATGCGCGGGTTAAGGGTGGAGTAGGGGTCCTGAAAGACGATCTGCAGGTCGCGGCGCAGCGGGCGCATCGCCTTGTCGTCGAAGGTGGCGATGTTTTCGCCCTTGTAGATCACCTTGCCAGAGGTGGCCTGGTGCAGGTTCAAAATGGTGAAGCCGGTGGTGGATTTCCCGCAACCGGATTCCCCGACCAGCGACAGCGTCTCGCCCTCGATGATCTCGAAATTGACGTCGTCCAAGGCATGCACGGTCGCACCACGTTCGCCGAACGCGCCGAGGCGGACGTTGAAATGCTTGACCAGGTTTTCGATTTTGAGCAGCGGTTCGCCTTGCATTATGCGGCCTCCAACTGGCGCTGGGCGACAAAGCAGGCAACGCGATGCGGGCCGGAACCGCCGAGGGGTTCAAGCGGGGGAACAGATTGGCGGCAAATGTCTTCGGCCAATTGGCAGCGCGGCGCAAAGGGGCAGCCCTGCGGGCGCCGGCCCGGCTCGGGCGGCGTGCCGCCGATCGAGCTGAGGCGGTTGGCGGCGACGTCGCTCAGTTTGGGGATCGAAGCCAGCAGGCCCCGCGTATAGGGATGGCTTGGGCGGGCGAACAGCTCCTCGACCGGCGCGTCTTCCACCACGGTGCCGGCATAGAGCACGGCGACGCGGTCGACGAGGCCGGCGATCAGGGCGAGGTCATGGGTGATCCAGACAACGGACATGCCCAGCTTGACGCGGAGTTCCTTCACCAGATCGACAATCTGGGCCTGGATGGTCACGTCGAGCGCGGTGGTGGGTTCGTCGGCGATCAGGAGTTCCGGGTCGCAGGCTAGGCCGATGGCGATCATGACGCGCTGGCGCATGCCGCCGGAGAGTTCATGCGGGAAGGCGTCGAGGCGTTCGGCGGGGCTCGGGATGCCGACGAGGCGCAGGAGTTCGGTGGCACGGATACGGGCATCCGAGCGCTTCATATTCTTGTGGTAGATCAGCGGCTCGCAGATCTGGTCGCCGATGCGCATCACCGGATTGAGCGAGGTCATTGGGTCCTGGAACACGAACCCGACCTGGCCGCCGCGCACCTTGCGCAGCTCGGATTTGGACATGGTGAGCAGGTCCCGGCCGGCGAAATTGGCGGTGCCGGACTTGACCTTGATCTTGTTGGGCAGCAGCCGCATCAGGGACAGCATGGTCAGCGATTTGCCGCAGCCACTTTCGCCCACAATGCCCAGGGTCTCGCCCTTGTTCACGTGCAGGTTGATGCCGTCCACGATGGTGGCGGGACCACGGCGGGTGTCGATCTCGATGCTGAGACCCTTGACGTCGAGCAGGCGTTCGGGGGCAGGCATGGTCATGGCGTTCATTTGCTGCCTCGCGGATTGAGGGCATCGTTGAGGCCGTCGCCGAGGAAGCTGAAGCCCACGGTGGCGAGGCCCAGCACAGCGGCAGGCGCAGCCAGCAGATGCGGATAATGCTGCCACACGCGCAGGCCATCGGAAATCATGTTGCCCCAGCTTGGCGTGGGCGGATTGACACCGACGCCGAGGAAGCTGAAGGCGCTTTCCAGCACCATGGCGGTGCCGAGGCCGGCGCTGACCGAGACGATCAAGGGGCCGACGGCATTGGGCACCACATAGCGCAGCAGGATGATGCGGGTGGTGAGGCCCAGCGCGCGGGCGGCGGTGATATAGGGGCGGCTGCGGATGGAGAGCACCTGGGCGCGGACCAGACGTGCATAGGGCGGCCAGGAAATCAGCGCCATCGAGCCGAACACCAGGATGAAGTCGACCCAGATGGTCTCGCGGAAGAACGGGTTCAGCGTGGCAAGATACTGCGCTTCCATCCAGCCGGCGAGCGGGGCCTTGAGCGAAGCGTTGATGACCACGACCAGCAGCAGGTTGGGAACCGACATGGTGACGTCGGTCAACCACATGATGATGCGATCGAACCAGCCGCCGAAAAAGCCCGCCATGGCGCCGAGCGCGACACCGATGGTCACCGCAATGGCGGTGACCACGATGGCCACCACGAAGGCGGTGCGGGTGCCATAGATGACGCGGCTGAACACGTCACGGCCCAGATCGTCGGTGCCGAACAGGTGCGCCAGCGAGGGCGAGGCGTTGCGGGCGTTGAGGTCCTGGCTGAGGAAGTCGTAGGGCGTCAGATATGGGCCGAAGGCGGCCGCGAAGGCCAGCACGACGATGACGAACAGGCCGAAGATGGCCAGCTTGTTGCGCACCAGGCGATACCAGGCATCGCGCCACAGGCTGGTCTTGGGCTCGTCGAGTTCGGCGGGAGTCATTGGGATGGTGGCCATGTCAGCGGCTCTTCATGGTGTCGGCAGCGCGCGGGTCCAGCAGCGGATAGAGCACGTCCACCAGGAGGTTCGACAGCATCACGAGGAACGAGCCGATCAGGGTAATGGCGAGAATGACGGGGTAGTCGCTGTCGGTCAGCGCCGAAACGGTCAGCCGGCCAAGGCCCGGCAGGCCGAACACCAGTTCGACGAAAATGGCGCCGTTGACGATGGTGATCATGATGAGGCCAAGTTGGGTGACGACGGGCGTCAGCACCGGGCGCAGGATGTGCTTGATGGCCACGATGGTCTCGGGCACGCCCTTGGCGCGGGCGGTGCGCACGAAATCCTCGGACAGCACCTCAATGACGGCGGCACGGGTCTGGCGCACAATCAAGGCGATCGGCTGGAACGACAGCACGATCAGCGGCAGGATGATGCGCGCATCGAAAATGCCGCCCCAGCCATAGGGCACCGGGACATTGGGGAGCAGTACCAGCAGGCCCACCATCAGGAGCGGGCCGGCCACATAAGGCGGGATGGCCCAAAGGAACAGTGCGGAGCCCAGGATGGTGTAATCGATGCGGGTATTCTGGTTGAGGGCCGCGATCATGCCGAGCGGGATGGCGACCACGGCGGTCAGCACGATGGCGCAGAGGCCCAGGCTCATCGACACCGGCGCGGCGGCGGAAATGATGGCCCAGACCGAGCGGCCCGAGCTCAGCGAATTGCCGAAATTGCCATGCGCGAGATTGAGCAGATAGCTGATGAACTGTTCGATGAACGGACGGTTGAGGCCCGCGGTTTCGCGGATGGCCTCGATACGCACCGGATCATAGGCCACGTCGCCGGGCGCGCGCAGGAAGATCAGCTTGATGGGGTCGCCCGCGCCATAGAATGCGAGCGCATAGACGCCGAGCATGACCAGGATGACGGACGGAATCCAGAGCAGGAAACGTGACGCTATATAGCGCAGCATGGCGGCCTCCCGCAGTGAGAATGTCCCGCCCTGCACCAAAATGCAGGGCGGGCGAGAGCAAGTTTAGGCTTAGCTGATGGAAATGTCCCAAGGGGCAACGACTTGCCAATCGAGGTTCTTTTCCATGCCGGCGACGTTGGCATTGGCCCAACGCGACATGGTCTGCGAATACCACGGGATGAACATGTAGTCGTCGTGGAACAGCTTCTGTGCGTCCTGCGCCTTGGTCACGCGTGCCGGATCATTGGCAGGCAGGGCCGAAGCTTCGGCGAGCAGGGCGTCGATCGCGTCGTTCTTGTAATTACCGAGCTTGCCCTGGGCATTGCCCGAGGTCGAAGCGATGGAGCCCAGCAGATAGCTGGCCGCATCGGGAACACGGGTGCCGACGTCGTCACGGAAGATCTGCACGGCGTTCTGGTCGGGTCCAGCATAGGCGTCCTGCTGTGGCTTCATATCCACGGCTGTGATGCCGAGGTTCTGGCGCCACTGTTCGGCGATGAACTGCGCGGCCGCTTCGATAGCCGGGCCGGAAATACCGACGAACAGCAGCTTGGGCAGGCGCTCGGGGCCACCATAGGTGGATTCGGCGAGCAGCTTCTTGGCGGCTTCCGGATCGTAGGGGAAGGGCACGAAACCAGAGTCTTCAGCGCCAGGGACGGAGTTGAGAATCTGGTCGGCCTTGACGTGCGGACCATCGGGGAACGAGGCCTTGAACAGGTCGTCGCGATTGACGGCCATGATCAGTGCCTGGCGCACCTTGGGATCGTCCATCGGCGCACGGCTGGCATTGAACCAGAAATGCTGGCTGGTGGGGATCAGCGGACCATCGGCAAATTCCTTGCCGAGATCGGCCACGATGGTGGAGGTCACCAATTCGGTATGGGCGTTGAATTCGCCCGACTTCAGCAACTGCGTCGCAGTCACGTTGTCTTCCACCGAGGTGATCTCGATGCGGCTCAGCTTCGGCTTGGCGAGGAAGAAGTTCTCGTTGACCTCGAACACCAGCTTGCCGGCATCCAGATCGATCGAGGTGGGCTTGAACGGGCCGGAGACGACGACGCCGTTCTGCGGCATGTACCAGTCCTGCACCTCGGCGCCATCGGCGCCGCGCGCCTGGGCAACCTTGACGATGGGCGCGATATGGTTGGCGACGCGCATGAAGAAGATCGGATCGGCTTCGGCCAGCTTGACGACCACGGTGGTGGCGTCGGGCGCGGTGATGCCGGAGATTTCAGTGCCGGTGCCGCCGGTGACGTCGGTATAGCCGACGACGCCGCCGAGAACCTGGGAGATACGCTGGTTCTTGGAAGCCGGCATGGCCGACAGTTCCCAAGAGCCCTTGATGTCGGCCGCGGTGATCGGGCTGCCATCAGAGAATTTCGCATCCGGGTTGACCATGAAGGTCCACTCGGTGTTGTCGGCATTGGGGTTCCAGGCGACGCAGATATAGGGGTGGATTTCGCCGGCCTGGTCAAAATACATCGGCGCGGCATGCCATGCCGAATTCCAGCGGTAGGGCGGGCCACCGCCACGCAGGGGCGACCAATCCTGATCGAATGCCGGATGCGCGACCTTGAGCACTTGCTCGCCCTGGGCCATGACGATCTGCGCATTCATGCCAACCAGCGCCACGCCGATGGCGGTGCCCAGGCTATATTTGAGCACGTCGCGACGCGACATGCCCGCGCCGACGCTGGCGCCAGTATCTTTTTGAGACATCCCTGTCCTCCCTTGTAGCTCGATCATGGTTCCTCCTCCGGGCTTGCAGGCAGGCAAACTGGAGCGCCGTGACGATGGCGGACATTTGCTCCGGATTGTAAAGATGTCAACATAATTTCGATGAGGATTCAGCGGTGAAATTGCCAATGCATAGAAAAATCCAGCATATTCAGCGTATTATAGACATTTCTGGCTATTGATGGTGACGCTTGTCGCAAATGGCAACTTGACAAGTTTGCGCGATTTGGGGAGTTGTCAGGTCAGCGGTAGACACAAGGAGGCGCCAGTGAGCACGGACCTGAATGGCAAACGATGCCTGATCATCGGGGCAAGCTCGGGAATCGGCGCAGCGGTCGCGCGGCGGTTCGGCGAACTCGGCGTGCGGCTGGTGATCGTGTGCAACGAGAATCGGGCCGGTGCCGATGCGGTAGCCGACGAAGTACGGCAGGGCGGCGGATTGATCGACGTGTTGCAGGCCGACGTGGCTGATCCCAAGATTGCCGCGCAGGTGATCGACGATGCCGTCGAACTGCTCGGCGGGCTGGATATCCTGATCAACAATGCGGGCGCCATGTTTGGCCGCACCGCCATTGCGGACGCCACCGACGAGCAATATGCCAAGGTGATCGAACTTAATATCGGGGGCGTGTTCTTCGCCTCGCGCCGGGCGGCGGCGATCATGCAGGCGCAGGGCCATGGCGCCATCATCAACACCACCTCGATCGCGGCGCGCACTGGCGGCGGCGGCGGGGCAGGGCTTTATGGCTCGGCCAAGGGCTTTGTCAGCACCATCACGCGCGTGCTGGCCAAGGAATTGGCGCTATCGGGCGTGCGCGTCAACGGCGTGGCGCCGGGGGTGATTACCACGCCATTCCACGAGCGCGCCTCGACAGCGGCGCAGCTCGAAGAGTCGCGAAAAGGCATTCCGATGGGCCGGCTGGGTACGCCTGAAGATTGCGTTGGTGCCTATGAGTTTCTCGCCAGCGCGGCGATGAGCGGCTACATCACCGGTCAGATTATTGAAGTCAACGGCGGACAATTGATGCCATGAGCGAGATCAGCAAGACAGTCGGCATCACCATGGGCGACCCCGCGGGCGTGGGTCCCGAAATCATCGCCAAGGCGCTGGCCGAAATGCCGGTGGAGCAGCGCCTGCTGACCCGCGTTTATGGCGATATCGATATGATGCGCGCGGCCGCCGGCTTCGTGGGTGCGGACATTCGGTTCAGCGAAGAGCGCAATCCCACCGACGGCGCGATCAGCGTCGATCATTCGCCGACCCCGGGCGGCATTGAAATCGGCAAGCTCGATCCACGGGCGGGCGATGCGTCGTTCCGTTATATCGCCAGTGCGGTGAAAAGCTCGCAGAGCAACGAGATCGGCTGCATCGTCACGGCGCCGATCAACAAGGAAGCGCTGAACTCCGCCGGACACCATTATGACGGCCATACCGGCATGTTGGCGGCGCTGACTGGGTCGCGCTCCTCGTTCATGCTGCTGGCGGATACGCGCATGTCGGTCATCCATGTGTCGACGCATGTGTCGCTCAAGGACGCGATCGGGCGGGCGACGACGGCCCGTGTGCTAGAGACGATCCGGGCCGGTTACAATCACTTCCGCCGCATCGGCGTTGAGAACCCCCGCATTGCGGTGGCCGGCATCAATCCGCATTGCGGCGAACATGGCCTGTTCGGCACCGAGGACGAGGACAATATCGCCCCGGCGGTGGAACTGGCGCGGGCAGAGGGCATCAATGCCATGGGCCCGATCTCCCCCGATACCGTGTTTTACCGCTGCTATTCGGGCGTGTTCGACCTCGTCGTGGCGCAATATCACGACCAGGGCCATATCCCCATGAAGCTGGTCGGCTTCGATACCACCGTCAACGTCTCGCTCGGCCTGCCGATCGATCGCACCTCGGTCGATCATGGCACCGCCTTCGACATTGCCGGCACCGGCAAGGCCAACCACGTCAACATGAACGCCGCCATCGCCTATGCGCGCAAGCTAGCGGGTACGCCGAGGATCACTATTCAGGAAGCCGCCCAATGAGCCAGTTTGCCATCACCGGCGTCTATAGCGCCGCCGCGACCCCGCTGAACGCCGATTACTCTCCCGATCTTGGGCTGTTCGCCGCGCACTGCAAACACCTGATCGCGGACGGTTGCCACGGTATCGCGCTGCTGGGGACCACTGGCGAGGCCAATTCGTTCTCGATTGGCGAGCGCAAGACGATCCTCGAAAGCGCGCTGAAATCCGGCCTCACCGCCGATCAGTTGATGCCTGGCACCGGGCTAGCATCGGTGCCCGATACGATCGAGTTGACGCGCCATGCGCTGTCGCTGGGCGTGACCAAGGTCGTCATGCTGCCGCCGTTCTATTATAAGGGTGTCACCGATGAGGGCTTGTTCGCGGCCTATGCGCAGATCATCGAGGGCGTGAAGGACGATCGGCTCAAGGTCATCCTCTATCACATTCCCCAGATGTCCGGCGTGCCGCTGACGCTCGGGCTGATCGAGAAGCTGATCAAGGCGTTCCCGAACACCATCGTCGGTATCAAGGATTCGGCGGGGCAGTTCGACAATATGCAGGCCATGGTCTCGGCGTTCCCGGGGTTTTCAGTGCTGGCGGGGGCCGATCCGCTGCTGTTGCCGCTGATCAAGGCCGGCGGGGCTGGGTGCATCACCGCGACGTCGAATCTGGTGGCGCGGTCGCTGCGCACCGTGTTCGAGCATTGCGCCGATGCCAGCAAGGCCGCCGAAGTCGAAACCGCACAGGCCCGCATCATGGCCTATCGCACGCTGTCGAACGACTACACCCAGATCCCGGCGATCAAGGCCATGGTCGGCCTGCAGTCGAAAATCCCGAGCTGGTCGCGCGTCCGCGCGCCGATGCTGGCGCTGGACGAAGCCAAGCTGGCCGATCTCGCTGCCAAGTTCGCCGCGCTTGAGGCGATCCATGGCTGAGGCCCTGCTGCCCGAGCAGATCGCAGCGCTGATGGATGGCGTGGTGCGGCCGGTCGATGCCGATCGCGCCGACGCCTTCTTGCCCTGCGCCACGGTGCAGAACCATGCGGCCAATCTGGCCTATCTGCCCGATGGCACGCTGACCTGCGTCTGGTTCGGCGGCACCATGGAGGGCATGGGCGATATCTCGGTCTACCTGTCGCGCCTCGCGCCGGGCAGCGACACCTGGTCGGCGGCCGAACAGCTTTCGGACGATGCCGCCAAATCCGAACAGAACCCGCTGCTGTTCGTGGCGCCCGATGGCAAGGTATGGCTGCTCTATACCTCGCAGACCTCGGGCAACCAGGATGGCTCGGTGGTCAAGCGCCGCATCTCCGTCGATGGCGGCAAGACCTTCGGCCCGGTCGATACGCTGTGCGACGTGCCCGGCACCTTCGTGCGCCAGCCGATCATCATCAACAAGCGCGGCGAGTGGCTGCTGCCGCTGTTCCGCTGCATCAAGATTGCGGGCCAGCGCTGGACCGGCGATGCCGACTTCGCCTCGGTGCTGATCAGCGCCAATGGCGGCGCCAGCTGGAGCATGCACGACGTGCCCGACAGCATCGGCGCGGTGCACATGAATATCGTGCCGCTGGCGGGTGGCGAAATGGCGGCTTTCTATCGCCATCGCTTTGCCGAATACGTGCTGCGCAGCGTCTCGCTCGATGGCGGGCGGAACTGGTCGGCGCCGCTGCCGACCAATCTGCCCAACAACAATTCCTCGGTGCAGGCGGTCAAGCTGCGCTCCGGCGGGATCGCCATCGTCTACAATCACTCCAGCGCCGCCACCTCATCGGACCGCCGCCTTTCGCTTTACGACGAGATCGACGGCGAGGAGCCGGAGGCCGCGCCTCTTGCCTCGGCCTCGACCGAGCGCAAGGCCATCTGGGGCGTCCCCCGCGCGCCGCTGAGCCTGGCCTTCTCCAGCGATGACGGCATGACCTTTACCGATCGCCTGGATCTGGAAACCGGCGACGGCTACTGCCTGACCAACAATTCCAAGGACGGCCTGAACCGCGAATTCTCCTACCCGTCGATCATCGAGGGACCGGACGGCACGCTGCACATCGCGTTCACCTATTTCCGTCGCGCCATCAGATATGTGCGTCTGGCGCCGTAGACGATGTCGTCTCGCGCTCCGTTGGAGCGGCATTAACGCCAAGTCTTGAGAGCGGCCCCGCAAGGGCCGCTCTTGGTTTATGCTGGGGTCAATGCCAACCCGTCCAGGTGTATCGTGAGCGTCTCCGCTGCCGGCCCCGACCGACCCCTGTCCGCCAGCGCACGCCGCCACAATGCGGTGTCGCTGCTGTTCCTGATGTGCGCGGCATTCGCCTTCTGCCTGCGGTTCTTCGTGTCGCCGCAAGTGCTGGACCTGGTGGTCGATTACTCCATCGATGCCGGCTCGTTCTACGAAAAGCTGCATTTCGGTACCTATGCGGTGCTCTTGCTGCTGCCCCTGGTGCTGTTCACAAGGCCCTTCGTGCTGGCCGGCGACGATATCGGCAAGTTCAAGGCGCTCTTGCGCTTTTGCGGCCTGCTGCTGCTGTTGGTCGTCTATCTGTTTGCGTTCGGCCACAGCGGCTCGTCGGTCTTTGTCGTCGATACCTACATAGCGGCGGGCGCGGCCGGTCTGATCATGCTGGCACTCAATCCCAGCGTGCGGCGGGCGCTGGGTGACCTGACGCTGATCATGCTGATCCTGAGCGCAGTGATTGGCCTCGTCGAGGAAATTACCCATCATCGC
>NZ_JAQGJV010000039.1 GCF_028290435.1 Devosia sp. | reverse complement strand
AGCAGGTGCACGGCGATGGAGCCGGTGCCGCCCCCTGCCCCGGTCACCAGCACCTCGCCATCGCCGGGAGTGAGGCCGTTGGCCTCAAGCCGGTCGATGGCGCGCATGGCGGTGAACCCGGCAGTCCCCAGCACCATGGCGGTACGGGTGGACATGCCCTTGGGCAGCGGCACCAGCCAGTCGGCCTCAAGCCGCAATTTTTGCGCATAGCCGCCCCAGCGGGTTTCGCCGACGCGCCAGCCGGTCAGGATGACCTGATCGCCACGGGCATAACGCCGATCGGTGCTCTCAAGCACAGTGCCCGAGGCGTCGATACCGCCGACATGGGGGTAAGCCCGAACGATGCCCCCACCGCCCGTGAGCGCGAGGCCATCCTTATAGTTGAGGCCGGACCAGTCGACGGCGATGGTGACGTTGCCGTCCGGCAGGCGAGTTTCCTCCAGCGTCTGGACGCTAGAGGTGATGTTGCCGGCTTCGGATTTTTCGGTGAGGAGGGCTTGGAAGGGCATGGGTGGGCTCGGGGGCGGATTCAGAGCCTCACCCTAGCGCCCGCAGCAAGCGGGAGGGAACAGGTTTTGTGTCGGGAAACACGATCGCGCCATATGCACCGGACCAACTCCTCCCCTTGACGGGGAGGTTGAGTGGGGGTGTTCGGAGCCACGATTCAAGATCGGGGCTAGACATCCCCCCAACCCTTGATCCCTCCCCGCGAAGGGGGAGGGAGACGACTGAAAGTCCGGGAAGGCTCCCCTCAGCAGAGAGTAAAGATCCTTACCGCGCAGCCCAGTTCATGCCGCGACGCAAAATGGTGTTCATCTGCGGCACCTTGAATTCGCTCGATACGTGGCCGAGCGAGGAATAAAATACCCGCCCCTCGCCATGCTTGCGCTTCCACACCACCGGCATGGTGACGCCGTTGATCCAATAGGCGTGATCGCCATTAAACGTCGTGGTTGCCAGCACCTCGTTGGAGGGGTCGACATGCATATAGTACTGCTCGGAATGGTAGGCGAAGCTCTCGATGCCGGCCATGACCGGGTCATCCGAGCGGGTGATATCGACGCGGTAGTCGATGATATTGCCGGGGTGAGCCACCCACTGGCCGCCGACCATGAACTGGTAGTCCACCGCATCGCGGAAAGCGTCGCCCATGCCGCCGTGATAGCCGGCAAGACCCACGCCGCCCTGGACCGCGGCGACGAGGTTGGACACCTCTTCCTTCTCGATCTTGCTCATGGTGAAGATCGGCACGATCAGGCTCAGGTCCTTGATCGACGGATCGGCAAAAGCCTCGGTGGTATTTTCCACATAGACCTTGAAGCCGTCTTCTTCGAGCATGGTCTTGATGATGGCGGCGCATTGTTCGGGCTCATGCCCGCTCCAGCCACCCCAGACGATCAGTGCTTCGCGCATAGTAGTTCCTCCGAATATTCTTTAGCCCAGCCGGCCGTTGACCAGCGATTCCGACAGGGGCGCCGGGCGGGTGACCGGCGTGGTGATGTCAACGACCCGGCCCGATTGCGACGAGGTCTCGAACGCTTCCATGACTTCGAGCACGTGCAGCGCCAGATCGCCACTGGCCCGGTGCGGACGATTGGAGACGATGGCATGCGCCATGTCGGCCAGACCGATCGAGCGGTAATTGCCCTCGCCCGCATAGGGCATATCGGTTTCGACATTGGCCCATTCGCCGCCCTTTTTCAGCAGCTCGATCTGGCCGCCGAAATGGTTGGGGTCGGGCACGATCAGCGTGCCTTCGGTGCCGTAGATTTCGAGCGGCACATGCTTATGGGCAGCGACGTCAAAGCTCATCGTCACCTGCACTACGGCGCCGTTGACGAAGACCAGCGTGCCCGAAACGTGGGTCGGCACATGGACGGGGATGACCTCGCCATTGCGTTCCTTGGACGTGATGGTGCGGGTCGGGCGCACCATGGTGCCAAAGCCCGAGACCTTGGCGACGGGGCCAAGCAGGTTGACCAGATCGGTGATGTAATAGGGTCCCATGTCGAGCATCGGTCCGCCACCGGCTTCATAATAGAAGGCTGGATTTGGATGCCAGCGCTCATGGCCGGGGCACATGAAATAGGCGGTGCCACCAACGGGCTGGCCCAGCGTGCCCTCATCGACAATGCGACGCGAGGTCTGGTGGGCACCACCGAGGAAAGTGTCCGGCGCTGAGCCGACGCGCAGGCCCTTGGCCTTGGCGGCCGCGAGCAGTTTCTGGCCCTCGGAAAACACCACGCCGAGCGGCTTTTCCGAATAGACATGCTTGCCGGCCGCGATGGCGCGCAGGCCAACATCCACATGCGCATTAGGGATGGTCAGGTTCAGGATGATATCAATCGACGGGTCGGTGAAGATATCGTCGAGGCCGACCGCCTTGAGGCCGAATTCATCGGCGCGCGCCTTGGCCGCCGCCGGGTTCATGTCCGCGACGGCGCGGATGTCGAGAATGGGGAAATCCTTGCTGGCCTTGAGGTAGGCCGCCGAAATATTGCCCAGGCCGATAATGCCGATACCAACTTTATCCATGATCTATCTCCCCGCTTATTTTTCTGAGAATTCGATTGCAGTGCTGCGCCGCGCCGGGCCGGTGGTGCCCCAGGGCGAGCCGTAGAGTTCGCCCAGCGCCACAGCGGCGGCGCCGCGCGCCCACAGTTCGTCGCTGACCTCGTCGATGACGATCTGGGCGACATTCTTGAGCGGATCGGGGATGGCCTTGGCAAACGCCACCCGCAACGAGTCCAGCAAATAATCGCCGAGCGCCAGTGTCGAGCCGACAAGGATCACGCGCGGCGGCGCAAACAGCGCAACAAGATTGGCGATGGCGATGCCCAAAGCCGAGCCGGCGCGGGCGGCGGCGATGCGCAATTCGTTGTCGCCCTCTTCGATCAGGCCACGGACGCGCCCCATGCCCTGCCCCAGCCGGATGGCGTCGCGGACGCGCGAGTCGCCATGGTCTCCATCGAGGATGGCGCGCTCGCTGGCGAGTTCGGAGAGCTTGATGGCATGTTCTGGGTCCGAACCCATGATCATGTCGCCCAGCGTCAGGCTCAATTCGCGGGCGCCGCGGAAGAGTTGGCCGCCATGCAAAACGCCGAGGCCCAAGCTCTCCTCGATGGCTACCAGCACGAAATCGTCGCAATCGCGGCCGCGGCCGAACCAGTGCTCGGCCATGGTGATCGCGTTGGCGTCGCTTTCCACGATGGTGTCAATATCGAGCCGTTTAACGATGGCTTCCTTGAGCGACACATTGGGATCGCGGAATATGGCGCTGGAGCGCACACGGCCGGTGCCGTGCTCGATGATGCCGGGCAGCGACAGGGCGACGGTCTTGATTTCGTTGAGCGCCAGACCTGCGTCCATGACGCAGCGGCGCACGCCATCCTCGACGAGATCGGCAATCACCTCGACCGGCAGGCGATCGACGCGGACCGGCAAGGTCAGGCTGGCGAGCACATCGCCCTGGAAATTGGTGACGCAGAATACCAGCCGGTTGGAGGCGATCTTGGCGCCGACGACACGGGCGGCCTCGGGATTGAGGGTGAGCATGACGCGGGGCCGTCCTCGGGCACCGCCGCCGCGCAAATCGCCCTCATGGCGGGTGGAAATCAGCCCATCGTCAAGCAGCGAGGCCGTGATGGCGGAGACCGTCGTGGCCGAAAGCACCGTGCGCTCGCCGATCTCGACGCGCGAAATCGCCCCGAACCGCCGAATGGTATCGAGAACGTGGAAGCGGTTGATCGCCCGCATCAATTCGGGGTCGGCGGTCTTCATCGGGCGGCAATAACTCGGTTCGTCCCCTCGCAGCCGCAATTACAACGCGACGCGAATTAAGTGCGGTGGTTGTAGCCGCGGGTTTGGTCGGGGCGCAAGAGCAAAACGCCCGATATCCGGCAATTTCGTCGCTAGTCGTCGCGCCGTTTCGAGCTGGGCCTTGACAGATCGATAAAGCCGCGCCCTATTTAATGCGCATCAAGGACAAATATGTCCATGCGGGAGGATTACCATGAAATTGCATTTTGGCCGCGCCACGCGGCGCTCATTTATGCTTGCGCTCAGCGCCATCGCCCTGACCGCCGGTGTGTCCGCATCCTATGCGGAAAGTACCATCAAGTGGATGCATCTGGAAGCCAATCCAGACCGCCTCAAGACCATGCAGGATCTCGCGGCGGCCTATGAGGCCGACCATCCGGACGTCAAGATCGAGTTCCAGTTCCTCGAAAACGAGGCCTTCAAGGCCAAGCTGCCAACCCTGCTGCAGTCCAATGACGCGCCCTCGATGTTCTACACCTGGGGCGGCGGCGTGCTGAAGGCACAGTCGGAAACCGGCAAGATCCGCGACATTACCGCGGCGATGGATGCCGATGGCGGCGCTTGGCGCAACACGATTTCGCCTGCGGCCGTCGATGGCCTGAGCGTGGATGGCAAGGTTTGGGCCGCGCCCACGCAGTCCGGCGTGGTCTCGTTCTTCTACAACAAGGCGCTGTTCGAAAAAGCCGGCGTCGACGCGACAACGATCAAGACCTGGGCCGATTTCCTCGGTGCCGTCACCAAGATCAAAGCTGCCGGCATCACCCCGATCGCGGGCGGTGGCGGCGACAAGTGGCCGCTGCATTTCTACTGGAGCTATCTGGCGATGCGCGAAGCTGGCCAGGCCGGATTCGCTGCGGCCAAGGGTGGTGAAGGCTTCCAGGGCGAGGCTTTCGTCAAGGCCAGCCAGGATCTCGCCGACCTCGGCAAGCTGGAACCCTTCCAGGACGGCTATCTGGGCGCCAACTGGAACGACACCCAGGCCGTGTTCGGCGATGGCCGCGCCGCCATGCTGCTCGGCTTTGAAAATACGGCGACGCCGC
Source organism: Devosia sp. (assembly GCF_028290435.1). Lineage (GTDB taxonomy): Bacteria > Pseudomonadota > Alphaproteobacteria > Rhizobiales > Devosiaceae > Devosia. The sequence continues at coordinate 7,792 of NZ_JAQGJV010000039.1, read as the reverse complement.
AGAACCAGGCCAATGTGGCCACTGACGGCAAGGGCCAGCCGCCAGAAAACCTGGGCCGCTTCGCCTTCCCGCTGGTTGAAGGCGGCGCCGGTCTCGTCACCGACGACTTCGGCGGCCTCAATGGCTGGGTGGTGACAACCAATGCACCACCGGAAACCGAGGACTTCCTCAAATTCCTGACCAACGAGGCCAGTGAAGCCACGATGGCCGAGAAGAACAACATCCTGCCGACGACGCTGGGCGCCGAAAGCGGCGTCAAGGACCCATCAATGGCCGATAGCGCCGCGCAGATGGCCAAGGCCACTTGGCACCAGAACTATCTGGACCAGGACCTGGGCCCCAATGTCGGCCGCGTCGTCAACGACATGTCGGTCGGCATCGTCTCGGGTGAAGTGACGCCCGAAGATGCCCTGCAGCAGATCCAGGACGCATTCTCGATGGAAATGTAGTCGCGAACACCGCCGCGCCGTCTTCGGATGGCGCGGCGGGTTTTTCGTTTTAAGCAGGAGCGACCGGCCGCAATGAGCCAGATCACTACCGCGAGCGGCGTGTCAGCGCGTCCCTTCAGCTTTCTCGGGCTTGGCCGCCGCCGGCGTTCACAGATGCGCGGCAAATGGCCGGTGCTGGTGCTGTTCCTGCCGCCAGCGCTGCTGCTGTTCACGGTCTTCGTCATCCTGCCGATGGGGGAAGCCGCGTGGTATTCCTTCTTCAACTGGAACGGCTATGGCCTGCCGACCCAGTGGATCGGCTGGAAGAATTATGAACTGGTGTTCAAGCAGAGCGCGTTCCGCAATGCGCTGGTCAATAACGGCCTGATCATCCTGATTTCGATCTGCATCCAGGTGCCGTTGGCGATGTGGCTGGCCACCATGGTCACCCGAAACATCAAGGGCGCGACGTTTTTTCGCCTGATCTTCTTCCTGCCCTACGTGCTGGCCGATGTGGCGGCGGGCCTGATCTGGCGCTTCGTTTATGATGGCGAATTCGGCCTCGTGGCCAATATCGCGCGCGCCTTCGGGCAGACGCCGCCCTTCTGGCTGGCCGACAAGCAGGTGGCGTTCTACGCTGTGCTGGCGGTCATCGTCTGGAAGTATTTCGGCTTCCACATGATGCTGTTTATCGCCGGGCTGCAGTCGCTCGACAAGAGCGTGCTGGAGGCTGCCGATATCGATGGCGCGACCGGCTGGCAGAAATTCTACCGCGTCACCCTGCCCCTTTTGGGCTCGACGGTGCGCCTGTCGATCTTCTTTGCCGTGGTGGGTTCGCTGCAATTGTTCGACATGATCATGCCACTGACCGGCGGCGGACCATCGAATTCCACGCAGACGCTGGTGACCTTCCTGTTCTCGTTCGGCGTGATGCGCATGCAGGTCGGCTTCGGCTCGGCGGTGGGCGTGATCCTGTTCATCATCTGCGTCACCCTGGCGTTCAGCTACAAACGGGTTTTCATGAAAAATGACTGAGCTGACCGCAACCCCAATCGATGCCGCGACGGCCCCCACGGGCGGCCGCCGGCTGAGCACCAGAACACAGACCTATCTCTACGCCTGCCTGATTATCGTGGCAGCAATCGTCGTCGTGCCCCTGCTCACCACCGCCTTTGGTGGCTTCCGCACCATTGGCGACCTGCGCGGCAATGCCTTCGGCATCCCGAAGGAATGGATCTGGTCGAACTACGGCGATATCCTGTTCAGCCAGCGCTATTGGCTACAAATGGGCAATTCGCTGCTGATCGCGGTGCTGACGGTATTTTTGACGCTGCTATTCGCCTCGATGGCGGCTTTCACCTTCGCCCATGTAAAATTCTTCGGCTCGGATTTTTTGCTCAATTACTTCCTGGTGGGGCTGATGTTCCCCGCCGCCACGGCCATCCTGCCGCTGTTCATCCGCATTCGCGATCTGGGCCTGCTCGATACCTATTGGGGCGTTGTGCTGCCGCAGGTGGCGTTTGGCCTGGGCATGAGCATCCTCTTGTTCCGCAACTATTTCCGCAACCTACCCACCGAACTGTTCGACGCCGCCTTCGTCGATGGCGCGGGCTATTTCCGGTTTTTCTGGCACATTTCGCTGCCGCTAAGCCGGCCGATCATCGCCACGGTGGGCATCATCTCGTTTGTGGGCAGCTGGAACAGCTATATCCTGCCGCTGATCATGCTCAACTCGGAGAGCAAGTATCCCTGGCCGCTCGGGATCATGGTCTACAAGGGTGAATTCGCGACGGATTGGCAGTTGATCCTGGCGTTCATCACGCTGACGATTCTGCCAACCGTGATCGTATTCTTTGCCGCACAGAAGCATATTATCGCGGGACTGACGGCGGGGGCGGTGAAGTAGGACACCGTCGGCATCCCAATCTCGATGTCACCCCGGCGAAGGCTGGGGCCATCTTGAGATGGCGAGATGCGCACGAGTTCTCGCTCGGCAAGCTTGTGGCTGATCAAATATTGGTGCCCCACCCAAGGCCTGTCTCGCCCCCTCCCCCGCAAGGGAGAGGGAAGCAGGCTGACGGCCTTGATGATGGAATAACCGAACGGCCAGTCGATGCCCTCCCCCTTGAGGGGAGGGATCAGGGGTGGGGGGAATCCTCCACAGACTGGGACTTGTTTTGGCTAACGCCACTCTTGGGGTGAGTTCCCCCCACCCTAACCCTCCCCTCAAGGGGGAGGGGATCAGATCGAGTGGGCGGAGCGACTAGGCGCTGACCCGATTCCCACTCGCCGCATCGAACACATGCACCTGCTCACGCCCAGCGCGGACGCTCAGGCGGCTGCCGGCGTCTACGTCCACGGCGCCGCTGACCACTACGGTGATTGCCCGGCCCCCGATCTGCAGATTCACAAAGGTCTGCCCGCCGGTGGGCTCGACATAGTCGACATCGCCCTCGATCACGGTGCCCGGACCATCAAGCAGCAAATGCTCGGGCCGCAGGCCAATGATCACGGCCTGCCCCACCGATACCGCGCCGCCGGGCACGAAATCGAACACCACGCCTTCGGGCGTCTTCGCCTGACCCGGACCGACAATGCTGGCATCGAGGAAATTCATCGACGGCGAACCAATGAACCCCGCGACAAACACATTAGCCGGATGACGATACAGCTCCATCGGCGTGCCCGATTGCTGGATCACGCCCTTGTCGAGCACGACGACGCGGTCGGCCAAAGTCATGGCCTCGACCTGATCGTGGGTGACGTAAATCGAGGTCACTCCGACCTTCTTGTGCAGCGCCTTGATCTCGCCGCGCATCTGCACGCGCAGCTTGGCATCGAGGTTGGACAGGGGTTCGTCGAACAGGAACACGGAGGGGTCGCGCACGATGGCGCGGCCCATGGCGACGCGCTGGCGCTGACCACCGGAGAGCTGGCTGGGCTTGCGGTCGAGCAACGGTTCCAGCTCCAGCATGCGAGCGGCGTTGGCGACGCGCTTGGCGATTTCGGCCTTGGGCTTGCCGGACAGTTCGAGGTTGAAGCTCATATTGCGCGACACGGTCATGTGCGGATAGAGCGCGTAGCTCTGGAACACCATGGCGATATTGCGCTCGCGCGGGGTCAAGTCATTGACGACCTGATCGCCGATGGCGATCTCGCCGCCGGTGATGTCCTCGAGCCCGGCAATCATGCGCAGAATGGTGGACTTGCCGCAGCCCGACGGGCCGACCAAGGCGACGAACTCGCCCTCATCGACATGCAAATCGATGCCCTTGATCACCGAAACGGGGCCGTAGCCCTTTTCGATATTGCGTAAATCCAAAGAAGCCATTGGTCCGTCTCCGCCCTGCTGGTCATTGCCAGCCTATTGGGACACAATATTATTTGGATTGCGCAGAAAATCAACGGCGCAGTCACAAGCCTATCGTCTAATTCGCCTCATCGGCCTTTGACGCGGGCAAACAGCCCATCAAGGCCCTCGGTGTAGCTCTGCTGCGCGCCGGTTTCATCCAGATGCCGGCGTAGCTGTTCGTTGAGGCCCCCAGGCGTGGCGTAGTCGCGCACCAGTTGGGCATAGCCTACTTCGGGATTGTCAGCGGCCGCGGCGGCGAGTCCCACCCCAAGCTGGGCCAGATAGGCCCGCGATTGTTCGGCCGGAATGCCCTTTGCCACCAACCAGTTGTCGATATTGGCCATGGTGGCGAAGTGGGCGCTCATGGTGGCGCTGGCGACGGTCAGCACATCGATATCGTCCTCGCTGGCCAGCGTGATGGCGCGGCCAAGCCGGTCGAACATCGCCGCGATTTCCGGGTCCGCCGGATAAAGCAAAGTGCCGCCCAGCCCACTGGCGACGAAGGGCAGCGGCACCGCGCGGCGCAATCGCGCGGCCGGCTCAACCAGTTCCGACAGGCGGCGCATCGAGACGGTGGCAACGAGGCTGATAACCCGGTGGCGCGGCTCGAACCGCAGGTCCCCCATCACCTCGGCGATCACCTGCGGCGTGACGGCGATGAACACCGTATCGCACCGGTCAAGCACATCCTGGTTGGAGGCGGCGATCTGCACATTTGGAAGTCCGGCGGCCAGCTCGGCGGCCAGTTCCGCATTGCGCGGCGACAGCGCGATCGGCCGATCGTCCCCGCCCCGCCGCAGCCCCCGCACGATCGCCGCGGCGATCGTACCTGTCCCAACAAAACCCAGTGTCATCGGCAAATTCCTACAAAAATACAGGGATTTAATGCGTGCTGAAAATCAATCTCACAAGCCTGGCGGTGTTCTCCTCAATGCGCAATGCCGCCCGGTTCGGCTTGTTCCTCAGGAGTTCAGCGACGGAAAATAATCGGACGCCGTATCGGTCAGCAGGTTCCTGATCTGGGCCAGCGGCATGGTGACGATGGCGCCCATGCAGGCGGCCTGGTCGATGCCGCCGATCAGGAACACCGCGGTGTCGTCCGGGGCAAAGCTGATATCCAGATGCTCGGCGATGTTCCCGTTGATCTCGCATTCCGCCGCATAATCGGCGTCATAGTCGGGCGTCTTGGGATAGGCCGCAATGACCCAATCCACCAATGCCTGGGTCGGATCGTTGCTGGCAGCGTCCCAGTCCTTGAAAATCCGGCTGAGATCCAGCGCGCCACCGGCACGAACATCGTAGGTGTAATAATCGATGTGATTGTGGGGCGAGGCACCGCCGCAATAGATGCTGCCGCCCTGGCTGATGCTCATCACGGTGTCGCTGATATAGTCGACCGAAATGCCCTCCTGGTCGATATCGCCGAGCGGGCTATAGCCATTGCCGACGCGCCGGGTATCCCAGCCACCGCTGAGATAGTCCTGGCCCAGGCATTGCAGGCCGATGAAACTGGTGGCCCAGCGCTGCTGGTCGAGCATGGTGTTGACCGGAGCGATATCGCCACCGCCCGGCAGCGACACGACGCGGGGAAAGGTGAACTTGGTGCGCGGATCGATCACCTCGTGATAGGTCGCGCCGTTCATGGTCTGGAGCGGACCTTCAGTCAGCGCCACCTGCATCTTGGCGTAGTCGTAGGGCGTGTTCTCGGGCGTGATCGGGGCGCCGTCATAGTCGTTCCACAGGAAATAATCGTAGGCGAAGCCATCCTCGCGGTCGTAGACCCGCTGGCCGACGCGCGTCAGCGTCACCGCTACCACAGCGGCACCGGGCACTTCGGCATACCACAAGCCCGTCAGGGTCGCGCGGTCGGCCGCGTAATGCAGTATCCAGTGCGCCCCCAGCGGCGCGGTGCTGTAGTCGCCGTCCTCCGGCACCACGCAGATCTCGGGCGTACACCGCTTTTCCTCGGCCAGCTCAAAGCCGTCCTTGCCTTGAATGATGAAGTGCAGCGGCACGTCGGCGCCTTCGGACAGTTGCGTATAGCGACCGAGCACCGGGCCGTCCTCGGGTTCGGTGAGTTCGAGGATGATCTTCTGGTCCCCGCGCGTACCCGAATAGGTCACCGCCGCAGCGAAGGCCGGAGCGGCGGCGAGGCCGATCAGCACGGCGGCAAGGGCGATGGGCTTCATGAACATGTGGTGGCCTGATTGGCGCAGAGATCGGTGACCCAGCCGCGCTTGGTCTGGCCGGCCGGGTTGGTGATGGTCACGTCGAGAAAACCGCCATCGCAGCCGTGGATGGTGGTGATCCGCGCGGTGCCGAGATACCAGGGCGTATCGGAGGCCATTTCGAGCGTCACTTTTGCATCGAGCGACGGCGCCTCGCGCATGTTCCAGTCCTTGACTTCAAATTCCGCCAGCTTGGCCGAAATCCAGCCGGGGCCCTTGAAGACGTCGACCGGGGGGAAGTCGCCATAGTCGCGCATGCGGATATCGCCGATTTTGAACCAGCCATCCTTGAACGCGGTCACCGCAAATTCCGGCGACCAGTCGTAGCCCTCCGTGTCGTGTACCGCCTTGAGCACGCCGATAATGTCGTGATCGGTGCCGGGACCACTGCGCACGTTGGCGCCGGCGGGGTCGCTGTCGTCGGAATAGGCTTGGAAGCTGCAGATATTGCTGGCGGCAAAGCTGGGCAAGCCAGTGGCAAGCAGCAGCACTCCGGCGAGCAGGGTGGAGACGAAATTGGGACGCTTCGGCATGAAAGCTCTAATCGGAAATGGTTGCGGCGGGACTGCATCTGTCATCGCCCGCAGCGGGTGAACCCAGGCTGAATGAGCCGTGGGTCGGCGGTTCAATCGGAGCCCATTATAGGGCGCCCAAGACATCATCACCGAAGGCCATCGCCATGTATCTGCCCCCTATCGCCTTGAGCGCTGTCATGCTGCTGGCCGGTATTCTGCCTGCGGCCGCCACGGGCACGCTGTCCTGCAGCGTCCAGGATCAGCATGTGGCCTTCGACATCATGGGCGTGGTGCCGCATGGGTCGGGCGATCCGCTGATACAATTGCGCACCGAGCTTCGGGCTGGCCTCGATGGGCCGGCGGCGGATCAGCAGCTCGTGGTCTTCACCGATGCGATGCTGACGCAATATTGGTACGACGAGAACGTGCTGAACCTGCGCTTTTATACCGAAGACAATAGCGGCGCCTTTTCGTCGTCCGAATTGCTGATCACCACGCAGGCCGATACGGAACAAGACGGTTTCTTCCCTGGCCGTTATCACGTCAGCCTCTATCGCGACGGCCCGGTCGAGATCGATGGCGAAGTGATCTGCTCGGCGGATTGACGAACTCCTCAATAGCTCCTCCCGCTCTGCACAAATTCTGCAATCGCCCGGCGCATCTTCTGCTCATGCGCAACACCGATACGACCCAGCCCGATCGCTCCGCCCAGATGCCCTACCGTCTTCGTCATGACGGCTGGTGGCTGGTCGGCGACCTCCAGATCCCATGCACAGGACCCGGGCTGGGTCATTCGGGTTGCGCTTTTTCTTTGATCGATTGCCGTCCCGAGGAGGACTTGAATGACCGAAACGACAATCAGCGTGGTGCCGCCACCCAGCTTGCGATTGCGCCACGCCGGTAGAGCCATCGCCGCGACGCTGGCGCTGGTTGCCGTCGCCGACCTGCTGCTGTTTCGGCACGAGCCGGGCCTGTCGTTGGCTATCCTCGCCGCCGCCATCGCGACGGGAGCCGTGTTGACTGCCATAAGGCCGATCAGCGCCAAGTCGCTGGTCATCGCCATCGCAGTGACCATTGCCGCGGTCCTGCCCCTGATCGAGGCGCCCAGCCTTGCCGGCCTGTTCTGCGCGCTCGTCGCGCTGTCGGTCCTGTCACTGAGCTTATCAGGACGCCTGCCTGCCCGCCTCACCACCTTGCCCGGCAAGCTGTTCGGTTTCGCCCTGCTGGCCCCGTTTCGCTGGATCGAGGACGGCGTGCAATTGCTCGCCA
>NZ_JAQGJV010000005.1 GCF_028290435.1 Devosia sp. | reverse complement strand
CGGCATTCCGGTCTGCCATGGGCCGACCGGATGCCCGGTGCATAACCAGATCCCCGACTGGAACGACCTAGTCTATTGCGGCAACTGGCAGCAGGCGGCGATCGACCTGCATTCGACCAACAACTTCCCCGAGTTCACCGGCCGCATCTGCCCGGCGCCCTGCGAGGAAGCCTGCACGCTGAACCTGGAAGACACCCCAGTCGCCATCAAGACCGTCGAACAGGCCATCGCCGACCGCGCCATCCGCAATGGCTGGGTCAAGCCGCAGATCAACGACAAGAAGACCGGGAAATCCGTGGCCATTATCGGCTCCGGCCCAGCGGGCATGGCAGCCGCCCAGCAACTGGCTCGCGCCGGTCATGACGTGCATCTTTATGAGCGCGAGCCCAAGGCCGGCGGCCTGATGCGTTATGGTATTCCCGACTTCAAGATGGAGAAGGACCATATCGACTTCCGCGTCGAGCAGATGACCGCCGAGGGCGTCACCTTCCATTACAACGAGAATATCGGCGTCACCCGGCCGCTGTCCGATTTACAGGGCCGGCACGATGCCGTGCTGCTGACCGGCGGCTCTGAACATCCCCGCGATGTCGATGCCGAAGGCGTCAATCTGGCGGGCGTCAACTTCGCCATGCCCTTCCTCGTGCAGCAGAATCGTCGCCTTGGCGGCGAGGATATTTCGGGCGAGCAACTGCTCTCGGCGGCCGGCAAGCATGTTGTGGTGGTCGGCGGCGGCGATACGGCGAGCGACTGCGTCGGCACCTCGTTCCGCCAGGGCGCCATTGCGGTGACCCAGCTCGACGTTCGCGCCCAGCCGCCTGAACTCGAGAACAAGCTGACCAACTGGCCCAACTGGGCGGTCAAGATGCGCACGTCGTCGTCCCAGGCCGAAGGCGCCATCCGCGAATTCGCGGCGGGCACGATGAAGATCATCGGCAATGCCAAGGGCCAGGTCACCGGCGTCGAATGCGCCCGCGTCGATCGCAAGCGCCAGCCCATCCCCGGTACCGAATTCATCATCAAGGCCGACCTGGTACTGCTGGCCATCGGTTTCGCCCACCCCATCCACGAGGGCATGCTGGCCGAACTCGGCGCCAAGCTGGATGCGCGCGGCAACTTGTTTGCCGATACGTTCAGCTACAAGACGAGCGTGGATAAGGTTTACGCCGCCGGCGACATGCGGCGTGGGCAATCGCTGGTGGTCTGGGCGATCCGCGAGGGTCGGCAGGCGGCGCGGGCGATCGATAAGGATCTGATGGGCAAGACGGATTTGCCGCGGTAGGCTTTTCTCCCAATTTCGACATCGTGGCTCCGAACACCCCCTCCCAACCTCCCCCATCAAGGGGGAGGTTGGGAGGGGGTGGGTTGAACTGGATCGAATTCCACGAGTGGAGAGAAACCTCCCCCTTGATGGGGGAGGTAGGAGGGGGTGAAGGGTGATCACCGCCCCATCGCGTTTTGTCCCATGCCACGCTAGAGGTTATGCCTTCCCGGGAATCGCCGCATGACCCAGCCGCCCTACACCGTCGATGAACTGATCTCCGCCAAAGCCATCGCGGCGCGGGTGGAAGCCCTCGCCAAGGAGATTGCGACCTTCTACGCCGATACCGACAAGCTCGTCGTCGTCGGCCTGCTGCGCGGCTCGTTCATCTTCATCGCCGATCTGGTGCGTGAGTTGAACCTGCCCGTCGAGGTCGACTTCATGGAAGCCTCATCCTATGGCAATGCCATGGAATCGAGCCGCGAAGTGCGTATTCTCAAGGATTTGCGCGGCGAAATCGGCGGGCGCGACGTGCTGGTGGTCGAGGACATCGTCGACACCGGTTACACGCTCAAGCACGTGCTGGAAATCCTCGAAACGCGCCATCCGCGCCGTATGGAAGTGTGTGCATTGCTCAACAAGCCCAGCCGGCGGGAAACCGACGTGCAGGCCAAATGGGTGGGCTTCGATATTCCCGACAAGTTCGTCGTCGGCTATGGCATCGACTACGGCCAGCGCAATCGCAACTTGCCCCATATCGGGGCCGTGCGCTTCCTCAAAAGCTAGCGCCCGGCGGCATTCTCCACCGCGCCCGGATCGACACCGACGCCAAACGCATCGACGCGGCCCTTCGGCGCGGTCATCAATTGCTCGAGCGTGAAGGCCGGCACTGGCGCCGGCTGGCCCGACGCGGTCAACAGATCGCCGGCCCGGTTCGGCGACCGGCTTAACGGGATCACTGCGCCGGCAACCTCCAGTAGCCGCACCTGTCCCAATCCCTGATACGGCAGCCGCACCATCGCGCCCGCATCGGTGCCCAGCAATGGATCGGCAACCGCCACGCTCACCCCGCCGCTGCGATAGAAATTGCGGATCGACTGGTTGAGATAAAACGCCAGCTTGTCCGAGCCGGCGGTGGAAAAGTGGATGCCGTCATCCTTGCGCATGCGCGCGCTCTGCCCGTTCACATCGGGGCCATAGGCGGAAAACTTGCCGTCCTCGCCGAGGAACCGCTCATAGATATCGACAAATTCGGCGCCGCCCGAGAAGCTTGCCAGCCGCTGGATGGCACTGATCTGGGCGAGGGCCGCGGAATATTCGCTCTTGCTCATCGGCGGCAGGCCAACCCAGATCACCGGCTTGTTGGCCGCACGCAATTGGTTCAGGAACCCCGTCAGCCGCTGCTGGTAGATCGCCTTCCACGGATCGGTCAGGGACTTGTAGCTCTGCCCGTCGGCATTGATTTCCTGCCGGTCATTGACGCCAATCATGACGATCGCCAGATCGAAACTATTGGCGGCGATCTGCTCGCCCACAGCCCGGTCCCAATCGAAGAAATCCTCGCGAACGAACCCGGAGTCCCCCACGCCCTGGTCGATGACCACGAGGTTCGGGTCCTCGGCATAGAAGCGTTCCAGCGCTTTGCTGAGATCGATCGCCATGGAATCCCCGAATACCGCCAGCCGCGTAGCGCCTTCGGCCTTGGTGACGAGCGGCTTGGCCGGCGGTAGCGCGGCGGTGGGCGCACGCGGCGTTGCCCGCGGTTGCTGTTGCTGCTGCACGGGGGGCGGCGGAGCCGGCTCCTCGCCAAACAGCAGGTCGAACAGCGTCCGCCGCTTCTGCGCCTGCGCCAACACGATAGTACCCTGGTCCTGCGCAAACACCGGCGCAATATCGACCATGACGAAGCAGAACAGGACGATGACGGAGAGGACGCGGATCATGTCAGCCCTTGGTAAACTCGCCCATTCTCTAGCAAAACAGGCCCGGCAAGGCCAGTTCAGTCACGCCGAACTTATCGCGCCGCGGCGGCTAGTTCCTCGTAGGACGCCTTGGTGATGAAGCCATCGGCCACCTCGCCGCGCGAGGCCTGGAACTGCGCATAGGCCTGTTGGCTGATCGGCCCGATCCGGCCATCCACATCGCCCTTCAGAAAGCCTAGCTTGACCAATGCCGCCTGGATCGCCTTGCGCTCGGCGATATTGGGGAATTGCGTGTCGCGCGGCCAATCGTCCGCAAAGGCATCGCCGCCGTTGAGCCGGTCGGCGAGATGGGACACCGCCATGGCGTAGCTGTCGGAGAGATTATAGCCCTTGAGGACCATGTAGTTCTGCGTCATGAGGAATTTCGGGCCGTCCTTGCCCGCTGGCACATAGAGAAAGACCGGCAGATTGGGATCGGCGAAGGCCTCTCCCCGCACCCGCGCTATGCCCTTCTCGGCAAAGAACGATACCGGCCGCATCTGGGTCCGATCCGCCAACAGGTAGTCGAAACCATCGGGCACCGCGACCTCGATGCTGCAGGGCACGCCCGGCTGATAGCCCAATCCGCGCAGATAGACCGCGCTGGTGGCCAGCGCATCGGCCAGCGAATTCTGCAGGTCCACCACGCCGTCGCCATCCCCGTCGGTGCCGTATTTGACCACGTTAGATGGATTGACCTGCAAATGCCCGATCGCCCCGGCCCAGGAGCCGACCAGATGCTGCGCGTCGAGCGGCCCCCGTTGCACCAGTTGCAATGCGGCGATCAAATCGGCTTCGTCGCCTTCGAGGCGGCTGCGGCGCTGATGCACCAGCGTCGCTAGCGAGCGCACGATCGGCCGGATTATTTTGGTATCGCCCAGCACCGAGCCATAATTGGTCTCGATACCCCAGATGGCCCCCAGCAGGCGCGGTTCAACGCCGTAGCGCTGGCCGATATCGGCGAACAATGACGCATTGCGCTCCATCGCCGCCTTGCCGTTGGTGATGCGTCGCGGCGATGCGCGCAGATCGATATAATCCCACATCGGGGTGGTGAATTCGGGCTGCGCGCTCACCAGGTCCGGTGTGCCGGCGTCCGGGGTCAGCCCAACCATCGCCGCCTGATAGGTTTCGCGAGTGATCCCCGCCGCCAGGGCCTTCGCCTCGAAATTGGCAATGAAGCTGTCGAAGCTTTCGATTGGCTGGGCGTTTGCCGGCACGATCATGAGCGCCAGCAGCAGGCTCGCAACGATGGTTTTGATCACGGGCAGCCCCTTTTTATCCCGAGCCTAGCGGTTGCGCACCATCAGGTGCTGTTCCCAAGCATAGGCGGATTCGACGATTTCTTGCAGATCGTCATGCTGGGGCACCCAGCCCAGGATCGAGCGCACCTTTTCGCCGGTGGCGGTGATAGAGGCCGGATCGCCCGGACGGCGCGGGCCTTCATCGACGCGGAAATCGACGCCCGACACCGCCTTGACGGTATCGACCACCTGCCGCACCGAATAGCCCTGCCCGTAGGCGCAGTTCAACGTCGTGCTCTCGCCGCCGCTGCGCAAATGGCCCAGCAGCAAGGCATGGGCCGCGATCAGGTCGGTGACGTGGATATAGTCGCGCACGCAGGTGCCGTCCGGCGTTTCGTAGTCGGTGCCAAAAATGTCCATCTTGGCGCGCTGACCGAGCGCCGTCTGCGCCGCCACCTTGATCAGATGGGTGGCAAACGGCGTCGACTGGCCAGAACGCTTGCCGGGATCGGCGCCCGCCACGTTGAAATAGCGCAGCACCCCATAGGTGATCGGGTGCGCCGCCGCCACGTCGGCCAGCATCCATTCGGTCATCAATTTGGAGCGGCCATAGGGCGACATCGGGTTGAGCGGGGTTTCCTCCACCACGGGGGCCAGGCCGGTCATGCCGTAAACCGCGGCGGTGGACGAGAAGATGAAGTGCTTGACCCCCGCCTTGACCGCAGCCTCCAGCAGGTTGCGCGAAATAGCGGTGTTATTGCCATAATATTTGAGCGGATCGACTACCGATTCCGGCACCACGATGGAGCCGGCGAAATGGATAATCTCGGTGATACCGTGCTCTTTGACCAGCGCCCCTACCAATTCCATGTCGCCGGCGGAGCCCTGCACGAACGTGGCGCGCCCATCGATGGCCCAATCGAAACCGGTGACCAGGTTATCGAGCACCACGACGGTCTCGCCGGCATCGGTGAGGTTCAGCACCATATGGCTGCCAATATATCCGGCGCCGCCGGTGACCAGGACTGCCATGCTGTTAACTCCAACCGCTAAGACGCTATTTTGCCGTGATGTTATGTGCCAGATGTTGAGATAGCTTTACGGCGAAAATCCAGATTGGGGTGAACAGTGGGCAAGCGCGTCAGGACAGCAGTATTTCCCGTTGCGGGGTTGGGAACGCGGTTCCTGCCGGCCACCAAGGCCCTGCCCAAGGAGATGCTGACCGTCGTCGACCGGCCGCTGATCCAGTACGCGGTCGATGAGGCGCGCGAAGCCGGCATCGAGCACTTCGTCTTCGTCACCGGCCGCAACAAGGGCGTCATCGAGGACCACTTCGACCGCCAGTTCGAACTCGAAACCACGCTGGAAATGCGCGGCAAGACCAAGGCGCTCGATGAGTTGCGCAAGGACCTGCCCTCGGCGGGCCGCACCAGCTTCACTCGCCAGCAAGAGCCGCTGGGGCTGGGCCACGCCGTGTGGTGCGCGCGTCACATCGTGGGCAGCGAGCCGTTCGCGCTGCTGCTGCCCGACATGCTGTTCAAAGGCAATCCGGGCGTGCTCAAGCAAATGATGGACACCTATGAGGAAACCGGCGGCAACGTGATCGCCGTCGAGGAAGTCCCCCCGGCCGAAGTTTCCTCCTACGGCATCATCGCGCGTGGCGACGGCCCCGACAGCAATTTCGCCATCACCCAGATGGTAGAAAAGCCCAAGCAAGAGGAAGCCCCCTCCAACCTGATCATTTCGGGTCGCTATATCCTGCAGCCGGAAATCTTCACGCTGCTTGCCGACCAGCCCAAGGGCGCGGGGGGGGAAATCCAGCTTACCGATGCGATGCAGACGCTGATGAAGTCGCAGGCTTTCACCGGCGTGAAGTACCAGGGCCAGTCGTTCGACTGCGGCTCCAAGATCGGCTTCCTGACAGCCAATGTGGTCTACGCGCTGGACCGCGACGACATCCGCGAGGGCTTTGTCGCCGAGTTGCGCAAGCTCGACCTCGGCGAGCATTTCTAGCGCTTAGCGCTTGACCGTAACCCCGACCGTCACCCGATGGCTGTCCTCGGGGCTGTCATTGGTCTTATCGGCGTGCTCATAGCCGTAGTCGGCGGTAAGCGCGGTGTGGGCGTTGACGCTGTAGTCGGCGCCGACGCCGTAGCCGTAGCCTGTTTCGGTGTCGCTGCTGCCATCGAACGTGCTGGTATTCCAGTCGGCCAGCGCCCGCAGCACCAGCCAGGAATTGACCGTGTAATTGACGTCCGCATTGGCGGCGTATTCGACCTTAGTCAGCCCGCCATTGTCCGGGCCGGGAGGCGCCACGGTGGTGGTCAGACCTGCAGTAAAGCGCCAGGTGGGATCGGGGCTGAACACCAGCCGCGCGTCATAGAGGTTCGACTTGACCTCGCCCAGGCTCGCTTCATCGAACCGGCGGAGGCCCAGCCCGACCGAAGCTTCGGCGCTCAGCACTTCGTTCCATTTGCCCGACACGCCAGCCTTGATCGACGTATTGGTCGCATCCGGCTTGATCAGCAGCACCGATGAGGGCCTGTCGAACATTTCCCGGCCGAGATTGGCTTCGGTGAAAATCTCGAAGATCGGCGTCGCCTGGAAGCCCAGCCGCAGCCCGCCACCCGCCGTCCACAAATCCTGCTCGCTATTATCGACCACCGAGCCATCGGCGTAGGTCGTATTGCCATAGAGCGAGCGGGTCACCTCGCCCGTCACCCCGACATTGAAGCGGCCGAATTGGCGCGTCACACCGCCATCGACACTGCCCACAACGGTCTGGGGCGCCTGGGTGATGCCATTGGCCAGCCCTGGCGTATCGGGCCGGTCCCGGCTGATCGACAGATCCGCGTTGGCGTCGAGCGTCGTCACGCTGTCCAGCGCGTAGTTGGTGCTGAGATCGAGCCGCAAGGCGCTGACGTCGATTTGCCCGTCGACCGGCTGGTCGACTTCGGCGCCAGCATTGAACTTGATCTGCGAGCGGGAGCCGGCGTGCTCGAAGCTGACGCTGGGTGCGAGCACGACATCAAACTGTTCACCATCATTGGTTTTCGTGTAGCTGCCGCGCAGCGCCATCGACCAATCGATGTTGAAAAATGGATCGTAAGGCTCCCGCAAGCCCGGAAAATCCAGCGGCAGCGCATCAACGGGCGCCGCAGGGTAAACGCCGGGCAGCAGCCGTTGATTGTCGGCATCGGAGCCGTCGCCATTGCCAAGCTGTGTCTGTGCCAGGGCCGAGCCCGCCATGGCGAGCGCGCACAATGCCGAGGCCGCGCCGATTTGCCCGATATGCCGGAACGACCGCAAGGGCAAAGACTTGGCTCCCGTCAGGACAGTGCTGATAGCGGCGAGCCTGCCCAAACGGCAGCCGACGCCCGCTAATCCTTACAGCTTATAGTTAACGAAGCCTTGCAATGCCGCATTTGGCGACTCATGGAGCGTTAACTGCACCGCTTAAGCGCCAATTATTTGTTGCGCGCCAATAGTGTGGCCACATTCAAGCGTCCCAGAACGGGGCGTCTACGGGGCCTACACATCAAATGGATATCGCAACCCTGATCGGCTTGTTCGGCGGCATCTGCCTGCTGTTCATCGCCATCTTGCTCGAGGGATCCAACCCTGCGAGCTTTTTCAGTCTGCTGGCCGTCGTGGTTGTGGTTGGCGGCGCCACCATGGCCGTCATGGGCCGCTACACGCTGGGCGGCTTCATCGCCGCGATGGCCACTTTCAAGAGCGCCATCTACTTCAAGCACGTCACGCCCACCACCCTGATCGACCAGATCGCCGAAATCGCCGACCGCATGCGCAAGAAGGGCCCGATCGCGCTCGAAACCGTCCAGCTGGACGACCCATTCTTCCAGCGCGGCGTGCGCATGATCGCCGATGGATATACGGGGGAGGCGATGCGCTACTCGCTGGAGCGCGAACGCGACCTCGATTACGAGCGCCTCGAAGACGGCAGCCGGATTTTCCGCGCCCTTGGCGAAGCCGCGCCCGGCATGGGCATGGTCGGCACGCTGATCGGCCTGGTCTCGATGTTCGGCCACATGGACGATCCCAAAAAGATCGGTCCCGGCATGGCCATCGCCCTGCTGACCACGCTTTATGGCGCCGTCGTCGCCAACGTCATCATGCTGCCGATTGCCGACAAACTGGCCAATCGCGCCACTGAGGAGGGCACCAATCGGAGCCTCATCATCGAGGCACTGGTGATGATCCGCGATGGCAAAAATCCCCTGGCCATCCGGGACGAACTGGCGAGTTACCTGCCGCTGCACAGCCGTCCCATGCTTCAGGCGGCTTGATCGATGGCCGCGCTCAAGAAAAGACACGGCGCCGGTGGCGCGCATGGCGGCACCTGGATCGTTTCCTTCGCCGACCTGATGGCCCTGCTGATGGCGTTCTTCGTCATGCTGCTGAGCTTTTCCACCCAGGAGCAGGAGAAGCTGACCCAGGCCACCGGCTCACTGCAGCATGCCTTCGGCATCACGCCCGACAGCCTGCTGGCCGGCGTGATCGAACGCAACGGCCAGCCCGACCGCAATTTCATGAAATCGGTGACGCAGGAACGCACCGACGCCACGACCGAGTTCTCCACCGTCGAGGCGGACAACATCAATGCCCGGGGCGAGCAGACCGACACAGCGATCAAGGAGCCCAATGACGTCCAGCGCGCCGCCAATTTCTCGCTCGCCGCAGCAAGCCTGAAGCAGGCCTGGCAGGACCAGCCCGATATCACGGCGCTGGCCGACAACCTGATCGTCGAGGAAACAGCGGACGGCATCAACATCATCATCGCCGACCAGACCGGTCGTGCCATGTTCTCCCCGGGATCGAAATATCCCAACGAGTTGACCCGCAAGGCGCTCGCCGCCATGGCGCCGGCCTTGGCCAAAATGCCCAACCAGATCGCCATTTCGGGCCATACCGCGGCCGGGGTCAGCTATCCCAATCCCAATTACGGGCCCTGGGAATTGTCCTTCGATCGCGCCAATATGGTGCGCCAGATTCTGGGTGAATTCGGCGTGCCTGACCAGCGCATCTCCGATGTCTCGGGCCGAGCGGATAGCGATCCGTTCTTTGCCAACGATCCCTATCTGCCGTCCAACGAGCGCGTCATCATCGTGCTGAAATACGACGCGCCGCCGCTGCCGGCCAATATGGGGTTTTGAGGTATTTGGCCTGATATCGTGGGCATCCATCACCCCCTCCCCATCAAGGGGGAGGTGTCTGCCGGTGGGTTGAACTGGATCGCATTCCAGGAGTGGAGAGGCACCTCCCCCTTGGTGGGGGAGGTTGGGAGGGGGTGACGTTTAGCCCCGATTGACCGATCGTATCCGGGGCCCCTAAGCCGCCACGACGTTCAACACCGCCCCATTATTGCCGGTGATGCGCACGCGCACTCCGGCAGGCAGGTTGGGGCCGGCCACACGCCAGACCGTATCGTCCAGCACCAGCCGCCCGAAGCCGTCGACGATCGGCTCCTCCAGCATCGCCTCCTGCCCGGTAAAGCGGTCGGCGCGGCGATTGAGGTAGGGCCGGTCGCTTTGCACCACCTTGCCGCGCTGCCAGCGCAGCCACAGCACGATCGCCACCAGCGACAGCACCCCGAACACCAGCCATTGCAGTGGCCAGTCGATGGGATGGATCAGAACGATCAGCCCGGTGACGATCCCGGCTACGCCCATCCACAACAGAAACCCGCCCGAGCCCACCACTTCGAGCGCCAGCAGGACGATGCCGGCGACGATCCATGACCATGCACCATAGGCAGCGATAAAATCGATGACCTGCATCGTGGCCTCCGACTAGCCCTGGCTGCCTGGGGTAACCGATGGCGGCCGCCCGCTCCGCGGGGTGCTGGGCGATGAGCCGCCAAAGGTTTCACGCGCGATCTCGGCGATGCCGCCGATGGCGCCGATGACGCTGGAGGCCTCGAGCGGCAGCATCAGGATTTTCTGGTTGGGGGAGGTTGCGATCGCTTCCAGCGCCTTGATGTAGTTATTGGCGACGAAATAGTTGATTGCCTGCACGCTGCCGCTGGCGATGGCCTCGGACACCATGGTGGTCGCCTTGGCTTCGGCTTCGGCGGCACGCTCGCGCGCCTCGGCATCGCGGAACGCCGCTTCCCTGCGCCCTTCAGCTTCGAGCACCTGCGCCTGCTTGGCGCCTTCGGCCTGCAGGATCGCCGACTGGCGGCGCCCCTCGGCCTCGAGGATTGCGGCGCGCTTCTCGCGTTCAGCCTTCATCTGCCGGCCCATCGATTCCACCACATCCTTGGGCGGATCAATATCCTTGATCTCGATGCGGGTGATCTTGACGCCCCAGGGCGAGACCGCCGCGTCCACCACCTTGAGCAGTCGATGGTTGATCTCGTCGCGGTTGGACAGTAGCTCATCCATGTCCATCGAGCCCATCACGGTACGGATATTGGTCATGGTCAGGTTGAGGATGGCGTTTTCCAGCCCGGAAACCTCGTAGGCCGCGGCCGCTGCATCAAGGATTTGATAAAATGTCACGCCATTGGCGGTGATCGACGCATTGTCGCGGGTGATCACCTCCTGGTGGGGGACCTCGAGCACCTGCTCCATGACGTTGATCTTCTTGCCGATATTGTCGATGAACGGCACAATGATGTTGAGGCCCGGCTTGAGCGTGCGCGTGTATTTGCCGAACCGCTCGACGGTGTAATTGTAGCCCTGCGGAATGGTCTTGGCGCCGGCGAACAGCACCAGCAGCGCCAGAATGCCCAGCCCGATCAGCGTAATGCTCAGCCCGTCGAGCCGAATTCCGTCCATCAATTCCATATCGATTCTCCCAACCGCGCCTCGCGCCGCGACTTTACGGTTGGCTTGTGGCCCGCGCAATCGAATCCCACAGGCGCAACCAAGCGCGCAGCGCAACCGTTGAGACCGTGGTCCAAATCAACTCTGCGAGCCCGCAATGCCAGCGTCACGCCCGATCTGGAAAGGTCAGCTCCGCCTCTCGCTCGTCTCCATCGGCGTTGAGCTGTATTCGGCGACCAAACCCAATGCCAAGCCAGCCTTCCGGCAAATTCACGAGCCCACCGGAAAGCACATCAACTACGAAAAAGTGGTTGCGGGCGTCGGTCCCCTCAACAAGGACGAGATCATGAAGGGGTTTGAATACGAAAAGGGCGACTATGTGCTGCTGACGGATGACGAGATCGACGCGGTTAAGCTGGAAACCCGCAAGACGCTGGAGCTGACCCAGTTCGTTGCCGCTGCCGAGATCGATCCGATCTATTACGACAAGC
Organism: Devosia sp.; assembly: GCF_028290435.1. Lineage (GTDB taxonomy): Bacteria > Pseudomonadota > Alphaproteobacteria > Rhizobiales > Devosiaceae > Devosia. Next base: position 31,022 of record NZ_JAQGJV010000005.1, on the reverse strand, counting down.
CCTATTTCGCTGTCCCCTCGGACAAGCTGGCCGAAGACGCCTTCCGCGTTACTCGCGATGCGCTACGGCAGAGCCAGAAAGTGGGGCTGGGGCAGTTGGCGCTGCGCGGCAAGGAATACTTGGTCGCCATCAAGCCGACTGGCACGGGGCTCCTGTTGGAAACGCTGCATTACGAGGCGGAAATCCGCAAATCCGATCCGTTCTTCTCGGAGATTTCCGCCAAGAAGGCCGATCCGGATTTGCTCGAAGTCGCCACCGCGCTGATCGACAAGAAGACCGCCAAGTTCGACGCGGGCGTGTTCAAGGATCACTATCAGACAGCGCTACGCGAACTGATAGCCCGCAAACTCAAAGCCAAGGGCCACAAGATTTCCACCAAGGAAGAACTGCCCGAGCACAAGCCGACCGGCTCCAATGTGGTGGATTTGATGGCGGCGCTGAAATCGAGCCTCGAGGGTGGGGCTGCCAAGAAGCCGGCAGCAAAGGCCGCCCCTCGCAAGAACGCGAGCTAGGTCATGGCCAGCAAAGCCGAGCCCCTGCTCAAGGAATACAAAGCCAAGCGCGACTTCGCCAAGACGCAGGAGCCGTCGGGCGACTCCAGTGTCGACCGGCAAGGCCAGCTGACCTTCGTCGTGCAGAAGCACGACGCTACGCGCCTGCATTATGACTTCCGCATCGAACTCGATGGCGTGCTGAAAAGCTGGGCGGTGACCAAGGGGCCATCGGATAATCCAGCGGATAAGCGCCTCGCCGTTCGGGTCGAGGACCATCCGCTCGATTACGGCACGTTCGAGGGCACCATCCCCGAAGGCGAATATGGCGGCGGCACCGTCATGCTGTGGGACGAGGGCACCTGGGAGCCGGTACAGGGCGATCCGCATGATGGCCTGGCCGACGGCGACCTCAAGATGCGCCTGCACGGTCATCGCATGAAGGGCGAATGGGTCTTGGTCCATATGAAGCGTCGCGACAGCAAGCGCAAATCCGGCCCGCCGCGCGAAAACTGGCTGCTGATCAAGCATCACGATGACTATGCCAAGGATGCTGAAACGCTGGTGCCCAAGTTCACCACCTCGGTATCGACCGGCCGCGACATGCCCGGTATCGCCAAGGGGTTGAAGCCGAAGAAGTCGACCGAAACGCCTGCCGAAGCCGTCTGGCATTCCGACAAGGACAAGGCGGTCGATAATCCCGTCGCCGCCAAGGCGGCGCCCAGAAAGACCGGCAAAGCTGCGGTGATGCCGGCTTTCCGCGAACCCCAGTTGGCAACCCTCGTCACCGCCGTGCCGCAGGGCAGCGAGTGGGTGTTCGAGATGAAATATGACGGCTATCGCTGTCTCGCGGCCGTGGCCGGCGAGCAAGTGGCACTCTACACGCGAACCGGCAAGGACTGGTCCGAGCAGTTCAAGGCCGTCGCCCCGCCCCTGCGTAAGCTGACCAAGGGCAGCGCCCTGATCGATGGCGAACTGTGCGCCTTCGACGCCAAGGGGCGTACGGATTTCGCCACGCTTAAGGACCACCTGTCTGATGGCGGCGCGCTGACCTATTTTGCCTTCGACCTGCTGGAACAGGACGGCGAAGACCTCACCAAGCTGCCTCTGGTCGAGCGCAAGGCGCGGCTGGAAAAGCTGCTGGGCCCAATCGATAAATCGTCCCTCGTACAATATTCCGCTCACGTCACCGGCAACGGCCAAAAGGTGTTCGACGCTGTCGCCGCCGAGGGCCATGAAGGCATTATCGCCAAACTGGCCAATGCGCCCTATCGGGGCGAGCGCACCAAGAGCTGGCTCAAGATCAAGGCGGCCAAGCGGCAGGAATTCATCATTGCCGGCTGGTCGCCATCTGAGAAAAAGAAGACCTTCGCGTCGCTGCTGATCGGCACTCTGGAAGACGGCAAGTTGGTCTATCGCGGTCGTGTCGGCACCGGCTTTACGGTCGATAGCGCCGAGGCCTTGCAGCAAAAGCTCGACGCCCGTGCCCGCAAGACCAGCCCCTTTGCCGAGGTGCCCAAGCTGATCGCCCGCACAGCCCATTGGGTGGCTCCCGAATTGGTCGCCGAAATCGGCTTTACCGAGTTCACCCCCGATGGGGTGCTGCGCCATCCCTCCTTCCTCGCTTTGCGCGAGGATAAGCCGGCGGGGGAGATCGCGTTGGAAACACCCGTTTCAACCGACGCCGCCAGCCCACCGCTACACAGCCAGGCCGGCATTTTGGCCGCCGAGGCCGCCGGCATCCACTTCACCAGCCCCGACCGCATCATCTATCCGGGCCAGGGCGTCACCAAGGGCGATCTTGCCGCCTATTACGCTGCGGTCGCCGATGTCATGCTGCCCTATATCGAAAACCGCCCGCTCAGCCTGCTGCGGTGTCCGCAGGGGCGTACGAAATACTGCTTCTTCCAGAAGCACGATACCGGCGGCTTTCCCGACGTGATGAAGTCCATCCTGATCGAGGAGAAGGACGGCCAGAAGGAAGACTATTTCTATATCGACACCCTGGCGGGCCTGCTGGGCGGCACGCAAATGAACGTGCTGGAATGGCACCTGTGGGGATCGCGCACCAAGGATATCGAAAAGCCCGAGCGCATTATTTTCGATATCGATCCCGACGAGGGTCTGGGGTTCGAACATGTGCGCGATGCGGCACGCGACATCGCCAAACTGCTCGAGGAGTTCGACCTGCAGACCTATCCGCTGGTCAGCGGCGGCAAGGGCGTGCACGTCATCGCCCCGCTGGTGCCCAAACTGGAATGGCCCGATATCAAGGCTTTTTGCAAAGGGATAGCCAAGCTGCTGGAGGAACGCGAGCCGGATCGTTTCGTCGCCAATATGAGCAAGGCCAAGCGCAAGGGCCGCATGTTCGTCGATTACCTGCGCAATGAGCGCGGCTCCACCGCCATCGCGCCGTGGTCCAGCCGCTCGCGCCAGGGCGCTCCTGCCGCCGTGCCGGTGAGCTGGGCTGAGTTGAAAGACATCAAAGCCGCCAACCAGTTCAGCCTCGCCGCCGCCGCCGAGCGGGCCAAAAAGCCGGACCCGTGGAAGGGTTACTTTTCGACGACGCAGACCATCACCAAGGCGATGCTGGATAAGGTTGCGAGCTAAGGCAGCGGCAGTGTCGAGCGGCGGTCCATGGTCATCGTCACCGCGATGACCACGAAGGCGAACACCACCATGCCCAGCGCCAGCACATGCGCCGTGCCCCATTGCAGCCGTTCGACATAGTCGTAGATCGAGATAGACAGCACCTTGGTCTGGCCGGGAATATTGCCGCCGATCATCAGCACCACGCCGAATTCACCCACCGTATGGGCAAAGGTCATAACCGCGCCGGTGATATAGCCCGGTCGCGCCAGTGGCAGCGCCACCCGCAAGAAGCGTTGCCAATTGCTGGCGCCGAGGCACGATGCTGCCTCCAACGGCTCATCGCCGATGGCCACGAAGGCGTTGCGCAGCGGCTGCACCATGAAGGGCATCGAATAAAATACCGAGCCGATGACGAGGCCCGGAAACGAGAAGGCCAGCGTCCGCCCGCCCCAGAACCCCGCAATCCAGCCGCCCGGCCCATAGGGACCGAGCGCCAGCAGCAGGTAAAATCCCAGCACCGTCGGCGGCAGCACCAGCGGCAGTGCCACCACGGCCCCCACCAGTTCGCGCGCCCGCGACTGGCTGCGCGCCAACCACCAGGCGATCGGCGTGCCGACCAGCAGCAGGATGAGCGTATTGATCCCGGCCAGCATCAGCGTCAGGCTGATCGGTGGCCAGAGTTCTGCTACGCTCATCCAGTTGTTCCGATTACTTTGTGGTGTAACCCGAGGCTTCTATCACGGCCACAGCGGCGTCGCTCTTGAGGAAATCGAGGAAGCCGGTCGCCGCCTTGTTCTCAGCACCGGTCTTGAGCAGCACGGCATCCTGCTTGATCGGCTCATGCAGTTCGGCGGGCACGATCCAGACGTGATCCTTGCCGAGCACCTGGCTGGCGGCGACGAAGCCGAGCTCAGCATTGCCGCTATCGACGAACTGCAGCGTCTGCGTGATGTTCTCGCCGGTAACAAATTTGGGCGTAACCGCATCGAGCAGGCCAAGCTTGGTCAGCGATTCAATGGCGGCCTGGCCATAGGGCGCGGTCTTCGGATCGGCGATTGCAATCTTCTGGAACGCATCGGCCTTGAGCACTGCTTCGCCATCGGTCACGTCGATCGAGGTGCTGTAAAGCGCCAGCGAGCCAATCGCATAGGTAAACACCGAGCCATCGACACCGAGCCCATCGGCCACAGCCTTGGCGGGACGGGTATCGTCAGCCGACAGCAGGATATCGAACGGCGCGCCCTGGGTGATCTGGGTATAGAGCGCCCCGGTGGCACCAAAGCTCAGCGTGACCTCATCGCCTGTCGCCGTCTTGAACGCCTCGGCCAGCTTCTCAGCCACCGCGGTAAAATTGGCCGCGACTGCAACGCTCGCCGTCTCAGCATAGGCCTGCGGCACGAACGATACGCCCAGCAGCAGAGCGCCGATCAGAATCTTGTTCATTGTCTCGTTCCGATATGTTTGATGAACCCTATCGGTTCTGGCAAACGCCAGAGCGGCCCGCAAGCGTTATTTCTTGCCGGACATATCGATGAGCTGCCGCAGCGCACTCACATCTTCGGCAATCGCCTCGCGCGTCCGCTCCTGCATGGAGCGATAGTGGGTCAGCACCAGTTGCCCCGCCTCGGTCAACAGCGCCCCGCCCTGTCCGCTGCCGCCGCGGCTGGTTTCCACCAGCACCATGCCAAAGCCCTCATTGAGCGCCTGCACCAGCCCCCAGGCGCGCTTGTAGCTCATGCCCATGGCCTTGCCGGCCGCCGAGATCGAGCCTGTCTTGCCGATCTGCTCCAGCAAATCGGCACGGCCAGGCCCCAGATAGGCGGTTTCGGTCAGGGTGATCCGCAGATGCGTCAAGCCGCTATCGGGAACGCTCATGCGTCGAACGGCTGCATTTGGACATCGCCCAGCGCGCGCCGGCCGGACTGCGCGCAGACTACGAGCTTATCGCCCTCGCCTGTGGCCTGGCCCTGGTGAATCCCCCAATCCTGCAGCCCCGCAATGATCGGCTTGAGGCTAAGGCCAAGCGCCGTCACGCGATATTCGACGCGGGCGGGCACTTCGGCGAACACCTGCCGGCTGACCAGCCCATGCTCCTCCATCTCGCGCAATTGCTGGATCAGCACCTTTTGCGCAATGCCCGGAATGCCGCGCTCCAGGGCGGACAGGCGCTTCGGGCCATCGACCAGATGGCAGATGATGTAGAGCTTCCAGCGCCCCCCGATGATCTGCAGCGTCCGCTCCAGCGGCCATGTGGATAGGCGGTTCATCATCGTCTCCCTGCTGACCTTGCGGTCTGTACCCGACCGAAAGGTCGGTGGAATCGCGCGGCTGATCCGGCGCAAAAGGCTCTCCCAATATGAGGAGACGCGCAATGAAAGCCAATGTCCTTGATCAATTCGGCGGGCCCGACAATTTCAGCTATCGCGAGAGTGACACACCGGAACCGTCGGATGGCCGGGTGCTGGTCCGCGTCATTGCCAGTGGCGTCAATCTGGGCGACGCGCTCATTCGCAGCGGCAGCACCGGCCTGCCCTTGCCGCTTCCGCTCGTGCTGGGCTCGGAGGCAGCGGGCTACATCGAAGCGGTGGGGAGCAGCGTAACCAGCCTGGTTATCGGTCAGCGCGTTTTCGCGGCGCCATTCGCCATCGGCGCGCTGGGCGGCGGCTATGCGACCCATATGGTGGTGGACGCGGCTGCCGTGTTTCCGATCCTCGACGGCGTCAGCTTCGAAGACGCCGTAGCGCTCGGCGTGGCTGGCATTACGGCGCTGCATCTGGTCCGAGCGGTCCCGGTGGCTGGCCGCTCGGTGCTGGTGCACAGCGCGGCCGGCGGCGTCGGCAACCTGCTGCTGCAGTTGGCGAAGGCGCGCGGCGCCTCCCCACTCATCGCCACTGTCGGCAGCGCCGCCAAAGCCGATGCCATTGCGGCCCTCGGCCCTGACCTTGTCATCGACTATTCCAACGCCGCCTGGCCCCAAGCCGTGCGCGACGTCACCAGCGGCAGGGGCGCGGACGTGATCTTCGACGCGGCCGGCGGTGCCTTGAGCAGCCAGGGCCTGACGGTGCTCGCCGACAGTGGCCACTTCGTCGCCTATGGGGGGCCAGCGGCACCTATCCGGCTATCTCCGCGGCGGAAATGCCCGGCTTCCTCGCCAAGGCGCAAACGCTCAGGGGCTTCTCGCTGTGGTCGCTACTCGGCGATACCGGGCGGCGCAGAAATGCCCTGGAGCAGGATTTCGCCGAACTTTATGCACTCGTGGCGGCCGGATCGTTGAAACCCCTGATCGCTCATCGCCTGCCGCTGGCAGAAGCCGCCAGCGCCCATCGCCTGATCGAAAGCCGTCAATCGGTCGGCAAGATTATTCTGGCCCCTTAGCCACGCAACTGGCTGGCCTCGCGCGCCAGTGCTTCGATCTGGGCCCAATCGCCCGAGGCCAGCGCATCGGCCGGCATCATCCAAGAGCCGCCGACGCAGATCACATTGGGCAGCGCCAGGTAGGTCTTGGCCTTGACGGGATCGAGGCCACCGGTGGGGCAGAACTTGATATCGGAAAGCGGGGAGGCAAAGGCCTTGAGCACCGGCGCGCCGCCCAGCGCTTCGGCCGGGAAAAACTTGAGGAAGGAATAGCCACGCTCGCTGGCGGTCATCGCTTCGCTCGGGGTTCCGATGCCCGGCAGCAGCGGAATGCCGATATCGTCGGCGGCATCAAGAATGCGCGGCGAAATGCCCGGCGACACCATGAAGCGGCAGCCGGCATCCACCGATTGCTGCATATGGTTGGCGTTCCGCACGGTGCCCGAGCCGACGATGGCGCCGGTAACCTTGGCCATTTCTTCCATGACCTTGAGCGCATTGGGCGTGCGCAGCGTGACTTCGAGGATCGGCAGCCCGCCCGCCACCAGCGCTTCGGCCAGCGGCCGCGCCTGGCTGACATCGTCCAGAATGATCACCGGAATGACCGGGGCGAGCGACAGGATGGAACGGATCGCTTCGGCATCTTGGGGCATTTTGGACTCCCGCATCACAACTGTTGTGCACGAACGGTTAGGGGCTCGGAAAAATTCTCGCAACCCTCTTCATTGAAATGCACGATGAAAATACCTAGGTTCCGCCCGCGCACTTGGCTCGCCAGAGGTCCAACGATGGTTCAGACGATCAACGCCCTCACGCCGCTGGATGATGCCCGCGCCATTCTGGGGGAGTCATACGATCTGCACTTCTCCAAGGCGATCGAGCGGGCCACCGAAAGTGTCTACGAGAGGGTCAAGGATAAGATCCCCCAGATCGAGTGGAGCTTTTATGCACCGCTGATCTTTGCGATCAACCAGCTCAAGACGGAAAAAGACGCGGTCATCCTGGCGCACAATTACCAGACGCCGCAGATTTATCACGGCGTCGCCGATATTGTCGGCGACAGCCTGCAGCTCGCCATCGAGGCCACCAAGGTCAGGCAATCGGTGATCGTGCAATGCGGCGTGCACTTCATGGCCGAAACCTCAAAGCTGCTGAACCCGCAAAAAACCGTATTGATTCCCGATAGCCGCGCCGGCTGCTCGCTCGCCTCCTCGATTACGGTCGAGGACGTGCTGGCGATGAAGGCCATGTATCCGGGCGTGCCGGTGGTGACCTATGTCAACACCTCGGCCGCCGTCAAAGCCGTCACCGACGTGTGCTGCACCTCGTCCAACGCCGCCGATATCGTCAACCGGATCGAGGGCGACACGGTCATCATGATCCCCGACCAGTTTCTGGCGCAGAACACCGCCAAGAAAACCCACAAGAAGATCATCACCTGGGCCGGCGCCTGCGAGGTGCACGAAACCTTCACCGCCGAAGACATTGCCGAGCTACGCCACGCCTATCCGACGGCCAAGATCATCGCCCATCCTGAATGCCCGCCCGAGGTGATCGACGCGGTGGACTTTGCCGGCTCGACGGCGGCAATGATTGATTGGGTCAAGACGCAAAAGCCGGCCCGCGTGGTCATGGTCACCGAATGCTCGATGTCCGACAATGTCGCCAGCGAAACCACCGGCGTCGATTTCCTGCGCGGCTGCAACATCTGCCCGCACATGAAGCGCATCAATCTGGAAAACATCCTCTGGTCGCTGCACACCATGACCGAGGAGGTCACAGTCGACCCCGCCATCAGCGCTCCGGCAAGATTGGCCGTGGAACGCATGATCGAAATGAGCCGGAAGGGCGATTAACGGCTCAGAGCGTACCGTCGGTGATGTGCCAGAAATTCCGCACCGGGGCGGAACAGCACATCGTCGGGCACGATCAGGGTCGCGCGCAACGCCGCCAGCATGGTGCTGTCCAGCAGGTCCGGATGCGGCACGACAATGCGGTAATCATCCTCGATCGTGATGAGGCCGCTGCGGAACGGACGCGCCAGCGAAGCGATCATGGGCAGGTAGTTGGCGATGCTGAGCGGCCCGCCCTGCTCGCGCGGCTGAATGGCCTCGACATCGAGATCGGCATGCAAGGCCAGCACCGGCGGGGCGAAGCGCGCGCCCGTCAAGGCACAGCGATAGCCGTAGCTGAGCAGCACCAAACGATAGAGACCCGTATAGGCATCCAGCGTATGATCGGCCGCAAAGCCACGTTGAGCCCCTTCACCAAAGCCGTAGTCATCGCCACTGGCCACAAACGCTCTCCGCCTTCCCGACGGGAGAGACCTTACGCACAACTACCTATCTTGCAAGCAGGACCGCGCCCGTCATGACCACTTTCGACAACACCCTGAACGCCGATGGCGCCCTGATCGTGGGTGCCGGTCTTGCCGGTTTGTTCTGCGCGCTCAAGCTGGCACCGCGGCCCGTCACAGTGCTGTCGCCCAAACCTCTTGGTTTTGGCGCGTCATCGGCCTGGGCGCAGGGCGGCGTGGCGGCTGCGGTGGGTGAGGGCGACAGCAGCCACGCCCATGCTGTTGATACAGAAATGGCCGGCGCCGGTATTGTCGATCATGGCATTGCCGAGTCCGTCACCGCCGAAGCGGCTGCCCGCATCGAGGACCTGGCGCGCTGGGGCACGCCGTTTGACCGCGACGATTTCGGCCATTATGCGCTGGGCCGCGAGGCAGCCCATTCGGCCAACCGCATCGTCAAGGTCGAGGGCGACCGCGCCGGCTGGGCCATTATGCAGGCCATCATCGCCGAGGTGCGCCGCACCCCCTCGATCCGCGTCGTCGAAGGCATTACCGCGCTGAGTCTCGCCCGGGATAACGGCCGCATCGTCGGCGTATTTTGCCGCAAGTTGGGCGACCGGTATTCCGAGCCGGTTTTCATCCGCGCCCGCGCCACGGTGCTCGCCGCCGGCGGACTGGGCGGGCTCTATGCCGTCACCACCAATCCGCCCGGCGTGCGTGGCCACGCCATGGGCATGGCGGCCCGCGCCGGCGCGCTGATCGCCGACGCCGAATTCGTGCAATTCCATCCCACCGCCATCGCAACTGGCGCCGATCCGGCCCCTCTCGCCACCGAGGCGCTGCGCGGCGAAGGCGCGATCCTGGTCAACGAATTGGGCGAGCGTTTCATGCCAGCCATCCACCCGGACGCCGAACTGGCACCCCGCGACGTCGTTGCCCGGGCCAATTTCCGCCAAATCCAGGCGGGGCATAAGGTATTTCTCGACACGCGAAAAGTGCTGGGCGAGGCGATACTGACCCGCTTCCCCACCGTGGCAAAGTACTGCCTCGATGCCGGTATCGACCCCGTATCCGGCATGATCCCGGTGACGCCTGCCGCCCATTTCCACATGGGCGGCGTCAAGGTCGACGAGCGTGGACGCTCGTCTCTCCCCGGCCTATGGGTCTGCGGCGAGGCCAGCTGCACGGGCCTGCACGGTGCCAATCGACTGGCCTCCAATTCACTGCTCGAAGCAACCGTCTATGGCGCGCGCATCGCCGAGGACATTGGCGGGCTGGAGCCGGTGCGCAATCTGGCGCCGTTCAAGGGCATCGAGTGGAACGAGGCCGAGGGCGAAAAGGCCGAGCAGGTGCTGCGCGACCTGCCCGCGGTGCAGAACCTGCGCCACATCATGACCGATCTCGTGGGTGTCGAACGCGACGCCACCGGGCTCAAGCAGGCGCTCCGCCGGATCGCGGCGCTCGAAGCCAATGCCGAGCACGTCACCAGCGCCTATCTCAACATGACCACCTCGGCCACGCTGGTCGCGGCGGCGGCCCTCAAGCGTACCGAAAGCCGCGGCGGCCATTTCCGCACGGACTTTCCCGAAACCGACGACAAGAACTGGGAACACCACACCACGATGACACTTGAGGAAGCCCTCGCCATCCGCGCCGGGGCTTGAAGCCGTCAGGCGTTGAGCACAGCATCCACCTGCGCCCGGGTCGGCGGCTTGCAGCCCTTTTCGCCGCAATTGAGCCCGGCGACAACCGCGCCGAACCGCAGCATGTCGGCGAGCGCGCCGCTTCCCAGGTCATCGAGCTTGCCGGGCTTGAGCAGATGCCGCTCGTTAAGCCAGGACAGTACGCCCGCCATCAGACTGTCGCCGGCGCCCACGGTGTCGCCAAACACTGGCGGTGCATAAATATCGGCTTGGGCCTTGCCTGACGCGGTGAAGGCCCGCGAGCCCTTTTCGCCCAACGTTACAACCACCAACTGGCAATTGGGCCGGGCCAGCAGGTCTGCCGCGTGCTGCTCGATGCTCTTGTCCGCATCCAGTTCGGCCAAGTCCTCCTCGGACACCTTGACCACATGGGCCAGGTCGAGGAAGGCCGACAGGCGCTGCTTGTAGCCTTCGAAATCATCGACGAGGCTGGGGCGCACATTGGGATCGATCGAAATGGTCGCGCCCTTGGCGATCGCCGCCTGCACGATCTGCAGCCAGACCACGGCCTCGTCGGCCTTCATCGGGCAGAAACCGCCAATCTGATAGAGATTGAGGTCATCGGGGAGCGCTGCGATAGCCTTGGCGGCATCGATAACCCCATCGGCCTGGCGATAAAACCCGTAGCGGGCATTGTGATTGTCGTCGAAATTGATCACCGCCAGGGTGGTATATTCGGGCACCCGCTCGGGCAGCAGCGTGGTGACGCCAGCGGCATCGAGCGGCCCCAGCAGATAGTCGCCGAACGCATCGGCCGAAATCGGGCAGAGGAAGCCGGTATCATTGCCCAGCCTGGCGAGCGCAATGGCGCAATTATAGGGCGAGCCGCCCGGATGCGCCGTCATCACGATCTGGCCAGCGCCATCCCGGTTGATCAGCGTGCCATCCGCCAGTTCCACCTCGGCCTTCAGATCGATCAGGCTTTCCCCACCAACGACAAACATTATTCCGCTCTCCCGACAGATGCCGCGCCGCCTCGGCACAGCGCCAGCCACATAGCATTTTTGCCCGCCCTGTCACCAGCGAGGTGAGTATGTGCCCGCCGCTTGAGCACAGAAGTTTAAGTTTATTCCGGCGACCGGGGATTAATTGTTTCGCACCGGTGTTGATCCCTGTGCAGGGCGCCATGACGGCCCCCTGAACACGGAGGAAAAATCCATGAATATCCGTATGCTTCTGGCCGGCGCCGCTGCGCTGGCGCTGTTTTCCGCCCCCGCCTTCGCCGAAGATTATGCCGGTGGCGCCGTCAAGACGTCTGAAATCGGTGGCAAGGAAGTGCTGACCGATGCCAAGGGCATGACCCTCTATACTTTCGACAAGGACACTGCCGGCGTCACCAATTGCTACGACGATTGCGCCACCAAATGGCCACCGGCGATGGCCGATGCCTCTGCTAAGGCCGAGGGTGACTTCACCCTGGTCGACCGCAAGGACGGCTCCAAGATGTGGGCCCATAAGGGCATGCCGCTCTATCTGTGGTTCAAGGACACCAAGGCTGGTGAAACCACCGGCGACGGCGTCGGCGGCGTCTGGCATACTGCGGTTGAATGATCCACTGAGCAGGCTTCCTTGACAGATTTTCTCGACCAGGTCGAAACCTGCGTGCCGGCGCTACGGCGTTATGCGCGGGCGCTGACACGCAATATCGATCTGGCCGATGATCTGGTGCAGGATTGCCTGGAACGCGCCATCTCCCGGCGCGCGCTGTTCCGCCCCACGGGCCCGGTGCGCGCCTGGCTGTTCACCATTTTGCTGAACCTTTATCGCAACAGCCTGCGTTCCTCCCATAGACGGGGCCAGACGGTGGATATCGACACCATCCCCGAGCCCTCCACCCCGGCGACGCAGCCGGGCCATATCGCGCTGGCCGAAATGGCGCGCGCCATCGAAACTTTACCACTCGACCAGAAGGAAGCATTGCTCTTGATCGCCCTCGAAGGCCTCTCATATTCCGAGGCCGCGACCATTCTCGGCATTCCCCAGGGCACGCTGATGTCCCGGCTGGGCCGTGCCCGCGCGGCCCTGCGCGTGGCCACCGGCAATAGCGCCGAGCCGCATTTGAGGACGGTCAAATGAGCGCCGTGACCCGCGACATGCTGATGGCCTATGTGGATGGCCAGCTCGATGCGGCCGATCGGCCGGCGGTCGAGGCCCATCTGGCGGCCAATCCCGAGGTGGCGGCCGAAGTGCTGCTCTGGCAGCGCCAGTCCAACGCCCTGCGTGCGCTGTTCGCCCCCGCCGGCTCTGAGCCGGTTCCGGCGCGCCTGCGTGCGCATCGGATTGCTGCCGCAACCGGATCGCGCCGCATGCGCTCCTGGCGCTGGGCGGCCGCTGCGGTCGTGCTGGTGGGCTTGGGGCTGGGCGGCGGCTGGTTTGCCCGTCCGCTGCTGAATGGCGCACCCGCGGCCAGCGCCAGCCTGATCGCCGACGCGGTCAACGCCCACACGGTGTTCGTGGCCGAAAACCGCCACGCCGTCGAAGTGCCCGCGACCGATCAGGACCATCTGGTGACCTGGCTGTCCAATCGGCTGTCCACGCCGCTTGATACGCCCGATCTGAGTGCCGAAGGGTTCACTTTGGTTGGCGGACGCCTGCTGCCGGGCGAGCCCAATGCGGGCGGCCGCGCCGCGCAATTGATGTATGAAAACGCCGCCAAGGATCGGGTGACGGTCTATGTCACCGCCGCCCTGCCCGATCGTGCGCCGGCCTATCAGTTCGCCAATGCCGGCGGCGCCGAGGCGTTCTACTGGGCCAATGCGCGCATCACCTGCACGGTGGTGGGCACCCTGCCCGAAGCGCAGATGAAAACTGTTTCCCAAGCTGTGTACCGCCAGATGACCGAAGGCGATGTTACGGCCGGCCCGCCCTATCGGGGATAAGTGACGCTACGCCTGCTGCTTCCTTTTCCTCTCCCCATCGGGGAGAGGTCGGCTTGCGGAGCAAGACGGGTGAGGGGGAATGTCGCCGCGAACCCAGCCCTCTGAGCAACCCAACGCACCCCCTCATCCGGCGCTACGCGCCACCTTCTCCCCGATGGGGAGAAGAAAAGAGGTGCCCCTACCCCTTCGCCCCCAGCGGCGAGTTCCGCTTTGGAATATCGTTGGAATAAATATTGTGCAGCCCAACATTGAGGATGTCGCGTTCGCCGCACAGCGCCATGGTGGTGTCGAGTTCCTTGCGGATGATATCGAGCACGCGGGTGACGCCAGCTTCGCCGCCAGCGCCCAGGCCGTAGAGCATGGGGCGGCCGATAAAGGTTCCCTTGGCGCCGTAGGCCATGGCCTTGAGCACGTCCTGACCCGAGCGGATGCCGCTATCGAGATACACTTCGGTCTTGTTGCCGATGGCGTCGATGATCTCGGGAAGCACGCGGATGGTCGAGGGGGCGCCGTCGAGCTGGCGACCGCCATGATTGGAGACGATCACGGCGTCCGCACCATTGTTCACCGCGGCCAGCGCGTCTTCCGGATCGAGCACGCCCTTGACGATGACCGGGCCGCCAAAGCGCTTCTTGACCCAGGCGATATCGCCCCAATTGAGCGTGAGGTCGAACTGGCTGGCGGTCCAGGCCGACAGCGAGGCCAGGTCGTGATCGCCGCTCACATGGCCGACGATGTTGCGAAAGGTATGCCGCTTGGTGCCGAGCATGCGCATGCACCACGCCGGATGCTGCATCATCTGCCAGATCGAATAGGCATTGAATTTGGGCGGGGTGGAGAGCCCGTTATGGATGTCCTTGTGGCGCTGACCCAGGATCTGCAAATCCATGGTCAGCACCAGCGCCGAGCACTTGGCCGCCTTGGCGCGGTCGATCATGCGCTCGATGAAGCCGCGGTCGCGCATCACATAGAGCTGGAACCAGAACGGCGCCGTGGTGTTTTCGGCGATGTCCTCGATCGAGCAGACGCTCATGGTCGAAAGCGCGAAGGGAATGCCGAATTTCTCGGCGGCCTTGGCGGCCTTGATCTCGCCATCGGCCACCTGCATGCCGCCCGTCGCGGCCGGCGCGATGGCGACCGGCATGGTGATGGGCTTGCCCAGCATCGTGGTCTTGAGATTGCGGCCCTCGAGGTTGACGGCCACCTTCTGCTTCAGCTTGATCTTGGCAAAATCGCTCTCGTTTTCTCGATAGGTGCTTTCGGTATAGCTGCCGCTATCGGCATATTCGAAGAACATCTTGGGCACGCGCCGGTGAGCGGCCGTTTTCATTTCGGCGACGGTGAGGATTTTGTCGAGTGCGGCCATGCTGGGCTCCCAAGGTTGCCCTGCCCTAGCAACTAACATGTTAGTCGTCAATGCGGCACTGAGCATGGCTGCGTGCCGCCCGGGCGAAAGCCCTGCGGTGGAAAGACTGCGGCATGCGGCGAGACGTGCCTCATGGTTTTGTAGATAAGCGAGACAGCGCCTCGCCGCATGCGATGGGGTTTCTGGCCGCCCGAACGTGGCCCCTCTTGAAGTGAGGAACGAACGTCGCGCTGGCCCAGGGATCGCGCGACCGCATTCCCCTCCCACCAAACTCCCCACGGCCGTTCGTCGCGAACCCCGCAGCCATTGTGGAGATATCGGGGATGATTATGCAGCGGGGTGGAGGGGGTGAGGATTAGATGGGTAAGTGGGAGAGATCGGGGCTAAACGGCACCCCCTCCCTGCCTCCCCCATCAAGGGGGAGGTGTCTGCCGGTGGGTTGAACTGCATCGAGTTCCAATAGCGGCGGCTTGAACCCAATCGCGCCCCCAGAGTGGAGAGGCACCTCCCCCTTGATGGGGGAGGCTGGGAGGGGGTGACGGTTGGCCGAGATGCATGGGCCGTGGGACGCCGCTCCACAAAATTCCGCGCCAACCCACCTTGCGCGCGCCCGCCCTCTTGCCTCAAATGCCGCCCAAAGGGAGACCACGAACATGGCACTGCTGGCGGGCGAAAACATCGAATATATCGACAAGAAATTCTATGAGTTGGTGCAGGGCAACGCGCCGATGGAGACGCTCTACGACGGCTGCCGCTGGGCCGAGGGGCCGGTCTGGTTCAACGATGGCGGCTATTTGCTGTGGTCCGACATTCCCAATAACCGCATCCTGCGCTGGACGCCCGATCTTGGAGTGTCCACTTTCCGCAGCCCCGCCAACTACACCAATGGTCACACTCGCGACCGTGAAGGCCGCCTGATCTCCTGCTCGCATGGTGCTCGTGCGGTGCTGCGCACTGAGCCCGATGGCACGGTGACGACGCTCGTCGACAGCTACCGGGGCAAGCGCCTCAATTCCCCCAATGACGTAGTGGTCAAGTCCGATGGCACAATCTGGTTCACCGATCCGCCGTATGGGATTTTGTCTGACTATGAGGGCTACAAGGCCGACCAGGAACAGGAACACTGCAACGTCTTCCGCTTCGATCCAGCCGATGGTTCGCTGGCGGTAGTCGTCGACGATTTTGCCAAGCCGAACGGGCTGGCGTTTTCGGCCGACGAAAGCGTGCTCTACATCGCCGATACCGGCCGCAGCCACGATCCCGACTGGCCCGCCCATATCCGGCAATTCGATGTCGTGAACGGCAAGACGCTGACCAATGGGCGCACCTATGTGGATGTCGATACCGGCCTGCCCGACGGCTTCCGGCTCGATACCGAAGGCAATATCTGGACCAGCGCCGGTCCTTGCGTGAATGTCTACAACCCGGCTGGTGCCTTGCTCGGCCGGATCAAGACCGGCCAATCCACCTCCAACCTCACCTTTGGGGGCGCACGGCGGAACCGGCTGTTCATCACCTCCAGCCAATACGTTTATTCGCTTTATGTCGGGGCGACGGGGTTGCAGCGGCCCTAATGGAACTGCCCTAGAACGGCGCCATTCTGTGCTAGGGGTGATCCCTCGTAACCCGGATTAGGACACGCATTGGCAACCCAAGACAGCAATGGCACTCAGGTCGAAGAGTTGCTGGACACAGCAAACCTGTCGGACGCGCTGGAGAGCGATCGCTTCAAGCAATTTCTCGATCACGTGCCGTTCGGCATCGCGGTCGCCGAATTGCGCCCGACGGAACGGCTGACTTATGCCAATGTGGAGTTCGAACGGCTGATTGGCCGCACAGCGTCGCAGTTGCAGGGCAAGGGTTGGGATGCCCTGCCCACCACCGCGGTCAGCGCGGCCGACGGACAGCCGCTCAACCGCGTCATCACCGAGCAGGACGACTATCTGGGGGCATTCACCATCGCGCTGGACGCGGAAACACATAGCGTCGACGCCTGGTCCAACATCATCGAGGCCGATGACGGCACGCCCATGTTCCGCCTGGTGGCACTGGCGCAAACGCTGGCGTCCGCATCAGCCGAGAGTACCGACATCAAGCGCCAGCTGGGCGAAAAGGACACGCTGCTGCGCGAACTGCAGCACCGGGTCAAAAACAATTTGCAGATGATCACCGCGCTGATCCGGCTGGAAGCGCGCAACATGCCCGAAGGCGCTACCGGCGAGGCTTTCGGACGCCTGGCCGGCAGGGTGAGCTCGCTCGGCCTGTTATACCAATCGCTGACCGAAGAAAATCTAGGCGATAGCGTCGATCTGGGCGTCTATCTCAGCCAGGTCGCGTCCGCCGTGATGGCGGCCCATGCCGTGGAAGGCATCCGGCTCAACCTGCAGGTCGATACCTGGCCGGTCTCGGTCAACGTCGCCATGCCGACGGGCCTTGTGGTCAACGAGCTGCTGACCAATGCGCTGAAATACGCCTTCGTCGGCAGCGACGGTGGCACCATCAAGCTGCACAGCCTAGTCGACGAGACGGGGTGCCTCGTGACCATATCGGACGACGGCGTGGGCCTGGCCGAAGGGGTTCACTGGCCCAAGCCGGGCAAGCTCAGCGCGCTGATCGTGCATTCGCTGGAGCAGAATGCTCACGCCAAAATCGACGTCACCTCAGCGCCCGGCCTGGGCATGAAGGTGTCGATTTTCTTCGCCCGTGCCGACGCGGCGCCCGAAACTTAGCCCTCCACCTCCAGCACGGTCAGCACATGGCGCTGGCCATTGCGGGCGTTCCAGGTGATCGATTGGCCCTTGGTCAGCCCGATCAAGGCGGTGCCCACGGGGGTGAGCACGGAAATCCGGCCGGCCGAAATATCGGCATCGATGGGATAGACCAGCGTGACCGTGCGGTCGTCGCCGTTATCGGGACGATAGGTGACGCGCGAGCCCATGCGCACGACGGCGCCGCTCAGCTTGGCGTCGCTGACGACGCGGGCGCGCTCGAGTTCGTAGAGCAGGTCGTCCCCTGCGTCGGAGGTGTGGCCGATACCGGCCAGCGCAAGTGCGATGAGCTTGCGGTGATCACCCTCGCCGACCACGAGTTTGGGGCGCAGGGTGACAGAGTTCATGCTTGGCATGATGATAGTCCTTAGATGGCAAGCCGCAGCGGTCTTGGCCGCGCTGGCTTGCAGAATGTTGATTGTTGTGAATTCGTCTGAGCGGACAAACCGCTATGAGCAGCGTTCAAAACGCTGGAGAACCACCCTAAACCCGGCTTGACGTCAGCTCAGGTCTAGGGACGTGCGCCTGCGACCGGGTGTTCCCGGCGTGCAAAATCCTGCAGGTGCATCGCAAAAGCGTTCATGGCTTTAAAATAGGGAGCCCGGCCGCCTTGTCAAGCGGCGGCCGGTTTGGGCGTCGAAAGCCTACATCGTCGCGCCGACCTGCCACGGCACGAATTCGTTGTCGCCATAGCCCAGAGCTTCCGACTTGGTCGGCTCGCCCGAGGCGACGCGCAGCAGCAGGTCGAAGATTTCCTGGCCTTTGTCCTCGATCGACACGCCCTCGACGATGTCGCCGCAATTGATGTCCATATCGCCGGTCATGCGGTTGTACATGTCCGAATTGGTCGCCAGCTTCACCGAGGGCACCGGCTTGCAGCCATAGGCCGAACCGCGCCCGGTGGTGAAGGCCAGAATGTTGGCGCCGCCCGCCACCTGCCCCGTCGCCGAGACCGGATCGAAGCCGGGCGTGTCCATGAACACAAAGCCCTTTTCGCGCACCTTCTCCGCGTATTCGTAGACCGCCGTCAGCGGCGTGGTGCCGCCCTTGGCAGTGGCGCCGAGCGATTTTTCGAGAATCGTGGTCAGCCCGCCCAGCTTGTTGCCCGGCGAGGGATTGTTGTTCATCTCGCCATGATTGCGCTGGGTATAGTCTTCCCACCAGTGGATGCGGCTGAGGAGCTTTTCCCCGACTTCGCGCGACACAGCGCGGCGCGTCAGCAGATGCTCGGCGCCGTAGATTTCCGGCGTTTCGCTGAGGATCGCGGTGCCGCCATTACGCACCAGGATATCGGCCGCATAGCCGAGCGCCGGATTGGCGGTGATGCCCGAATAGCCGTCCGAGCCACCGCATTGCAGCGCCAGCACCAGTTCGGACGCATCGATGGTTTCGCGCCGCGCCTTGGCGGCCACGGGCAGCATTTCCTTCATGCGCTCGATGCCCCATTCCACGATCTTCTTGGTGCCACCGCTTTCCTGAATGGTCATGGTCTGGAAGGTGTCGCTCTCGGTGATGCCGTACATTTCCTTCATGCGGCCGATCTGGAACACTTCGCAGCCCAGGCCCACCAGCATTGCGGCGCCCAGATTGGGATTGGACGTGTAGCCCCACTGCGTGCGCTTGAGGATGTCAAAACCCTCGCCGCGCGATTCCATGCCGCAGCCGGTGCCATGCACGAACGGCACGACGCCGTCGATTTCGGGATAATCATCCAGAATACCCGAACGGTTGATGCCTTCGGCGATGAACTTGGCGACCGTTGCCGAGCAGTTCACCGAGGTCAGGATGCCCACATAATTGCGGGTGCCCACCGAGCCGTTGGCGCGGCGATAACCCTCGAAGGTGGCGCGCTGGTCGAGCGGCACCATGTCGGGCGCAACGGCGCCTTCGGAAAAGGCATAGTCGTGCTTGAGGCTGCCATCGGCGCCGCCCATGCCGCAATTATGCTCGTGCACCCACTCGCCCGCCGCGATATCCACGCTGGCAAAACCGATGATCTGGCCGAACTTGACGATGGCCTCGCCCGCCCGCACCGGGCGCACGGTGAATTTGTGGCCCTTGGGCACCCGCTTGGCGACGATCCGGCCCTGCGGCGTCTCGGTACCGGCATCGAGATTGGCCAAAGCCACGGCGATATTGTCGGCCGGATTCAGCACCAGGGTTCTGGTTTCGGGGCGGATCATGGTTTGCGACATGGGGTGTGAACTTTCGGATGCTGCTGCTGCCAAGGCTTTACCGCACGCTCAATACCGGCCACATAGGCACCCTGAAGTGCGGGCCGCCGGCTTCAATCGTGTTGTAAATCGCCACGGGTCTAACTAACATGTTAGCATGACTATGGAAGCAAGTCCCTATCGTTTTCTCGCCCGCCCCACGGCTTTGTCGCGCGGCAGCGTCACGCTTGACGTGACCGCGGCACTGCGCCAGGCCATCGTCACCCTGGCGCTGGCGCCGGGTCAGAGCATCGACAAGACCGCCATCTGCGAGCAGCTCGGCGTCTCCCGCTTTCCGGTCAGCGAAGCGCTGGCGCGGCTGCAGGCGGAGGGGCTGGTCGATATCGCACCGCAGCGCGGCTCGACCGTGTCGCTGGTGCGCATTGCCGACGTGCGCGAATATATGCTGATCCGCAAAGGCATCGAAAGCGAGGCCCTGCGCGTGCTGATCGGCAAGCATGACGCCGAGGTTATCGAGGCGCTGCATGCCAATATGGCGGCCCAGCGCGAGGCCGCCAGTCGCGACGATGCCGAGGCGTTTCACCAGATCGATCTGGAATTCCACGACATCATCTTCCGCTCGATGAAATTCACCAAGATCAAGAACATCATCGACAGCGCCCGCGCCAATCTCGATCGCGCCCGCCGGCTGATCATCACGCCGCGTCGGCTGGCCATCACCATCGCCGAGCATCAGGCGATTTTCGACGGTATTCTGGCGGCGGACCAGGCCCAGGCCACCAGGGCCATCCGCGCCCATATTGACGCGGTCATGGTCGAGCTGTTCGCCTTTGCGCGCGACGACCCCAAGGTCTTTGCCGACGGCGATACCCTTGGTAGCGACAGCGACAGTTTTCCATTCGGCTAAATCCCTGGGAGGGGACCCAAAATGCTCAAAAATATTCCGCCACTGCTCGGCCCCGACCTGCTCGGCATTCTGCGCGCCATGGGCCATGGCGACGAAATCGCCATCGTCGATGCCAACTATCCCGCCGATGCGGCCGGGCCGGCCCTGGTGCGCCTCGATGGCATCAGCGCCACCGATGTCCTTGAGGCCGTCCTGACGCTGATGCCGCTCGACGATTTCGTCGATGAGGCCGCCATTGTCATGCAGGTGGTGGGCGACGCCGGCGCGCGTCCGCCCGTGGTCGATGAGTTCGAAGCCATCGTCAAAAAGCACGAACCCAAGATGGGCGTGTCGTCGCTGGAACGCTTCGCCTTTTATGAGCGGGTCAAGACCGGCTACGCCATCGTGCAGACCGGCGAGCGTCGGCTCTATGGCAATATCCTGCTCAAGAAGGGCATTATCCGCCCGCAATAATTCGCCCAGCCGAACCGATTGGCCTTTGGTCGGCCTCGACAGGCTAACATGTTAGCTTTATTGCCTCATCACCCTCAACTGGATCTGACCTCATGAAACTCCTCCGCGTTGGCGCCAAGGGCGCTGAGAAGCCCGCCATTCTGGATGCCGATGGCACTATCCGTGATCTCAGCGGCATTGTGGGCGACATCGGCGGCGATACGCTGACGCCCGAAGGCCTGGCCAAGATCCGTGCCGTGGACATCGGCGTGCTGCCCAAGCTCGATGCCAATGACCGCATCGGTCCCTGCGTCGCCAATGTGGGCAAGTTCATCTGCATCGGCCTCAACTATGCCGACCACGCCGCCGAAACCGGCGCCGCCATCCCCGAAGAGCCGATCATCTTCATGAAGGCTACCAGCGCCATCATCGGCCCCAATGACGATGTGATCATCCCCAAGAACTCCATCAAGCCCGATTGGGAAGTCGAACTCGGCATCATTATCGGCACGGAAGCCCGCTACGTCGAGGAAGCCGACGCCATGAACCATGTCGCCGGCTATTGCGTCATCAACGACGTTTCCGAGCGTCATTTCCAGACCGAGCGCGGCGGCACCTGGGACAAGGGCAAAGGCAGCGACACCTTTGGCCCCATCGGCCCCTGGATGGTGACCAAGGACGAAGTCGCCGACCCGCAGAACCTGTCGATGTGGCTCGAGGTCGACGGTCACCGCTACCAGAACGGCTCCACCAAGACGATGATCTTCGGCGTCGCCACCGTGGTGGCCTATGTTAGCCAGTTCATGAGCCTGCAGCCCGGCGACATCATCTCCACCGGCACCCCTCCGGGCGTCGGCATGGGGATCAAGCCGAACCCGGTCTGGCTCAAGCCCGGCAATGTCATGCGTTTGGGCATCGAGGGCCTGGGCGAACAGCGTCAGTTGACCAAGGCGTATTCGGCTTAAGCCTCACAGATAATCCTGCCATTCGCGGCGCGGTGCCGGTCTTGCCTCAAGACCGATATCGCGCCGCAGTGCGTTTCGCCCCGGCTCGGCATCGCGCCCGGGGCGCAGGGTCTGCGCCTTCCCGATTGATTGCGGGAATGCGATCATCGGCCCCCACCGCCGCAAATTCCGCCCTGCTGCCTTAGACTGGCCTGATTGTGCCTGTGCCTTGCCATAGCCACCCCGAGAGGATCATCATGATCCCGCCAACAAGGAGGAGCTAGCCAATGGCCGTCACCAAAGCCGATCTGCAACGTATCCTGGGCAAGGACGATGCCGACCTTGTCGAACAAGCCCGCCATCCCGCCCTGGCCGATCTGACCCAGGACGAATTGCGCCAGCTTTCCAATCGCCTGCGCGAGCGGCGCAACAAGGCCAATACGGCCATCGCCAATCATCGTCGCGCCATCAAGGGCCGCGGCACCGGGGTCACCGAAAAGCTCGAAACCAACCAGCGCCGTCACTACTCGATCTTTGGCGAAGCCCTCGCACGCACCAACAAGGAAACCACCCGCCGCCAAGTGCAGGCGCGACGCACCGAACTGATGAGCAATGCGCAGCGGGCCCTGTCGCTCAAGCAAGCGGCCGGAGCGCCGGGCCATCCGGGCGGCGAGGCCCATGCCGGCAGCGGCATGAAATCCAACGCCAGCACCAAGACCGCCAAGGTCGGCAGCGTCACCCAGCACGCCCGCGTGTCACAGGCGACCAAGACCGCTCAGGCCAAGAAGGACAATCGCGGCGCCTGACCCGATTACGGGCGGCGCGCCACCATATCGATCTCGACCAGCGCCCCAACCGCCAGTGCCGTCACGCCCACCGTGGTGCGCGCCGGCAACTTCCCCGCCTCGAAAAAGCTCGGCCACAGCGCATTGAGCCCCGCATAGTCGCGCTCGAACGCGGTCAGATAAATCCGCGCCATCGTCACGTGCTCGAAGCCCAGCCCGATGCCGGCCAGCACGATCCGAAGATTGTCCATCACCCGCTGGGTCTGCGCCGCAATCCCCTCGGGCAGCGGCGCATCGGGCGCCGCCGGATCGGTGGGCATTTGGCCGGTGATGAAGACGAAGCCGTCGGCCTCCACCGCATGGGAAAAAGGCGCCACCGGTCGTGGGCCTGACGCAATCGTGTGATGAATAGGCAATGCCAATGCGACGCTCCGATTTGTTGAAACGGAAGTTTCGACCTACATTGCCAAATGTCAATTGTCGGGTGCCATGTCCCACGCTAATGGTGCATGGCAAGAGGAGAGCACCCCAGACCAATGTTTGATATTTTTCACGCGATATCGGCCTATCTTGAGACCTTTCTCGACGCGATTTCGGGCAATTTCTGGCTGACCTTTATTTTCATCTTCCTGGTCGCCATTGGCGAAGCGGTGTTCGTGCTGGGCCTGTTCGTGCCCTCGACGCCGGTTCTGCTGCTGGTGGGCGGCATTATTGCCGAAGGCCGGCTGCCCTTCTGGGAAGTGTATTTCGCCGCCGTCATCGGCGCCATCATCGGCGACGCGCTATCCTATGGCATCGGCCATCTGCTCAAGGACACCATCCGCACGGTCTGGCCGTTCAAGTACCACACCGAACTCATCGCCAAGGGCGAGGCCTTTTTCGCCAAGCATGGCGGCAAGAGCGTGTTCATCGGCCGCTTCATCCCCGGCGTCAAAGCGGTGATTCCCGGCGTCGCCGGCATCATGGGCATGGACTACCGCAAGTTCTCCATCATCAATATCAGCTCGGCCTTTGTCTGGGCCGCGGCCCATATCCTGCCCGGCATGCTGCTGACCGCCTGGCTCAAGTCCATCGGCCTGTCGCTGGAACTGGTCATCGTGGTCGGCACTTTGGTGCTGACGGCGCTGTTCCTGCTGGTGCATTACCACCGCGCGATCCTACTGGCGTTCGCTCCCTGGCTGGGCGGCTTCGGCAAATCCATCCAGGCGCGCTGGGGCAAGACCGACATCGCCCACTAGGTCGCCGGGTTCACGAACTGCTGTCTTGCCGCCGGCCGCAATCGGCGGCAAGCTCAGATTATGCGCATCTGGATCACCCGCTATCCGGCCGTCATCGCAGCCCTGCTGGGGCCGCTGCTGGTGCTTTTGTTCCTGCTGGCGCCGGCCAGTGCCCAGAGCGCCGACAATCCCGTTCTCGATAATCTGTTCGCCCAACTTCGCGTTGCGCCCGATGAGGCCAGCGCCAAGGCCATCAGCCTGCAGATCTGGACCCAGTGGATGACCCCGCCCGATCCGGCTCTCGCCACCCGCATGCAGCAGGCGGTGCGCAAACTGGCAATCGATCCTGCGGGCGCGCTCGATGAATTCGAGGCCATCGCCAAGGATTATCCCGACTACGCGGAGGCCTGGAACCAGCTCGCCACCGCCCATTACCTGCAAGGCGATTACACGACCTCGCTGAGCGATATCGACAAGGTCCTGGCGCTCGAACCGCGCCATTTCGGCGCCTTGTCGGGACGCGCGATGATTTATCTCAAGCAGGGCAAGCGGGCCCTCGCGCTCAAGGACATGTCCACGGCGTCGGCGCTGCATCCGTTCCTGGCCGAGCGCGCGCTGTTTCCCGAACTGCTGCAAGGCGTAACGCACATCTAGGGGTTGCGCAGCGGCTCGTGCAGACCGACATTGTGCTCAGTCGAACGCTCGGGACCACGCATCATGACCACTGCCGATATCACCGTCATCCGCCAGGATAGTGCCACGCGCGGCCGCTATATGGTCGAGCTGGCGCCCGGGGTCGAAGCCGAAATGACCTATCGCAAAACCCCAGCGGGGGTGATGAGCATCGACCATACCGGCGTGCCGTCCGAATTCGGCGGCCGCGGCATCGCGGCGAAACTGGTCAACGCCGCCATCGCTGACGCCCGAGCCGAAGGCTTCAAGATCGAGCCGCTGTGCTCCTATGTCGAAGCCCAGTTCCGGCGCCACCCCGAATGGGCGGACCTGCGCGCTTAGCTGCCGTAGCGCACCGAGTCCGAGCTTTCCGACATGATATCGCCGAGGCTTTCCCACGGCACCACAATGGTGGGGGCGCCATACGCGTAGGCGGCGACCTCATAGGGCTCGAACTGGATGGTCAGCCCGTAGTCGCTGCCAAAGCTCCAGCGGCTGGGGTCGGTGATGATGGCGCCGAGGTTTTCGACACCCTCGAGTTGCAAATTGTCGCCATGCTCGCGCTTGAGTTCGGCGGTGGCGATATCGGTCAGCGTCTTTTCCCAGCCTTCGCCGGCAAAAATATCGCTCGCCTCCATCGCGCGCTGCCGGCCGAGCAGATAGTGCGCGTAGGTGATGCCCCAATTGCTGTGCGCCGCGCCATGGCCAAACCAGTTGGTCATCACCTTGAGCGTCACCCGCGTGCCCACCACTTCAGACAGCGTGATGTCCACCGTCGTGTCGCTCTGCGCGTCGCTCATCGCATCGCCACCCTCGTCCGTGATCGAGCCCGAGACGCTCGCGACGGTGTCGCTGATGAAGCTATCGAAGCCCTCCGCATCGGCTTTGCCCCCATCCAGCGCAGGATAGGTGAGCTGGTGGGTCGCGACCTTCCAATAGGACGTCGGATCATCCACCGCGTCCGGATCGGGTAGTGCACTATAGCTGCTGGACACGGCAAAGCGGTGCCCACCCAGCATCCGGCTTTGTTCCAGCACCCCCGTGCGGGTGGAAAAAGCCAGCCCCAGGCAGTCGATCTGGTTGTCCGTATAAGTATCCACATCCGATAGCGGTTCGGCATGGTCGGTGCAGGACCTGGTGGCGAAATCGAGCCAAGCGCGCTGCTCGGCCCGCATCGCGATGACCGCCGGCTTGCTCAGCCCGCCAATCGCAGTGGCAAAGGCTACGGCCAGCGTATCGTCGTCCGCCGAGAGTTTTGGATTGTCGCAGATCGCCTTCTCGAAGGCCGTCGTCGCCTTGCTGCAATCAAAGCTCGCCGCGCTCGCCGGCCCCGCCATGGCCAAGGCCAGCACCAGCAGCATCGCGCCCAATATCGTCCGCATCATTGCCCGTCTCCTCATCGGCGATAGTGTCCAGATTACCCGGCGTCAGGGCCGCGCGATAGCGTCTGCATCGGCGGCCAGATAATCACGCAACACTCCCCAGCCCACGCTGACCGCCGGGCTGCCGGGAGTGACTTCCTGGTTCTCGAACTGCACCATCAGCCCCGCGCGGGTAAAACTCCAGCGCTGTGGATCGGTGGCGAATGGCATCATGGTTTCGCCGTCATAGGTGATCTCGCCATCCCGCAGGTCGACACTGGCGCGCTCGGCCACGAGAGTGGCCAGCGCTGTGCCCCAGTTTTTGCCCTCGAACATGTCGGTGACCTCAAGCGGCCGTTCTTCCTTGGTCAGGAAGTGAAAATTGCCCAGGCTGGAATTGGCGTGGGCGGCGCCATGGCCATACCATTCCAAGCCCAGCACCACACTGATGCGCCTGGCATTGACACTGCCCAGCACCATCAGAAAATCATTGTCCTCGTTGGCCACGCTGTCGTTCCGCTGCGCGCCGGCAAAGTCGGTATATTCACCCGTATAGTCCGCGGTGACCTGCCGCATATAGGCGTTGAACGCATTGGCGAGGCTGTCATTGCCATCCATGCGCAGGCTCGACATCACCTTGCGGCCCAGTCTAAAGCGCCCGCCATTAGGGTCGGGCACAGCCTCATAGGTATCGGCGGTGAAAAACCGCATCCCACCAACCATGCGGCTCTGCTCCAGCACCTTTAGCCGCGCGTCGTAGAGGCGCTGCAGGCATTGCGGTCGTTCCAAATCCGCACTGTCCTCGCCCGGCAGATACTGGTCGGAGCAGACCGTGTCGGTGAAATCGAGCCAATCGCGCTGCCCCTTGCGCATGACGATCTCGGCCTCTTCGGTCAGCCCCGAAATCGCCCCCACATAGGCTAGCGCCATCACGTCATCGGCGCGCGACAAAGCTGGATCGGCGCAGATCGTCTTTTCAATGGGCGTTCTGGCGTCGCTGCATGAAAAACTCGCCGCCTGTGCGGCCGGCAACAGCGCCAGGAAAGCCAGCAGGGCAATGACGGAGCGCATCGGCAAAACTCCCGGGATGGTACCCGCCTGTAATCCGGGTTTTCTGAATACGGACTGAACGTCCGCAGCCTAGCCGATTCCCAGCTTGGGCTTGCCGGTAGACGCCGTATCGGCATCGAAGATCACCACCTTGTTGCGGCCCTGCTCCTTGGCGATATAGAGCGCGGCATCGGCCATGTCGGTAGTGGTTTCCAACGTTTCGCCAGCCTCGGCAATGCAGGCGCCGACGCTGATCGTGACCATGATCGGGCGGCCATCGGGCAACATCACCGGCGCCTCGCACACCTGGGCCGTCAGGCCATACGCCATGGCGCGCAACGTGACCGGTGCGCTGTCGACCAGCACCACGACGAATTCGTCGCCACCCCAGCGCGCGCAGTGATTGCCCAGCCCAGCCGCCAATTGGATACGCCGGGCGATTTCCTGCACCACCACGTCGCCGGCGGCATGCCCATAAGTGTCGTTGATGGTCTTGAAGCGATCAATGTCGACCAGCAGCAGCCCATGCACCTGCTCGCGCGACAGCTCCTGATAAATCGCCATGAAGCCGCGCCGATTGGCGATGCCTGTCTGCCCGTCCATGAACGCCAGCCGTTCCAGCTCCTCGGTGCGCGCCCGCACGCGCGCTTCCAGCTCCTTTGTGTGCTGGCCGACCGCCTTGGCCATCTGCACGAAGGCCGTGGACAGCCGCCCGATCTCGTCCTGGCGATCATCGGCCAGCGCCGCGGCGGCCGCATAGTCCCCGTCCCGCGCCAGATCGACCGCCGCTTCCAGCCGCCCGACACGATCCACCACAGCCCGCTTGAACACCAGCGTGATCAACACCGCCACCAGCGCCATCATCGCCGCCAGCAACAGGCCCACCGGCAGGAACAGGCGTTTATCGATGATGGTGTCGATATCCATCAGCGTCACATTGTACCAGCCCAGCTTGTCGAGATAGCCGACCCCAACCAGCACCGACTTGCCGCCGATCTGCATGAACCGC
This sequence comes from Devosia sp., assembly GCF_028290435.1. Classification (GTDB taxonomy): domain Bacteria; phylum Pseudomonadota; class Alphaproteobacteria; order Rhizobiales; family Devosiaceae; genus Devosia. The sequence goes on along the minus strand of NZ_JAQGJV010000005.1, from coordinate 3,022 downwards.
GATTTGACCAGCACCTCGCCCGCCGAAACCTCGTTCATCATGGTTTGCAGCACGATGGCGTCGTCCGGCCGGTCGAGCATGGCGAACACCGTCTTGCGATCGGTCATCTCGCGCGTCAGGCTGTGATAGTCCACCAGGTTCTGGTCGCGATGGGCCTGCACGGCGCCATTGTGATCGACGAACATCGCTACGACGCCCACCTGGGGCACATTGACGACTTCGCGGATGAAGGCGGAGAGATCAATGCCGGTCCCCAGGATCCCCAGCACCTTGCGACCCTCGCGGATCACGCAGTTCATCCAAACCTTGGTGACGCGCAGCTTGTCGTCATTGTCGACATTGAGGTGACAGCCCTGGCCCAGCGCCGCCGTATTGTAATACCAGCCGTCGCGCGGATTGTTGGGGTCCAGCGTGTAGCGATACTGGTTGCCCGCATAGGCGTTGCCGGCATCGTTGAAATAGTAATTGCCCGAGGCGCCGATGACGAAGAAATAGCTCTTGTCGCTAAACGACTGCCGGTAATGCTCCAGCTCGGCAATGGCGCGGGTGCGTTTATCCGCATCGGTTTCGTCCACCGCCCAGTCGCGGATGGCCTGCGTGCCGGCCAAGGTTTCGGCCAGCGAGACTTCCCGCGTCAATGCTTCGAGCCCGCGAAAACGATCGTAGAGAATCTGTTTTTCGGCAAACAGGGTGCCCAACTGGATCACCGTCGAATTGACGATCCAGGAAAATGCCGCATAGGCCGGCACCGCCACCGCCGCAAAACCGAGCAGCACCAGCACCAGCACGCGTGTCCGCAAGCTCGCGGAAATTCGCCCCCTCAGGCCGTCGATTTTCGCGCTCCATCAATGGGTAAGGTCAGCGCGACCAAGGTGATACCTGCCCGCATTGTTAAGGGAGAGCCCTCTAAAGATCATTAACAAAGTGCTGCAATGTCCGGATCGCCTGTGTGGAGGCGCCGACCATCAACCCGCCTTCACCGCCGCTGCTACAAACCGCTGTGTCTCGCGCAGTTCTTCCGGCCGCAATTCATGCCCGCCATCGTGCCAGAACACATTCGCCTTGGCGCCCTGGCCAGCAAAATAGTCCACCAATTGCTGCGTGGCTGGAGCCGGCGCAATCGGATCGCGCCTGCCGGCAGTGACGAGCACGCTGCGCCCTGCAAGACCCGGTGCCGGAGCCGGCTGGAACGGGATCAGCGGATGCATCAGCACCGAGGCGTCGAAGAGTTCCGGCGCTGCGAACTGCACCGAAGCCAGAATATTGGCGCCATTGGAATAGCCCAGCCCGATCACCCGAGAGGACTGGCTCTCGGCAATCCGCGCCTTGATGAACGCCACCATCGTGCCGGTGCGCAGCGCCAGATCCGCCATGTCGTAGCGCCCCTCGCCGGTGCGGCGGAAATAGCGCAGCGCGCCGCCCTCGGACACATCGCCCCGCGCCGCCACGATCCGCCCGCCGGGCAGCAGTTCGCCGCCCAGATCGAAGAACTGGTTCTCGTCCCCACCGGTGCCGTGAAACACGAACAACAGCGGCGCACCCACCGCGCCCTTGGCTTCGCGATAAACATAATCAGACATGGCGGCCTCCTGCATTGTGCTCAATGTGATATCGGGCAAACCCGCATCCGCCGCAATCGGCCGCTGCGCCACGCACTGTTGCCGATTGCTGGACAATAGCGCTGGCGCGCGTTGTCTTGCCGCATGATCCGTGCATGATAGCGCCATGTTCCTGTCCATTTTCGACGTCTTCAAGATCGGTATCGGCCCATCGAGTTCCCACACCATGGGGCCGATGACCGCAGCCAACCGGTTCCTCGATGAGCTCAAGTCAGGCGATTGGCCCCGCGCCGCCCGTGCCCGCCCGGCGGCGCTGACGGCGAGCCTGCACGGATCGCTGGCCTTTACGGGCATCGGCCACGGCACCGGGCGTGCGGTCATCCTGGGGCTGTGCGGGGAAAATCCGCGCCAGATCGATCCCGATACGATGGACGCCAAGATCGCCCAGGTCGAGGCCACTGGTATGGTCCATCCGCCCGGCCACGCCGCGTATCGGTTCCTGCCGACGCGCGATCTGGTGTTCGACAAGCGCAATCCCCTGCCCGGTCATCCCAATGGCCTGCAATTCACCGCTCTCGACACCGATGGGCAATTGCTGCTGCGGCGCATCTATTATTCCATCGGCGGGGGCTTCGTCGTCACCGATGCCGAACTGGACGCCGTCAAGGGCTCCTCCCCGGCGCAGGCCGACGTGCCCTACCCGTTCGCCCATGCCAAGGACATGCTGGCCATGGCCGCCAGCTCGGGGCTCTCCATTGCCGCCATGAAGCGCGCCAACGAGGAAGCCAGCCGCTCGCGCAAGACGCTGGATGACGGTATCGACGAAATCTGGTCGGTCATGGCCGCTTGCATCGACCGAGGCCTCGACCAATCGGGCATCATGCCCGGCGGCCTCAACGTCAAGCGCCGCGCCAAGGCCATCGTGGCCCAGCTCGACGCCCAATGGCAGCGCAACGAAATCACCCCGCTGATGGCCAATGACTGGCTCAGCGTTTACGCCATGGCGGTCAACGAGGAGAACGCCGCCGGCGGCCGCGTCGTCACCGCGCCCACCAACGGGGCCGCCGGGGTCATCCCCGCCGTGTTGCGCTATTTCATCAAGTTCGATGCTCGCGCCAACAGCTCGACCATTCGCGACTATCTGCTGACCGCCGCCGCCATTGGCGGCATCATCAAGCACAATGCCTCGATTTCGGGCGCCGAAGTGGGCTGCCAGGGCGAGGTGGGCTCCGCCTCGGCGATGGCCGCCGCGGGGCTCTGTGCGGTAATGGGCGGCACCCCGACCCAGGTCGAAAACGCCGCGGAGATCGCGCTGGAGCACCATCTGGGCATGACCTGCGATCCGGTCGCCGGCCTGGTGCAAATTCCCTGCATCGAGCGCAACGCCTTTGGCGCCGTCAAGGCCGTCACCGCAGCTTCGCTGGCCCTCAAGGGCGACGGCACCCATGCGGTGCCGCTCGACG
>NZ_JAQGJV010000090.1 GCF_028290435.1 Devosia sp. | reverse complement strand
TTCCTTGCCATTCGAGCGTAGCTCTCATGGCCTTCTCTCCTCAAATCGATCCACTGGATCGATTTGCCCGCAGAGCGGGACGGCTCGAAGACTGCGGCATGCGGCGAGACTTGCCTCATGGTTTTGTAGATAAGCGAGACACGTCTCGCCGCATGCGATGGGGTTTCTGGCCGCCCGAACGTGGCCTCCATTGTTTCAGGAGACGAACGTCGCGCTGGCCCAGGGATCGCGCGACCGCATTCCCCTCCCACCAAACTCCCCACAGCCGTTCGTCGCGAACCCGCAGCCATTGTGGAGATATCGGGGGTGATTGTGCAGCGGGGTAGAGGGGGCGAGGATTACTTGGGTAAGTGGGATAGATCGGGGCCTAACCGCACCCCCTCCCTGCCTCCCCCATCAAGGGGGAGGTGTCTGCCGGTGGGTGGAACTGCATCGAGTGCCGATAGCCGCGGCTTGACCCCAATCACGCACTAGAGTGGAGAGACACCTCCCTCTTGATGGGGTGAGGCGGGGTGGCTCTTGATCCGGCGGATCGGACAATGTCTCCCACCGGTCTTCCCGCGGGCTTGACCCGCGGTCATTGTGGTCGGCCACTGAGGCCCGCGGGTCAAGCCCGCGGGAAGGGGTGGATGGGGTGAGATTGGCTTCAGGTAGGAAGATGCCGGGAATGCAGCCCTAAGCCTTCAGCTTCGCCAAAATTGCCGCGCCCATCTCTTCAGTCCCAACCCGCTTGCGGTTGTCCTGGGCGATATCGCCGGTACGCAGGCCGTCGTCCAGCACGGCGGCGATAGCGCCTTCGATCTTGTCGGCCAGTTCGATCATGTTGAACGAGTAACGCAATGCCATCGCAAACGACGCGATCATGGCGATGGGATTGGCAATGCCCTGGCCAGCGATGTCGGGGGCCGAACCATGCACGGGTTCGTAGAAGGCTTTGCGTTTGCCGGTGACCGCGTCGGGCGCACCCAGCGAGGCCGAGGGCAGCATGCCGAGCGAGCCGGTCAGCATGGCGGCAACGTCGGAGAGGATATCGCCGAACAGGTTGTCGGTGACCATGACGTCGAACTGCTTGGGGTTCCGCACGAGCTGCATGGCGGCGTTATCGGCCAGGATGTGCTCCAGCTTGACGTCGGGATAGTCCTTGCCGACGCCCTTGACCACTTCGTCCCACAGCACGCCCGACTTCATGACGTTCTTCTTGTCGGCCGAATGGACACGATTGTTGCGGGTGCGCGCCAGGTCGAACGCCACGCGGGCGATGCGATCGATTTCGTAGGTCTCGTAGACCTGGGTATCGATGGCGCGCTTCTGCCCGTCGCCGAGATCGGTAATGGTCTTGGGCTCGCCGAAATAGACGCCGCCGGTCAATTCGCGCACGATCAGGATATCGAGGCCTTCGACCAGTTCGCGCTTGAGCGAGGAGGCATCGGCCAAAGCCGGATAGCAGATGGCGGGGCGCAGGTTGGCGAACACGGCCATTTCCTTGCGCAGGCGCAGGAGCGCGGCTTCCGGACGATGCTCATAGGGGACGTTGTCCCACTTCGGCCCGCCCACGGCGCCAAAAATCACCGCATCGGCGGCCAGCGCCTTGGCGGTGTCTTCGTCGGTGATCGCCACCTGATGCTTGTCGTATGCCGAGCCGCCCGCCAGGCCGCTATCGGTGACAAAATCGGTGAGCTGTTCGGCATTGGTCCAGGCGATGACCTTTTCCACCTCCACCATGATTTCAGTGCCGATGCCGTCGCCGGGAAGCAGGAACAGGGAATGGGTCATGGTGATCTCGCGGACCTAGAGGGTTTTGGACAGGAAATAGCGGGCGCCGCCGGGCGGGTAATCCGGAATCGTGCCGAACACCGAATAGCCCAGCTTTTCGTAGAACGGGCGCGCCTGGAACGAGAAGGTATCGAGCCAGATGCCGACCAGGCCCAGCGATCGCGCATGGGCCTCGGCCTGAGCCATGAGCTGGGTGCCGATATCCTGGCCGCGCAAGTGCTCGGGGACGAACAACAGTTCGATGAACATCCAGCGATAGGAGGTGTAGCCCGAAAGCCCACCGATCGTGGCGCCAGCGTCGTCGCGGATCAGCACCGCGACATCGCGATAGTCGCGCAGCGTGGTCTTGGACCGGTTGAAGGCGACCAGCGCATCCTGGATCGCCTTGCGGTCGGCCTCAGTTGGCGCTGCGTCGAGCACGATCTGCATGGCGCTTAGCTGTTCGCCGCGCCGATGCGGGCGGTGACTTCGATCTCGACCTTCATGCCGGCTTCGATCATCTGCACGATCAGCATCGAGGCAGCGGGGCGGATGTCGCGGAATACCGGGCCGACGGCGGCCACGACGGCGTTCACGTCATTGCGGTCGCCGATGTAATAGACCACCCGCACGGTATCCTGCAGCGATGAGCCGGCTTCCTTGAGCGCCTTGTCGATGGTGGCCAGCGCGTTGGCGGCCTGCACGCCGACATCGTCCGGCATGGTCATGGTGGCGTAGTCATAGCCCGTCGTGCCCGACACATAGACGGTGTCTTGGTGGCGCACCGCGCGGGAATAGCCAAACGTCGCCTCGAAGGGCGAACCGGTAGAAACGCGCTGAACCATTCTTTGGGCCTTTGGTTAGAGCCAGGGGCGGTTTTCGGCCATCTGGTTTTCGAAGCCGGAGATTGCCGGGTCGGATTTCAGCGTGCCGGCGATATCGTCGAGGCCTTCGAGCAGGATCTGCTTGCGGCTCGGATCGATGTCGAAATGCAGGGTGCCGCCATCGGGGCCGCGCACGGTCTGGGCTTCCAGATCCACGGTCAGCGTCGCATTGGCGCCGCGCTCGGCATCGTCCAGCAGCAGCTTGAGCTGTTCGGGCGAGACGACCAGGGGCAGGATGCCGTTCTTGAAGCAGTTATTGTAGAAAATATCGGCGAAGCTGGTCGAGATCACGCAGCGGATGCCGAAATCCAGCAGCGCCCAGGGGGCGTGCTCGCGCGAGGAGCCGCAGCCGAAATTGTCGCCGGCCACGATGATCTTGGCCCCGCGATAGGCGGCCTTGTTGAGCACGAAATCGGGGTTTTCGCTGCCGTCTTCGTTGTAGCGCATCTCGGAAAACAGCGCCGTACCAAGACCCGTCCGCTTGATGGTCTTGAGGTACTGCTTGGGGATGATCATGTCGGTGTCGATATTGATGATCGGCAGCGGCGCCGCGACCCCGGTCAATGTCGTGAACTTGTCCATGGGAAAGCCTTCCTTGGTTGGGGCTTTCATGCCGTACTCTTGGGTACGCGGTCAAGCCGCGTTTGGGGGAATCCGTTCGGCGGTTCACCAAACGCGATGTAACGCCTGCCCCTGACGGGGAGGGAGTCGACTGCTAAATATAGCTTAAGCCGCCAGGCCCATCGCGGCATCCACACCCAGCATCAGGTTCAAATTCTGCACCGCGGCGCCCGAGGCGCCCTTGCCGAGATTGTCGTAGACGGCGGCGATGACGGCCTGCTGGCGGTCGTCGTTGGCAAACACATGCAGGGTCATCGTATTGGTGCCATTGTGCACCTGCGGATCGAGCCCTGCCGACTTGGTCTGCCCCGACGCGAACGGAGCAACCCGCACGAAACTATTGGGAATGGAGGCGTAGTAATCGGCAAGGGCTGCGTGCAAATCCCGGCCGGTGGAGATCTCCGCCATGAGGTCGAGATGGAGCGGCACCGTGGTGGTCATGCCCTGCGCGAAATTGCCGACAACCGGCTCGAACAGCGGTGTGCGGTTGAGCCGGGCATAGAACGCCATTTCGGGCAGGTGCTTGTGCACGAAGGTCAGGGCATAGGGCATGTACTGGCTGGGCGTCGTAGCGCCCTCATATTCGGCAATCATCTGCTTGCCGCCGCCGGTATAGCCGGAAACGCCGTGATAGCTGATCGGATAATCGGCCGGTACCAGCCGGGCCTCGACCAGCGGCCGGAGCCCCGCGATTAGCCCCTGCGGCCAGCAGCCGGGATTGGTGACGAGGCGCGCATTGGCGATCACATCGGCCTGATCCTTGTCCATCTCGGCAAAGCCATAGGCCCATTCGGGATCGGTCCGGAACGCCGTAGAGGCGTCGATGACGCGCGTGGTGGAATTGGTGATTAGCGAGACGCTTTCCCGCGCTGCGTCATCGGGCAGGCAGAGGATCGCCACGTCGGCGGCGTTGAGCAGTTCGGCGCGCGCGCCGATATCCTTGCGCCGATCTGCGGGGATCGAGAGCAGTTCGAGGTCGCGCCGTCCGGCCAGCCGATCGCGGATTTGCAGGCCCGTCGTGCCAGCTTCGCCATCGATGAAAATTTTCGCGACCATGATCGGGCTCCCGGGTCCAGTTTTGCGTAAATGGACTTCTCCCATGACAAGGTCAAGACCCTGCGGGTCAGGGCTTTGGCCGCTCAAGGCTTGGCGAGCAAGACGTCGACCTGCTCCAGCATCTGCCGCCAGCTCCGTTCGGTGCGCTCGCGGTGCTCGTCCCATTTGGCGAGCATCTCATGATAGAGCGTCACCACCGCGCCGGGCCCGTCGGGATCGGGCTCGATGATCAGCGTCACCTTGGATGGATCATTGGCCGCCGCATCGCTGGTGATCCAGGTGAAGACGATTTTCCGGGGCCGGTCGAGATGGCGGTAATGGCCCCAATGGCGCGCTTCCTGCCCGTCGCGCCGGTCGGTGAACAGAAAAGCCCCGCCGACGACGGGGTCGGTGCCGCAGGCGAGCATTTCGCCCGCCAGTCCGTTCTGCTTGAGCGCCGCCCCCATCCAGAGCCGAATCTGGCGTGGATCGAGCCAGGCGTCATAGATGGCGGCCGCGCGGGCCGGCGATTTGTGAGTTACCTTGGCTTCGACGGTGTCGGCCATGTCGTCCTCCTCTGGCAATCGCAATACTCATTCAACGCGGCTTGCTGGTCCTGCGTTGCGATGGCAGTTTGCGCACCTATTCCATAGGAGCGCGCCATGACCCCGCATAACCACGCCAAGCCCGGCGACTACGCCCCCGCCGTGCTGCTGCCGGGTGATCCGCTGCGCGCCAAATGGATTGCGGAAACCTTTTTCGAGGCACCAAAACTGGTCAATTCGGTGCGCAATTGCCTGGGCTATACGGGCACCTGGAAGGGCAAGCCGGTATCGGTGCAGGCCAGCGGCATGGGCCAGCCGTCGCTAGCCATCTATGTGCATGAGCTGATCAACGTCTATGGCGTGCAATCACTGATCCGCGTCGGCACCTGCGGCGGGCTCAATGCCAAGGTCAAGGTGCGCGACCTGATCCTGGCGCAGGGCGCCTCGACCGACAGCTCCATCGTCAAGGGGCGCTTCGGCGCGTTCAATTTCGCCCCGATCGCTGATTTCGGCCTGCTGCGGAGCGCTGCCGACAAGGCCGAGGCCGCCGGATTGCGGTTCCATGCCGGCAATCTGCTGTCCTCGGACATCTTTTATCACGCCGATGGCTTTGCGGGTTACGACAAGCTGCCTGAGCATGGCGTGCTGGGCGTCGAAATGGAGGCGGCCGTGCTGTACACGCTCGCCGCCCGCTTCGGCGTCAAGGCGCTGGCGATCTGCACCATGACCGATTGCCTGATCACCCATGCGGAAATCAGCGCCGACGAACGTCAGAGCTCGCTGACCGAAATGGTCGAGCTGGCGCTGGACGTGGCGGTGGAAAGCTAAGAGAGCGCTTGCCGGAACCATCTCGGGCGCTCACGATTGTCCGAGACTGACAATCGAGGAGCGTCATCGATGGCTAAAATTCTGACTTCGCGCGAAGACATTCGCGAATGGGCAGCCGCGCGAGCTGGCAATCCGATGTTGATGGAAACGCCGGACGGCACGCGCAGCCGCACGCTATTGAACCTGACCTTCGGGCAGGAAGCGCTCAATTCGGACAATAATGAAGGGCCGGATCGCGTCGGCGGCTATCAACTTGTGAGCTGGGACGAATGGTTCGCCGCGCTCGACGCCAACAAGCTGTCGCTGCGCGTGTCGGACGATCCCTCGGGTGGCAACGAGGCGGAATTCGAGTTCGTCGAGCGGGAATAGGGCGGCGAGATTGGGGCTAACCGACACCCCCTCCCGGCCTCCCCATCAAGGGGGAGGTGTCTGCCGGTGGTTGGGCAGGATCGAGTTCAACGAGTGGAGAGAAACCTCCCCCTTGATGGGGGAGGTAGGAGGGGGTGACCCTCGATACCGCAGGAATTACTCCGCTTCGGCCGCCGTCTCGATGGCTTCCATGTCGTCGTCCGAGAACCCGAAATGGTGGCCAATTTCGTGCACCAGGACGTGGGTGACGATTTCGCCCAGTGTATCGTCCTCATTCTCGGCCCAGTAGTCGAGAATGGCGCGGCGGTAGAGGATGACATTGTTGGGCAACTGGCCGGTCTGCGGCACCGCGCCGCCCTCGGTCAGGCCCGTGCCGACAAACAGGCCCATCAGCTCGAAGGGGGATTCCATGTCGAATTCTTCGAGCACGTCCTCTTCGGCGAATTCAGCCACCGAACAGGTGATGTCGGACGCCAGGGACTTGAACGGCTCGGGCAGGAGGTAAAGCGCTTCGCGGGCCAAAGCCTCGAAGTCGTCGAGGGAGGGCGCCAGGCGCTCTCCCCACTGGTTGGGGCTTATTGCCAATCGCGGATATCGACGAAGTGGCCGGTGATGGCCGCGGCCACGGCCATTTCAGGGGACACCAGATGGGTGCGGCCCTTGAAACCCTGACGGCCTTCGAAATTACGGTTGGAGGTCGAAGCGCAGCGTTCCTGCGGCTTGAGCTTGTCGGCATTCATGGCCAAGCACATCGAGCAGCCGGGCTCGCGCCATTCAAAGCCCGCAGCCTTGAAGATGACGTCGAGGCCTTCGGCTTCGGCCTGGTCCTTGACCAGACCCGAGCCGGGTACGACCATGGCGGAGACGGTTGCGGCCACTTTCTTGCCCTTGATGGCGTTGGCGGCGACACGCAGATCTTCGATGCGGCCATTGGTGCAGGAGCCGAGGAAGACGCGGTCAACCGTGATGTCGACCATTTTGGTGCCGGGGACGAGGCCCATATAGTCCAGCGCCCGCCACTTGGAGGCGCGCTTGTTCTCGTCTTCGATATCGTCGGGATTGGGGACGACACCGGTGACCGAAATCACGTCCTCGGGGGAGCTTCCCCAAGAGACGATGGGCGGCAGTTGGGCGGCATCGAGAATGACGACCTTGTCGTAGACCGCGCCTTCGTCGGTATAGAGGGTCTTCCAGTAATCCAGCGCCATGTCCCAGGCTTTGCCGGTCGGCGCGCGGTTGCGGCCCTCGACATAGTCATAGGTGGTCTGGTCGGGGGCGATCAGGCCGGCGCGGGCGCCGCCCTCGATGGTCATGTTGCAGACCGTCATGCGGCCTTCCATCGACAGGGCCTGGATGGCCTCGCCGGCAAATTCGATGACGTGGCCATTGCCGCCCGCCGTGCCGATCTCGCCGATGATCGCCAGGATAATGTCCTTGGCGGTGACATGCGGCGGCAGCTTGCCATCGACACGCACCAGCATGTTCTTGGCTTTTTGCTGGATCAGCGTCTGGGTGGCCAGCACGTGCTCGACTTCGGAAGTGCCGATGCCGTGGGCCAGCGCGCCGAACGCGCCATGGGTGGAGGTGTGGCTATCGCCGCACACGATGGTCATGCCGGGCAGGGTGAAACCCTGTTCGGGGCCGACGATGTGCACGATGCCCTGGCGCGGATCAAAGGCGTCGAAATATTCGATGCCGAAATCCTTGGTATTTTCGGCCAAGGCGGCGATCTGGATGACGCTTTCCGGGTCGGGATTGGGCAGGCTGCGGTCGGTGGTGGGCACATTGTGGTCGACCACGGCCAGCGTGCGCTCTGGGTGACGCACCTTGCGGCCATTCATGCGCAGGCCTTCGAAGGCTTGCGGGCTGGTCACTTCATGGACCAGATGGCGATCGATATAGAGCAGGCTCGTGCCGTCTTCGTTGTTCTGGACGAGATGGTCGTCCCAGATCTTGTCGTAGAGCGTGCGGGCCTTGGTCATAGCGGTGTTCCAGCAAAAGCCAAAAAGATTGGAGCCGTTCTAAGCCGGGAGCGCCGATGGGTCAAGCGCAACCGTACCGTCGGGTACGGTTTTGGATCACGCCGGCGTTAGCGCGTGCTTGCGGGACCGCCATTTAACTGAATTCTCACGCCTGCCGGCCCATAGATCGGGCCTGGTGGAGCGATATTTCGGTGGCCCGCCATGGAGCCTTGGATGCGATCGTTCTGGCTGATCATCATGCCGGTCTTCGGGCTCATGGGAGCGCGACTGGCTGGGGCGGGGTTTGGCTTTGTCAGCCAGATCGTGCTGGCGCGCGCCTTCGTGCCGCACGATGTGGGCGTGGCGTTCCTTGCGATCAGCGTCACGTCGTTCGTCAGCCTGCTCATCACCTGCGGCTATCACACCATCGCGCTGACTTACTTGGCGCGGTTCCAGGCGTTCGGGCGCAGCCAACTGGTGTGGGCGTTTCTGTATGCGGCCCGGCGCGATATGGCGGTTGTCGCCGTGGTGCTGGTGGCATTGTCGCTGCTGGCCCTGTGGATATTGCCCGATCACGATACCGCCAAGGCGTTCCTCTACGGCACGCTGGCCGCGGTGCCGCTGGCGGCGATAAGGCTCAACAACAGCGCCGCCAATGCGCAGAAGCGTTTCACCCTCAGCTATGCGCCCGATTTCGTGGTGCGGCCGGCGCTGCTGCTGGGCTTTATCGGCGCCATGGTGCTGCTCGGCGTGCAGCGGAACATCGATTACGTGCTGGTCGCGATGGTGGGGATCGCTGCTGCCGTCGCGGTCGGGCAGGCGCTCATGCTCGGCACCGATAACGCCTTTGTGCGCGGGCGCGCCAAGCCCTCCCGCGACCTGCGCAAATTCTATCGGCGGCGAGCGGCGGCGATGTTGATGTTCACCATCGTGGCCGGCGCGACTGCCGATCTGGTGGTGTTGATCGGCGGATTTTTCCTCGTGCCCAGCGATGTCGCGGTGCTTGGGGTTTCGGTGCGGGTCGCGGCTTTGGTGGGATTCTTCAGCTCGGCCTCGCAGCAATTCGTGTTGCGCGACTTGGTCTCGGCGATGGCGCGGATGGGCCGGAGCGAGGTCGATGCCCTGTTATGGCGCACCAATATTACCGGCCTTGCCACCATGCTGGCGGCGACACTGTTCGTGCTGGTTTTTGGGCATCTCGTGCTAGCGCTGTTCGGGCCGGACTATGCCGCCGGCTATTGGCCGCTCCTGATTTTCCTCATCAGCCAAGTGGTGCGGGTGATGGGCGGAATGAACGGGCAATTGCTGGCGCTTGGCGGCCATCAGGTGCGCAGCGCCGCCACGTGTGTCGCAGCCGTCGTGCTGCTGGTCGTGCTCGCGGCGGTGTTGACGCCGCTCTGGGGACTGGTGGGCATCGCGCTGGCGACATTGGGCGCTGAGGTGTTCTGGGCCATCAGCCTGGGCGTGCTGACGCAGCGGCTGGAAGGCCGGCGGGGCGACATTTTCCACGGCCTGGCAACTCATCAAATCTTTACGGCGCCACGCTAAGAATAGACCGTTGCGGAATTTAAGCTTTCTCCCAGAATGCGGGCGGTCCAGCGTGCGGTTTTCTCAGTGACTGATCCGCAAATCGCCGGAGCGATCATCTTGGGCGGCTCCTATGGGAGCCTGGCTGTGGCGCGCAGCTTTGGCCGGCAGGGCATCAGGGTTTCGTATTTCAGCGCCGTGCGCAGCGTGGCGCAATATTGCCGCTATGTGACCCATCATGTGCCCTGGCAGGGACCCGGCGATCTGAAGGCCCTCGATGCGCTGTTCGCGGCCGCCGACCGGCTGGGCATGAACGGCTGGCTGCTGCTGCCCAGCGGCGATGCGGAAGTGCAGTTCGTGGCGCGGAATTTTGACGCACTCTCGGAGCGGTTTGTTCTCGTCACGCAGGACTGGGCGGCGCTGGAGCCGCTCAACAACAAGGCGCAACTCTATCGTCTGGCGGATACGCTGGGGATCGACTATCCGCGCGTCCATGTCGATGAGGTAGTGGACCGGCCGGCGTCGGAGATACGCTTTCCGGTCGTAATCAAGCCGTCCTCGACGGAAAAATCCAATCCGCTGACAAAGGCCAAGGCGTGGAAGGCCGAGAGCGCGGCGGAGTATGTCGAGAAGTATGCGCTGGCGACGCAGTATATGGGGAAAGGCGGTTTTGTGGTGCAGGAGCTGATCCCCGGCGATGGGGAAAGCCAGTTCTCCTATGCGGGGCTGTGGAACCACGGCGTCGAGGTCTGCGGGCTGACGGCGCGGCGGTCGCGGCAGTTTCCGGCAGAGTTCGGGACCAGTCCGTTCGTGGAAACCAGCGAGCAGCCGCGGGTGCTGGCGGAGGCGCAGGCACTCCTCAAGGCGGTCCATTATCACGGGCTGGTGGAGGTCGAGTTCAAGCTCGACGCGCGTGATGACCGGCTGAAGCTGCTCGACGTCAATACGCGGATTTGGGCCTGGATCGGGCTGGGCGCGGCCGCCGGGCTGGACTTTCCGGTGCTGGCGGCGGCAGTCGCGACGGCGACTTTGCCGACCGATGTTAAGGCGAGCTATGGCGCGAGCTGGGTCCGCGCCGTGCCCAATGCGCTGTCGCTGCTGCAATCGCTGCAGCGGACTGGCAATCTGGGCTATGCGGCGGGGCGCTCGCTTTCGCCCTTCGCCGGCCCGGCCATTTTTGCTTTCGACGATCCGGTGCCGGCGCTACTGGAACTGCCCATCCAGGTTATGCGGCGGCTTTGATCGTCCGGCAACCACCGCGTTGTCTCCTCCCCTCTCAGGGGGAGGTCGGGTGGGGGTATGAGAGCCACGACGATAAAGACCCCCACCTTGATCCTCCCCCTCAAGGGGGAGGTGTCGACTGGGAGATTGCTTGTCAATGCCGGAAGTGGCGCATGCCGGTGACCACCATGGCGATCCCTGCGGCGTCGGCGGCGGCAATGACTTCGTCGTCGCGCATCGAGCCGCCCGGCTGGATCACGGCGGTCGCGCCGGCCGCGACCAGGGCTTCAAGACCGTCGGCGAACGGGAAGAAGGCGTCGGAGGCGACAACGGAGCCCTGCGTCAGCGCACCCGAAATGCCTGCCGCCTCGGCGGCGTCGATCGACTTGCGATGGGCGACGCGGGCGCTATCGACCCGGCTCATCTGCCCCGCACCGATGCCGACAGTGGCGCCGTCCTTGACATAAATGATGGCATTGGACTTGACGTGCTTTGCGACTTTGGCGGCCAGACGCAGGTCAGCCATTTCGGCGTCGGTAGGCTGTTTTTTGGTAACGACGCGCAGTTCATTGTCATCGACATTGCGGTTGTCGCGGGTCTGCACAAGCAGGCCCCCGGCGACTGAACGCACGGTCAGGCCATCGGCCTTGGGATCGGCGAGGCCGCCGGTCAGCAGCAGGCGCAGGTTCTTCTTGGCGGCGATGATGGCTTCGGCTTCCGCGGTGGCCGAAGGGGCGACGATCACCTCGGTGAACACTTTGACGATTTCAGTGGCGGTGGCGGCGTCGAGTTCGCGGTTGAGGGCGACGATGCCGCCAAAGGCGCTGACGGGATCGGTGCGCAGCGCGTTTTTATAGGCGGTGAGGAGATCGCCGGCGACAGCGACGCCGCACGGATTGGCGTGCTTGATGATGGCAACGGCGGCGACTTCGGCCGGATCGAATTCACTGACCAGCTCAAACGCCGCGTCGGTGTCGTTGATGTTGTTGTAGGAAAGCGTCTTGCCCTGCACCTGCCGTGCGGTTGCCACACCGGGACGGGTGTCGCCATTGGCGTAGAAACCGGCCCATTGATGCGGGTTCTCGCCATAGCGCATCACTTCGCGCAAGGAACCGGCGAAGGAGCGGTAGGGGATTTCGGGATAATCGATCGCCTTGGCGAACCAGGTCGAGATGGCGCTGTCATAGGCGGCGGTGCGCGCATAGGCCTTGGCGGCCAGCTTCTGGCGCAGCGCATAGGGCACGCCGCCGGTTTCGGCGATGGCGGCCAGGATGGCCGGATAGTCGGCGGGATCGACCACAACGGTCACGAAGGCGTGGTTCTTGGCCGCCGAGCGCACCATGGCGGGGCCGCCGATATCGATGTTCTCGATGATCTCGTCATAGCTGGCGCCGGAGGCCACGGTCTTTTCGAACGGGTAGAGGTTGACCGCCACCAGATCGATCGGGCTGATCTCATGTTCGTCCATTGATGCCTTGTGGGCGGCGTTGTCGCGAACCGCCAAGAGGCCCCCATGCACTTTTGGATGCAGCGTCTTGACGCGGCCGTCCATCATTTCGGGGAAGCCAGTGAGTTCGGAGATTTCGCGGACCGGCAGGCCGGCATCCTTGATCAGCTTGTGCGTGCCGCCGGTCGAGACCAGCTCGATGCCGGCATCGGAGAGGCCCTTGGCAAAATCGGTCATGCCGGATTTGTCGAACACCGAAAGAAGGGCTCGGGTGATCTTGACCGTTTCCATGATTTTGCCTCGCGCTGGACTAATGGGCGGTGGCTAACACGAAGTCGGGTTCAGGGGAACGGGGGAAAGGGCATGGGTGCAGTGTTCAACCGTCACCCCCTCCCAGCCTCCCCCATCAAGGGGGAGGTGTCTGCCGGTGCTTGGGACTCGATCCAGTTTAATGAGTGCCCTTGATGGGGGAGGAGGGAGGGGGTGATACTCGGGGTGTGGATGAACAGCTAAGCCTGCTCCAGCGTAAAGATCCAGGCTACTTCGGCGCCGGGATTGACCTGCGCTTCCAGCACCAGCTGCCGCGTCTTGGCAAAGCCCACATAGGAGGACTGGCGCACGCTGTCTTCCTCGTGGAACTCGGCGCCTTCCCACAAAAAGCTCCAGATCGCCCCATTGGGCAGCACCAGCCGCACGATGCTCTCGCCGCGAATGCGCCGAACCACCACGCGGGGCGCCAGATGGAAGCGTACGGCCAAGAGGCCCTTGGCAGTTCCGCCAGCCGCAATCATGCGGTCCTGTCCCACAAGCGTCGTGCCACCCGACAGAAGCGTCAGCCGACGTTCCAGGGTTACGCCGAAGCGCTTGGCATAGCCCGAGGTGGTCAAAGTAAGAAGATGATCGGCGGCATGCAGGGTCATCGCC
The DNA here is from genome assembly GCF_028290435.1 of Devosia sp. Lineage (GTDB taxonomy): Bacteria > Pseudomonadota > Alphaproteobacteria > Rhizobiales > Devosiaceae > Devosia. The sequence continues at coordinate 19,363 of NZ_JAQGJV010000090.1, read as the reverse complement.
GGCGGGGGACCGGACTGCAGCAGGCGGCCGGCCCTGGAGCCCGAACGCGCCACCGGCTGGGCGTCCTCGGCATCCACGGTGGGCGCCGAATGGGCAATACCCTGGCGAAACAATGGTCTGCTGGCCGGCAGGTCGGATGGGGCGGGGCCGCAGGAGCCCAGGATCAGTTCGGTGCCATGGCTGAATTCAAAGGCCAGTGCGCTGGAATGGGCGTCATTGGCGAGACCTGGTGGCGGCACCAGCCCGCTATCGGCGACCACGACAGAGTTGCCGTCGCGCAAAATGCCATAGCCACCCAGCAGCATGCTCTTGCGCTTGCGGGTCGAGCCATTGGCCTGCACGGCGATCAGCACGTCATGGGGCAATTGCCCGCAGCCGTTGAAATAGACCGGCTCGCCGCTGCCCAGCGTCAGCGCGTCGAGGCTTTCATGCATGCGCTCGACCTGGGCCGAAAGCTCGCCGCTGGCCTCGCTTTTATGGCTGCCCAGGGCGCGGCGCACGCTGGCCAGTTCGACCAGCAATTGCATCTGCAGGCGCGGATTGCGCGACATATGCATGCCGTCATTGTCGAGCTGGTCATCGAGCAGCAGGTTGAGCCGCTCGACATATTTGTCGACATCGACCTTATCGCCCTGCTCGCAGACTTCGGCGCCCACCAGGGCGATAGCGGCAAACAGTTCGTCGGTGGGGTCGGCCGCCAGCCGGCGGCGCACCTTGAGGGACTGGATCTGGGTGCCAAGCGAGCGCTGGATGGTGCGGGTCTGTTCGGGGTTGGCATCTTCGAGCAGCAGGGTCAGGTGGCGCAGCCAGTTGAGCACGCGCTGAGCGCAGAGCGCCGGGGCCCAGGTGTCGCGGGTGAACTGGCCATCGCGGCCGATCCAGTCGAGCACCAGCGTGCGGGCAAAGCGGCGTTCGCCGGGGTCGCGCAAGTCGCGGAAATGGCGCAGCCAGGAAAAACTGTTGAGGCTCCAGAGCCAGTCGGCATGCTCGACCTCAAGCCCGAAGGGCGAGGTGCCGCCGCTTTCGATCAGCTTGGAGGCCAGCAGATAGCGCCCAGCCATCATTTCGCGCACGGCTTCGCGGTCGCTGGGGCGGAACTCGGGCAGGTCGCCCGCGAAGGCGTCATCGGCCAAGCCGGTCCAGCTCCAGCGCAAAGCCGGCACGGTCAGCGCATAATCGGCCACGCCCAGCGCCAGTCGACGCGTGGCAAAACGGAACCCTTCAAACATCAGGACTGCCTCGCCGGCTTTCCTGCCGGCGTGGAAATGTATGTGGTCATGCCGCTCAATAGTTTGTCCGGGCGTATTCTGGTTCGCACTCGCATAGCGCCGACTCTAGCATCATGGAGTTAACCTGTCCGTAACCACCAAGCCGTAATCCCCGCAAGGTTCAGCGGCGCCGGAAACGGGCGACGAAAAAGCCATCCATGCCGCCGTCGAGATTATTGGGCCGCATGCCGGGATGGGTCCGCACGAGGCCAGAGGGCAGCACGGCCTGTTCCAGACCCGGCATCTCGTCCTTGGAAATCGGCAGCAGATCGAGGCCCGGCAGGGTATCGAGTGCCCATTGCACCTGCTTTTCGCCCTCGGCGGGCTCGAGCGAACAGACGCAATAGATCAGCACGCCTTCGGGTTTGAGGCAGCGCAGGGCATTGATCAGCAGCGAACGCTGCAGGCGGACACGGCCTTCGACATCGGCGACCGAGCGGTGCCAGATCACCTCGGGATGGCGACGGAACGTTCCGGTGGCCGAACAGGGGGCGTCGAGCAGCACGCCATCGAAGAGACCGGCGGGCGCGTAAGTGCCGGCATCGGCGGTGACGATGTCGGCGTTGTAGTTGAGACGGGCAAGGTTTTCGCTGAGCCGTTCGATGCGCTTGGCATCGTTGTCGAGCGCGGTGACGGCATAGCCGGCCTTGATCAGTTGCGCGGTCTTGCCGCCGGGAGCGGCGCAGAGATCGAGCACGCGCGAGCCGGCGGGCAGGTTCAGCAGGCGTGCCGGAATGGCGGAGGCGGCATCCTGCACCCACCAGCTTCCCTCGGCAAAGCCGGGCAGGGCTTCGACGGGGCGGTCGCGGGTATCGACACGCACCGTGTCGACGATCACCGGGCTGGCGCCCAGCGCTTCGATCAGTTCGGGGTCATTCTGCTTGAGGGTGATATCCAGGGGAGCACCGGCCAGCAAAGCCTCGGTGAAGGCATCGATGGCGTCCTCCCCATAGGCCTTGAGCCAGGTATCCCCAAAGGTGTCGGGGATGAGCAGGTCGTCTTCGAGCATTGAGAACTTGGCCGAATTGGCCTGGGCAGTGCGCAATACGGCATTCATCAGCCCGGACAGGTGGCGGGCCTTGGTGTCGCGCTTGACCGCCTCGACGGCGAGAAACAGCGCGCTGTGAGCGCCCAGATCGGGCAGGAACACCAGTTGCGCCAGGCTTAGGCGCAGCACGGCCTCGAAGGTACCGGACTTGCCGGGCATGCCCTTGTCGAGCAGCGCATGGATGATGAAATTGAGTTGGCCCTGGCGGCGCAGGGCGGTGGTCACCAGCCGGTTGGCCAGCGCGCGGTCGCGGCTGTCGGCGACGTCGCTGGCCCCCAGCGGAATGAAATTGTCGCCGTTGAGGACAGCGCGGAGGCGCTGCGCGGCGGCGAGGCGAAGCGCAAGTCCCGCCGGTTCAGGTTTTTTAGACTTAGCCAATAGGTGCTCTTAGCCCCAGGGACCCCGTTGTCCGCCGTCCTCGTCGGTTCGTCCGACAGTCGGCACGCGCCAGCCGCCGCCGCTGACCGGCGCAGTGTTCTGCGCGGTTGGACGGGGCTGAGGCCTGCGGCCCTTATCGTCCACACTCATCTCCGCTGCAAGCTGGCGCAGTGCATTAATGCGATTGCCGGTATCGGGGTGGGTGGAAAACAGGTTGTCCATGGCTCGGCCCGACAGGGGATTGATGATGTACATATGGGCCATGGCGGGGCTGCGTTCGGCCGCGACATTGACGGTGTGGCCGGCGCTGGCGGCGATCTTGCCCAGTGCCGAGGCCAGAGCCAGTGGATCGCCGGAAATCTCGGCGCCGTGGCGGTCGGCCTCGTATTCGCGGGTGCGGCTGACCGCCATCTGGACCAGAGCTGCGGCCATAGGGGCAAGGATCAGCATCAAAATGCCGCCAAAGGGCCCGAGCGGATTGTTGCGGTTATTGCCACCGCCGCCAAAGAAGAAGCCGAACTGCGCCAGCATGCCGATGGCACCCGCAAAGGTGGCGGTGATGGTCATGGTCAGTGTGTCGCGGTTGCGGATATGGGCCAGCTCGTGGGCGACGACGCCGGCGATTTCGCGGGTTTGCAGGCTTCGCAGCAGGCCGGTGGAGACGGCGACCGCGGCGTGATTAGGATCGCGCCCGGTGGCGAAGGCATTGGGCTGGTCGGTCTCGATGACATAGACGGCCGGGGTGGGAATACCGGCGCGCTTGGACAGCGTGTCGACCATGTCATAGAGTTCGGGCACGCGGCTTCTCTCGACCGGCTGGGCATTCTGCATGCGCAGCACAAGCTGGTCGGAATTCCAGTAGCCGATGAGATTGGTCACCAGCGCCACGCCGAAGGCGATCATCATGCCGCCGGAGCCGCCGATGAAATAGCCGACCGCCATGAAGATCGCGGTCAGCGCAGCCAGGAGGACGGTGGTGCGGAAGGCATTGAACATCGGGACCTCGACAAACGCGCGTGACAGGCAAATATGTCGTGCAACCGATGGTTGCATGCAAGTGCGGATGACCAAAGCGTAATGAAGGAGGGCTCGATGTCCGACGAAATTCAGGATGCGCCACGCAAGCCTTTGACACCCGCCGCCCAGCGGGCGCTCGCCGAGGCCGAAGCGCGGCGGCGCGAAATCGAGGCCAAAGTCGCCAGCGCCCCAGCCGAAAAGGGCGGCCGCGGCGGACTGGAGCCCGCGCGTTATGGGGATTGGGAGATCAAGGGGCTGACCAGCGACTTTTAGGTTGGTTCGGAAGCGCGCAGCCGGTCGAGCGCGGCGCTAGCGGCTTCGAGCGTGGCTCTGTTGGGGTCTTTGGCCACCACCGTCTCTGCACCGCCGCTGCTGACGATCAGCGCGTAGACCGGCTTGGTGAACAGCGCGATCAACAGGCCAATGACGATGAGGGCGAAGCCCAGCACGAAGGTGGTGAGGCCGAAGTCGGGGACGACCAGGCCAAGGGCGCTGGTGCCGATGCCGATGGCAATGCAGAAGAGGGCGTCATTGGACCAGCGGCGAAGGCGCTCGATGCGCGTGGCGGTGATGGTGGCCAGGGGGATGGGTTGGGGTTTTAGGGTATAGGTCCCGCCGCCGGGCAGGACGATGGCGCCGTCTTCGACCTCCCAGCCGTACGGAGCATCCGCCATGGCTCAGCCGCGCGCCTTGGCGATGGCGGGGAGCAGTTCGTTGTCCAGCGTTTGCGGGGTCAGCGGGCCGGTGACCTTGAAGGTTATAATCCCATCGGCATTGACCACGAAGGTTTCGGGCACGCCATAGACGCCCCAGTCGATGGAGACGCGGCGATCGCTGTCGGCGCCGACGGCATCATAGGGATTACCCAGCTCATCGAGGAATTTCTTGGCGTTTTCGGGCGCGTCACTCTGGTTGATGCCGAAGAGGCGCACGCCGGCGACGTCCTTCATGGCCGTCAGGAGCGGATGCTCGGCGCGGCAGGGAATGCACCAGCTGGCAAAGACGTTGACCACGGTCACCTGGCCCTTGAGGCTGGCGGTATCGAAGCCCGGCACGCCGAGCGCCGCGACGGGGGCCAGGGTAAACTGAGGCGCTGGCTTGTCGATCATCACCGAGCGGATCAGGCTGGGGTCGCGGTTGATCGAGCCGGCGAAGATGGCGAACAGCGCGACCAGCACCACTAGCGGCAGGGCGAATAATACAAAGCGCATCAGGCGGCAGGTCCCGCGGAGCGGCGGCGAATGCCGCGCGCTTCCAGCGCCGCCATTTTGCTCGCGGTGCGGCGAGCGTCGAATAGCGTCCAGAAGATCAATGCGGCGACAGCGAGGGTGACGCCCGCATAGGCACAGATGATGAAGACGGCGTGGGGGCCAAGGTTGATCATGCCGTTTTTCCGGTTTGGGCGGCCTGGCGCTGCAGCGCCATCAGGCGGCGGCGGGCGACTTCGGTATGCATGGCTTTGAGATGCAGGGTCAGGAACAGCATGGTGAAGGCGATGGCCATCACCAGCAGCGGCGTCAGGATCGAAGGCGGCATATGCGGGCCGCTCATGGTGAAGACGCTCGAGGGCTGGTGCAGTGTGCTCCACCAATCGACCGAAAACTTGATGATGGGAATGTTGATGGCGCCCACCAGGGTGAACACCGCGATGACGCGGGCGGCGCGGAGCTGGTCATCGAAGGCGCGCCACAGCGCCACGATGCCCAGATAAATCAGCAGCAGCACCAGGGTCGAGGTCATGCGCCCGTCCCATTCCCAGAACGTGCCCCAGGTGGGACGACCCCAGAGCGAGCCGGTGAACAGCGCCAATGCGGTGAAGGTGGCGCCCAATGGCGCGGCGGCTTTCATCGAGACGTCGGCCATGGGGTGGCGCCAGACCAGCGAGCCGATCGCCGAGACCGCCATGATGCCGTAGACGAACTGGCTGAGCCAGGCGGTGGGCACGTGGATGTACATGATGCGCACCGTATCGCCCATCTGGTAGTCCTCGGGCGAATTGAAGAAGGCGAACCACAATCCAGCGATAAACAGTGCCGCGGTGATGATGGTCAGCGGCCACAGCAATGGCCGCGTCAACGCCACGAACTGGCCAGGATGGGCGAGGCGGTTCCAGAAACTGGGTTTTGGCGCGGTGTCGGTGGTCATCGGACGGTCCTAATCCTCGCCCGAGCTTATCGCAAGGGCGGCGGCGAAGGGAGAGAGCGCCAGCGTGATGAGGCTGATTGCCGCAAGGAACAACAGGGCGGAGCCGGAAAGGTCCGGTCCCGGCCCGGTGGAAATGGCGCCGACGCCAAAGATGAGCACCGGCACCGCCAAAGGCAGGATCAGCACCGGCGCAATCAACCCGCCGCGCCGAATCGATACGGTGACGGCGGCCCCGATGGCGCCCAAAGCCGCCAGTGCGGGAGTGCCGACCAGCAGCGACAGCACGACCCGCCAGAAGGCGCTGCCATCGAGCGCCAGCATGACTGCGAGGAGTGGGCTGGCGACGATCAGCGGCACGGCCGAGACGACCCAGTGGGCCATCACTTTTGCGGCAACCACGGCCCAAAACGGCAGGTCGGCATGGCGCAACAGGATCAGCGTGCCGTCCTCATGGTCGGCGCGGAACAGCCGGTCGAGCCCGAGCAGCATGGACAGGAACGCGGCGATCCAGACTACGCCCGGCGCGAGGCGGGAGAGCAGTTCGCGATCGGGGCCAACGGCGAAGGGCACGACAACGCCGATCATGACGAAGAACAGCACCAGCGTCAGCACGTCGCCGCCGGTGCGGATTGAGAGGCGCAGTTCGCGGGCGATAACGGCGGCGAAGGCGCTCAATGGATACCCGCCATGACCAGGGTTTCGACACGGTTGGGATCGGTAGGGGTGATCGGATCGTGAGTGGCGGCGACCACCAGCCCGCCAGCCTCCAGATGCGCGTCGATCAGGCGCGTGACAAGGTCATGGCCTTCGGTATCGAGCGCGGCGGTGGGTTCATCGAGCAGCCACAGCGGGCGCGCCGAAACCAGCAGCCGCGCGAGGGCGAGCCGGCGGCCCTGGCCGGCAGAAAGATAGCCAGCGTCGAGCCCCGCCACATGATCGAGACCGACGGTCTCCAAAGCCTCAAGGGATGCGGCGCCGGTCGGGCCATTGAGCTGCGCCCAGAAGTCGAGGTTCTCCAGCACACTCAATCGCGGCTTGATCGCATTGCGGTGGCCGCAATAGTGGAGCAGCGGGCCATCTTCGGACGTGGGACCCTCCAGTTTGAACGATCCGTCCAAAGCCTCGACGATCCCGGCCAGCGTCAGCAACAGGGTGGATTTACCAACCCCATTGGGGCCGCGCAGCAGCAGGCATTTGCCGTTTTGGACCTTGAATTCCAGCCCTTGGGCAAGCGCAATGCCGCCGCGGCCGACGGCCAGAGCGTGCGCGGAAAGGGCCAGGGAGCCAAAGACTTGCCGTTCGGTCATGACCCCTTCTCGTATTGAAGCCATGGTCGTGCTGGCAAGCCCAATCTTTGTTCTCTATAACGCCATTAGTTTGGAGTCATTCCAGAAAAGGCGGTGTTAACGGCCGGCGGGCTAAACACTGTCTTCACAGCAGCAAATCGAATGACAGGGCGGGACCCGATGGCCTCTTTGAACAGCTTCAAGTCGAAAAAGACCCTGGTGGTCGGCGGCAAGACCTACACGTATTTCTCCATTCCCGAGGCCGAAAAGAATGGTCTGGCCGGCGTTTCGGCGCTGCCCGGTTCGATGAAGGTGGTGCTGGAAAACCTGCTGCGCTTCGAGGACGATCGCACCGTGACGCGCGCCGATATTCTGGCCGTCGCCGAATGGCTCAAGAGCCGCACCTCCGAGCAGGAAATCTCGTATCGTCCGGCCCGCGTGCTGATGCAGGATTTCACCGGCGTTCCCGCGGTGGTGGATCTGGCCGCGATGCGCGACGCCACCAAGGCGCTGGGCGCCGATGCGCAGAAGATCAATCCGCTGGTGCCCGTCGATCTGGTCATCGATCACTCGGTGATGGTGGACAATTTCGGCACCGCCGCTTCGTTCGGCCAGAACGTCGAGCTGGAATATGAGCGCAATGGCGAGCGCTATGAATTTCTGCGCTGGGGCCAGAAAGCCTTCGACAACTTCCGCGTCGTGCCACCCGGCACCGGCATCTGCCATCAGGTGAACCTGGAATACCTCGCCCAGACCGTGTGGATCAAGGATGAGGACGGCGAAACCGTCGCCTATCCGGACACGCTGGTCGGCACCGATTCGCACACCACCATGGTCAATGGCCTCGCCGTGCTCGGCTGGGGCGTCGGCGGCATCGAGGCGGAAGCCGCCATGCTGGGCCAGCCGAACACCATGCTGATCCCCGAAGTCGTCGGATTCAAGATGACCGGCAAGATAAATGAAGGCATCACCGCCACCGATCTGGTGCTAACCGTCACCGAAATGCTGCGCAAGAAGGGCGTGGTCGGCAAGTTCGTCGAATTCTACGGCCCCGGCCTCGATTACCTGTCGCTGGAAGACCAGGCGACCATCGCCAACATGGCTCCCGAATATGGCGCCACCTGCGGCTATTTCCCGGTCGATGCCGATACGCTGCAGTACCTCACGACCTCGGGCCGTGACCCGCACCGCGTGGCGCTGGTCGAAGCCTATTCCAAGGCGCAGGGCATGTTCCGCGACGCCAGCTCGCCCGACCCGGTGTTCACCTCGACGCTGGAACTCGATCTCACCACTGTCGTGCCGTCGATCTCAGGCCCCAAGCGTCCGCAGGACCGTATCGCGCTCGATAATGCCAAGCAGGCTTTTGCGCTGGCGCTGCCCAAGGAATTTGGCAAGACCGATGACGTGCGCGTGCCCGTCGATGGCGCCGATTACACCATCGGGCATGGCGACGTGGTGATCGCCGCGATCACCTCCTGCACCAATACGTCCAACCCCTCGGTGCTGGTCGCCGCTGGCCTCGTGGCCCGCAAGGCCCGTGCGCTCGGTCTCGACAGCAAGCCCTGGGTCAAGACCTCGCTGGCCCCCGGCTCGCAGGTGGTGACCGATTATCTCGATAGCGCCGGGCTCTCCGCCGATCTCGACGCAATCGGCTTCAACCTCGTGGGTTATGGCTGCACCACCTGCATCGGCAATTCTGGTCCGTTGCCGGTGGAAATCTCCAAGGCTGTGCAGGCCGGCGACATCGTTGCCGCCTCGGTGCTGTCGGGCAATCGTAACTTCGAAGGCCGGGTGAACCCCGACGTCAAGGCGAACTTCCTCGCCTCGCCGCCGCTGGTGGTGGCTTATGCACTCGCCGGCTCGATGAAGATCGATATCACCAAGGATGCGCTCGGCACCGGCTCAAACGGCCAGCCGGTTTATCTCAAGGACATCTGGCCGACCAATCTCGAAGTCGCCGAAATCGTGCGCAAGCACGTCACCAAGGAGATGTTCCAGGGCCGTTACTCGGACGTGTTCAAGGGCGATACCAATTGGCAGAACATCGCCATCGATGACAGCGAGACCTATGGCTGGAACGGCGGTTCGACCTATGTGCAGAACCCGCCCTATTTCGAGGGCATGACCATGGAGCCCAAGCCGATCACCGACGTGGCCAATGCACGGGTGCTGGCGCTGTTCCTCGATTCGATCACCACCGACCACATTTCTCCGGCCGGCTCGTTCAAGGCCACCACCCCCGCCGGCAAATATCTGGAAGAGCATCAGGTCGCGCCGCGCGATTTCAACTCCTACGGCGCCCGTCGCGGCAATCATGAAGTCATGATGCGCGGCACTTTTGCCAATATCCGCATCAAGAACCAGATGCTGCCGGGCGTCGAGGGTGGCTACACCAAGGGCCCCGATGGCTCGCAGATGGCCATCTATGATGCCGCCATGGCGTTCCAGGCCGCAGGCACCCCATTGGTGGTGTTTGCCGGCAAGGAATACGGCACCGGCTCATCGCGCGACTGGGCGGCCAAGGGCACTAACCTGCTCGGCGTGCGCGCCGTGATCGCCCAGTCCTTCGAGCGCATCCATCGCTCCAACCTGGTCGGCATGGGCGTCATTCCGCTGCAGTTCAAGGACGGCGAAAGCTGGCAGACGCTGGGGCTGGACGGCACCGAGACGGTCTCGATCGATGACGTCAACGGTATCGTGCCGCGCTCCAAGGTGACGGTCAAAATCACCCGCGCCGATGGCACCAGCCTCAACGTGGAAACGCTCTGCCGTATCGATACCGCCAATGAGCTCGACTACTACAAGCATGGCGGCATTCTGCAATACGTGCTGCGCAGCCTCGTCGCCGCGTAAGGCTTTCGGGTTTCGGATTTTAAAATGGCGGCCTGTGGGCCGCCATTTTTGTTAGTCGGCGGTGAGTTCGTAGCCCAGGCGGCGCAGTGCCGATTCGGCCCTTGGATTGCCGGTGGCGGCGCGCTCGCGCAGCACCTTGAGATAGCCGTCCACGCCGGTGCCGGATTTCTCGGCGAGAGCAAAGGCGCGCGCATAGTCCACATCGACGCAGCGTTTGCCCATGAACATGCCGCTGAAATACGTGCCGGCTGCGATCGACATGTCGCTTTTGCTGCGTTCGGCATTGGCGATGACGCCCTCGCAACTGAAATCCCCGCCAATGGCAGGTGGGCCCGGATTGATCACCATGGCGAGGATCTGGTCGAGCGAGATCGACTGGCCGGTCAGATCGAACGGCACTGCACGGCGTCCCGCCAGGCCCATCGGATCGCCCGACACCTGCTTGGCGATGCCGCCCTGATAGGCCCGGACGGGCTCGCATTCCCAGCCGCCGCGCTGCTTGGTCACCGGGTTGTAGCTGTTTGGCCCATAAGCAAAGCACATATTGCCGTCCTCGAGTTTCCATTGGCCCTTGAGGATGTTGGTATTGCCCGGATACCAGAGATAAGTCTTGCCGCCCTCGGCCACGTATTCGACCTGGGTGCCGTGCCCGGGACTGCGGGTCATATTGGTCACGCCACCCAGATCCTGTGCGGCGACGGGGCCTGCTGAAATCATCGTCGCGACGATGAGCCACAAGGCCGTTGGTATCCGTCGTAGAAATGTTCGCATGCTCTATTCCCCCAAATGTCCTGTTGGGCAGCAGAGCAGAACCCGCGCGGCCCGGCAATTTGTATTCTGGCAAAGGTTTACTGCTGACAGCGCCTGACACCAGGGGCGGCTAGGACCGCCTTGCCAGCAAAGGAAACGCCATGCTCGATCATATCGTCCTCACCGTCTCCGACACCGAACGGTCCACAGCCTTCTACCGCGCGGCCCTGGCGCCGCTCGGCATTACCCACGGCGTGCACTATGAGGGGCCGCACGGTCATGCCGACCTGATCGGGTTCGGCAGCAATCGCGCCTTGTATTTCTGGCTCAAGCAGGGTGTGCCGCATCCCGAGGCAATCCATTTCGCCTTCCCGGCCGAAAGCGCCGAGGCGTTGCGGGCATTTTACGACGCGGCCCTGGCTGCTGGGGGCCGCGACAACGGCGCACCCGGTCCGCGCGAAAAATACGATCCGCGCTATCACGCTGCCTATGTGCTGGACCCCGATGGCTATAATCTCGAAGCGGTTTTTCGCGATTATTAGCGCAGAAAACCTTGCGCCGCAGCAATTTGCCTTCTCACCCTGAATTGACTGGCGAGACCATGTCGGGCTGACTTACAAGAATGCCCATGATCGCAAGACGCCTGCTTGGCCTCATGACTGGTTTTGCCGCAGTTCTCGCTATGCTCGCTCCGGCGACGGCGGAGACGCTGCGAGCCCATCCCAAGGCGGTGGTGGAGTTGTTCACCAGCCAGGGCTGCGCCTCCTGCCCACCCGCCGATGCCCTGCTGACCAGCCTTGCGGACGACGATGATGTCATCGCGCTGGCCTATCATGTCGATTATTGGGACTATGTGGGCTGGCCCGACACGTTCGGAAATGCCGACAATTCCAAACTGCAGCGCTCCTATGCCAAGGGCTGGCATTCCTCGCGCATCTATACCCCGCAAATGGTGATCAACGGCACCAAGGACGTGGTCGGCTCGCGCCGCACCGAGGTGCAGACGGCACTTGATGCCGCCACGCTCAGCCTGCCGGTGACCATCACCACGACCAGCCAAATGCTCAAGATCGCCGTGCCGCCGCGCGCCGGCGAGAGCGATGCCGTGGTGTGGCTGGTGACCTATCGCGATCGGGCCGAAGTCAAGATCGACAGCGGCGAGAATGCCGGCAAGACCATGGTCTATACCCAGGTGGTGACCAAGCGGCAGGTGCTGGGCATGTGGGAAGCCGCCACCGGCGCCCAGCTCAAGTTGCCCCTCGACGAAGTGCTCGACCAGAATAGCACCGGCGTTGCCGTGCTGGTGCAGCAGGACGACGATGGCCTGCCGGGCGCGATCATCGGCGCTGCCGCGTTCGAGAAGTAGGGCGCATTGAGCTTAGGTGATGCCGGTCTGCGAACGGCGGTTATCTGCGCTTCCGGTGCTCACATACAGATGTACGCTCCGCTCCGGTTCTCGATAGCCACCGGTCTCGACGCGGCCTGACCTAAATCTCAACGCATCCTTCGGCGCGGAGCCCCAAAAACAAATCCCCTCCCTGGGGGCAGGGAGGGGAAAAGATTGACTGGTCAACTTGGAGGCGATCAGCAGCCGGGCCTCAGGTTTGGGGGCTCATTCAGCCCGGCTGCCGATCACTGGAGGCAATGGACACAGATTGACTGCGCATTCTGGCGAGGACAGGGACAGAATGTGACCAAAATGGGGAATCTTCATTTCTGGGCGAGGGCGGCGCAAAGCGCTTGCCAGTGCGGGCAAATCTGGCAATCATGACATCCCAATGACGCGGAGGCTTAGGGACTTGGCGCAAGGCCGTACCCCAGACCAGCACAATGTCAGTCTGTCGCTGGTGCATGTTAGTGATCCGCCGACGGTTCCGGTAGCCAGCAAGGTGCCGAATATCGTGGCGTTCGATCGGCGCGAGCTAGCGACAATTCTCAATGTCTATGGCCGCAAGGTCGGGCAGGGCGAATGGCGCGACTATGCCATGGACTTTTTACGCGACCGGGCCGTGTTCTCGATCTATGCCCGCGTCTCCGAGCGGCCACTGTTCATCGTGGAAAAGACCCCCAAGATGCGCAACAAGCAGGGGCAATACACCGTGACCAACCAGCAGGGCCGTATTCTCAAGCGCGGCCACGAGCTGGCGGTGGTGTTGCGCGTGCTCGATCCGCAATTGGCGGTGGTAGGGTAATCGTCACTTGGTGCCGAACGTGACTATCCGCTTGGCGACGCCAGCCGACGTGCCGGCCATGAGCGCGGTGCTGACGAGCTCAATCACCGAACTTTGTGCGGCCGACCATGGCGGGGATGCTCGCGCCATTGCGGCGTGGACAGCCAACAAGAGCCAAGACGGCGTCGCCACGATGCTGGCCAATCCTGGCCTGCAAATCTACGTCGCGGAACGCGATAGTGTGATCGTCGCCGTCGGCGCGGTGATCACCGATGGCCATGTCGGCCTCAACTACGTCACCCCCGCCGCGCGCTTTTCGGGTATCAGCACCGCCATGCTGGCGCGGCTGGAGATCGCCTTGCTCGCGCTCGGGCACAGCGAGGGCCGCCTCGAAGCGACCCTGACGGCCCGCCGGTTTTACGAAAGCCGCGGCTGGCAATCGGACGGCCCGCAGGCCGGCGGGCGCGTGGTCAACGGCTACCCAATGCGGAAGACGCTCTAAAGCGCCCTCTGCATATGCACCACATCCAGCCAGCGGTCGAACTTCAGCCCTAATGCCTCGTGCCGGCCCACGGTGTGAAACCCGAATTTCTCGTGCAGGGCGATGGAGGCGGCCGATTCGGCGGTGATGACGGCGATCATCTGCTTGAAGCCGAAGGTCTGGCTTTGGGCGATCAGTTCGGCCAGCAGCGTGCGGCCGAGACCCATGCCGGTGGCGTCGGCGCGCAGGTAGATCGAGTCCTCGCAGGTGAAGCGATAGGCTGGGCGCGGCCGGTAGGTCGACGCATAGGCGTAGCCGATGAGTTCGCCGCCGCGTTCGGCGATGACCACAGGATGGCCGGCTTCGAGCATGTGGCCAAACTTTTCGGCGATATAGGTCGGGCCGGGCGCTTCCAGATCGAAGGTCGCCGTCGAGGTCTCGCAGTAATGCTTGTAGATAGCGGTGATGGCGGGGACGTCGCCCCAGGCGAAGGGGCGCAGCAAAATTTCAGACATGAACGGCAACCGGGAAAAACAAAAGGACCGCGGTCTTTGTAGACCGCGGCCCGATTTGTCGTCCAACCAAATTGCTGGCTGGCGATCCTGTTAGTTGCGGTTGCCGAACAGGCGGAGCAGCATCATGAACAGGTTGATGAAGTCGAGGTAGAGCGACAGCGCGCCCATGATGGCATTCTTGGCCATCACGTCCATGCCATGCGCCTCGTTGTAGCTTTCCTTGATCTTCTGCGTGTCATAGGCGGTCAGGCCCACGAAGATCAGCACGCCGACGGCCGAGATCACCCACGACATGAAGTCGGATTGCAGGAAGATGTTCACGACCGAGGCGATGATGAGGCCGATCAGGCCCATCATCAGGAAGTTGCCGATCGAGGTCAGGTCGCGCTTGGTGGTGTAGCCGTAAAGGCTCATCGCGCCGAAAGTGGCGGCGGTGATGAAGAACACCTTGGAGATCGAGGCGCCGGTATAGACCAGGAAGATCGACGACAGCGACAGGCCCATGACCGCGGCAAACGCCCAGAACACGAGCTGGGCGGTGCCCACGCTCATCTTGTTGATGCCGAAGCTCAGCACCATCACAAAGGCGAGTGGCGCCAGCATGACGACCCAGGCCAGCGGGCTGGTATAGAGCAGGGCGCCCCACTGGGTGACCATCGTGCCATTGGCGAGCGTGCCCACGGCGTTGTCGGCATTGGTGGTCAGGGCGGCGGCATTGGCGAAATACGCCACGAGGCCGGTCACGACCAGGCCGATACCCATGTAATTGTAAACGCGCAGCATGTAGCTGCGTAGGCCCTCGTCAATGGCAGCGGCCGAGCCGGCCCGCGCATTGAGGGTCTGACGGTCATATTCAGCCATAGTCGTGATCCTTTCCCTAGCAATCGGATGCGGATTTCTGCTCCGCCGGAGGCATTTCCTGCCACTTGCGAAGAATATGGATGCAGACCCCGCTTTTTACAAGGCCGCTCCGCCGAGCGTGACAATAAGGCCCTGTTCGGCCAGATTCCTTGTGCTAGGCTTGGTGGGCAAATCACCCTTGTATTCGTCGTCCTTTTTGAAGAGGAGGGTTATATGCCCCGGCTCTTTACCGGCCTCGAAATCCCCGCCGAAGTGGGATTGGCACTTTCGATGAAGCGCGGCGGCCTCACTGGCGCGCGCTGGATCGATCCCGAAAATTACCACATCACGCTGCGCTTCATCGGCGACGTGGACAACACCACCGCCGATGATGTGGCCGACAGCCTCGACCGGCTCAGCAATTCCCTGTCGTTCCAGGTGCGGCTCAATCATCTGGCGACCTTTGGGGGCAATACGCCGCGGGCGCTCTATGCAGGCGCCGATGTTAACGAGAGCTTGGTGCGGCTGCAGGCCGCGCAGGAGCGGGTGTTGCAACGGGCGGGGCTGGAGCCCGAGGGGCGCAAGTTCGTGCCGCATGTGTCGCTGGCGCGGCTGCGCGGTTCCAGCGCGCAGGATGTGGCGTGGTTCCTGGCGCAATCGGGCCGCTTCGAGCCGCTCACCTTCACGGTCGGGCGGTTCGTGCTGTTTTCCAGCAAGGACTCCGTGGGCGGGGGCCCCTATGTGGTCGAGCAGAGCTATCCGCTGGCCGCTTAGGCGTTTAAAACCATCACGTTCACGCTCTTGTTAGCGAAACCTTAACCATAGCGGGGCAAACGCTGATCACAGCTGAACCGCGCGCCAAATTGCCGTCATGATTGCCCCTCATTGCAGGTTTTAATCAAATGCGGCGGCGTTTGACTTCCTGGTAACCCTGTCGGGGGCAAGCTTGCGGGCGCAGGTTCTCGACCACGGACCGATAAACAGAGGATGATTTGGCAATGATGACGAAAACCGGTGGCCTTGTTGTTGGGCTTGCGGTGGCCGCATTGATGGCTTTGGCGCCTGCCGCACAGGCGCAGCAGGCGGCTGCCACGGAACTGGGCACTTTCAACGCCTGGTCCGCCTGGACCGCGACCGATGCAAGCGGCAAGATCTGCTATATTTCGGCAGCGCCCTCGGCAAGCGAACCCAATGGCGCCAATCGCGACCCGATCCATTTCATGATCATCCACCGCAAGGGGATGGGCACCAAGAACGAAGTCCAGACCATTATCGGCTATCCGTATAATGCCACCGACGCCAAGGCGAGCGCGGCTATCGATGGCAAGACCTATCCGATGGTGGTGGAAGGCTCGGCCGGCTGGCTGGCTTCGACCGGCGACGAAGGCGGGTTCGTGGCGGCGTTCAAGGCCGGCACTAATCTGGTCGTCAAGGGCACCAGCCAACGCGGCACCAATACCAGCGATACCTATTCGCTGAGCGGCGCCACGGCGGCGATGAAAGCCATCGACGCTGCCTGCGCCTGATCGCTCCCTATGGCTGCGGCCTCCGTCCAACGACGGGGGCCTTGGCATGACTATGGGGTGAACCGCGACTTTGCGGTTGCCCGCGGCGCGCAAACGCCATAATTGGGCAAGGCGATCCACGCGATATTGTCTGCAGAATTGATGAGGCCAAGTTCAATGTCCCTGCGCGCGCTGCTGCTGGCGGTCACCGCCACCGTCATCATGGCCGGATCGGCCGCCGCGCAAAATGTGCGCCTCTTGGGTGATTATCGCGACTGGTCGTCCTATGCGGCGACCGACGGCACCGGCCCGGTCTGCTTTGCCATGACCAAGCCCAAGAAAGTCTCGCCCGAGCCCGACGGCTATGCGGCGGGCAGCCTCTACATCACCAATCGCCCCGGCGAGAACGTCGCCAACGAGTTCAACCTGGTCGCCGGCTTTACCT
Organism: Devosia sp.; assembly: GCF_028290435.1. Taxonomy (GTDB): domain Bacteria; phylum Pseudomonadota; class Alphaproteobacteria; order Rhizobiales; family Devosiaceae; genus Devosia. The sequence goes on along the minus strand of NZ_JAQGJV010000090.1, from coordinate 2,661 downwards.
TTGCGCCCGATAGTGCCGCCACGGTCAATGTCAGCGGGCAGGTGTTCAACCTGTTCACCCAGAACGATGCTGCCTGGCTCGACGATGCCGGCCAGAGCGCCACCCTGGCCAGCGCCATCCGCGCCGGCTCCAGCATGGTGGTCGAAGGCACGTCGGCGGCCGGCATCAAGATAGTCGAGACCTTTTCCCTGTCCGGCGCCACGGCTGCCTCGCAGGCCATGGCGGATTGCAGCTAAGACTCCCGCGGCAACTCAGTCCGCTTCTGCATCCCCAATCACCGGTCTTCCCCCGGACTTGATCCGGGGGCCATTCTCAATCTGGCACGCGCTACCAGAGGCCCGCGGATCAAGTCCGCGGGAAATGCGGTGGGTGGGGTGAGCGTTGTGGTCGTGCAAAGGTGACACATCATTACGCCCCACGACTGCGCCCCACGCATTCCCCGTCCCCACCCCCTGACTTTGCGCAAACTGCGCCTATATGGTATTGGCCGCGCCACTTCCTAAAGTCCGGACGCCCTTTGCCATGAGCATTGCTCTTAATCTCGATCATTCCAGCGCCATCCGCCCTGCCTCGCTCAGTCGGCCGTCGCTGATCGGGTTGAGCAAGCCGATGCTGGCCGAGGCGCTGCAGGGCGTCGGGATTGCCGAGAAGGAAAGCCGCATGCGGGCCAGCCAGTTGTGGAACTGGCTCTATGTCAACGGCGTCACCGATTTCGACAAGATGACCAATGTGGCCAAGCCGGTGCGCCAGCTGCTGGCCGACAGCTTTATTCTCGACCGGCCCGAAATCGTCTCCGAGCAGGTGTCCTCCGACGGCACCCGCAAATGGCTGTTTCGCTTCCGCGACCCCGCCAATCCGAACTATCCTCCGGTCGAAGTCGAAACCGTCTACATCCCCGAAGAAGATCGCGGGACACTTTGTGTCTCGTCCCAGGTGGGTTGCACGCTGACCTGCTCGTTCTGCCATACCGGCACGCAGAAGCTGGTGCGGAACCTGACGGCAGGCGAAATCCTTGGTCAGGTACTGATGGCCCGCGAGCGGCTGGGTGATTTCCCCGGCGGCGTGCGCCCCAACGATGGCGGCCTCGTGCCCCATGGCGATACCCGCGCCATCACCAATGTGGTGATGATGGGCATGGGCGAGCCGCTTTATAACTACGAAAACGTCAAGCAGGCGCTGCTAATCGCCCAGGCCGGGGACGGCATGAGCCTCAGCCGCCGCCGTATCACGCTATCGACCTCGGGCGTCGTGCCCTATATCGAGCCGACCGGGCGCGAAATCGACGTGATGCTCGCCATCTCGCTGCATGCGGTCAACGATGACCTGCGCGACGTGCTGGTGCCGATCAACAAGAAGTATCCGCTCAAGGAACTGCTCGAGGCCTGCCGCAATTATCCCGGCGTCTCCAATTCCCGCCGGATCACCTTTGAATATGTGATGCTCGACGGCATCAACGATACCGATGCCGATGCGCGCGAACTGGTACGGCTCTTGGCCAATATTCCCGCCAAGATCAACCTGATCCCGTTCAATCCCTGGCCAGGCAGCAATTACGGCACCTCACCCTCGTCGCGCATCGAGCGCTTCGCCGACATCGTCAACGCCGCCGGCTATGCCAGCCCCGTCCGTACCCCCCGCGGCCGCGATATCTTTGCGGCATGCGGCCAGCTCAAGAGCGAGACGGAACGCCTGAGCAAGAAAGACCGCGAAGCGCTGGCGGGGTGAGCTTCAGTCCCGGGTGATGACCCAGATGGCGTGGATGAGCCCCGGGAAATAGCCCAGCAGCGTCAGCAGGATATTGAGCCAGAACTGCAGCCCGATGCCGACCTGCAAAAACACCCCGACCGGCGGGATGATGACGGAAAGAATGATGCGCAACACGTCCATGGATCGGTCCTCGTTCGGCTGACTAACGGAACATGGTCGGGATCGTTCCGGGTAGTCTAACGCCGCCCCTCGGCCAGCAGGATCGTCGCCGCAAACGCGGTGAACACGCCGGCAAAGGTCCAGTTCAACGCCCGGCTGACCCAGACATTGGTTTGCAACACCCCGGCCAGTTTCTCCGCCGCCAGCACCATGATGATCGCCAGCGGGATCGACACCACGATGAACTCGGCCCCGAGGAAGAACAGTTTTGCCGGCGCCGCCGCGTCGTGGCGATCGACGAACTGGGGCAGGAAGGTCATGAAGAACAGCAGCACTTTGGGGTTGAGCAGGTTGATGCCAACCCCGGTGGCAAAGCTTTCCTTGAGTGTCGGCACTCTTGTGGCGCGTTCGGCCAGCCGCAAGCCGCCGCCATGCACGATGGCCTGATAGGCCAGCCACAGCAGGTAGATCGCCCCGGCGATCTTGAGGACCCAGAACGCTGTTGGCGCTGCCACGATCAGCACTGAAATGCCCAACGCCACCAGCGTCGTGTGAACGACTATGCCGGTCATGGCGCCGGCGGCGGTGGCAAAGCCATGGGCGCGGCCGTAATTGATGGCGCGCGACATTTGCAGCGCCATGTCCGGCCCCGGCGTAATGGCGAGTACGAAGGCGGCGAGGGCGAAGGTTAGAATAACGGACAGATCGGGCACGAAAGCGGGCATCGGTTCAGCCTTGTTGCTGGCGGCAGATCATGACGGGGCCGCGTTCGTCGACGAAAGTCAGTTTTGGCCC